>NZ_JBEZEA010000002.1:8013-944670 GCF_040648635.1 Micromonospora sp. NPDC049114 | reverse complement strand
CTGCGCCAGACGTCTCCCGACGGTGCGTCGTTCGATGCGTTCAGCGGCGATGGTAGGCCGACTCACGGCGTTGTTGGTGGGCAAGAGGTCACCATCGGTTACAACGCTGATGGGTCGAGTACCTGGACTTATGCCGATGGGACGGTCTCGGTTCAGGATGCTGACGGCGATCCGCTGCGCCAGACGTCTCCCGACGGTGCGTCGTTCGATGCGTTCAGCGGCGATGGTAGGCCGACTCACGGCGTTGTTGGTGGGCAAGAGGTCACCATCGACTACAACGCTGATGGCACGAGCACCTGGAGCTATGCCGACGGCACTGTCTCCGTGCAGAACGCCAACGGCGATCCGGTTCGTCAGACGACGGCGGACGGCACGGTCTTCGACCGGTTCGATGACCAGGCCCGACCGATGCACGGTACGGTCGGCGGCCAGTCGGTCGACATCTCGTACGCGGCCGACGGCGCCAGCACCTGGACGTACGACGACGGCAGCACGATCCAGCGCGACCCCGACGGTGACGTCGTGCGGCAGACGACTGCCGACGGCGCGGTGTTCGACCGGTTCGACGCGGACGGGAGGCCGACGCAGGGCACGGTGGGCGGTCAGGCCGTCGACATTTCGTACAACGGTGACGGCTCCAGCATCTACAACTTCGCCGACGGGTCCACGCTGGAGCGTGACGCGAACGGTGAACTGATTCGGCAGCGCACGGCAGACGGCGCGGTGTTCGACAAGTTCACGTCCGACGGCAGGCCGACCCACGGCACCATGCCGGGCGCCGGTGGCGGTCCGCCTCAGGACGTCGACATCTCCTACAACGGCGACGGCTCCAGCATCTACCGATACGGCGACGGCAGCAGCGTCGATCGCAACGCCGCCGGCGACGTGGTGCGGATGACCACCCCCGAGGGGGCGGTCTTTGATCGGTTTACCGCGGATGGGAAGCCGACGCACGGCACGGTGGGTGGTCAGGGTGTCGACATCGCCTACAACGGTGATGGCGGCAGCGTCTGGACGTACGGTGATGGCACCACGGTGACCCGTAACGCCGATGGCGATGTGGTGCGTCAGGTGACGGCTGATGGTGCGGTGTTCGACCGGTTCACCGCGGATGGGAAGCCGACGCACGGCACGGTGGGTGGTCAGGGCGTCGACATCTCCTACAACGGTGATGGCGGCAGCGTCTGGACGTACGGTGATGGCACCACGGTGACCCGTAACGCCGATGGTGACGTGGTGCGTCAGGTGACGGCTGATGGTGCGGTGTTCGACCGGTTCACCGCGGATGGGAAGCCGACGCACGGCACCGTGGGCGGTCAGGGCGTCGACATCGCCTACAACGGCGACGGCAGCAGCGTCTGGACGTACGCGGGTGACGGCGCCAGGGTCTTTCGGAGCGCGGACGGAACCGTCGTCCGGCAGGAGCTGGCCGACGGCTCGGTCTACGACCAGTTCAACCCCGACGGCAAACCCACCCACGGCACCGTCGGCGGCCAGGCCGTCAGCATCAGCTACGCGAGCGACGGCACCAGCATCTGGACGTACGAGGGCGACGGCACCAGGGTCTACCGCGATCCCGACGGCAACGTCACGAAGCAGATTCTGGCCGACGGGACGACGTACGACAGTTTCGACGCCGACGGGCGGCCGGTTCACGGCACGGTCCCGGCCAGGGACGGCCAGCCGGCACAAGAGGTGTCCGTCATCTACGCCCCGGACGGGTCGAGCACCTGGAAGTACGGCGACGGCACGGTTCTCAAGCGCAACGGTGCGGGCGACGTGACGTTGATGCAGTCCGGTGGTTGGACGTTCGCCGCCTTCGACTCCCAGGGCCGACCGACCGCGGGCAAGGAGGACGACGGCGACAACACGGTGAAGATCGTCTACGCGCAGGACGGCAGCGCGGTGTGGACCTACAGCGACGGCACGATCGTCACCCGCGACGCCAACGGCGATGTGAAGACGATGCAGTCGAACGGCTGGACCTACGACGAGTTCGACGCCGGCGGTCGCCCGACGCACGGGTACGACGGCAAGGGCAACACCGTCGACATCACGTACAAGGCCGACGGGATCATCGAGTCGAAGTTCGGCGACGGCACAGTGGTCGGCACCGACAAGGACGGCAAGCCGATCTATCAGATCGTCAACGGGGAGCGGGCGGACTACGCCGTCGAGATCCCGAAGCTCGGTGCCGCGATCAAGACGATCGCGGGAGAGCGGGACATGATCGAGAGCAATCTCAGAACCATGAAATTGTTCTTCGAGGAGATGATCGGCACCGTCTGGGTGAGCCCGTCCGGAGCCAAGTACCAGGAGCTCGTCAAGGACATGGGCAAGCTGACGACCGACACCAAGGGCCTGTTGGACGACGCGATCCTGGCGATGCAGAAGTCGTACGACAACTATGTCGGCGCCGAGGGAACGAACACCCAGAACCTGACGAACACCAAGTCCTGACAGACGAGAGCCGACGGAAGGAATGGCAATGGACCACATTCTCGTAACACCGGAGATGATTTCCGACGCGGCGGTGAGCTGCGACAGCACCGCTTCCGACATCGATGGCGAGCTGGCGGCGCTGCGCTCGTACGTCGTGAACCTCCAAGCGACCTGGCACGGCGTGGCGTCGGATCAGTTCAACATCCTGATGCACGACTTCGACGTGTTCGGCAAGATGCTGCACGACGCGCTCACCGACATCGCGTCCGGCCTGCGTGGCAACTTCACCAACTACGTCGACGCGGAGCAGGCCAACGTCGCCAGCCTGGTCGCGGTCAACGGCGACATCCCCGGCGCCCGCCTCTAAGAGACCCAGGATCAGGAGCGAACAATGGCAGACCCCGCCACCAGCAACCTTCGCGTCCCCGCGGAGCTTGAGCTCGCCGGCCGGCAGCTCAACACCAAGGCGACCGAGATCGTCGGTCAGCTGGATGCCCTCATCAGCAAGCTGTCACCCCTGCAGGACACCTGGGAGGGCCCCGCGCAGTCGTACTACCAGGGCCTGCAGAACGAGTGGAACATCGCCGCGGACGGCCTCTTCGGCCCGACCGGCGTGCTTGGTCAGATCGCGGCGGCGATGAACGTGTCGTGGAACAACTACGCCGACAGCGAGTGGGCCAACGTGCGTACCTGGAAAAGCTGAGCGTGACGCGAGGCCGCCGCCGGGATCCGGCGGCGGCCTTCGCATGTCCCCCTTCGGGGACCTGGCAGCTGATCCCGCGTCTCGTGGGAGCGTGCCGTGAACCTTGCCGAAGGAGGAACGTGATGGCGTCGAACGAGCTGGATCTGATGCTTGAGCGGGCGCGGACAGTCTCGGAGCAGATGGCGAGCATGCGGGACCGCCTCACGGAAAGTGAGGTCGTCGGCACCTCCCATGACGGTGCGGTGGCCGTGACCATGACCGCCAGTGCCGAGTTCCGCAACGTTCGGCTCGCCCCGGACCTGCTGGAGCGCGGCGGCCACGAGGAGATCGAGGAACTCGTGCTGGAGGCCCTCAAGGACGCCGGTGCGCAGCTGCGCCAACTCACCGAGGAGCGAATGGGCCAACTGACCGAGGCGCTCTCGGTGCTCGGCCAGTAGCGGCGAAGCAAAGGGCAGCGGAGGGAAGACCGGCATGGGTGTGCTCGAGGACTGTCTCCAGTTCTTCAACGTGGCGGGTCCGGGCAAGGTGCTGCTACGGACCGGCTCGGCGGCGGCCCCGCTGGACGCGCGGCTGACCGACCTGATCGCAACGACGGTGACCTCCGGCGACGTCTCGGTCTTCCTGCCGATCGACCAGGCGTCGTCGGCCGGCGTACGCGAGCACCTGCGCGGCCTTGTGGACAAGGGCCTGGACGTGGTGGTGGCGTTGGTCGATCCTGGGACCGCGACACTGGTCACCGACCCCGAGACGCTGCTCACCGTGCAGAGTGACCTGGGTGTGGCGCTGCACGCGCCGCTGGACGCCGTCGCGCTGGGCCGGTTGCCGGAGGAGCGGATCTTCGCGTCCGGCCCGGACGGCCGGGAGGCCCCGGTCGGCGCGCTTGCCGAGACCTACCGGCTCATGCCGGAGAGCACCACGGTTCAGCGGACCGCCCTGGAGAACCTGGAGACGTCGCTGGTCCCGGCGTCGATCGAGCGGTTGGGGGAGTGGCTGGCGAACAATCCGGCACCTGCCGGCTCCTGGCCGGGCGACCTCTCCACTGTCGCCGCCGCTCACTACGCCCTCTTCGGCACGCTGCCCAGCGGTGAGATCGACGGGTTGCTGGACTCGCCCCGCCCGGTCTCGCTCGGCATGCTCGAGGACCTGCTGCAGAGCCGGCTGACGCACCTGGGTGCGGACACGGTGTGGTCCGAGGTGGCCGGGGGACGCGCCGCCGCGGCGCTGATCAACGGCTGGGCCGACGGCGACGCGCACCCGCGCGCCTTCTGGCTCGTCCGCTCTCCGGCCGACGGCCAGATGTACTGGGCGGACCCGTTGGCGCACGGAACTCTCCTGCCCGCCCACCCGGACGGCTCTCTGAACGAGCACACCGCGATCCTGGAGCGACAGCGGTCGACGGCGCTGCTTGTCGACAGTCTCGGCAACCCGTACCTGCCGGTGGTCGAGGCAGCGACCGAGACCGCACCGCTCGTCTCCATGCACGCCCGACCGCAGGGGGCGTCACTGCTCGTCGGCGCCTGGCCGGAGGGCGCCCGCACGGCCATCCGCCGGCAGATCCTTGAGGTGGTCGGCGGCTACGACGGTCCGGTTATCGCCCTGGACGTACGTCGGGGGCGGGCCCACGAGGGCCGTTCCACGCTGGACGCCGAGCTGAAGACGGCACTGAACGAGTCGCTGAAGCGTTCCGCGGGCCCTCCGGTCGTGGTGGCGACCGAGCACAACGACGAGTTGATGTGGTTGGTCCGCAACCAGTACGGCGGCGTGACCGTCGTGCCGGGTATCAACAAGCTCGGTGATCTCGAGGGCTGGACGGTGCACGGCGATGGCCTGCCGGAGCGCTACTCGGTGTTGTCCAGCGGTGCCCTCGACCACGCCGGTCAGCTTGCCTCCAGGACGCCCGTGGCGCAGGCGCCTCAGGTGCTGCGCGAATTTCTCGCGTCGCCGAGCTGGCCGGACGCCGAACGCTACTTCCGGGAGAACCGGGTCGAGCTGCTGATGCCCGAGTCGCTCGACGCCATGCGGGCGCTTGTCGTCGCGTACCGGACGCGGGCCACCGCCGTCGGCCCGGACGGTCTCCTGCTCAAGGACCACCCGTTCTTCGTGCCGGATCGAGCGCTGCCGGCGTTCGGCGTCGTACTGGAGGTGGCATCGCGCGCCTCCACCGATCTCCATGCCGCGCCGATCGCCCCGACGGATCCTTCGCTGCTTGCCGAGCGGGTGCCGCAAGCGACGCCCGCTGACGAGTCGCTGCTGTTCGGCTATCTCAGCAACCGGCAGGTGCTCGGGTCGCAGGGCCCCTTCCAGGACGGTCTGCTGTGGCTGCGTCAGCTCGTCCAGGCGATGCTCGACGAGGGCGTCACCCGGCTCGCCCCCGGCGCCGTCCTCGACGTGCTGGCCGGCAAGGGCGAGCTGGAGGGGGAGCGGGCCGCGCGTAAGCCTGGCGCACCCGAGCTGTACCGCGCGCACGCCACGGTCGCCGAGGCGCTCCTGCGCACCATCGACCCGGTTCGCTGGGGTGGCGGCGTCTCGCCGCACGACCTGGTCACCGCTATCGACTGCCTGACCGGCCAGGACCGGGTCGGCTGGCACTACATCATCAAGGAGGAGGTGCAGCCGCGTGTCCCGGCCTCCGCGCAGGAAAGCCTCAGGCACCTCCTTGAGGACATCGCCACCTGCTACTGACGCACGGATCCGGCACCACGACCTTTGGCAGGAGTACGCCTGATGGCTGGCAACATTCCGGCGATCTGTCTCGAGGGCTACACCCCCGTCCCCTCGGGCCTGCACCTCGGCATCGACCCCACCGCCGAGGTACCCACCCGGGTGCTCGAAACGCCGGAGCTGCC
Organism: Micromonospora sp. NPDC049114; assembly: GCF_040648635.1. Taxonomy (NCBI): domain Bacteria; kingdom Bacillati; phylum Actinomycetota; class Actinomycetes; order Micromonosporales; family Micromonosporaceae; genus Micromonospora; species Micromonospora sp. NPDC049114. The sequence continues at coordinate 938,679 of NZ_JBEZEA010000002.1, read as the reverse complement.
CGGCATCGTCCAGGTGCACCTCGGTGAGGGTTCCCTGGGCGCCACCCGCATCGGTGACGCCCTGGCCCGGGAGCACGTGGGGACTCTCGCCCGGATGGTGCAGACCCTCGCCCCGGATGTGACGAGGTCTGTCACCCGTGCCGGGGTCGACGCCTGGACGGGGGTCGGGCTCCCCGTGCGGCTGCCCGGCCGTACGGACCTGCTCGATCCAGCCGATCAGTACGTGCTGCCGGTCGACGCCGCCGGCCGGACGACGGATCCGCTCCTCGCGACGGGCGTGGTCGTGCTGCCGAAGCAGCACCTCGCGGACACCCTCACCACTGCGGTCCGCACCGGTGTCGGGCCGGTTCACCCCGCGATGTCCGGGCAACTTCGCTTCGACGGCGACGTCGCCTGGATCGGCCTACCTGCCGCGATGGTGAACCCCCGGCACGCCGACCTCACCGAGGTACGCCCCACCGGCGACACCGGCCGGGTCACCAGCCTCCCGGCCCTGCTCACCCACCTCGAGACGCTGCGGCCGGGGGAGCGCGCCGTCGTGGACGTGACATCCGCGGCCGGGGCGCCGCCGCAGGCCTACCACGTGATCGCGGCCGCGGACGGCCTGTCCGTGCTGCGGTTCTCCGGCGGGACCGCGACCGCCGCGCCGCTTCCCCGCACCTTCGACGCGATGACGGTCACCATGCCGGGGCAGCTCGGCCGTTCGGCGGCGAGCCTCGCCACGCTTGTCGCGCAGCTGCCGCCGATCAACCTGGCCGACCTCGCCGCCTGCGTCACAGGCGTCCGCAACCTCGCCCGTGATCTGTACGGCAGTGTCCGCACCGGGCAGGCGGCCGACGACCTGGCGACGCTCCCCGGCACGCTTACCCGTTCCCCCGACCCGTCGCCCGACCCCTTCGCCGCGGTGACCGACCGTCAGTGGGGCGCGTTCGACTCGCTGTCGACCGTGTCGCAGGCACTGCGCGGCGCACCGGCGGGGAGCCGGGGAGCGACGGTGTTCGCCCTGGTGGGGCGTCCCGGCTCGATCGGCCACGCGGTGGCCTTCCGAGACACCGCCGACGGTCTGCGCGCTGTCGATTTTCGCGCCGGTGAGGTGGGCGGCGTCCGTCCCGCCGACGAGGTCGCCAGCGACCTCGTCGACGCGCGCATGCTGCTCGTGGACGGCAACGGACAGGTCACCGCCGTCGCGACCGCTGTGGAGTCGGGGTCGACGGTGCGGGCGCTGGTCGACCCCGGCCTCGTCGGCCCCGGCGGCGTCCGTTACGCGGGCCGGCAGTCGACGAAACACGGCAGGAGCAGCGGCAGCGGTGGCCGGGAAGACAAGGGCGGCGGTGACCGTAACAAGCGGCGGCACGAGTCCGACAGCGACGGGCAGAAGGCCGCCACCAAGCGCCCGGCGACAGTCGACGCCAATGTCATGGCGCAGATCCGGGCCATTTTGACCCGCTTCTCCCTGGACTTCGGCAGGCTGCCGCAGCAAGGGCGCTCGACGGACCAGGTGAATTTCAGGTACCCCCGCTCCTACAAGAACTCGCCAGCCGACGCGGTTGGCCAGTCGCTGCGGCACCTGTCACTGGCGCTCCACGACGCCGGACAACAACTGCGCGACGCGAACAAAGCCACCATCGCGTCCAGCGACCGCGACTTCGAAATGCAGGCGATGATCATCAACGGCCGGCTGGTCATCGCCTCGAACAGCGACACGACGACGCGACTGCTGGACGAGCGGGCCAGAGACCTGCCCCAACACCCGATCCGCACCCTGATCCACGAACGTGGTCGGGCCCGTTACAAGGGACAGGAGCGCATCGAGGCGCAACGCCGTCTCAACGCCGCGGTCGACAAGCTCGACGGGTCCGCCGACGTGGCACATCCGCGCCCCGCGAATGCGGTCACCAACATCCTCTCCTCCGATGGGCCGACCGTGACTGTGGACGCGTCGGACCGCGAGGCGGTCCGACACGCGCTCACCTCGCCGGACCTCCAGAACGCGATCATCCTCCTGCGGCACAGCCCCGAGCCGAACATGCACGCTGAACAGAAGCTCATGATCGCTGTCGACCGATCCGGACTGACCAGCGAGACGATCTGGGGCGACTTCGCGATCCATGGGCGTATGCGGCCCTGTCTCGCCTGCCTGCTCGGCTTGGAGCACCTGAACGGCACGCACGGCGTGCAGCACAACACCAATCCGGGTGCGGCCTACGACGCGGCCTTCGAGAGCTTGCTGCGTCACCGGCCACAGGTCGCCACCGATCCATATCAGCCGCAGGCGCAGGGGCACTGGGTGCTGAGCCGGCTCGAGGAAATGCTCGCCGGGGACTTCCGCACCAACTACTCCGCCTGGTCCAACGAGCAGGCGCCCGAGGGGTCCGTCCAAGGCCCGGCACCGCAGTACGGCCTCCAGAGCGTGGGGGAGCGGCCACACGACCGTCGCAACTACGAGACCCCGTCGACAAGCGGTGACGAGCGCACGTTCGTGGATTTCGAGCCGACAGTGGCCGGTGACGTCCGCACCGTACGCCAGGATCTGCGCAACGACCCGGACGCGCTGCGGCTCAGGGAGCTGAGCGAGCAGTATGCGGCCACCCGCAAGCCGAACACCCAGCTGCCGCGTGAATGGACCGAGATCGTCCAGCGGCTCAACACACGTCTGGAGAACGCCCGGGCGATCAGCGAGTACACGCCCGGGATCAGTGAGGCCACCGTCCTCAAGCACGCCAAGCAGGCTGAGCGGCTGCTCCAGGCTCCCGGCGGTGACCTCACGCCCGCCATCGAGGGGGCACTCTGGCAGGAACTGCGGGACGTGATCCCGAGCGAATGGCGCAATGATCCGACGCGCCGTAAGCCCAGGAACGTCACGCCGGCGATGACGGAGATTCTGGCTCAGATGAAGGCCTGGGGCGTCAAGGCCGCCCAAGCCGGCAAGAGCGCCGAACTCGGCCTCTCGGGGACTTCGGCCACCCGGCTCTGGGGCCACCTTCCCGACGTCGAGCGGCGCACGCCGACGACGCTGCGGGAGGACACCACTGCCGCCCCGGTGGCCCAGGAAGGGCTGCGCACCACCCTGGCCTACCGTCCTGCCCCGAGCGCGTCCGAGATCGCTGCCCAGGAGCAGTTCGAGCGGCAGCTCACCGACTTCTACGAGGTCGACGGTATCCGCTGGTACGTGTCGGAGGGCGGCCAGTACTACCAGCACGTGGTCGGCACCACCGGCCGGATGGAGTCTCGGTGGGCCACCAGCGCACAGGCTGCCCGGATCCGCCAGGTCCTCGATGGCCAACAGGCGGAGTCGTCAGCCATGGGGGCGGCCCGCTTCGGCGGCGCTTCCGGCTCGGGCTCCGCTATCGGGAACGGCTCCGGTTACACCCGGTCCTTCCCGGCCGCATCCGTCAGCGCCGGCCGCGGGCCGGTGACCACCGCCTCTTCCGGCCTGCGCATGACGGCGCAGCCGGTCACCGCGTCGCCGTACCAGATGTCTGAGCCGTCGAGCGTGCGAGACACGACGGGGGTAGCCGATACCGGGTATGTCGCCGGTTCCGACACCAGCTCCGAGCACGGCGGTACCACCACGACCGGGCCTGTCGCCACTCAACAGGCCACCCAGGCCCCGGCGCCGCAGTATGTCCGGGGCCGCGACTACTACGTCGGCGACAACTGGGTCGCTCGCGGCCCGCAGGTGAACGCGTGGGAGCAGACGTACACCCGCCCCGACCGTCCCGGTCGGCGCTACCGGCCGATCCTGGGCAGGAGCAACTACTATCAGCTGCGCGAGAGCGGGAGCAATCGGTGGCAGCTCTTCAAGGTCGGCAAGAACGGCAACTACTTCGTCAAGCACCTCGCCGCCCCGGCCACCACCTTGGAGCCGCTGGTCGGCGAGCCCACCACGACACCGCTGGCGCAGGGCAACGGAGTGGTGTTCGGCGTGCCCGGGTCGGAACTCGTTCGGGATCTGTCGGAGGTGCGGCTGCCGGAGGGCGGTTTCGTCGTCCTCGGAGAGGGCTACCGCAACGATGCCGGCGACACCGTTCGTGGCGGCATCCGCAGCACTGGCACCGCCTACGCCACGTCCGGCACGATCAGCGCGCAGATCCCGGCGGGCACGGCCGCGGCCGACATCATCGCCTGCGAGATCGTCAGCACCGGGACGCTGCGGGAGCTGTTCCGCCAACGGCCCGAGATGACGGTCGTGGGCGCCGACACCGAGGTTTTCGTCGTGCAGGCGCCAGAGGGCTCCACCGCGCCGGCGAAGGTGTTCACGGCCGAGACCGTCTGGGTGGACGGACGGCCCCAGCTGGTGCAGACCGGCGCGAACCAGTTCCGGGCCTACCGACCGGGAATGTCGCCCGACGCGGAACCGGAGGCGCTCGGCCACTACCTGCCGGGCACCGGTGTGCCGACCAGGGAGGAGATGGCCCGTGCGGTGGAGGTATCGCGGGCCTTCCACAGGTTGCCCTCGGGCGTCGCGCTGCACCTCGGCCCGTCGGAGTCCCCGGTCGACCAGATCGTACGGACCTTGACGACCACCGGGTTGGAGGACCCGAAGCCGGGCTTGAAGCGAGCCCGCCCGCTGGTCGACGACAACATAGTCTTCAACCGCGACCTGCGCGCGCTGCTGGAGCGGCAGATCGACCACGGTGAGCATCTGGCCGGCTCCCTGAAGAATCTCGGCAAGCTGGGCTTCGTCAAGGCGACGCTGGGCGACCGCCTGCATGTGCGCAAACACCGCATCGAACTGCACCACGCGATCAGCGGTCTGCACGGGGCGCTCGCGAGCATCCCCGCTCCCCGTACCGGCGCCACCGTCAACCCGGTGCTGGACCGGCGGGCGGCCGAGGAACGGGTCGCGGACATCGCCAGAGCGATCGAGGGCTACGCGCACGTCGCGGAGGAGATCGCGAAGCACATGCGCGACCTCGTGACCGACGCCGCGGTGAAGGCCGCCGTGCGAGGCGAGGCCAGCAACACCAGGAAGGCCCTGCAACAGGTGATCGGCATGGTCGAGGGCTCGCTCGGGTGGACCGCAAGCGTCTTCGTGCCCACCGGACTGGCCGCGGTTCCGGCGGCGGTCGGCTTCGTCGGCAAGGGCGCCGGCATCATCGCCCTGCGGGAGTTCGAGAAGTATCAGGCGAACGAGTTCCAGAAGAAGAACAGCAGCACGAAAGCGCTCCTGCTGGCGGACATCCAGCCTGCCCTCATGGCGAAGTCCATCGCCGCCTCGTACCAGAGGGGCTTCGAGCTCTTCCTGGCGGCGGCGGGCTTCGCCGGCGCGTACGTCCCGGGCTGGCCGGTGATCTCCGCAGGTCTCACCAAGATCTTCCAGGGCTTCTTCGAGGAACGCACCAAGATGCTCGAGAAGCAGATCGCCGAGATGAAGGCGGCTCAGCACGGGGCGACGATCCCGGAAAAGGAGATCTACCGCCGGCTCGGCGATCGGCTCTGGACGGAGCTGCGTAACGAACTCAAGCAGAAGCTCAAGAACGTCGGCACCGTCCAGCAGATCGTCACCGCCGCCAAGGGCGAGCCGGAGTTGATGGGACTGATCAACATCGGCACCGACTTCGCCGTCCAGCTCGGCCTTGGCGTGGCGTTCGTCCTGTTCCCGCCGAAACCCGCAGTGAAGATCGACGGTGAGGACCTGCGCAACGTCATTCTGGACGTGATCGGCAACCGGAACCCGGCCGACAAGATCGTTCCGTCGACCTCCACCCCCCTGGTGCCGGACGAGGCCATACCCGCCTCGGTGCCGCAGACCGACGCGCGTGGACGGTCGATTCTCGCCTACAAGGCGTCGATGTCGAAGCCGGATGCGCCCTACGTGAAGATCAACGTCCACGGCACCAACCTCTGGGGCAGTCTCACCGGCACGCGTTTCACGCCGCAGGAGCCGGACGCCGGCGCGTTCGTGCCCAGGCAGACCTGGCGCGACCGGGTGATCGGTAACGACCACTACATCGAAACGCTCCGCGACCCCGACACCGGAAGCGTCGGAGAGCGCACGCGGGTGGACGGCACGTGGCACAAACCGTGGGCGGACAAGCACCACTACCTGTTCGTGCATTCCGAGGACGGAACGTGGGAGTGGGCGCACGCCTTCTCGCCGACCGGTCGACTCGACAGCGACGAGTTCAGCCTCAGGGCCGAGTTCGACCGCAACCAGCAGTGGCTCAAGCCCTTCACGTTCGAGCCGCCCGCGGCGCTCGCCGTCGACTTCGGGGCGCGCAAACTCGAGCCGACGCTGAACTCGGGGGCGCTGCGGCAATTCGTCGACAACGTCGCGTGGAAGGCCGCGGATCTGTCGCGCACCTACGGGCCGCGCGTTCCGCTGAAGATCCACGTAGAGGGCGGTAGTAACGGCCACAACGCGCTGCGAGCCGGAATCGACAAGCTCAACGGCCTACCCGAGCAGGCCGTCGCCGCCGGTCTGACGCGTGCCGAGGCGGTGCGTGCGCCGCTCGTCACCATGTTGGGCGAAGCGCTCGCCCGCTTCCGCTACCTGCACCCGGGGCAGGCCGACCAGCTGCCCACCGCCGAGGATCTGGTCGCCTCGGCCTCGACCCGCGGCTCGCGGTTGGACGCCTCGCAGCTGCCCGACGGCCTGCTGAAGCCGGCCGTCGGTCTCGACGACGACGCCCTGCACCGGCAGACCCGGGTGTGGTTCGAAGAGCTCACTGTCGCCGCGCCCGGTTCGCCCGCGTCGGCGCAGAGCAGCCTCGGCTCCTCGTTCCACGAGTCCGACCTGGATGCCAAGCCGAACTGGCTGGCAGACGCCCAGGAGAAGATGCCGCACCCGCAGAATGCCCCCGCGAACCTGGTCAGCGACACCGGCGCCCTGGTCGCCAAGGGCGCACCGCCCCGGGATCTGCTCAGACTGGCCGAGAACAATCCGGGGCAGGTCTACTTCTGGCTCAGCACCCCGGCCCGCCAGGCCCCCACGTCGACGCAGATCACCGAACTCAATGAGGTGCTCGAACAGTTCGCGCAGGGCCGCACCCAGGTCACTGTCTTCACGAAGGGTGTGGTCAGCGACGAGCTGCTCGACGCGATAGCACCCTACGGCGGCGCACTTGCCAACTCGGCGCCGGCCGCGGCCGGTGGGCTCAGCGTCAGCCTGGACAATCCCTGGCACGTCCAGCCCGCGGATCGCACGGTGCCCCGTAGTCAGCGCCCCGACCAGCCCAGCCCCAAGCTCGACGACAAGCTTGCGGCAACCGCCGCGAAGCTGCACCGGGACCCGCGGATTCCGCGCGCCGACGAGGAGTTCGGCGAGTTCGTCTGGGGGGGCCTGTCCGTCCGCGAACAGTACGACCGTCTCCGGTCGGCACCCGCGACCTATCTCACCCAGGCCAACAAGGCGCTTGCCGAAGGAATGGCGCAGCGGGTCAAGACCAGCATGCGAGCCGGCATCGTGGACCCGCTGCTGACGTTCGGTCCCGAGACCGACGTGGTGCCGCGCTACCACGAGGCGACAATCGAGGAACGCCCGAAGGCGGTGATCTCGAGCGTCTACGAGCTGGCAGACGCGGGGGTCAAGGCCGACGTCCCCATCACCGAGAAGTTCCAGACGCTCGTCGAGGCCACCGGCCGCGGCGCTACCGACGTCAGCGCGCGTAACCAGTTCGACTTCACCTCGGCACTGCTCAAGGCCGTCGACCTGGCCCGTGCCGGGCGGTTCACCGACGTCGGGGCGTGGGTCGCCGAGAACAAGCCCCGCCTCGACGCCACGATGAAGCGCACCTGGGTCGACGCGCTGGGCGACGTCATCAAGGATCTGGGTACCGCCGGGAAGGCGGGCGAGGCGCAGCAGCTCGAACGTGTCCTCGGGGCGGTCTACGACTGTTGAGCGGCGGAGTCCGGGCCGTCACGCGGCGGCTCGGACCTCGGTCAGCTGCCGTTCGGCCCGAGGTTCGCGCCCTCGCTCTTCGACAGGTACACCGTCACCACTGTGGTCCGGTCACTGCGCAGCACCACGAAGTGCGACACGTCGGCGATCGCGACGGGCGCCGTGCCGGTGACCTCCTGCACCTTGTCGGCCCCGCCGGTCCAGTTGACGACGGGCCATCGGGTGCCGTCGAGGCTGTAGCCGTACAGCCGGTAGCCGACATCCTTCTGCAGGCCGGTCACCGTCGCCCGCACCTGCACCGACCCGTTCGCCTGAGTAAGCGATACGGCCAACTCGGCGTGACTGTCCACGTCCGTCGCCGAGGCCGCGGCGCTGACGACTATCGGCACGCCGGGCGCTGTCGACTCGTCGCCGTCGCGCAGCAGCGCACCCACGGCCAGACCGCCCAGCGTCACGGACGTGGCCAGCATCCCGATGGAGAGCACCAATGCTCGCGTACGCCCGGCTCGCCGGGGTCGACCGACCATGGCGGGCGTGGCAGCGGCGGGCGCAGCAACCTCGGGGGCGGGAGCAGCGTCGACCACAGGCTCGGGCCGGGCACCCGGAGCGACAGTCGCGGCGGGCGCGGGCACATCGGCCGGGAGCGACGACCGGGGAGGCGACACACGCGTCGCCGCGGCGGCCGGGCCCGGTGCCGGGCGCGCGGCAACGGCAGCTGACGGCAGGGAAGGCGCGGCGGGCATGCCGGCAGGCGATGTGGCAGGTCGGCCCGGTGCTGGTGCGGGCCGGTCGGGTGACGAGGCGGGCAGGCCCGGTGACGAGGCGGGCAGGCCAGCAGCCGGTGCGGCGGATCGGGCAGCCGGTGCGGCGGATCCGGCAGGTGGTGCGGCGGACCCGGCAGGCGGTGTGGCGGATCCGGCAGGCGGTGTGGCGGAGCCGTGGCGTTCGGCCGGTTCGGGGGGAGGCGCGCAAGGCTCTGGCGTCGACGGGCGGTGTGGAGTCCCCGTACGGTGTCCCGGAGCCACAGGCGAACCGGCCGGTGTGGCAGCGGGCCGCGCTTCGGGCGCTGCGGCGACGGCCGGAGGGCTTGCGGCAGACGTGTCCGCCGCCTCTACGCGGCCCAGCCGGTGCGTCCAGGGCAGACGCCGCGGGCGACGGGACTCGTCCTCCGGTTCCTCGATCGGCGCGAAGTGTTCCGGGAACGCCGGCGGTGTTGCGGTGCCGAGGGCCCCGTACGCGTTGACAAGCGTCTCCCGTTGGTCGGTCAGCAGCGCCAGCACGCCGAGCACCTCGCACAGCCGGTCCGCCTCGACCCGGCATGCGGCGCACGCGTCGAGGTGCTCACGTACCCGCGCTGCCGACGTCGCGTCGAGCACGTCGAGGTGATAGAGGCCCAGCAACTCCTCGACGTGCCCGGCATCGTCGGCCACCCGCCTCACATCCACGGTTCGCCTACTGCCTGTCGTGGGCCTCCAGGCATGGCGGTGGTCATTCCGCGCTCTTGTCCGACTTCGCTCCCACCGATGCCTCGCGGTCCGCGGTCGACGCCTGTGGAGTGCCAGTGCCCCGCTCGGACGACCCGGGCGAGACCGGGACGCCGGCCTTCGCGTCGGGACTGAACGAGGTCGGAGTTGGTGAGGTAGGCGTCGCGGGGTCGCCGTCCCTCGTGCCCGGCCGTGCTCCCGGGGTGATGAGGGTCGTGTCCCGCTGGGCGCCCGGCCTGACCGCCGGCGGACGCGTGGCAGGTGGCGGAGTGTCGTCGCCGGCCGGCGGATCGACGGCTTCCTCCTCGGGCACCGCCTCGTCCCGCAGCAGCCTGCGGATGCGGACGACCAGCAGGACTGCCGCGGCAAGGGCGACAAGCGTCACCACGATGAGCAGCGCCGACCGGCCGCCGGTTGCTCCGGAGGTGATCCGGGCCAGACTCTGCTCGTCGGATTCGGGGGACACGGCCTCCTCCGGGAGCACCTTGGTGACCGACTCGGCAGGATTGATCATTCCCGCGCCGAAGCGGCCGTCGAGGGCCGTTCCGCTGCCGATCTTGTCGGCGGTCGCCTGGAGCCGATGGGCAACCTGCTGAGCTGTCAACTCCGGGTACGCGCTCCGGACGAGTGCGGCGGTGCCCGCGACGAAGGCCACGGCATAGTGGGTGCCGCTGCCCGTCATCGAGCCGGTACCTGTGATGCCGGTGCTCGTGACGTTGACGCCCGGCGCCACGACGTCCACGCCGCCCTTGCGATAGTCGTCGGCGCCCTGGCCGTCCACACCCACGCCGCCGACGCGCAGTCGGCCGTCACCGGTAGCGGCGTCCGCCTCAGCCGGGGTCGGACGGCGGGCGGCCCCGAGTACGACGACGACGTCGTGCTTCAGAGCGTCAGCGATGGCGTCCGCGACGCCCTTGTCGGCGGCGTCCACATAGGGTCCGAGCGCGATGACCGTGGCGCCGGCCCCGACTGCCGCGTTGATTCCGGCGGCGGCGTCGGCCGCCCGCACCTTCGTGCTGGTGCCCGCTATCCGGATCGGCAGGACCGTGGAGTCCGGCGCAACCCCTGTGATACCTCCACCGGAGCTGGGCTGTGCGGCGATGAGCCCGGCCATGGCGGTCCCGGTGCCGAGACAGTCGGTGTCACCACGGCCGCTGCCGGTGACGATGTCCGAGCCGACGGCGATGTGCCCGGTCAGCTGCGGCAGGCTGCCGTCCGCTCCGGAATCGACAACGGCGACGAGCTGACCCTTGCCCCGGCTCTGCGGCCAGGCCTGGTCGGCGGCGAGTCGTAGCTGGGCCCAGCTGGAGGTGCCGCTGGACGCGGCAGCTGTCGCACACGGCCCTCCCTTGCCGGGCTTGCCCGTCTGGCCGCCCTTCGACGGGCTCTTGCTCGGGGTGGGCCTTGTGGTCGCCGTCGCGGTCCCGCCGGGCTGGGGGGTCGTACGCGATGCCTGTGGCGTGGGCGTCACGCCCGGCTTGGGGATCACTTTGGCCGTCGGCGACTTGTCGGGCAGGACGCCGTACTGCACGCCGCCGCCGACCGCGTCCCAGGGCAGGATCAGGATCCAGCCGGGGTTGAGCCGCGCGGGGTCCACGAGCACGCCGCCGTCGGGCTGTGGCCGTCCGGAGTTGAGGTTGAACAACTCGGCGGAGCGGGCACTGTCGCCGACAAAGCGCTCGGCGATCTCGCTGAGGTTCTCCTTCGCACCGTTCTGCGACGAGGTCACCGTGTAGTACTTCACGTAATCCTCGTCGGCCTGCGCGGCGGTCGCGGTGAGGCCGAGCAGCGCTACCACCGCGCTCACGGCCAAGCCCGCACGAAGTGCCGACCGAGTGATCAAGGACATGCGTCTCACCTTTGTCGTAGCCGTCCGGGATTGAATCGGATGGTGTCACCGGGCATCTCAGGGACCGGCTTCCGGGGCGTACCTATGCAGTTCGGCACCTACAGCACTGACGACGGCGCCTCCGACCCACTCACCGGTCACCTGCGGGTCGGCGGGTCAGTCGGGTTGCCCGGAGACCGGGGCGCCGGCGACGCCGGGCAGGTAGACCGACACCACCACCCCGCCGGCCTCCGGCGAGACAGTGAAGAACGACAGCTCCTTCAGACGTACGCCGTCCAGCTCGCCGGTGACCTCGTGCACGGGCGAGGTGCCCGCCCAGCGGCCCACCGGTCGGCTGTCCCCGTCGGAGGTGACCGCATAGAGCACGTACCGCGTGCCGGAGCGCAGCCCGCTGACCGTGGCCCGGACCGTGACACCGTCCTCGTCTTCGGTGAGGAAGACGGATGCCGAGGCGCCGGATCTCGTGTCGCTGGCCTTGGCCGCGACTGTCGCCACGGTCGTCGCGTCGTCTGTCTCGGGACCGCGCACGATCGCGCCGAGCCCGAGCCCGGCGAGGACCAGCACGAGAACGAGCAGGCCGCTCGCGCGGATCAGCCGCAGCCGGCGTGCGGCAGTCCGCGGCCTGCCGGGGCGGCTGCCGGGCCTTTCGGAGCGGCCCGTCGGGCGCGTGTCCGGCGGGACAGCACTCCGGTCGCCGCCGGTCGGGTGCGGCCGGGCGACGACGTGAGCCGTCGATCGGTCGTCGGCGCTGACCGGAGCCTCGCCGCCGACGTCAGCGAGCAGGGCCAGGGCGGCCAGGGTCTCGACGACCCCGTCCGCCCTGGCCCGGCACTCGGCGCATGCCGCCAGGTGGCGATGGATGACGTCGCTCTGCGCCGGGTCCAGTTCACCCAGGTGATGCAAGCCGAGGAGATCGTCCCCGACGTGTTCGTCCGACACCGTCATCCCTCCCTCCGGGCGATTACTTGACGAGCATCCAGAACTGGTCTCGGTTGACCGTCGGCATCCGGTCGTACTGTTCGACGAAGTAACCGTTCCAGGTGCCGGCGTTCTGCGGGCCGAGATCATCGCCGAGCAGCTCCATCACCCTGCCGGACTTCCGGTTCTCGATGGACACCTTGCCGTCGCCGGCGTCGGTGATCTTCCACTGCTGCGTCGTGGAGTTGACGTCCTTGGTGGCGACGACCACCTTCGCGTAGTTGTCGGTGGACCCGTTCTCGATGGCGAGCGCCTGCCCGGTGAAGTCATTGAGGAACATGACGTACCCGTCGGTCTTCGCCTTCTGGATTCGCCAGTACTGGTCTTTCGCGTTCTGGTTGTTCCAGAGCTGAACCCGGGTCCCAGAATCCGGCTTGACACTGTCGCCCGGCAGATCGAGCGTGGCTGCTGCCCAGGCACTGCGGATCTGGTAACGGGCATTCGGATCGAACGGGAACGTCGCGGGCTTCGCCGGCGCCTTCGTGGTCACCTTCGGTGCGGGTGCCGATGCCGATGCCGATGGCGAGGCCGAGGGCGATGCCTTGCTGGGCGAGGCGCTCGGCGTCGGTTTGACCACCGCGGTGGTCAGCCGACTGTCCTTCTCGTACACGCTGATGTAGGTGACGACCTCGTCGGCCAACTGCGGGACGTTGGCGCGGGGCAGGCCGTTGGCCCGCCGGATCACGTCGATGCCCCACTGGTACGCCCCGAGTGCCAGCGTGTACGCGTCCCCGCCGCTGAGCCCGACGAACTGGTTGGTCATGTCGCACATGGCGGCGCCCATGGCGAGGATCGCGTCGTCCGGGTTCCAGACGGAGGCCGCCGTTCCCGGCTTGTACTGATCCCACATGCTGTCGGAGAACTGGGCGATTCCGGCGGCACCTGAGGGCGAGCGCAGGTTCGTGTTGAAGCCGGACAGGGCACGTAGCTGCGCGGCGATCCGGGCGGGGGTGACGGTGGGGCAGACCCGCCCGGCCGCGTTGACGGCGCTGACCAGTGTGGCTGGTACGGCCACGGTTTGATCGGCCGACGGGGAGACCATCACCTCGGCGGTCCTGCCGAGGCGGAACTGCGGCTGATCGGCGTACCAGTTGGCGTAGGCGGTGACCTTGTCGACGTGGTCCTCGGCAGTCTTCGGTACGCCCTTCGCCTTGATCACTGCCTGCAGGCCCACCTTGTCCGCGGCCATGGCAGCGGCCCAGAGGTCGCCGTCGACGTCGGCCGCGCGCAACTGGCCAACGACCTCGCACGTGCGGTGGGCCATGGCCAGGACACTTGCCGCAGGGTCGGTGCGATTGGCGTCGGCCGACGGCCGCCACTTCGACCACGTCGCGTCGTCCATCCCGGCCAGGCCCTTGTTGGCGCCGTCGGAGCCGAACGCGGTAGCGGCCATCACCTGGGCCGCCATCTTCGGCGGGGTCAGGGCAGGGCAGGACAGGGCGGCGGCGACGAGGGACGGCACGTCCTCGTCGGCTACCGGGCGCCCCACCAGCTTCTCGTTGTCGGCGACCGCCGGGACGACATCGAGGGCCAGTGCGCCACACAGGACGATGGTGAGCGTCAAGGCCACCACTTCCGCCTGGCCCCGGGTCGTCGCCATCACCCGCCGCCATCGCGACCGTAAGGTAGCGCGTTGAGTCATCAGTCCACCCATCTGCTCGGTTGAGCCTGGATCAGAGGTTCGTGCGCAACGAAGACGGATCCCGGTCGTCGCCGGTTCACGATTCGGTGGGCTTCTTTGCGGCACCCGCGCGCATCGAGCTGTCGTCCGGACGGATCATGAAACCACGTCCGGCGAGAGCTTCGCGCAGTGCCCGAAGCGCGTAGAAGGTGCGGGATTTCACCGTTCCGGCGGGAACGTCCAGGATCTCGGCGACCTCGGCCACCGACCGTTCCTGGAAGTAGATCTCGACGAGCGTGATCCGGAGTCGCTCGGGCAGCGAGTTGAGCGCCGCGCGGACCTCCTGTGCGTCAAGTGCCTGCTCGATCGGGTCCTCGAAGTGGGCGTGGGCGTCGATGTGCTCGTCCGAGAGCTCGGCGGGCCGCGCCTGCGCGGCGCGAACCTGGTCGATAAAGATGCGCTTCGCCACCGTGAAGATCCAGGCGCGGCTCCACCGTCCGTCGGCGTTGCGGGCTTCCGGGTTACGCCAGGCCCGCAGCAGCGCCTCCTGCACGATGTCCTCGGCCCGGTGCACGTCGCCGTTGGTCAGCCGGGTCAGAAAGTTGAGGAGCACCGGGCCGTGAACCTGCTGCAGGTAGCGCAGCGCGGCAACGTCAGCGCCGTCGGGTGCGGCGGGTGACGCGCCGGAACATGAGGCACTTTCAACCATTGGACAACTTATACACGTCGCTCGACAGGCCCGGGCATCCAGATGGTGTACCGAGTGTACGTCCAAGAGGGGCGGCCTCCCCGACCGAAGGGGACGTTGCCACCGCCTTCCTTGCGGGGGCGCGCGCCACCACCAGATCGCTCGACGGATGACACGGTAGTTTGCCTGTCATGAGTGACGACACCTTCCGCTCGGTGGAGATCGAGCGCACCAGCGTGGGAAACTACGTCGCGCGGAACGTCCGCGGCGGTTCCTTGTCCATGGGTACGGGCGAGGACGCCAGTTTCACGCCTGTGGAGCTGCTCCTGGCCGCCATCGGTGGTTGCAGCGCGGTGGACGTCGACCACATCACCAGCCGGCGTGCCGAGCCGACCGGGTTCTCCGTCGAGGTCAGCGGCGACAAGATCCGGGACGAGGTCGGTGGAAACCGTATGCAGAACATCAGGGTCGAGTTCACCGTGACGTTCCCGGCGGGGCCGGAGGGGGACCGGGCGCGTGAGGCGCTGCCCCGGTCGTTGCAGCAGTCCCACGATCGCCTGTGCACCGTCTCCCGTACCGTCGAGCTTGGCACTCCCGTCGCGGTCGTCGATGCGGCCGTCGCCGGGCAAGAGCCGAGGCCGTAGTCGTTGTCGGCGGCGCGGGCGTGGTCGGCCCGGTGAAAAGGCGCCTCGCCCCGACGTGAGGGTTCAGACCCGCGTGATCCGTACCGCGTCGGCGATCACGAGTCCGGTGCCACCGGTCCAGCGGCTCACGCCGACGGTGTTGCCCGTGCCGGCGGCCAAGGTGAACACACCGATCGAGACCCATCGGCCGCCGTTGGCCCGCTGGTTGACGGGCACCGACAGGTTTCCGGTGGTGGTCGCCACCAGGTACGGCGTCTGATCGTTGTAGCCGGCGTCGGCCGGGTACCAGACCGAGATCTCGTAGTTTCCCGTTGTCGGAATCGTCGACCGGAACCAGGCGACGTCGCTGGACGACACCGGGCTCGCGAACCGGTAGTCGGTGCCGTACCGCTGGCCGGAGTAGGTCGAGGTGCCCCACGCGGTGCTCGCCGTGAACCCGCCCGAGGTGCTGTTGTCGATGGTCGCGGTCCACTGCTGCGGCGGGGTCTGGGTGACCCTCACGTCGAGGTAGTTGCGGTCGATCTTCATCGTCACGCCGCCCCACGTCTCGGTGACGTCGCCGGCGTACTGGTGGACCCGCTGCTGGTTCGCGTAGTAGGCGTCGGCGCAGTAGCTGCCGGCCCGCGTGTCGGCCACCCCGTTCCACCAACCGATCCAGATCTGGTCGAGTCGGGTGTAGCTCGGGTTGCCGTACGCGTCGCAGACGTCCTTGATGCCGGACGAGCCGCTGGAGTACATGCCGGCGAGGTAGCCGCGCACGTGCAGTTGCTCGGTCCAGCCGGACAGGAACGACAACACGGCGGCCCGGCACGACGCGTTCGTCGGGTACTGCTCGATGTCGTTGTAGATGGTGCTCGCACTGCCGATGCCCAGTGCCTGAGCGGCGTTCGCGGACCGGTTCGCCGCGGAGACGCCCTGTGACCGGGCGGTGGTGGGGTCGGCGGACATCTTCGGAGCGCGAGTGCCGCAGGGTGCCTGGTAGCCCAGCTCGATGGGGAGCAGTCGCCATCCGTTGTTCGTCTGGTTGGCCACCCACGTCGGCGTGAGGTTGGGCTGGGAGCAGGTGCGGCTGTCCCCGCTGATGTAGATGCCGATCGCGCCGTAGGGCGAGCTGGCCCGCCACGTGTCCATGGCGGCCTGTGCCGGCGCCGTGCAGGTGTCGAACCCGCGGCCGGTGAAGGTGCCGGGCTGCGGGCCGGTGGCCAGCGGCACCACGGCAGTCGGTGCTGGCGCGGTTGTCGCGGCACCCGCGACCGGGCCAGCCGGTGCCACGACACCTGCGGCAACGGTGAGAACGACAAGCCACCCGGCGAATGCCCGCACGCCGCCTCCACATGTGAAGAAATCCTTGGCCTCTGGCAGCCACTGTGGAGGATTTCTACCATGAATCGATGAGCGGCAATAGAGGGGCAGTCGGGGTGGGCCCGGTTCGGAACGCCGCGAGCCGCGGACTACGCCGGGACCACCTGCGGCTCCCCGGCGGTGTCATGGGCGGCCATCGTCTCCTGCCGGCCGAGTTCCTCGCGCAGGATCGCGCAGTGCAGCCACGAATCCGGAATCGCGAAACCGTCCACGAGCGTCCGCATGTGCGGGCGTAGCTCCTTGAGCAGGCTGTTCACCACACCGGTGATCGCCTTGGATCGGGCCGGGGTGAGACGGCCGTGCTCCAGGTACCAGCCCTTGTTGGCCTCGATGACGCTGAGCGCGTACAGGTCGCAGACCCGGGACAGCAGATCCCGCAACGTCGGGTCGGCGACACCCTCGATGCCGGCGACGAACGCCTCCAGGGTGACCCGGTCGACGTGCGCGGCGGCAACAGCGAGGACATGATCCTGGACGTCGTTGAAGATGTCGAAGGGATGGTCCTTCTTCGTGGCCGCGCCACCGCGCAGGCGGCGGACCGCGCCCTCCAGGAGATGCCTCTCGCGGTCCTCGAAGGCCTTGAGCTGCCAGCCGCGGTCGGTGAGGGCGACCTCGTCGTCGCGTCCGGGCACCGCACTGATCAGCCGCTCGATGAGCGACCGCGCGGCGGTGCGCTCCAGCACCATCTCGCGGACCTGTTCGGCGACGAAGGAGGCACGACCCCAGCCGTCCAACGAGCCGAACTCGTCCCGATAGCCGGTCAGCAGTCCCTTGGCCACCAGTTGCAACAGCACCGTGTTGTCGCCCTCGAACGTGGTGAAGACGTCGGTGTCGGCCTTGAGGCTGGGTAGCCGGTTCTCGGCGAGGTAACCGGCGCCGCCGCACGCCTCGCGGCACATCTGGATGGTGCGCGTCGCGTGCCAGGTCTGCGCCGCTTTGAGGCCCGCGGCCCGGGACTCCAACTCCCGCTGCCGGCGCTCGTCGACCGGCCCGTCGCCGCCCTGCACCGAACTGAGCGCGGCGACCAGCTCGGTCTGGGCGAAGTGCAGCGCGTACGTGGTGGCCAGGGCGGGCAGGAGCTTGCGCTGGTGGGCCAGGTAGTCGTTGAGCAGCACCTCCCGGTCGGCGTCCGGCGTGCCGAACTGGCGGCGGATGTCGCCGTAGCGCACCGCGATGGTCAGCGCCGACTTCGTGGCTGCCGACGCGGCGCCGCCCACGCTGACCCGGCCACGGACCAGGGTGCCGAGCATCGTGAAGAAGCGCCGGGAGTCGTTCTCGATCGGGCTGGCGTACGTCCCGTCCTCCGCGACCTGCCCGTACCGGTCCAGCAGCATGTCCCGCGGCACCTCGACGTGCTCGAAGCTGAGCCGCCCGTTGTCCACGCCGAGCAGGCCGGCCTTGGGGCCGGCGTCGCCGATGGTCACGCCGGGCAGCGGGTTGCCCCGCTCGTCGCGGATCGGCACCAGCCACGCGTGTACGCCGTGCCGCTGCCCACCGCTGATCAGCTGCGCGAAGACCACCGCCATCCGCCCGTCCCGGGCCGCGTTGCCGATGTAGTCCTTGCGGGCCGCCTGGTGCGGGGTGTGCAGATCGAAGGTCTGCGTCTGCGGGTCGTACGTGCAGGTGGTGCGCAGCTGCTGGACGTCGGATCCATGGCCGGTCTCGGTCATCGCGAAACAGCCGAAGATCTTGCCCGAGGCGATGTCCCGCAGATAGGCGTCGTGGTGGCGCCGGGTGCCCAGGGCGGCGACCGCGCCGCCGAAAAGGCCCCACTGCACGCCCGCCTTGACCATCAGTGACAGGTCGACCTGCGCCAGCATCTCGCTGGCGATGATCGAGCCGCCGACGTCGCCCCTGCCGCCGTACTCGGTGGGGAAGCCCGACGCCATGCCCAGCTCGACGGGGAGCTGGGTGAGCAGCCGGGTGATCCGCTCCCGTGCCTGGTCACCGGTTTCGCCGTACACCGGGAGGAAGCGCTCGTCGAGGTGATCCCGGTGTGCCTTGCGAACCTCGGCCCATGGCCCGTCGAGCACTTCCCGCAGGTGTGCGAGGTCGATCCGGCTGGTCTCGTGAGCGGGCATGGGGTCCCCCCTGGGATGGCGGACATATGGGGACAGTCTGTACTCGATCAAGAGTACCGGGCCCCTGGCGCGATCCGCCCGGAGAACCATCGGTGAGACCGGACACCATCGCGGCCGGTCGCCGAGCGACCGCACCGCTGCGTCTCGGACGTGGTAACTGTCGGCTCAGCCCTCCTGGAAGGGCGACCTGCTGACGGGACGCAGGACAACCGTCGGAGCATCGACCATGCCCCCACCGGCCGGCGCCAACGGCTGGGTCGTCGAGGGAACGTCCTCCTCCGGTGCGCTCCTGCGGCGCATCACCACCAGTGCGAGCGCGCCCAGGCCCGCGGCGACAAGCACGCCGCCCAGGAGGAAGAACGGCGACGAACTGCTTCCCTCGTCGCTGACGGCCTTGAGGGTGGGCGGGGCGGCCTCGGGGGTGCCGTCGCCTGCCGCGGCGAGAGGGCTCTCCTCTGCCGTCGGCGACGCCGACGTCCTGGTGGGCGCTGCAACCGCCGAGAGGGTCAGCCGCACGGTCGCGGCGTCACCGGCGCTGCCGCGTACCGTCGTGCGAGCGGCGCGGTAGCCATCCTTGGTCGCGCGGACGGTGATGGCTCCCGCGGCGATCGTCCTGCCGGCGCTCGACGTGATCGAGAACTGGCCACTGGGGCCGCTGGTCGTCCGGTATTCGTGCCCGGCGCTGTCCTGGATGGTCAGGGCCACGCCGGCGATCGCCTTCCCGTCGGAGTCGCGGACCCGGCCGGAGACCCCGCTCACCCCGGCCGCCGGCTTGCCGCTGGCGGACGACGACGCGCCGGGGCCGTGGACGTAGACCATCTTGTACGCATAGCTGTTCTGCTCGGCAAGCCGTACGCCGATCGAGATGTTGAGGCCGGTGATCTCACCCGGGCGAGCCGCGGGGGCGACCAGCGTCGCCTCGAAGCTCTGGCTCTGGCCGGGTTTGAGGTTCGGCTCCGCCCGGCATCCGGAGGTGCACCGCAAGCCGCCACCGACCACCACGATGGCCTTTTCGGCCCGGCTTGCGCTGTTGGTGACGCGGTAGCGCACGCGTACCGTCTCGTTGGGTTTCACGTTCTCCGCCGACACGCTCAGGATGCTGACGGTCTCCGGGGCGGCCGCCGCAGGCGCCGCCGACACGGCGAGCGTCCCCCCGGTCAGCATGATCAATGCGGCCGCTCGGGTCCATCGGACACGTAAGCGCGTCGTCACTTCCAACCACCTATTCCAAGGGCAGGCAATATCGGTCGATGGTGCCGCGGGTCACTATGCCCTGTCCGGCACGGGCTGCGCGATCCACCTCCGACGGACGCGTCGCCATCGCAACCCGCCCACCGCGCACCGTCAGCGGCGCACCCGGTAGCGCAGGTGAAGCACCCGGTTGCCCGGAATCACCACGTCAGGGTCCTCCAACAGGTGCTGCGCGTCGACCGACCCGAAGTAGCGCTTGCCGGACCCGAACACGACGGGTACGACGTCCATGCGCACCTCGTCGATCAGGCCCGCGGCGAGCACCTGGCCACCGACGTCGCCAGCGGCCACCTCGACCACGCGGTCACCCGCGAGTTCCTGCGCCCTGGCCATGGCCGCCTCGACGCCGTCGACGAAGTGAAACGGCGCCTCCGGGTCCCAACCCTCGGGTGCCGGCCGGTGCGTCACGACGACCACGTGGTCGATCCCGCCCGGAGGCTTACCGTCCCAGCCGTCAGTCATGTCGAAGACGTGGCGGCCGACGACTGTCACCCCGATCTGGTCCCAGTAGGGCCGGGTGTAGTCGTAGGACGTCTGTGACACCATCAGCGCGCCGCTGTCGTCCAACGGGACGTCACCGCTGGACAACCAGTCGAACAGCGGGCCGGGCTGGTCGTTCTCGTCCGCGACGAAGCCGTCCACCGACACCGAGCTGTACATGACGACAGTGCCCACGGGGCTCTCCTCTGCCTGGGGGCCCTCAAATTAGCGTGCCGTGAGCCGTCGTTCTTGTAAGAAATCAATCGATTGGCAGCGGCCAGCCGTCCAGCACGTGGCCGGGATGGTCGCGGAGGAACCGCCGCCGGACTTCGACGTACCGGGTCGGCGTGAGGCCGGTGAACGCCCGGAACTCGTGGCCGAAGTGGGCCTGGTCGAAGTAGCCCGCGCCGCCGGCGAGGTGGCCCCAGTCGATCGGTCCGGCGGGATCGATCGAGAGCACGGTGGCGGCGAAGCGGTGGGTGCGGGCCAGTCGCTTCGGTGTGACGCCGATGAGCTCCTTGAAACGCCGTGCCAGATGGGTGCTGCTGACACCGGCTGCCACGCTCAGGTCGCCGATCGCCACGCTCCCGCTGGTCGTCGCGATGAGACTGCTCGTGTGCCTGACCAGCCCCAGGCCGGCGGTCTCGCACAGCCGCCGCATCAGCTCGTCCTCAAGCAGCGTCAGCATCTCGTGCGGTCCGGCCGACGCGGCCAGCCGGTCGCGCAGCTCAGCAACGGCGGGCCGGCCCCACACCTGTTCCATCGTCACCGGCCGGTCACACAGCTCGGCCGCGGGCATCGGCAGGAACGGCGCCAGCCCCCACGGCTTGACGTGTACGCCGACGGAACGGGTCGGGAGTGGGTAGCCGAACTCCAGCGCGCGGGTGGGCGTGGTGACCACGCAGCCGTCGGCGTAGTCGGCCGCCTCGATGTCGGTGCCGCCGCGGATGCGGAACGGCGCTCCGAGGTTCACGATCAGCAACGCCCCCGGCATCGGCGGCAGCATCAGCCGGGCGTACGGCGGCGTACCTTCCAGGTAGTAGATGTCGTCGATCAGTCGGTCCAGCGGTGGCCGCGGCAGTCTGGACACATACTCCACGCCCACAGCATCGCCGACACCCTGAACGAGGGCCGGCCGCAACACGTCTTCGGTGCGGACCAACGCCCGACCCGTGGCGCGGGCACCGGCCGGTCGAGCGTGCCGGGGAGGCGGTCGCGACGTTCGCGGCGAGAGGCGTGGCAACCAGGCAGGCAGACCGGCACCCACTGTCGGGCGTTTGCGGCAGGCTCGTTCAGCGCCTGTTTGCCGATGTTGCCGCCCGCCACCGGATCGGATGGCACCCTGGGCCCGTGGACCGGGCAGCGAGCCCGGGGGAGGGTGGCATCAGGATCACGGTGAACGGCTTCTGATGCATACCGCGTTGATCGTGTTGGCCGCGCTGGCGACGGCTGTGGTCGTCGACCTGGTCTCCGGCGTGCTGGTGCGCCGGGTTGCCCGGGGCCGCTACAGGTGGCTGCTGGAGCCGCTGCGGCTCGCCTGCCGCCGCCCGGCAGCCACGGCTCTGCTGGTCGGGGCGCTGTACTACGCGCTGCCGCCTGAACTGGCCGGGTGGGGGCGTTATCTGCGGCATGCCGCCCTGCTGGTCCTGATCGCCGTCGGTGCGTGGCTGGTGGTCAGGGCATTGCACGTGGCCGAAGCGGTCGCGTTCAGTCGACTGCCGAGTAATTTGGCAACGAACCGGCGGGTCCGGCGGGCCCGGACCCAGATCCGTCCGGTGCGGCGGCTCACGGTGGCTGTTGTCACGGTCCTCGCGATCGGCCTGATCCTGATCACCTTCCGGCCGGTACGCCTCTTCGGCGTCTCGATTCTGACCTCGGCCGGGGTGGTCGGCGCGCTGATCGGCCTCTCCGCCCGAACCGCGCTCGCCAATGCGTTCGCCGGCATCCAGGTCGCCTTCGCCGACGGGCTGCACGTCGGCGACGTGCTGGTGGTGGAGGGCGAATGGGGTCGGGTCGAGGAGGTGAAGCTGACCAACGTGGTAATCCGGCTCTGGGACGAACGGATTCTCATCCTGCCGACCACGTACTTCACCGAGCGGCCGTTCCAGAACTGGACCCGGAACGAGTCGCGGGTGATCGGCAAGATCCAGATCCACGTCGACCACACCGCGGACCTGGACGACCTGCGCCGGGAGGCACGCCGACTGGTCGAGTCCGCACTGCTGTGGGATCGCAGCCAGTGGGTGCTCCAGATGGTCGACGCCACCGCGCAGACCGTGATCGTCCAGGTGCAGGCCTCTGCTGCGGACGGTGCCAGCGCCTGGGACCTGAGCTGCGACCTACGCGAGGGACTGATCCGCTACCTGCGTGACCAACACCCCCAGTGGCTGCCCCGAACCCGCAGCCAGTACCAGCCCTGACCGGCGGGTATGTCTCCACGTCCTCCACTCCGTCAGTGGCGGGCGGGGGCGGCTCCCCGGTGCGGACCTCGCGTGTGCCGCCTGCCGCAGCGGGTAACCCAGGCAATCTACTGGTACCCAGGCTCAGGAAGGTCGACAAATGATCGAGCTGCCGTCCGGCCAGACCATGCCCGTACTCGGTCAGGGGACCTGGTACCTGGGTGAGCGCCCCGCACGGCGGCGGGACGAGATCGCCGCCCTGCACACCGGGCTCGACCTGGGCTTGACCATGATCGACACTGCGGAGATGTACGGTGACGGCGCTTCCGAGGAACTCGTCGGCGAAGCGATCACCGGACGACGCGCCGATGTCTTTCTGGTCGACAAGGTGCTGCCGTCCAACGCCAGCCGACGGGGAACCGTGCAGGCCTGCCGCCGCAGCCTGCAACGACTCGGCGTCGACCACATCGACCTCTACCTGCTGCACTGGCGCGGCTCGCATCCACTCGCGGAGACCATCGAGGCGTTCGCCGAACTCGTCGACGCCGGTGACATTGGGCAGTGGGGCGTCAGCAACTTCGATCTTTCCGACATGACGGAGCTATTCGAGGCAGCGGGCGGGCAAGACTGCGCGACCAATCAGATCCTGTACAACCTCACCCGCCGCGGCCCGGAATACGACCTGCTGCCGTGGCTACGCGAGCACGGGATTCCGGCGATGGCCTACTCGCCGATCGAGCAGGGCCGACTGCTCGGCCACTCCCAGATCGCGGAGATCGCCGCCCGGCACGGGGCCACCCCGGCCCAGGTGGCGCTGGCCTGGGTGCTGCGGCAGGAGATGGTTGGGGCCATCCCGCGATCGTCCAATCCGGAACACACCCGGGAGAACGCGGAAGCGCGAAACCTGCAGTTGACCGAGGAGGATGTAGCGGCACTCGACACGGCGTTCCCGCCGCCGACCGGTCCGCAACCGCTCGAGATCTTGTAGCGGCGCCCGCCTGGTGAAACCGCCGATCGCCCGCCTCAGCCTCTTGGTGGGTCAGGTTCGTGAGTGATCCGGCGGATCACCCGCGACTGGTAGAGGCCGGCGCTGGTGATCGCGTAGAAGACGGGTAGAAGGAGAAAGATGGCGAGGCCGAGCAACGGCGCCACCAGATAGCCGACTATCCCCGCGAGGACGTACAGGACGACCCCGGCGAGGGCCCGGAATCGCTCGACGTGAAAGAAGCCGTCCCTCACCTGGTCCTTCAGCAAGTCCGGGTTTCGGGCCAGGTAGTGGTAGAACGCCAGCCACGTCGCACACAGCAACGCGCCGATCAGCGCGTAGAAGCCGATAGCCACCCGCTGGTCCGCGTTGTCGTGCTCCTGCAACGCGTGCGACACGACGATTGTCGGAAACGGCAGCAGCGCCGTGCTGAACAACACAAACAGGTTCATCCAGTGCAGGCCGCGATCGACCTGCTGAATGCGGTTGAACGCCGCCTTGTGATTGAGCCAGACGACCGCCACGTACGAGTAGGAGGCGAGATACGCGGCATACGACGGCCACTGGCTGAGCAGGCCGGACAGGAGGTGGCCGGGCGGGACGTCCGGTACCCGGAGGTCCAGGACCAGCAGTGTGATGATGATGGCGAAGATGGCATCGCTGAACGCGACGGCGCGGCTGGTGTCCGATCGGGTGCCTAGGTCCGTGTCTGGCCCGCTCACCGACTGCGCCTACCCGGGGCCGTCTGCGGCAAACAGGTGGGCGGCTCGGTTGCGGATGCCTGGTGCCCGCAGGTCGACGCCTCTTGATGTGGCGCATCCGGCCACCGCGCGGGCGGCGGTGGCCGGATGCGGGTGGTGGCTCACGGTTTGAGAACGACCTTCTCGCAGTGGTCTTGCTTGTTCTTGAACATTTCGAAGCCGCGTTCTGCCTGGTCGAGCGGCAGGGTGTGGGTGATGACCCGGGTCGGATCGATCTCCCCGCGTTCGATGTGCTGTAGCAGCGGCTTCATGTAGCGCTGCACGTGGCATTGGCCGGTACGCAGGGTCAGCGCCCGATTCATCCACGCCCCGGCCGGGAACTTGTCGAGGAAGCCGCCGTACACACCGATCACCGACACGATGCCGCCGCTGCGGCACGACAGAATCGCCTGCCGCAGCGCGTGCGGGCGCTCGGACTCCGAGCGGACCGCCTGCTTGACCCGGTCATAGGCGTAGAGGGCCGCGCTGCCGTGGGTGGCCTCCATGCCGACCGCGTCGATGCACTTGTCCGGTCCCCGCCCACCGGTCAGCTCCAGCAGCCGGGACCGCACGTCCACCTCCTCGAAGTTCACCGGCGTATAGCCCGCCCGCTCGGTTATCTGCAGCCGGTACGGCTCCTTGTCGATGGCGATGACCTTCGCGGCGCCGAGCATCCGGGCGCTGTCCATCGCGAACTGGCCGACCGGGCCTGCGCCCCACACCGCCACCACGTCGGTGGACTGGATGTCGCACATATCGGCACCCATGTAGCCGGTGGGCAGGATGTCCGAGAGGAACAGCACCTGCTCGTCGGTCAGGTCGGACTCGATCTTCAGCGGACCGACGTCGGCGAACGGCACCCGCGCGTACTGCGCCTGACCGCCCGCGAAGCCGCCGGTCAGATGCGAATAGCCGAAGATCCCGGCGACCGGATGACCGAACATCTTCTCCGCGATCCCCGCGTTGGGGTTGGAGTTCTCGCAGCAGGAGTACAGCTCGGCGGCGCAGGCGCCGCACGCGCCGCAGGCGATCGGGAACGGCACGACGACCCGGTCACCCTTACGCAGCCGACCTGGATCGACGCCCCGGCCGACCTCGATCACCTCACCCATGAACTCGTGACCCATGACGTCGCCGTTCTGCATCGTAGGCACATAACCGTCGACGAGGTGCAGGTCCGAGCCACAGATCGCGGTGGAGGTGATCCGTACGATGGCATCGCGCTCGTTCAGGATCCGCGGGTCCGGCACGTCACGGACCTTGACCTTGTTCCGGCCGGCCCAGGTGTTCGCCCTCATGCCTGGGCCCCCTTCGCGAACTCGGCATCCGACAGCGGCTGCGCCGGACGCTGCGGGAACTCCTTGCGGGCCCGTTTGCCCCACGGGGCGCCGTCGGACCGGACCACCTCGCCGGTCTCCAGCACCTGCTTGAGCCGGCGCAGGTCGTCGTCGAGCTGCTGGTGCGGCTCCTCGCCGAAGTACCTGGCGACCGCCTTGCCGATCGCCCCGCCCGGGATGTCGTACGACAGAACGACGTGCACCTCCGTGCTCAGGCCATCCGGGGCGGGCACGAACCGGACCGTACCGGCGTTCGGCACGTCGGCGTTGCCGGTCGACCGCCACGCGATCTTCTCGCCGGGCGTGTCGTCGACGATCTCCGCGTCCCACTCGACGTTCGTGCCGAACGGGGCGCTGGCGGACCAGTGGCTCGTACGGTTACCGGTGGAGCGGATCTTTTCGAGATGAGCCATGAACGTCGGCAGGTTGTCCAGATCGCGCCAGAACGCGTAGACCTTGGGCGGCGGTTTGCGAATGGTTGTCGTGGCTGTCAGCTCCATGGGTCCTCCTCTGCGTGAACCTCGTACCGCGCCGACCTCCTTCGCCCGCGTGGCCTGTACGGCGGTCAACAGGTCCACCACCGTGATCCCGACGATGGCGCCGGTGACAACGAGGAGCCGCCGACGGCGGCGCCCGCCGCGGTGGGCGATGGCCAGTCCGAGCGAGGCCACGTCCATCGCGTCGCCCGCGACCCGGGTCCAGGCCCACATGCTCTTGCGCCGGCTCGTCAGGAGCCCGGCCGCGTGTATCAGCTCCCGCGCCCCGACGAGTGGCACCACCGCCCGGGACGTCGGGGAGTCGTCCACGCCGCTGATCCGGCGTACCGTGTCCGATGCCGCCAGTTGTGCCACGCCCAGGCCGAGGCTCATCCAGCCGAGCCCGCGCCCTCGCCGCTGTACCTCGTCCTGCCTGGCCTTGGTCGCCTCTCGGGTCGCCAGTCCGGTCACGGGTAGCCTCCGTATCCGGTCGCGCCCGCCCGGGCAGCCCGATTCACGGTGCCCCGGGGCACGACTCATCGCGGCCCGGTTACCCCCTGGGAACCACCCGAATCCGCCGATCGGCCGCTGCATCGAGATCGCCCTTGGATCATCAGCGGTTCGGTCGCACCTGACCGCTCATCCCGCCCGCGATGGACGGGCCGTCTCGTCCCGCCAGCCGTCGGGTTCGGGATGGTAGCCGTACGCGGCGGCCCGCACCGTCTCCTCGTTCTCCAGTCCGGAGCCGATCGCCCCGCCGACGGTGGCCAGCGAGCTGGTGATCCAGGCGAGCGTCAGATAGTCGGTGAAACCGACCGGTCGCTGCAGGGTCTGTTGCAGCACGGATGTGTCGATCAACAGCGCTCCGACGAGCACCGTTCCCACGAACAACACCACGTAGGACACTGCCGTGGCCAGCGTGAGGGTGAGGACCGTCCCCAGGTTGAAGAGGCGGGCCAGCTCAGCCGGTGTCTCGCGGTCTGGCTTCTCCCACAGGTCGTGCGCGACGATCAGCCAGGCCACCAGCGCGGCCAGTCCGAGTAGCATGATCACGGCGAGCCGGAGTCCGCCGAGCGCATCGCCCATCTGCCAGATGGTGTCCGTGGTGAGCGCGAACGCGGCCGTGCCGAACGCGCCGACCAGCAGCTTGGACAGGCCCAGCAGGGCACGCCCCGGGCGGTTGGCGCGGACCATGCCGGCCACCAGCCGTGCCCGGCCGATCAACCCGGAGGCGACGTAGCGCCGCTCGCCGGTGTCGGCCTCGCCGATGACCCGGTGTACGGCGGGAACCCGGCGTGCCAACTCGGCCGGTGCGCAGCCGGCCGGCGGTATTCGCTGGTCGGAAGCGTCGGTCAGCAGCCTGCTCACCAGATCCGGGATGGCCGAGCGGACCGCTCGCAGCTGTTGCAGTCCCAGCGCGGGCAGGGACACCATCACGGCTCGGCGCCGGGCCGAGGTCTGCGCGACCAGCGGCATCCGCTCGGCGTGCAGTGGCAGGTCGGTCAGGCAGATTGCGATGTCCCACTGGTCGTCGGCACGCCGCTGGGCAAGATCGTCGAGCAGTGCCTCAACGCCGCCGTTGCGACGTGGCGCCACCTCGCCCCAGCCCTCCCGGACGGTCCACCGCACGTCCGCGTTGACCCGCTCGGCGAGCTGGGCGGCCAACTCGGCGGCGAGCGGCGCGGCCACCCGGGCGGGCTGGTCCGGCGGGGTCGCCACCAGCCCGACGATGATCTCCGGGTGCTGCTGTTCGCTGGGGGTCATCGGTGCTCCTGCTCCTCACCGGTAGCCGGGCCCGGCCGTCGACCGCGAAAACCGGGGGCGTCGCGCGCCGAAGCGGCAGCTTCTGTGCCGACTGACGTAGTGGTGGAGCCCGGGCGCCGAGGGAAGCACCCCGACGAGCCCGGACAGCGTCACTGCGACGCCCTCATCGAGCCGGGTGCCCGCCCACGCAGCCTAAGAGACCACCCCGAGGGGTGCAGCGGATTCAGCGGAAGGCGCTCTTTTGGCTCGCACCACCGTGGCCAGCCGGTGACGAGGTGCGGGCGATCCGCGCGCGTGTCGAATGCCGGTGGGGCGGTAGGCGAAGCGGTGAGGGCCGGAACCGGTGTGGACGGCCGCCCCGGTGCGCGGCCGTCCACCAGGTTGGGGCGGATGCGGAGCGAACCGCCCCCAGTGCTCAGCGGCTCGCCACCGCGCTGGGCGAGGCCGGTGGGACCCGCTCGAACCGCACCTTGCTCAGCCATCCCGGGAGGTCACTGAGCACGTACAGCTCGCCGTGCACATCGGCGGCGAACGCCGTCGGCTGGGTGGGGAAGGTGCCGATCTCGGCGGACTCGTAGCCACCCGTGGACGTTTGACGCACGGCGAACGCGCGGGTCGAGCAGTAGTCGCTCGCGATGTAGGTCCCCTGCGCCTCCGGGGTGACGGACCCCCGGTACACCAGGCCGCCGATGATGGAGCAGTTCTCCGTCAGGTAGTGCTCGTACTCGACGACCGGGTCGGTGAGCCGTACGCCCGGCCGGCACTGCGTCTGGTCGAAGACCGGCGTGCCCTCCTTGCAGGACCAGCCCAGGTTCGCGCCGCGCTGCGACGGGCGGATGTGGTTGATCTCCTCGATCAGGCCCTGGCCGACGTCGCCGATCCACAGTGAGTTGTCGACCGGGTCGATGGAGAACTTCCACGGGTTGCGCAGCCCGTAGACCCAGATCTCCGGCCGCGCGCCGGCCGTGCGGACGAAGGGGTTGTCGAAGGGTACGCAGTAGGGCTTGCCTCCGCAGCTGCGGTTGACGTCGATCCGCACGATCTTGCCGAGCAGGGTGCCGAGGTTCTGGCCGCTCTTGAAGGGGTCGTTCGCGTCGCCGCCGTCGCCGGTGGACCAGTAGAGGTAGCCGTCGCGGCCGAAGGCCACCTGTCCGCCGTTGTGGTTGCCGAACTGGGCGTGCTCCTGGGTGAGCAGCACCTGCAGCCGGTCGGGAGCGCCGAGGGGCACTCGCGCCAGGGTCAGCGTGCCGGCCGGCAGGCTCGTGTAGGCCACGTACAGGATCCCGGTCCGCGCGAAGTTCGGCGCAGGCGTGATGCCGAGGAGGCCACGCTCGTTGTCCGACGTGTCGACGCGGGCGGTCAGGTCGAGCACCGGCTCCGCCGCCAGGCCGGTGTCGGGGTGGTACGCGCGGACGGTGCCGTTCTTCTCGGCGATCAGCATCCGACCGTCGGGCAGTCCGGTGATCGCGATCGGACGCTGCAGGCCGAACGCGACCCGTTCGGATACCACTGTCAGCTCGGCGAGTGGCGCCGCACGGGTGTGGGATGCGCCGGCCGTCGCGGTGCTGGCCACCGACGCCGATGGCATCAGAAGCGCGGACAGGGCCAGGGTGAGCAGCCCGACCAGCATGGTGGCCGGGCGATAACGCCGTCGCTGCATGTTCAGCTCCTCGAGCAGGTGGATGGAGGCGCGGTCGGGGAACGTTCCACAGAACATCGGCTCACGGCACTATCGGGAGGGCGCTCCGGCCCAGGGTGCCAACGCGCCCTGGGCCGAAGTGGTGCCGTGCCGGTCGGACCTGCCGATCAGGTGATGGTGATGTCGCTGCACCACATGTAGGTCTGGTCCAGGTGTGACGCCCTCCAGATCACGAACAGGATCTGGTTCCCGCTGCGTGCGGGCAGCGAGATGTTGAACGAGATGTTCTGCGCTGGCGCGTAGCGCCCGGTCGTCGCGATCAGGTCGAGGTTGCCCCACCCGAGTCGCTGGGTGGCCGGGTTGAACCCCTGCTTGGTGACGTAGACCTGGAAGTAGTCAGCACCGTGGCTGGCCTGGTCGTACATCTGGACCGTGAGGTTGCGGCTGACGGTGGTCGCCTTCCACGGTCCGGGCTGGTTCACCGCGTCGTTCCTGGAGAGGGCGTTGCTGCACAGTTGCCCGTCGGGCGTGCGGGCCTGGTACTGACCAGCGAGGCCGTCCCGCAGTTGGCTCATCCAGTTCCACATGGTGTCGGGGTTCGCCTGGAACGCCTGCCAGCACATCGGGTCCTGCTGCTGCATGGCCGGGTTGGTGTGCTGGTTGCCCCAGGTCTTCCAGCACTGGTACGCGCGGGTCGCCGGACTGATGACGGTGCCGTGGGCCTGGGCTGCGCCGGTCCAGGGCAGCGTGCCGATCACCATGGCGAACATCAGAACGAGCGCCTGGAGGGACCGCCGGACGGTTGACCTGGGTCGTCCGCCGGATTGATCGGACGTGTGTGAACGCACTGTTCATCCTCCGTTCCTCGGTACGAGAGATCAGCATGGGAACGCTCCCAAAGTCACTGTTTCATCTATTAACTTAAATATCAATGCTGATCTATCTATAGGTGGATGTGAAGCAAGCTGTCCGAGATCGCCGGATCGATGACGGGTCCACG
The DNA here is from genome assembly GCF_040648635.1 of Micromonospora sp. NPDC049114. Classification (NCBI taxonomy): domain Bacteria; kingdom Bacillati; phylum Actinomycetota; class Actinomycetes; order Micromonosporales; family Micromonosporaceae; genus Micromonospora; species Micromonospora sp. NPDC049114. The sequence continues at coordinate 908,058 of NZ_JBEZEA010000002.1, read as the reverse complement.
GACCCTGCTGGGGCGCCGGTGTGGTCAGAGCCCGGCGGCGGCGTCGTACCGGCGCCGCTGGTCGGCCATCTCCGCGGCGGTCAGCGCCTCCTCCTGCGCCAACGTCGCGTATTTGGCCGGGAACATCTCGCGCAGCCGGTCGACGAACCTGACGTCGGCCGTCGCCTCGACGACCTGGATGCCGGGAGGGTCGGTGGACATGTCCATGATCAGTGGGCCGGCCAGCTTGACGGCCACGTCCCAGGGGCGCTTCTGCTCGGCGATTCCGCAGAGGTGGAAGCCGTAGACCTTCTGCACCTCGGCGACGGTGGTGGCGTCGGCCGGTTCGTAGCCGTAGACGCGCACCCCGCAGATGACCGGTGGCTTCTCGGCGGCGTCGCCCTGCTGGGCGCTGTGTCCGGCGTGGTTGTGCTGCCCCGGGTCCGTCTGTTCGAGCGTGGTCCGCATGCGGGCCACGATCTGCACCTGCAGATCGGCCGGCTCCGCCCCCGAGTCGGCCCGAGTGGCAAGGACGACCGCGCCGACCAGCACCGCCAGCAGGACCACCGCCGCCCAGAGCGGACGGCGGCCGTACCGCTCCGCGAAACTCTCTCCGGAATCCATGATCGCTTTTCACCTCGTCGCCGGTTCTGATGTGGTGGCAGGCCGAATCGGATGCCCGGCATCTCAGCGGTCGAGCGCGCCGGCCATCGGGTCGCGTGCCGGGGATACCTGTGGCGGGAAAGTGGCGGGGGAAATGCCTACCCGGCAGAGTGCCCGCCGTCCTGACGATGGCCCGGCGATGGGGGCATGCGGGCGTCTGTCACCAGGACGCGCTGCCACCCCTGCGATGCTCCCGTGCTGGCCGTTCTCAGCACGGTTGCCCCCGTGCTGCGGCGATATGAGCCATTCCAACACGTCTGTGTCCACTCTGGCAACATTGACAGGCGTCAGTGTGGATTCGGCCCGGGTGGGCCGGGGTGGCGGTGAGGCGCCGGTTGGCAGCCAGGTCGATACCCCGGAGTCGGTCGAGTGTGGGCTGGCCTCCACAAGCGCCCGCTCGTCGCTCGCCCGACGACGCGTCGATACATCGACCGCCGGATGCGCGGATCGAATTGATTCGATATAGCATCGCGGCAGGGCAGGGTCACTCCGCACGGGCGTACGACGCCGGTGCACTTCATCCACCGGGCGGACCGGGCAGCGGCCGGTGGGCACACCGAGGAGAAACGCAGATGAACGACGTACCCGCTCGACCCAAACACCGAACCAGAGGTGCCGCCAGGCTGCTTCTGGGCGGGGCCTGCTCCCTGGCGGTCATCGTGTCCTCGATGGCCGTGGCGACCTTCGCCCAAGCGGATCTCAGCGGCCCGCCCGGGACCACACTGCAGGCCGCCGCCGAGCGCAGCGGCCGGTACTTCGGCGCCGCCATGGGCGCCGACCGTCTCAACGACTCGGGCTTCCTGGCCATCGCGGACCGCGAGTTCGACATGATGACGGCCGTCAACGAGATGAAGCCCGACGCGACCGAGCCGAACCCCGGCCAGTTCGACTTCCAACGTGGTGACGCGATCTACAGCTGGGCCACCCAGCACGGCATGCGGTTCCGGGGCCACACCCTGGCCTGGCACGCCCAGCAGCCGAGGTTCTGGGGGAGCCTCAGCGGCAGCGCCCTGCGGTCCGCGATGATCAGCCACATCAACGGCGTGATGGCCCACTACAAGGGCAAATTCGCCTACTGGGACGTGGTGAACGAGGCCTTCGCCGAGAACGGCAGCCGGCGCTCGTCGAACCTGCAGTCCACCGGAAACGACTGGATCGAGGTGGCGTTCAGGACCGCCCGCGCGGCGGACCCGAGCGTGAAGCTGTGCTACAACGACTACAACATCGAGAACTGGACGTACGCCAAGACGCAGGGCGTCTACAACATGATCAAGGACTTCAAGGCCCGGGGCGTACCGGTCGACTGCGTCGGTCTCCAGACCCACTTCACCGGTGGCAGTTCGCTGCCGGGCAACTTCCAGCAGACGCTGTCCAGTTTCGCGGCCCTCGGGGTTGACGTGGCGTTGACCGAGGCCGACGTCACCAATGCCTCGACCAGCCAGTACCAGGGCCTGACCCAGGCCTGCATGAACGTCCCCCGCTGCGTCGGAATCACGACGTGGGGCATCCGGGACAGCGACTCCTGGCGCGGCAGCGAGAACCCGCTGCTGTTCGACCGCAACAGCAACCCCAAGGCGGCGTACACCGCCGTCCTCAACGCTCTCAACGCCGCCTCCACGACAGTGCCGGGCACGCCGCCGACCACCGATCCGCCGACGACCGCTCCACCGACGACCGCTCCACCGACGACGGCTCCGCCGACCACTGCTCCGCCGACGACCGCTCCGCCGACCACGGCGCCGCCTGGTGCCTGTACCGCGACGTACCGCATGGTCAACAGCTGGGCCGGCGGCTTCCAGGGCGAGGTCACCGTGGCCAACAACGCCTCCGCCGCCCTCAGCGGCTGGACCGTACGGCTGACGCTGGCCAGTGGGCAGAGCATTGCCAACGTCTGGAACGGCATCAACACCGGCACCAGCGGGACGGTGAGCGTCCGTAACGCCGACTACAACGGGTCCCTCGGCGCGAACGCCTCGACCACGTTCGGCTTCCTGGTCAACGGCAGCAGCAACGCCGCGCCCGGCGGTCTTTCCTGCACCAGCCCCTGATCGGCGAGACGTACCAGCCCGCCGCCGCCTCAGGACGCTGACCCGGCCCGGAGCCACCGGCTCCGGGCCCGGGTCCGTCGTGGTCGATCGAACCCGCTGTGCTTCGGTCGGTCGGCAGCCGGCCGACCGAAGCACCTGCCGAATGTTCCTGCTGGCCCGGCCCGTGTGGTGGGGGACCAGCCGTCATGGAGGATGACCATGCGCAATCTTCTCGCGGCGCTCAGCGCCGCCCTGATCCTCGGCACCGCAGTCGGCAGCGTTCCGGCCGGCGCATCGGGCGCCCCCCAGTCCTCGTGCCCCCGCGGCCTGCTCTTCTGTGAGGACTTCGAGCGACTGCCTCCCGGAGGGGCCAGCACGGTGAGCTGGGGCGTCGACACCCGCCACGGCACGCTCACCGTGGAACGCGCCCGTCGCGGCAACCAGGTGCTGCACATCCACACGGTGGACAACGGCCGCGCCTTCCTGCGCGTCGACGACTTCGCCGCGCCGGGCAACCGCTTCTACGGCCGCATGCGTCTGCGCGTCGATGCCTTCCCCACCGCACCGGACTGGGCGCACTTCACGCTTGTGGAAGCCACCGGCGCCGGCAGCGCGGAGGTCGTCCGTCCGGTCGGTGGCCAGTACGCGCCCACGGTCCCCGGAACGTTCTGGGGGGTCGGCGCCGACGGTGGTCCGACCGGCGACTGGACCAACTGGCGCGAATCCGCGCCGGTCGTCGAGGACACCTGGCAGTGCTTCGAGTGGAAGATGGACGCGGCGGACAACCGCGTCGCGGTGTGGATCGACGGCGTGGCGAACCCGGAGCTGACCGCCTCCACGACCGACCACGGTGGCAACGATGTTCCCTTCGTCCTGCCGACTGTCGACACGGTGAAGATCGGCTGGCAGCTTTACCAGGGCGGCACGACACCTGGCGAATTCGACCTCTGGATCGACGACATCGCCCTCGCAAGCAAGCGGCTCGGCTGCTGAGCCGAAGCCCGGCTCGGAGGCTCTCGACACCTGTCGTCGCGAGGTAGGTCCCGATCGGCGTCCCTGCCGGGGTGCGGCGGCAAAGCCGCACCCCGGCAGCGGGTCGCAGGGCGGGTCAGGCCGAGAGGGGAGGCACCGTCTTCCCGGCGGTGCGGCCGCACCTGTCGAGTCAGCTGCCTACGGGGCCTGTTCCGGTGGTGGTTGGCGGCGGATGACCAGGAGGGCGATGTCGTCGTTCGGGTGCTCCTGGGCCGCCGTGGCCATGATGTGGTCGCACAACGCCTCGGCTGGCCTGGACCGCACAGCGTCGGAGAGACGCTCGATACCGGTGTCGATCAGTTCGCTGCGGCGCTCGACCAGTCCGTCGGTGTAGAAGACGAGCGCCGCGCCCGGCGGCAGGTCCACGACTGTGGTGCGGCGGTTGGTTGCTGGTCTGCCCACACCCAGTGGCCGGTCCACCGTCAGGTTGACGGGCTGGGTGGGCTGGCCGGGGACAGCCAGCAGCGGCGGCAGATGGCCTGCCGAGGAGAGGTGCACCCGCGTGCCGTCCGGTGTGATCAGGGCGTAGACGGCGGTGGTGAGGTTGCCCGCCTCGAAGTGGTGGATCTTACGGTCGAGGGAGGTCAGTGCCTGGGCGGGATCGACGGAATCGAGGGCGTAGGCACGTAGCGCGCTGCGGATGCGTCCCATGACGACCGCGGATGGCAGCCCGTGGCCGGAGACGTCGCCGATGACGGCGCCGACCCAGCCGGAGGGCAACCTGAACACGTCGTACCAGTCGCCGCCGATGCCCAGGTCGTGGCCGGGTACGTACCGGGCGGCCAGGTCGAGGCCGGGAATGTCGGGTAGCTTGCCCGGTAGCAGGCTGTGTTGCAGGGCCAGCGCCGCCTGCCGGTCGAGGGCCCGCGCCCGGGCCTGTCCCGCGAGGCTGGCGCGATCGGCGACGAGCTGCAACAGCTGCACGTCGTCGGGGCCGAACTCGCGCAGGGCCAGGGAACCGACGTGTAGTACGCCGACGAGGTTGCCGTTGGCGAGCATGGGCACGCCCAGCAGGGCTCGTATCCCCGTGGCGAGCAGGATGGGATTGACGACGTCGTCGGGCGTGACGTTGTGAATCGTGACTGGCGCGCGTGTCGCTGCCACCCGGCCGGCGAAGCCGCGTCCGACCCGGATGCGGAAACCGCGCCGCACTTCCTCCTCCAGGCCCTTGGCCGCTGTCGCGACGAGTTCGCCGGTGTGGTCGTCCAGCAGGAGGATGGTGGCGGTATCGACCTCGAGCAGGTCCCGGACCCGGTCGAGTAGCTCGTCGAGCAACTCGGTGATGTTCAGCCCGGACAGGGCGGCGTCGGTGATCGCCTCGATACGTCGCAGCCGCTCGTCGTTCGTCATCAGCTCGGCATCGGCCACGCAGGAAGCCTAGACGCTGGCACGTCGTCGACGGCACACCCCGAGGAGAGCAGGAGTACACCGCCTGGGCGCGGGGTACGTTCTGATGTAACACCGGCGTGCTCATCGTCCGGCAAGTCGTTCTTGGAAGGCTGTCCGCCTTCGTGCCACCGGTAAGGTCACCGGCTCCACGTCCGACAGGGAAGGGAAGCAGTGGCTGATCCACCGCTGGACCAGCATGCCCCTGGCGCCGGCAAGGCCTTGTTCTCGTCGGCGTTCACCCTCTTGGATCTGACCCGGGTTCGACACGAGGTCGAGGCGGTCAGTCGCCGGTGCGGCCTCGCCCATGACGAGATTGAGAACTGGGTCATCGCGGTCAACGAGCTGATGATCAACGTGATTCGGCACGGGGGTGGGCAGGGTGGCCTACGCCTGCTCCTGAACGGGCAGCTCACCTGTGAGGTCACCGACCAGGGGCGGGGCTTCAACACCGCTCGTTACGTTCCCAGCGCCGAACGACCGCCCTTGTCCGACGCAGGAGGAATGGGCCTGTGGGTGGTCGGACGCATGGCCGACTACGTCCTCGTCGACAGCGGCCCCGCAGGCACCACCATCCGCATCGCGGCACGCAGCCGCGACACTCTCCGATAACCGTGCGGTTTCCCTGCTGCCGACCGGCGGACGGTCACCACGCGTCCTCTCGACCTCGGCCGGCGGATCACCGACGGTGGCGGGCCATCCACTGCCAGATGTGGGTGCCGTTGTGGCTCGGGTCGTTGCGGGCCACGTAGATCCAGGACCAGTGACCGGGGAACTGATAGCCGTTCCAGACGACATGGTCGTACAGGCTGATCAGTGATCCTCCGATGAGGTCGTGGGCGTGGATCGTGTTGGTCTCGGGGGGCACCGTGTCGTCGTCGCGCGAGGCGACCAGCCAGGTCGGGGTGTGGATCCTCGCCAACTCCGCGTCGGTGATCAGCGGCGGGCCCGCCCCGTCGAGCGGCTCGACGACCCCGCAGATCGGCACCGACGCGGCGAACAGGTCGGGATAGGCGACTGTCATCTCCAGGGACATGTAGCCGCCGTTGCTGCAACCGACCACGTAGATCCGGTCGGGGTCGACCCGCTTGCGGCGAACGAGGTCCTGGACGATCTCGCGGATCAGCGGGGCGAACCGGGGGCCGTCCTGGATCCAGTAGGAGGTGCTCTGCGGAGCGACGACGTACGCGCCGGAGAAGATCCGTTGAGCCTGCGGGGTGGCGAAGCCCAGCGCGCCGCGGTTGGCGCGCAACGTGGTCTCGTTGTCGTAGTAGTCGTCGGGCAGCGAGGCGCCCTCGCCGCCGCCGTGCAGCCACAGGATCAGTGGCCGTCGGCCGTGGCGGGGTGAACGCTCCGGCGAGTACAACCGGTACTTCAGACCCGAGCCCGACACGTGGTGGCTGAAGGCGTCCACCTCGGGGTTCGACAGCCGCCCCTGCACGAAGCGCGCGATGGTGACCGGCGGGCCGTGTCGCCGCACGAGCGGAGCGTTCTGCGTGATGGTGTAGACGAGGTCCAGCCGGACGTTGCGGCCCCTACTCACGATGTAGCCGAGGGTGCCACCGCCGAGTTGCCCCTCGGCGGTGCTGAGCTCCAGCACGATGTTCCCGTGCCGGTCGAGCCGGGCGGCGGTCACGGTGCGGTCCAGGTCGTACTCGCTGAAGATCAGATCGCCGGGAGCGATCGGGATCGGGCTGGTGGCCTTGGCGTGCACGGTGAACGTGCCGGGGGTGAGCCCGGCGGGGTCGATCGGTCCGAGCCCGCTGGTGTCGAGGGTGACCGAAGTGACCTGCTCACCGCCGTCGAGCGTCCTCGCGTCGAGGGTGAAGCTCACGCTGGTGCTGTGGTGGCCATCGGCGTGGGCGGCGGGGCCGGGCAGCGCCAGGCCGATGGCGGCACCGGCGCCACCTGCCAGGACGCTGCGGCGAGTGACAGACGTGGACATGCGGCCCCCGTACCCCGAAAGGTGTAGACGTTCGTCGATGGCATCCCAACGTAACGCCCCCGAGATCCGCCGGCAACCGGCGCCGCCGCAGTGCGCTCGACGGCGGTGCGGTCAGACGACGGCTGTCACGTTCTCCTGCTCGGCGCGCACCCGGTACCGGTAGCGCAGCGGTGACACGCCCACCTCGCGCTTGAAAGCGGTGCTGAAGGCGCTCTCGGACGCGTAGCCCAGGCGGGAGGCGAGCGATCCGACGCGGACATCGTCGTCGCGCAGGGCACGTTGCGCGAGCAGCATCCGCCACCGGTTGAGATAGGTGACCGGCGGCATCCCCGCGACGGCCCGGAAGCGGTCGGCGAACGACGTGCGCGACATCGCGGCGGCACGCGCCAGTTCTTGCAGGCCCCAGGGCTTTTCGGGTTCGGTGTGCATGAGGGTGATCGCCGGGCGCAGCCGTTCGTCGGTCAGCGCCCGCAGCCAGCCGGGAGGCAGCTCGGCCTGGTCGACGTAGGCGCGCAGCACCTCCAGCAGCAGGAGTTGGCCGTGCTGCCGGACCGCGAACGCCGAGCCGAGGCGAGCGCCCGTCGCCTCGTCGAACAGCCGGTCGAGGCTTGTGCGCAGGCTGCTGGCCGCCGCGGCGGACGCCCGTACGTGCGCGACCGGGGGGAGCGCCTGCAGCAGCAGTGTCCGACCAGCCTGGTTCAGGTCCACGCGTACGCCGATGACGACGTCGTCGGCGTCCCGGTCGGCGCCAGCGAGGCCGAAGTGGTGGCCGGCCTCCTCCGGGGCGATCACGCGGAGCGGAGCGTCGCCGGCGCCACCTGCGATCTCCAGCCACGACCGGCTGTTCACGATCGCGACGTCGCCCGGCCCGAGCTCGATCGACCCGTCGACCCCGTCGGTGGTCAGCCGGGCGCTGCCGCGCACCACCGCGAAGAACTTCAGGAGATCCTGCAACGGTGCGCGCGACACCCACCGACCCCGGGCTGTCAACCCGCCGGTCAGCAGCCCGCGCACCTCGACGAGGTCCAACACCTCGGACAACTGGTCACCGGGCATTCCCGTACTCTTGCATAAGAAATCCGGACCGACAACCATTCATAGTTCGAAAGCGCTGGCGCACAGTGGTGTCATGACACCGAACATGACCCACCGGCAGCACCCCATCGGATCCGGTTTCACCGCCGCGTCGACGGCCGACGAGGTGCTCGCGGACATCGACCTGTCCGGCATCAACGTCATCATCACCGGCGGTCACCACGGACTCGGCCTGGAGGCGACGCGCGCGCTGAGCAAGGCGGGCGCGTCCGTGACAGTGGCTTCGCGTAACCCGAACCGGGCGGCGGCCAGCCTGACGGGCATCGAGCGCGTCGACACCGGCGGGCTCGACCTTCTCGACCCGGGCTCGATCGACGCCTTCGTCGCTCGGTACCTCGACTCCGGACGCCCGCTGCACATTCTGATCAACAACGCGGGCATCATGGGTGGCCCCCTGGTCAGGGACGCCCGCGGGTACGAGTCGCAGTTCGCCACCAACCACCTCGGTCACTTCCAGCTGACCCTCGGTCTGCTGCCCGCCCTGCGGGCGGCGAACGGCGCCCGGGTGGTCAACCTGACCTCCGGGGGGCACCGCCTGTCCGACATCCGCTGGGACGACCCGCACTTCACCAGTGGGTACGACCCCATGGGGATGCTCGGATACGGTCAGTCGAAGACTGCCAACGTGCTGTTCGCCGTCGAGCTGGACCGCCGCTGGGCCGCGGACGGGATCCGGGGATACGCCGTGCACCCGGGCATCATCCACGGCACGAATCTGGGTCCCCACATCACCGAGGGCGCCCCACGCACGGCGATGTTGAGCGACGAGCAGTTGCGGGCCATGAGGCTCATCGACGAGTCGGGCCAGCCGATCATCGACCCTGACCGCGAGCACAAGACGCCGCAGCAGGGCGCCAGCACCACCGTCTTCGCCGCGACCAGCCCGCTGCTGGCCGACATCGGCGGCGTCTACCTGAAGGACAACGACGTCTCGCCACTGGACGAGAACCCGCAGCCCATCACCTTCGGCTCCGAGGAGGTGCCCCCCGCCACCGTCGTGCCGCACGCCATCGACCCGAGGTCCGCACAGGCCCTCTGGAAGCTGAGCGAGGAACTGCTGGCGGCGTAGGCAGGGGCAGGGTTCGCCGTGGTCCCGACCTGTCGGGTACGCCCCACCCGACAGGTCGAGTCCACGTGACTGACACCACCGCGGCGTCACGGGCACGGGCCGCTTGTCGGTCGGTCGGGCGACGTCCGCGCACCCCGATGTGCGCGCCTCGCGTCAGCGCACGGGGCCGCGGATGCCGTCGAGCAGGAGTGCCACGTGCCGGCGCCAGTCGCCGGTACCGGTCATGTTCGCCATCGCGCCACGGGTGATGAGGACGAAGTCGTCAGCGAGGAAGTCGGCGCGCAGGCGGCCGGCGGCAACGGCGCGTTGAGCGATGCGGTCGGCGATCGCCGCGAACTCCTTCTTCTCGGCGACGATGTCCGCCCAGTGCGGCTCGGCCGGGCCGAGGAGCGCGAAGCGAAATGCGGCGTCCGTCTGCGCGGCTGCCAGATAGTCCAGGAGCAGCGTCTCGAAGGCGGTCCAGGGGTCCTCGACGGCCTCGGCGGCGCGGGCCAGGGTGGTCATCGCCGCGAACCGGCGACCGATGATCGCCGCGAGCAGCGACTTCTTGTCGGCGAAATGCCGGTACAGGGTTCCGACGCCCAGGCCGGCGCGCTCGGCGATCTCGTCCATCTGCACCGCGTCGCCCCGCTGGGCGAACAGCTCACTGGCGGCGTCGAGAACGGCTTCGCGGTTGCGTCGGGCGTCGGCGCGCAGCGATCGGTCGGGAGCAGTCATGGCGGCTCCATCGTAGTTGACGTTCGAGGGCGGGCGACGATAGATTCGGAACCGGAATTCACCTTCAGGTTAGGGGTCCTCATGATCGTGGTCAGCGCGCCGACCGGACAGATCGGCAGCCAACTCGTCCGGCAGTTGCTCGACCGGGGGCGCCGGGTTCGAGTGATCGCCCGCGACGTCACGCGCCTGGACCGCGCCCTCCGCGAGCAGGTCGAGGCCGTCGAGGGCTCCCACGACGACCCCGTCGTGCTCGACCGGGCGCTGCCGGGCGCCGAAGCGTTGTTCTGGCTGGTCCCACCGAATCCGCACGCCCCGAGTGCCGAGGAGCACTACCTGCGCTTCGCCCGGGCCGGCACCGCCGCCATTGCCCGCCACCGGGTGGGCCACGTGGTCGGCGTGTCCAGTGCCGGGCACGGCTGGCCCAAGCCGGCGGGTCTTCTCTCCGCGGCCTTCGCCATGGATGCTGAGCTTGCGAAGTCGGGTGCGGCCTACCGGGCCCTGTCCATGCCCTTCTACCTGGAGAACCTGCTTGGACAACTCGATGCGATCCGCGGGCAGGGCGCCTTCTATCTGACCTGCGCCGGTCACCTTCCGCTTGCCACGGTCGCGACGCGCGACATCGCCGGCGCGGCTGCCGAACTCCTCACGGACCTGTCCTGGACCGGGCAGGAGGACGTCCCGGTGTTCGGGCCGGACCGCCTCACCCCGGACGGCATGGCCGAGGTGATCAGTCAGGAGCTCGGCCGGCCGGTCGCCTACCGCCGGACGACAGTGGAGGACTTCGCGGCGATGCTGCGGTCCCGGGGCGCGACCGATCAGGCGATCACGGACCTGACCGAGATGTTCGCCGCCCAGGACGAGGGCATCTACGACGCCGACTGGGCGCGCGCGAAACCCGTGGCGACCGACTTCCGGACCTGGTGCCGGCAGGTGCTCGTACCTGCCGCCAACACCCGCGAATCCTGATCAGGCCGGCTCGCTCGATCGCGACAGGCGGACGGGAGGGACCACGCGCCCGTCTGTCGCGATTCGCGCCGACAGATCGTGCCGGCCACTGACGAGGTGCCGCCGTGCCTGCCTCCGGAGTGGAAGGTGGCGAAACGTCGGCATTGGCGCGTGGTGAACGACGGGTATCCCGAACAGGGCTCCTGCGTCGATCATTGCCCGGAGATAGACATGAGTCACTCTCACCTCCTGGTGTAACGCCCGGGCGCGGAGGGCGAGACTTCGGCACCGAAGCCGGGCGTACCGAACGGCCCGACTCCGCGTCCCCGGAGGATCGCCATGCCTCGTCCCGCTCTCCGAAACCGGCTCGCGGCGTTCACCGCCGCCGCCCTGACCGCGAGCGTGCTGACGGTGACACCGCCAGCACCGGCGCTCGCCGCCAGCACGTTCGCCGCCAACGACTACTGCCTCGGCCAGTGCGCCGACATCCTGCCCCCCGGGCAGAACGGCAACGCCACGCTTGTCGCCATCCTGGCGCACCAGGCGCTCGGCACCCGCCCGGCGCACTCCAGCGACCAGCTCGACGAGTACGCGAACCTGGTCTACAACTACGCCGGGCTGACCGACGAGCAGATCGCCCACTTCTACAACGACGCCTCGTTCGGCGTCCCGGCCGCGCAGGTGGAGAGCACCGTCTCGCCGCGCGCGGACGTCACCATCGTGCGGGACAAGGCCACCGGCGTCCCGCACGTCACCGGCACCACCCGCGGCGGCACGATGTTCGGCGCCGGCTACGCAGGTGCCCAGGACCGACTCTGGGTGATGGACCTGCTGCGGCACGTCGGTCGCGGCAACGTCACATCGTTCGCCGGCGGCGCCCCCGGCAACCGGGAACTGGAGCAGAGCGTCTGGGCCAACTCGCCCTACACCGAGGCGGACCTCCAGGCTCAGGTGAACGCGCTGCGCACCAAGGGCGCCCGGGGTCAGCAGCTCTACACCGACGTGGCCGACTACATCGCCGGCATCAACGCGTACATCGACAAGTCGATCGCCGACGACAACTACCCGGGCGAGTACGTGCTCGCTGGCGCCGGTAAGCCGACGCACTTCACCATGACCGATCTCATCGCCACCGCAGGGGTGATCGGCGGGCTCTTCGGCGGGGGAGGCGGCAGCGAGATCCAGTCCGCGCTGGTCCGAGTGGCCGCGCGGGCCAAGTACGGCGCCACCGAAGGTGACCGGGTCTGGCAGGCGTTCCGGTCGCAGAACGACCCGGAGACAGTGCTCACCCTGCACGACGGGCAGAGCTTCCCGTACGGGGCGACACCGCCGGGCGCGACCAGCGCCGTACTGCCCGACGCCGGGTCGGTGGTCGCCGAGCCGCTCGCCTACGACGCCAGCGGCGGGGCCGCCGCCCGCACCGGCACCAGCACCGCCACCCAGGAGCTGATCGGCGGCCTGTCCAACCTGCGCGCGCACGGGATGTCCAATGCCGTGGTGGTGTCCGGGCGGCACACCACCACCGGCAATCCGGTCGCTGTGTTCGGGCCGCAGACCGGCTACTTCGCGCCGCAACTGCTGATGCTCCAGGAGCTGCAGGGGCCGGGGATCAGCGCGCGCGGCGCCGCGTTCGCCGGGCTCAACCTCTACGTGCTGCTCGGTCGGGGCCAGGACTACGCGTGGAGCGCCACCTCCGCCTCCCAGGACCTCACCGACACGTACGCGCTGACGCTGTGCACCACCGATGGCAGCGCCCCGACGCTGCGTACCAACCGCTACCTCTACCACGGGCAGTGTCTCGCCATGGAGGCGCTGGAGCAGCGCAACTCGTGGTCGCCGACGCTTGCCGACTCCACCCCGGCCGGGTCGTACACGCTGCGCGCGCTGCGCACGAAGTACGGGCTGGTGTCCTACCGGGGTCTGGTGAACGGGCAGCCGACCGCGTTCACCAAGCTGCGCTCCACCTACCGGCACGAGGCCGACTCGGCGATCGGCTTCCAGGCCTTCAACGACCCGTCGGCGATGGGCAGCGCGGCGGCGTTCCAGGCGTCCGCGGCCAGCGTCGGGTACGCGTTCAACTGGTTCTACGTCAACTCGACCGAGGCGGCGTACTTCAACTCCGGCTCGAACCCGGTCCGGTCGTCCGTCACCGACCCGAACCTGCCGGCCAGGGCCGAAGCGGCGTACGAGTGGGCCGGCTGGAACCCGGACACCAACGACGCCACCTACGCTCCGGCGTCGGCCCACCCGCAGTCGGTCAACCAGGACTACTACGTCAGCTGGAACAACAAGCAGGCGCGGGACTTCGGGGCGGCCGACGGCAACTTCAGCTTCGGCTCCGTACACCGGGCTCAGCTGCTCGACGGCCCGGTGCGTGCCGCGATCGCCCAGCGCAAGCTCGGCCGCGCCGACGTCGTCAAGATCATGGCGGATGCGGCGGTGACCGACCTGCGCGGCCAGCAGGTTCTCGGCGACCTGCTGCGGGTGCTGGACAGCACACCGGTCACGGATCCGGCGCTGGCCGACGCGGTGGGCAAGCTGCGCGCCTGGCAGCAGGCCGGGACCCGCCGGGTGGAGACGTCGCCCGGCTCCAAGGTCTACCAGCACGCCGACGCCATCCGGATCTTCGACGCCTGGTGGCCGCTGCTGGCCTCGGCGGAGTTCCGCCCCGGCCTCGGGCCGGACCTCTACGCCGCGCTTGTCGACGCCATCGAGGTGAACGAGGCACCGTCGGGCGGCCAGAACGGCGCGCGCGACGGCACCGCGAGCTGGGCATTGCAGGGTCAGGCGCACAAGGGCTCGTCGTTCCAGTACGGCTGGTGGGGCTACGTCGACAAGGACCTGCGTACCGTCCTCGGCGAGCCGGTGGCCGGTGGGCTGGGCCGCGCGTACTGCGGCAACGGCAACCTCGGCACGTGCCGGCAGGCCCTGCTCGGCGCGCTCGGCCAGGCCGCCGCGGTGCCGGCCACCACTGTCTACCCCGGAGACAAGTCCTGTGGGGCCGGCGACCAGTGGTGCGCCGACTCGATCGCCCAGTCCGGGCTCGGCGGCATCACCCACCCCCTGATCGCCTGGCAGAACCGCCCCACCTACCAGCAGGTCGTCTCGTTCCCGGCACGTCGGGGCGACGACGTCGCGAACCTGGCGCAGGGTCGTCCGGCCACCGCGTCGAGCACCCAGTTCCTGACCAGCTTCACCCCAGACAAGGCGGTCGACGGCAACCTCGGCAGCCGATGGGCAAGCAGTTACAACGACAACCAGTGGCTGCGGGTCGACCTCGGCGCGGCCCGCACGGTCAGCCGGGCCGTGCTGCGGTGGGAGGCCGGGTATGCCACCTCGTACCGGATCGAGGTCTCCGGCGACGGCAGTTCCTGGACGCCGGTGTTCGCCACCACCACCGGCAACGGCGGCGTCGACAACGCCACCTTCGCGCCGGTCACCGCCCGCTACGTGCGGGTGTACGGGGTCAAGCGGGCCACCTCGTACGGCTTCTCGCTCTACGAATTCGAGCTGTACGGACGGTGATCTCACCCGGGAGGGGTCGGCGGGGTGTCACTCGCCGGCCCCTCCCGGGCGTGTTCAGCGCCTCGGCTGGCCGGCGCCCCATCCGGAAGTCCCGTGAACTGGACAACTGTCGCAGTGGTGACGAAGATGGCGATCCCGTCGAGGTTCGCGAGGAACAACCGGGGTAACCACGGCGATGTCCTCCGACCGAAAGGGCCGGCCGGCCTACGACGCTCTCGGTGCGCAGGCCCAGGAGATCGCGGAACGAGCCCGTCGCCAGGGCGGTGCGGTTGGCAGGTCCCGGGTACGCCAACTCGAAATCATGCTCCTTCTCGCCGTCCAGTCCGGACTCGCCGCCGCGCTGTCCTGGGTGATCGCACACGAGTTGCTGCACAGGTCGGCACCGGTCTTCGCGCCCAGGGCGGCGGTCGGAACGATCGTCGCCGCCCTCGGGCAACGCGCCAGGCGAACGGCCGAACTCATGGTCGGCGTCGCGCTGGGCCTGCTGACCAGTGATGTCCTGATCCTCGCCATCGGGTTCGGGCCCTGGCAGATCGGTCTGGTGGTCACACTGGCCATCACCGTGGCGCTGCTGCTGACCGGACGCAGTGGCGCGCTCGTCGCACATGCCGGTGGTACCGCGGTACTGATCGCCACCCTGTCGCCGACCACGCGGGACCTTGAGATGCCCCGGATCCTCGACGCTGTCGTGGGCGGCGGCGTCGGACTGGCGGTGGTCGGGTTGTTGCTGCCGATCAACCCGATGCGCGTTCTCGACCACACCGCCGCGCCGGTGACGGAGAGGCTCTGCGCACACCTGCGGCAGGTCGCGCAGGCACTGCGACAACGCGACCCGAACCTTGCGAGACACGCACTCGACCGGCTCCGGGGCGTGGGACCCGACCTTGATCGGCTGCACGAAGCGCTGTCCGGTGCCGACGAGGTGGTGATCCTCGCGCCGGCACGGTGGCGGCGCCGGCGCGATGTGGAGCGCTACAAGCGCGGTATGCAGCACTTCGAGCGGGTGGCGATCGAGTCCCAGGAACTGGCCCGTTGGGCCACGACGAGCCTGGAATACGACGAACCGGTGCCCAAACAGCTCGCGATTGCCGTGGAGCGACTCGCCGACGGGCTCCGGTTGCTTCGGCAGGACGTCCGCAAGGGTAAGGCCCCGGAGCAGACCCAGCAGGCGGCCCTGGACGTCGGGCGCTTGGCCGGACAAGCCGACGCAACGGGCCTGCGGCCGTACGGTGCCGCCATGGTGACCCAGCTGCGTACGGCGGCGAGCGACCTGCTCCGGGCGAGCGGGTACGAGCCGGAGAGGGCAAACAGGCTGGTACGCGGGGCGGCCCAGGAGGGCTTCGGTCAGGCCGGCGCCAACCCGGCCTGACCCGCCTCCGGTGACGGCGCAGACGACGCAGGGGTCGGCTCACCGGCCGGCTGCGCGAGGAACGACCTGATGTGTTCCAGCGCCATGTCCAGGGCGACTTCCATCGGTGCGACGTCGTGCGCGGCGTTCGCCAGCAGGTAGCCGCCCTGCAGAGCGGCCATCAACCCCGTGGCCAACTTCTCCGGGTCGGCGTCCCGGCGGAGTAGACCGCTGTCCCGCATCCGGTGCAGACCATCACTGATCAGCTTTTCCCATGCCGCGAACGTCTCCGACAGCGACGATCGAGCCTGCTCATCCTGATCGGACAGCTCGAGGGCCATCGACCCGAGGCCGCACCCGTATTTGCCGTTGTTCAGCGAGTTGGCCTGGACCAGCGCGTTGCGCCAACGGACCAGCCCGGAGAACGATCTCAGTCGTTCGAGCCCCGCACGTTCACGCTGGAGCACGAGCGCGCCTCGATAGGTGACCAGGGCGCGCACGAGTTCCTGCTTGTCGGCGAAGTGGTGGTAGAGCTGGGACTTGCTCGTCTGGCTCGCCTCGCGGATGTCGTCAAGGGTCGTCGCGTTCACGCCGCGTACGAGCATCAGCCGGTTCGCCGCATCGAGGATCCGCTCGCGGGTCGCGATGCCCCGCTGACTGATCCTCCGCCCGTTTCTCGGCGCGGCAACCTGCTCCTCGCTCATCTGTCAAGTGTATCCAGCGCACCGGATGATCCAGCGAGAATGGGACCTCGCAGTCCATCCGGTGCCCTGTCCTATGTGCGAATGCCGAAGAGCCGACGGACTTGTTGCTGGACCATGTGGTCCTGTTCCTCAGACGCCGCTGCCGGCGCCGGAGGGGTCAGGCCGTCGCCCGCTTGGGAAGCTTCCACCCGGGGCGGGGGAAGTGGCAGGTGTACCCGTCGGGGTAGGTCTGCAGGTAGTTCTGGTGCTCGGGCTCGGCCTCCCAGAAGTCTCCTGCCGCGGTGACCTCGGTGACGACCTTGCCGGGCCACAGGCCCGAGGCTTCGACGTCGGCGATCGTGTCCTCGGCGACCCGCTTCTGCTCGTCGCTGGTGTAGAAGATCGCCGAGCGGTAGCTGAGGCCGATGTCGTTGCCCTGGCGGTTCTTCGTCGAAGGGTCGTGGATCTGGAAGAAGAACTCGAGCAGCGCGCGGAAGTCGGTCTTGTCGGTGTCGTAGACGACCTCGATGGACTCCGCGTGGGTGCCGTGGTTGCGGTAGGTGGCGTTCGGGACGTCGCCGCCGCTGTAGCCGACGCGCGTGGACACGACGCCGGACTGGCGGCGGAACAACTCCTCCATGCCCCAGAAGCAGCCGCCGGCGAGGATCGCCTTTTCGGTGTTCATGTCATCTCCCTGCCTGTCGTCGTGCCGGTGTCTCTTGTGCAAAGCGCAGTGCGAGCCAGGTGGAGCGCACCTCGACCCGCACGTACAGACGCTCTGCGGGGCGGTGGTATTCCCGCGGCCTTCACCTTTCTTGGACTGTATAGTCCGAAAGCGCATTGACAAAGCGCCCGGAGATCGCCCCAAACAAGCTGTTGAACTGGTAACTCTTGCAGCAGCGCGAGCGGTCGTTGCAGCCCCAAACTGGACTTGACGGACCAGTTTGAGGCGGCTAGGTTCGGGTCCCGCCGCTCCCGGCGCCATCCCCGCGCCCAACCGCTACCGATCAGCCCTGGGTGTACGGCGCCGGGGCTTGACGCCGCCAACGCTGGGAAACGGACATGCGCTCCTCGTGCGGCGCAGACGAGGGCTGGATACAGGGAGGTATCTGATGAAGGCGATTGTGGTGACGGACGAGGCTGCGGGAACAGCCGGAATGACGCTGGTGGACCGGCCTGAACCGGAACCGGCCCTCAACGACGTCGTCGTCCGGGTCCACGCGTCGGGGTTCGTCCCGACCGAGATGGCGTGGCCCTCGACCTGGACCGATCGCCTCGGACGTGACCGGACGCCGTCGATTCCCGGGCACGAGCTGGCCGGAGTGGTCACCGCTCTCGGGTACGGCACGACGGGCCTGTCGGTGGGACAGCGGGTGTTCGGCCTCACGGACTGGACCCGGGACGGCACCCTGGCGGAGTACGTGGCCGTCGAGGCGCGCAACCTCGCGCCGCTGCCCGGCGACGTCGACTTCACGGTGGGCGCGAGCCTGCCGATCTCCGGCCTGACCGCCTGGCAGGGACTGTTCGAGCACGGCCACCTTCAGACGGGGCAGAGCGTCCTCGTGCACGGCGCGGCCGGCGCGGTCGGTTCGATGGTGACGCAGCTCGCACGTGAGTTCGGCGCCTACGTCATCGGCACGGGGCGCGCTGCCGACCGGCAAAAGGCGCTCGACTTCGGCGCGCAGGAGTTCGTCGACCTCGAGAACGACGTCCTCGAAGCCGTCGGTGGACTCGATCTGGTCATCGACGTCATCGGCGGCGACATCGGGAAGCGGTCGGCGGGCCTGGTTCGGGCCGGGGGAGTCCTGGTCTCCGTCGTCGGGCCGCCCGAGGTGCGGCCCGCGGACGGCCTGGCGATCGACTTCGTCGTGACGCCTGACCGCGCCCAACTGGGGGAGATCGTCCGGCGGGTACGGGACGGGCGGCTGCGGACGAACATCGGCACCGTCGCGGACCTCGACGACGCCGTCGCCGCTCTCAATCCGACCGAGCGGATCACCGGCAAGACGATCATCCGCGTTCGCTCGTAACGGGTTCGGAGGACAGCGGGCGACGGCACCGCAGGTCCGCGGTGCCGTCGACGCGCTCCACCACGTCCGGCAACCGTGGGTGGTCATGGTCAGAGCCTCCCCGGCGATCGTTCTCCGAGGAGGCCCTGACCACTTAGCCGACCTGGTCGGTCAGCTCAGAGGCGCGGGTCCTCCTGCACCTTCAGCGCATTGAGGATCGGATCGCTCTCACCCTTCTCGCGGGTGAGCTGGATCCTCAGATCGCCACCGGCGTGCTCGACGGTGACCGTGTTGACGTCGGCCTTCAGCGCACCCACCTTCGCCTGCACGTCGTGGTCGTAGAGCACGACCTTGCCGTCGATGAGGACATCGAAGGCACGCTTGCCGGCCTTGACCTTCTCGATCTCCGCGAAGTCGAGAGCGATCCGGTACGTGCCGGCGGGAGCGTTCTTGAAGACGTAGCTGAACGTCTCGCCGGTCCGCTGGGTGCGGAACAGCGCGTCGTCCTCGGTGCCGGCGATGTCGGCCTTGGTGGCACGCGTCCTGCCGCCGACGTAGCCCCACTGTCGCGAGCCGAGCTCCTGGTCGGGGGACCAGACGAAGCCGTCGGTGCCGACGAACCCGGTTCCGCCGACGTCGACGCCCCTGTCGTAGGCGGAGGTCGCCAGGCGTACCGGCGTGAGCTGGGCCTCGCCCTTGCCGGCGTTGGACGCCACGAGCACGTCCCCGACGAGCACGCCCGGCTGGAAGCCTGCGTTGTCGGCCGTCGCGGTGACCGTGGTGGACTCGCCGACCGCGAGCGTGACCGTGCCGGTCGCGGCCGCGCCCGTGAGGGTCAGCCACGGAAGGTCGGCCGCCTCGTGGCCGCCGTCGCCGGTGCGCTTCTGCTCGCTGATCCGCACCTCGAGCGGGGCGGAGCCGGTGTTGGTCACGGCCACGTCGGCCGTCGCCTTCTGGTTCCGGTCGAGGAGCCAGTCGAGATTGCCCGCGGTGACGGTGGCGATGCCCGTGGTCAACGCCGTGTCGACCACCTCGGCCTGATCCTTCTTGGCGATGGTCACCCGGTGGCCGGCGGTGACGTAGTTCGGGGCCGACACCTCCACGGTGTTCTCGCCGACCAGCGCCTGGGCCTTCCACCGACCCTTGGCGTCGGCGGTGATGACCCGCTCACCGTTCGGCCCCTTGAGCGTGACGATGGCGCCCTCGATCGGCTTGCCGTCGTTCCGGTCGGTGACCGTGCCCTCGATCGTGCCCGCCGCGGGAAGCGTGTACTCCAGCCCCAGGCCGGCCTTCAGGATGGGCTGGTTGAAGGAGTACTGACCCGCGGGGTTGCGCGTCAGGCTCTCCACGCCGACGGTCGCCGACGACCCCCGGGTGAGGGGGTTGTCGCCGCCGACGCCGTCGCCGTACCCGATCTGGATGCGGCCGTCCGCGATCAGGGTGACCGAGAAGCTCACGCGGGCCGTCTGGTCGTCGTAGAAGGCGACGTTGCGCCATTCGATGACCTCCGCCGCCAGGCCGTCCACCTCGGTCCGGCCGAAGTAGATGCCTGCCTCGTCGTCGACGACGAGGTCGTCCCAGAGCGGATGGATCGCGTCGATCGGACCGGACGACGGCAGCGCCGTGTTGTTCCCCAGCGTGCTGGCGCGGTCGAAGGCCAGCGTGCCGTTCGTCGTCACGCACACGCCGTCCCAGGCCGTGTCGTAGAACGGGAACAGGAAGCTGGAGTCGAACCACAGCACGCCGCACACGTCGTCGCCGTGCCACCCGGACTCCTGGGTGCCCTGGCGGTAGAGCCCGTCGGTCACCTTCATCGCGTACGAGCGACCGGCGGGTGCCACCGGCACCGGGCCCGGCTCCGGCTGCTCGGGCTGGGGATCCGGCTCCACCGCGTCGGCGCGCGGATCGAGCGTCACCCGCAGCGCGGCGATGGTCGGGGCCTTCAGACCCTTCGAGCCCCGCAGCTCCACGGTCAGCGGACCGCCCTCGTGCTGCACGACCGCGGAGCGCCAGTCGGCGGCGTTCGACCCCACGGCCGCTGCCGGGTCGTACGCGTACTCCGTGAGCGCTCCGTCCACGACGACGTCGAACACCCGCTTGCCCCGGGCCACGTCCTCGATCTCGGCGAAGCCGAAGTCGATCGCGTAGGTGCCCTTGGGCGCGTCCGGGAAGCGGTAGAACAGCTGCTTGTCCGAGGTGGTGCGCTGCGACTGGAACAGGGCGTCGTCAGTCGTACCGGAGATCGGGGCCTTCGTGGCGGCGGCCTTCGTCTTCCCCTCGTAGCCCCACGACGTCCTGCCGGCGGCCTGGTCGGCGGACCAGATGTAGCCGGAGCCGTCGGTGAGCTTGGAGCCGCCGGCGTTGACGCCGACCTGGTACTTCGTGGTCGTGAGCGTCACCGGAACGTACGTCTTGGACTGGCGTCCGGAGTCGGACCGCACCACGATGTTCGCGCCCAGGACGCCGGGCTTCGCGCCCTTCGAGGAGATCGAGACCCTGACGGTCGTCGACTGGCCGGGGGCGAGGGTGCCGCCGGTCGAGGAGAGCGACAGCCACGGCAGGTCGGTGATCTGGTCGTCCTCGACGTCGACAAGCACGACGTCGTCGGCGAGCTGATCCGCCGCCCACAGCGCACCTGTCGAGTCGGTCTCCAGACCGCCGCCCTGGCCCACCTTCTGGCCCGGGAACCACCACGCGTTGACCAGCGAGCAGTCGTCGGGGTCGACCTGCAGCAGGCGGGTGGGCCGGTTCGAGGTGAGGTCGGTGTACCAGATGGTGTCGGACGCCTGGTTGTAGGCCAGGCCCATCACCTCGGGCAGCGGCGGGGTGCAGAAGGACAGCAGCGCACCCGCGTTGTCGTGCGATGTCCCGGCGACGGTGCCGATCATTCCGTTCGCCCGGCCGCCGACGTAGAACACGTCCTGGTTCGGGTTGTAGGCCAGACCGGTCAGCGGCAGCGTGGACCAGTCACCCTTGATCTGCCGGGTCTCCTTCCCGGTCGTGCGGTCGAAGCAGTGGATGTAGCTGGCCGGGCTGTCCTCCATCTGGCACATGTCACCGGTCTTGGTGTCGAGCGCCATGTCGAACGCCCGGTACGCGGGGTTCCACGACGCGTCGAAGACCTTGCCGGTCCGCTTGCCCGTCACCGTGTAGGCGGTGTTGGTCCGCGCGTTGTAGTCGTGGACCCAGACGTCGCCGTCGTACCCGATGCCGGTGGGCTCCTTCTCCGCGATGGTGCCGGGGATGGCGATCCGCGTGATGACGTCTCCGCCGGAGGTCGGGCCGACCTTGGCAGCGGCCTGAGCCTCCGCGGCGCTCGCCGTCGCGGCCTTGCCGTCGACGTTTGACGGCTTCATGCCGCTCGCGCCGGCCTTCCAGGCGGCGAGGTCGATCGTGCTGGCCGCGCCCTTTCCGGTGCGCGCGGTGGCGCCGACGGCGTCGAGGTCGGGGTGGCGTGCTGCCTCGCCCAGGTCGTACGTGAGTGGGGCCGAGCCGTTGTTGGTAAGCGTCAGCGAGCCGACGCCGTTCTGGTCGGTACCCAGCAGCGCCTCGAGGCCGTCGGCCTTGAGGCCGGCGACACCAGTGGTCAGACGCGCGTCGATCGTCGCCTTCGCGTAGAGCTTGTCCAGCGCGAAGGGGTACGTCCCGGTCGTGTAGTTCGGCGCGTCGACAGTCATGGTGTAGTCGTCGACCGGGAGCTGGCGGTGCACGACGCCCGTCCCGTTGGTGGTGACGGCCTCGACGAGCCCCTTCTCGTTGCTGAAGGAGACCTTGGCGCCGGCCACCGGGAGCCCGTCGTTCTTGTCGACGACCGTCGCGTCGAGGTACCCGAAGTCAGGCATGCCGTAGGTGACGACCATCCCGTCGCGCAGCACCGGCGCGCTGTCGGAGAACCGGATGCCGTCGACGCCGGCCCAGCCCTGGATGCCCGTGGTGGCGTGGGCGCCGGCGGTCACCGCGTCGTCGGTCCCGATGCCGTCGCCGTAACCGAAGATCACGGTGCCGGAGCGGGTGAGCGTGGCCGAGTAGCTGACCGGCTCCGTGTACTCCGACCGGTCCGGATAGGCCCAGAGCCTGGCCTTGCGGAATTCGACGACGAACGCGTCCTCGCCGTTGACCTTGGTGGCCGCCGTGAAGACTCCTCCGCCGGGGGCGAACTCGACGGGAGTCTGGACGTAGAGCGGGAAGACGCCGGCACCGCCACTGCCGGGTCCGGTGCTGGTGTCCGGGGAGATCACGCCGCGCAGGCTGATCCCGAGGCTGTCGTGGCTGCCGTTGTAGAGCGCGATCGGGAACGGCAGCTGCACCGTCGCCCACACGCCGCTGGTGAATGCGACCGGGTCGGTGCCGCGCAGGTATTCGCCGTCGGAGACGGCGCAGCTGTAACCGCCCTTGTCGACGACCAGCCCCACGGGGATTTCCCGCGACTCGTTCTGCGCCCCGACGGTCAGCGGGGCGGTGGTGGGCGAGAAACAGGCGTTGGGCTTGACGTTCAGCGAGTACGTGCCCTCGGGCACGGCGCTGATCGTGAACGCGCCGTTGGCGTCGGTGCGTACCGGCTTCAGCGGCGTGTCCGTGACGGACACGTCCGCGTTCGGGACGGGTCGCTTCTTGTCGTCGACGACCTTCCCGCTGATGTCGTGCCTCGCGGCGGCCGTGAGCGGCAGCGTGACCGACGTGTCCTGGCCGAGGGAGATCGTGACATTGGCGGTCGCCGTCAGGTAGCCGAAGACCTTGGTGCTGAGCTGATAGTCGCCGACCGGCAGGTTCGTCGTGAACCGGCCGTCCTTGTCGGTGCCGATCGACCGGCTGAACGGCCCGCTGATCGTCACGTCGGCAGCGGGGACCGGGGCGCCGTCGGCGGTGACCACACCGGTGAGGGTGCCGCCCTTGCGGGGCGCGAGTTCGAGGAGGCGGACGAGGTCGAGGCGGCCTTCGCCGTACTTGTTGTTGATCTCGGCGGTGCCGCCGCACTCGGTGTCGTCGACGTCGACAGCCGACTCGCCGAGCAGGCGGCGGGTCTCCTCGACCTGCCCGATGAGGGTCGGGTCGTAGCTCCACAGCGCCGCGACCGCGCCGGCGACGTGGGGGGCCGCCATCGAGGTGCCGGACATCTCGACGTAGCTGTTGTTCGGGTAGGACGAACGGACCGCGTCGCCCGGAGCGGAGATCTCCGGCTTGATCCGCCCACCCTCACCCTCGCCCTTGCGGGAGAACAGCGCCAGCGTCCCGTCCTCGGCGTACGCGCCGACCGAGTAGGCACTCTCGGCGGAGCCGGGCGAGGAGACGGTGTCGCAGGCCGCGTACGGCGTGGTGTTGCCCGACGACCAGACGCTGAACATGCCCGCGGCGCTCCACGCCTCGTCGATGGCCCGGAAGAAGTCGTCGAAGCTGTGCTCGACCGTCTGACCCCACGAGTTGTTGACGACGTGGGGGCGCTTGGACGGGTCGGGGTTGTTCCCCTGGACGTCGGTCGGGGCGAGCAGCCACCAGCCGGACCGCAGCAGCGACTCGACGCCACTGTTGTCGCAGCAGCCGTTCGTCGCGATCCACTGCGCGTCCGGGGCGACACCGACGTGGTTGGTGCCGTCGTCGCCGACCATGGTGCCCATGGTGTGCGTGCCGTGTCCGTTGTCGTCGCACGGCGCTCCCGTGCACGAGCCCCGGGTGGCCATCCAGTTGTAGTTGTGGTCGACGGTGCCGTCGGGCTTCGTGCCGCGGTACTGGTGCGCCAGGGCGGGGTGGTCGAACTGGACGCCCGAGTCGAGGTTCGACACGGTGATGCCCGCACCGGTAGCGCCCATGGCCCACGCCTCGGGTGCGTGGATGGCGTCCAGACCCCACGACACGGTGCCGGCCTCGCCCGCCTTCGCGGCGGGACGGGCAGCCTGGTCAGTGGGGACCTTCTCGTCCACCGGCTTGACCAGCGCGACCTGCGGCGTCGCGTGGATCTCGGCGACCTGCACCCGCGCGGCCACGTCGAGGGCGAGCTTCTCGGTGCCCCCCTTGACGAGCACGGCGTTGGCGATCGGGTAGGAGGTGTACGTGACGCCCGCCCGGTCGAGTTCGGTGGAGACCGAGGCCAGGGAATCCTTCGCCGCCGTGGTCAGCGCGTCGTAGACGAACTGACCACGAGCGGCCCACTCGGCGATCTTCTTCGCCGGCCCGAGGTCGGCCCTGGTCTCGAACGTGATCCAGAAGTCGGACGCCGGAGACGTACGGAAGCGGTCCTTCAGGCTCGGGGCGATCTTGTTGGCGGCGGCGCCCGGGTCGGGCTCCGCGGCGGACGCCGGCGGTGCCTGGATCAGGCTCAGGCCGACCACCGCGGCAAGCGTTGCCGCGAGGGCTTTCAATCTCATGGGGGGTCCTTCCGCCTACAGGGGTTGGTAGGGGTCGTGGCTCTCGTGGTCGCCGGCGTCGTCGTGGGCGTCGCGGGCGCCGTGGGCGTCGCGGGCGCCGTCGTGCGGCTCGCGCGACAGATCGAGAGGTGAGGGCTGCTCGGTGGCGGTGTCGTCGCGCGCGACAGGTCGCTCAGGCACGCATTGCCCAAGGGCTATGAATCATGGAGTCATGCTCGGTGGGCCGAGAGGCCGTCGCTATCCAGCGGATACGTCAATTTTCACGACGCGTCGTCGAGGGAGTCCTCTTCCGCGAACACGCCGGCCTCCACGGCCTTGACCGCAAGGGCGGTCCGCGAGCTCACCTTCAACTTGCGCATCGCCGCCCGCAGTTGCTGATCCACAGTGGCCGGTGACTTGGCCAGGATCCGGCTGATCTCCCGGTTCGTCTTGCCGGCGACAACCAGTTGGACCACGTCGAGCTCGCGAGGTGAGAGCTGGTCGCCGTACCCGCGTCGGCCGCCGCGCCACAGTCGCGGGACCTCGGCGCCGTGTTCGCGGAGCCGCTGCGCGACACGGTCCGCGTCGCCACGGGCGCCGAGCCTGAACAACTGCTCGTACTGTGCCGCCAGCAGCTCCCGGCCCCGCTCGATCTGGCCCTGCGCGATGAGCGCCTCGGCCTGCCGCTCGCGGGCGAGCATGGCGTCGTAGGGGCGCGGCAACGCACTCCAGGCGCGTGCCGCCCGATCGAATGCCGACGCCGCGCGGGTGTGGTCTCCGGCCGCGGCGAGCAGCAGCGCACGGCATACGGTGAGCGCGGCGCGCGGCGCGGGCGCCGTACGGCCCCGCAGCCCCCTGGCGAACTGGTCGCCGAGGCGTGTCGCGGCCATCAGGTCACCCGCGGCGAGGTGCGCCTCGACCCGGGCGGGGACGAGGTCCGTCGCCCAGACCCAGATGCCCTTTCTCCGGACGGTCTCCATCGGCTCGTTCGTGATCTGCAGCGCCCGGCCGCTGTTTCCGTCCGTCAGCCACAGTCTGGCCAGCGCGGCGGCGGCCTCCATCGTGTCGTCGGCCGCGCCGAGACGGGCGGACTCCTCAAGGACCAGCCGGAACTGCTCCTCGGCGGCACGGCGCCGGCCGGCCGCAGCTGCCAGCCGGGCGGCGAGGCGGATGCTGCCGAGGTAGTGGGCCGGCCGGTCCCGGTCGGCATCGGCGAGTGCCGCGCTTCGTTGGGCGAGGTCCTCCCACCGGCCGGTGAGCCACGCCAGGTTGGCCTGTTCGAGTTCGACGTTGTGGTGCAACCGGGACGCCTGCTCGGCGTCGGCAAGGCGCATGGCCACGGCCAGGTGTTCCTCGGCGTCGGCGTACCGACCCCAGATCAGCGCGCCGGTGCCGACATTCGCGTGGATGCGGGCCACGTCGAGACGCTCCGCCGGGGTCGCGCCGTCGATGGGCAGGTGGGCGACGACGTCCCAGGCCTCCTCCTCACCGAGCATGAGCAACGCCGCGGCCCGGTTGCCGGCCAGGTTCAGCCGCTCTGCGGGAGAGTCGAATCCGGCGGTGAGCTCAGCGGCGCGATCGAGCCAACGCCTGTGGGTCGACGCCGGCCACGGTCCCGCATAGGCCCAGCCGAGGTAGGTCATCGCCCGAGCCGCCTCGACCGGGTCGTGGTCGAGGTTGGCCACCGCCTGCTCCAGCTCGCTCAGCGCGGCCTGCGCCTCACCTCCGGTGATCAGGAGCCGACCCAGGGGATTGCGGATCTCGGCCTGCTGGCGGGCCGAGAGACCGGGGGTCTCCAGCACCGAGCGCAGAGTACGGATCACGCGGTGGTAGACCTCGTCGACCGCCTCCCGACGGCCCAGCGCGGCAACTCCGGCGATGCGCGCGACCCGCGCCCGATCCACCGGCGCCAGCACTGCCCACGTCAACAGATCGACAAGCAGGTCGACCGCCCTGGTGTGGTCACCCGAGGCCATCGCCAGCTCGGCGCTCTGCTCGGCGTACCGCGCCCAGGACCGCGTGTCGCCCGCCTCGCGGAAGTGGTGGGCGAGGCGGGCCACCGGCGGCGGATGGATGTGTTCCAACGCCCGGCCGGCCAGCAGGTGGACGTGCCTGCGGTCGGTCAACGGGATCGCCTCGTAGACAGCGGTGGCGGCCAGCACGTGCCGGAACCGCCAGCCGCGGTCGTCCCCGTCCAGGACACCTGCGGCGGCGGCCTCCGCGACAGCGCCTCGGCACGCAGCTGGCGACAGCCCGGCGGTCATCGCGATCGTGGCCACCGACGACCGCTGGGCCAACGTGGCCGCCGCCCGCAGCACCTGCTGCGCCGTCGGTGACAGACGGCCCACCCGTTCCCGGGTGGAGTCCCGCACCGTCGGCGGCACCTGGAGCTCGCGCAGCTTGAGCCGGACCCACTGTCCGTCGCGGAAGACGAGGTCGGCACGGTCGCACATGAGGCGGACCGATTCCTCCAGGGCCAGCGGTACGCCACCGGTCCGCTCGTGCATGAAGGTCGTGAACTCGTGCGAGATCGGGTTGCCGTCCAGCATCGAGGACACCAGCGCCGCCGTGTCGTCGGGTCGCATGGGCGCCAGGGCGATCCTCAACTGGGTCACGCCGGCAGGCAACCGGGACGTGAGCCGCAGCAACAGCGATCCGTCGTCCACCTCCTCCGGCCGATAGGAGATCACGAGGCTCGGCCCGTGTGCTTGCTGTCGGGAGGTGACGAACAGCAGGAACTCCAGGGTCACCTCGTCGGCCCAGTGCGCGTCCTCGAGCACGAGGACGCCGACACGCAGGGCCCGCAGCAGCTCGTCCAGGGCGCGGAACAGGCGGTGCCGTGCCGCCTTCGCGTCGTCCAGGGGCTGCGGCGCGGGGGGCAGGTCGGCGGACCATTCCGGGAAGAGGGGCCGCAATGCGCCCGCGAGTTCGGTGAGCCGCAATCCGGACACCGGGTGGTCGATCCCACGGAACGCGTCGACGATCGGCCCCAACGTCAGCGACTCGCGAAGCGGCGGGCACACCGACACCAGGGCGGTGCGCTGGTCCGGCGCGGCCAGCCACTCCCGCAGGAGTCGACTCTTCCCGATCCCCGCCTCGCCCTCCACCAGCACGATCGCCGGTGGCCGGGCCAGGGCGCTCCGGAGCGCCGCCATCTCCCGATCACGACCCACGAAGTGCGGCGTGGAAACGGTTGGTGAAGTCCTGGCATCCTCGGGGGAGGGGTCGAGCATGCGTGATGATCTCTCTTTTCGCTGCTCGGACACAAGTGCGTCGTTGCGGGGGCCGCATCGAGGCGCGGCCGACCGCCCCCGCTACGCCCTACTCCTCCGGCTCCCAGGCACGGAGCAGGTCGAGCAGCCCCGCGTCCCCGTCGACGTGCAGGGAGTCGGCCGGGATCCGGTCGTACAGGTAGATGACCAGCTCACTGGCCGTACCGCGAATGGAGGCGCCGGCGGCGTCGTCCGGGTCGTCGCCGGTCGCCGCGGGGATCCGGGTGACGCGTGCGCCGTCGCCGTCCACGGTGAGGCGCCAGGAGCGGCCCTCGGCGGCGTGGAAGTCGAAGGCCGTGGGCTTGTGCGGCCAGGCGCTCGGCGTTGCGCAGACGGTGAACAGGAACTCCTCCACACCGTCGAGTGCCACCTCGACCGGCAGCGGCTGCGGTGCGCCCCCGGTGAGCTGGACGTCGTACGTGTGCATCGCGCTCTCCTGGACCCGGTGCCGGGCGACACCGCCGGCGGTCTGCGGCGACTGCGACCCAGGCCACCACGTCCAGCAACCGCTCTCCGGTCCCGCCTCGCGCAGTGTGCTGAGCAGAAGCTGCGTCGACCCGGCCAGCCAGGCCAGCAGGGCCGTACGCTCGCGCGGCACGTCCAGACCGGCGCGCGCGGCGGCAGCCTCGGCCGGGGGACCGTCGGCAGGCCCCGCGCCGACGATGGCGGCCCAGAAGCGATCTCCCCCACCCAGGTGCTTGACCAGGTCGAACAGCGTCCACCCGGGGCAGGAGGGCACCTGCGCGTCGAGGCTGGGCGCGGCGGCGACTGCGGCGCGGAAGGCGGCCGACCGTTCGTCGATCAGTCGTAGCAGGTCAGGGAACTCGAGGTTCTTGTCCACGCCGGTTGTCTACCACCGCGCTCCGGTGAACGGACAGCGATTTCGGCGGCAGCCATCGTGGACGTCCCGCCTGCGACGGGTCCGAGCGACAGGGCGTCACCGCTCGACGGGGAGGTGGGCGGCGATACGGTCCACCGCCTGCTTCGCCTCGACCAGGCTCGTGCCGGTCTGCCTGCGGTAGGCGCGAACCGCCTCGATCGTGCGGCCGTTCTCCAGGTGCCGGAGCACGTCCGGGTCCACTGGCTCGGCGATG
Source organism: Micromonospora sp. NPDC049114 (assembly GCF_040648635.1). NCBI lineage: Bacteria > Bacillati > Actinomycetota > Actinomycetes > Micromonosporales > Micromonosporaceae > Micromonospora > Micromonospora sp. NPDC049114. The sequence goes on along the minus strand of NZ_JBEZEA010000002.1, from coordinate 878,931 downwards.
CCCAGGTGATCCATCACCAGGTCGAGCTTGCGCTCCATCGCCGCGAGCCGGGCGGTCGAGCTGCGTCTGTCCTGGGACCAGCCTCCGATCGCAGCCGCGACCGCCCCGATCGTGGCGATGACGAGCAGTGTTCCTTCCCAGGGATCCATCAGCACATCTAATCAGCGGTGCGCCACCCGGGAAGGTTCGGTGTGGTGACCGCCCGGTCAGGTCGTGGACCGGCCGTCACCGTCCGGGTTCGCGGAGGGCCGCGGGTAGCCGAGCTCGTACGAGATCTGACTGGCGGTCTCCAACAGCAGCGGGAGGTTGCTCTTGAGCTTCTCGAGGCTCGCGATGACCTCGATGGCCGTGATCGAGGCGGCGGCGATGACCTGACCTCGCGAATCCCTGATGGGGGCGGCCACGCACATCACGTAGGCGTCGTGCTCGCCGTTGTCCACGGCCCAGCCGCGTTCGTGGATGCGGGCGAGTTCGGCTTCGAGGGCGTCGTGGTCGGTGAAGGTGGTCGCGGTGAATCTCTCGAAGACGACGTGGGACAGGAGACGGTCGCGTTCCTCCCGAGGGAGGTAGGCCAGGATCGTCTTGCCCACCGCGCTCGCGTAGATGGACACCGCGCGCCCGATCCGCGAGGGCAGCTTGACGGCGTCGAACGCGGGACTGTCCACCTTGTCGATGTAGATAATCTCGTCGCCGGTCAACTGTGCCAGGTGGACGGTGTGGCCGGTTTCGCGTTGCAGCGCCCGGAGGTGCGCGGCGGCGGGCTGGCGCAGGTCCATTGAGCCCAGAGCGAGCTCGGACAGCTCGATGAGTCCACTGCCGAGCACGTAGGTGCCCGCTCCGGTCCGGCGGACGAAGCGCGCCGATTCCAGTGTCTGCAGGATCCGCAGGGCGGTGGACTTGTGGACGCCGAGCACGTCCGCAGCCTCGGTGAGAGACAGCGGGTGCTCGGCCGATCGACGGATGAGGTCGATCGCGCGGCGAATCGATTGCGCCAAGGCTCTGTCTCCCCTCGGACGACGGTACGGCACCGTCGCTGTCATTGCATCATGTGCAATGTAGTTGACGAGATGCGCAACCGCCACTTGACACCGTTGCACATGTCGCTACGATCGTTGCAATTTCATCAGCTCGACGCCAACTCGTAACAGTGGAGTAACGATGGGTAAGCAGCGCGCTCGTTTCGGCTTCGCCAGGGCGGCATGTGCCCTCGGTCTGGCCGCCACTTTCTTGACCGGTTGCGGCTCCGACGGCGGTTCCAGTGACGGGGTCACCAAACTGACCTTCGCCGCCTCGACCTTCGGCGACCCCGGCCGTGGGCCCCAGTTGACGAAGTGGCTCGACGAGTTCAACCAGAGCCAGACCAAGATCCAGGTCTCGGCCGCCGCGGTGCCGTACCCGACCTTCGGTCAGACCGTGCTCACGCAGATGGGCAGCGGCAAGGGCCCCGACCTGGTCCGATTCGACATGCCCGAGTTCGAGGCCGCCTCGGACGCCGGCCTCGTCGCGCCGCTGGACAAGCTCGTCGACGCCAGCAAGTACGACCTGCTCAAGCAGCCGGACCAGTTCATGGTCCACGACGGTGTCCGGCACGGCGTCATCTTCGAGGCGTCCAACTACGCGATGTTCTACAACGCGGACCTCATCCCGACGCCGCCGACCACCTACGAGCAGTTCGCCTCCACCGCGAAGTCGCTGACCAAGGGTGATGTCTTCGGCCTGGCGTTCCGTCAGACGGAGGCCGAGGAGGCGGGCGTCTGGCAGGACATCTTCAACTACGTCTACGGCTTCGGCGGCGCGTGGTCCGACGGCAAGAACCTGACGATCAACTCGCCCGAGAACCTCAAGGGCCTGCAGGCGTTCAAGGACCTGTACGACGCGAACGTGATCCCGCGCGGTGCGGACGCGGCGACGTTCCGGCGGATGTTCGCCGAGGGCAAGGTCGGGATGGAGCTCAACAACGGCGGGTACGTGACCGCCACCCGCGGCCAGAACGCGAAGCTGAACTTCAGCGTCGCGCCGATCCCGTTCCCGGTCCGTAAGCAGGGCACGATCCTCGCGCCGATCGTGATCAACGAGGCGAGCGAGGGCAAGGACGAGGCGGCCACCTTCATCAAGTGGGCGCTGGAGCCGCAGAACCAGGTCAAGCTCCAGGAGATCCTCGGCGCGAGCAGCGTCGCCACCACGACGCAGCGCAGCGCGGAGACGCTCAAGGCCACCCCGTTCCTTCCCGTCTTCGACGGGCTGACCGAGAGCAGCCTGCCGCAGATCGTCCTGGGGTTCGAGGCCAAGACGCCGGACATCCGCAAGGTGGTCGTGCAGAACGTGGTCGCGGCACTGCAGGGCAAGACCGACCTCAAGTCGGCGCTGGATCGCGCCCAGCAGCAGGCGACCGAACTGGTCCGCTGACAGCTCGACGCGGCGACGCTGCCGGCGCGACGGTTCGTGCGCCGGCGGCGTCCTTCCTCAGGAGGATCGAACCCGATGACTGTGGTCGAGCAGACCGGAACACCGAAGACAACACCCCCAGCCCGGGCCTGGCGTCGGCCCAGCCCGCTGGGCAGCAAGTGGACGCCGTACCTGTTCCTGGCGCCCGCCGCCCTGTTCATCCTCGTCTTCCAGGCGGTACCCCTCGTTCAGGAGGTGTACCTCAGCTTCACCAGGACGAGGCTGCTCAACCCCACGCAGAGTGAATGGGTCGGGCTCGACAACTTCAACCGCGTCTTCGGCGACTCGGACTTCCACCGCACCCTGCTGATCACCGTCGTCTACGTGATCACCTGCGTGGTCGTCGCCATCGGCGCCGGGCTCGTCGTCGCGCTCCTGCTCAACGGGAAATTCCGGGGACGTGGTGTGGCGCGTGCGCTCGTGACCGTCCCCTGGGCCGCCCCCGGCATCGCGGTCGCGCTCATCGCCACCTGGATGCTCAACGCGCAGTACGGCATCGTGAACCGCTTCCTCGACGCGGTCGGGCTCGGGGTGCCCGGTGGCGCCATCCTGGACAGCCCGCGCTACGCGCTGCCGGCGGTGCTCGCGACGACGATCTGGCAGCTGTTCCCGTTCACCTCGGTGGTGCTGCTCTCCGCGTTGCAGTCCGTTCCGCAGGATCTCAACGAGGCCGCGACCGTGGACGGCGCGGGACGATGGGCCACCTTCCGCGCCGTCACCTGGCAGGTCATCAAGCCGACAGTGGGTCTGCTGGCGCTGCTGATGACGATCTGGTCGTTGCGGAGGTTCGAGCTGATCTGGCTGATGACCAAGGGTGGGCCGGTCGGCGCCACCGAGACGCTGGTCATCGACCTCTACTCGCAGGCGTTCGACTCGAAGGAACTCGGATCGGCGGCGGCCATCGGAATGGTCGGCGTCGTCATCTCGCTCATCGTCGTCATCGGCAGCCGCCTGGTCGCCCGTGCCGTGGAGAAGGGGGACGTCCGATGAGGCGCTTCCGTTTCGGTGTCACCGCACGGATCGTCGCCGTGCTCGTCGTGCTGGGTGTCGCGGTGTTCCCGCTGTACTGGATGTTCGTCACGGCGCTGTCCAGCAACAGCGACCTCTTCGCCGATCAGCCCCGGCTCACGCCCGACCTCGGCCAGTTCGGGGTCTTCGTGGACGCGTTGGCCGAGGGCAAGGCGGCCGGGTGGCTGTTGAACAGCCTGATCATCGCCGTGGGCACCATGGTCGTCTCCGTCGGCCTGGGCATCCCGCTCGGCTACGCGCTGTCCCGGTTCTCGTTCGGGGGCAAGGCGGTGCTGACCGTCGTGCTGCTGTTCACGCAGATGCTTCCCGAGGCGCTCATGGTGGTGCCGCTGTTCGCGCTGTTCCGCCGCTTCGAACTGCTCGACTCGCTGACCGGCCTCGTCCTCGTGAACTCCGCCTTCGTCCTGCCGATCGTCGCGCTGATCCTCAAGGGCGCCATCGACGGCATCCCGAAGGAGCTGGAGGAAGCCGCACGTGCCGACGGCGCACGGCCCTTCACCACCCTGACCCGCATCAACGTGCCGCTCATCGCGCCGTCGATCGCGGCCACCGCGGTCATCGCCTTCTTCCACGCCTGGAACGAGTACGTATTCGCGGTGACGTTCATCTTCAACCCCGACCTGCAACCCGCCTCCGTCGGCATCGCGAACTTCATCGGCGAACTGGGTACACCGATCCAGACGGTGATGGCCGTTGCCTTCCTGTTCACGTTGCCCGCCGTCGCCTTCTACCTGTTGGTGCAGAAGTACGTGGTCTCCGGCATGACCGCCGGCGCGGTGAAGGGTTGAGCCGAACTATGAAGATCACCTCTGTCGACACGCTTGTCGTCGACTTCTACCGCACGAATCTCGTCATCGTGCGCGTCCACACCGACGAGGGGATCGTCGGGCTCGGTGAGGCAACCCTGGAGGGCAAGGAACGGGCCGTCCAGGGCGCCATCGCCGAGCTGGCCGAGGCGGTGGTGGGCCTGGACCCCACAGGCATCTCGAAGATCCTCTACGAGACCGCGCGGGACTGGTACTGGCGGGGCGGGCCGGTCATCATGACCGCGTTGAGTTCGCTGGAGATGGCCCTCTGGGACATCTCGGCGCGCGAGCTCGGCGTCCCGGTCTCCCGACTGCTCGGCGGCGCGACCCGCGACCGGGTCCGGGCGTACGCGAATGGCTGGTTCTCCGGGGCCGTCACGCCGGAGGATTACGCGGCAGCGGCGCGCAGGACTGTCGAGTCCGGTTTCCGGGGCCTCAAGTGGGACCCGTTCGAGAACTACGACCTCACCATCAGCACCGCTCAGCTGGACCGGGTGCTCGCCCAGATCGACGCCGTCCGTGGGGCCGTGGGCCGCGATGTCGAGCTGTTCGTCGAGGGGCACGGCCGTTTCGACGTCCGCCACGCGATAAAGGTCGCCAACGAGATCGCCCAGTTCGACCCGGTGTGGTTCGAGGAACCCTGCCCGCCGGACAACCTCGACGCGCTCGTCGACATCCGCCGCGCGTCGCCGGTGCCGATCGCGGCTGGGGAGCGGTGGTACGGCCGGCAGGGCTTCGCTCCGGCGTTGGCCCGCCAGGCTGTCGACTTCGTCCAGCCCGATGTGACGCACGCCGGCGGGATCGCGGAGCTGGCCTTCATCTCGACCCTCGCCGCGACCAGCTACGTGGGCTTCGCACCGCACAACCCGAGCGGGCCACTGAGCACCGCCGCGACCCTGCAACTCGGGGCGACGCTGCCCAACTTCCGGTACCTGGAGATCATGGCGACGGACGTGCCCTGGCGTCCGGAGATCACCAACGAGCGACTGGTGCTGACCCCGGACGGCGACATCCTCATCCCGACCGGTGTCGGTCTGGGCATCGAGGTCGATCTCGCCGCGATCGAACAGCACCCGTTCACACCGCACCCGCTGCGGATGTTCCAGGACGCCGTCTACGACATCCGTCCCCGGGACGAGCGGTCCTTCTTCAACCTGGAGAGCGGATCATGACGGTCCCACGGCCCCGGGGTGGGGCCGCCGGCGCGGACTGGGCCGGGACCGCCGCCGAGGCGTTGCCGGACGATGCGGACGCGGTTCTGATCGGCCGGATCTGGGATCCGTCCGTCGACGGTCCCACGCCCGTGGCCGTGCGCAACGGCGAGGTCATCGACCTCAGCCACCGGTTCCCGACCGTACGGGACATCTGCGAGCTGCCCGACCCCGCCGCGACCGTGGCCGGGCTCGACGGGGCGCGGGTGGGCGACTTCGGGGCGATCCTGGCCAACACGGGGGCCGCGACCCGGGACCGTGCTCGGCCCTGGCTGCTCGCCCCGGTGGACCTCCAGGCGCTCAAGGCCGCCGGCGTGACCTTCCCCATCTCGATGATCGAACGCGTCATCGAGGAACGGGCGCGGGGTGACCTGGCGCTCGCGGCCGACATCCGGCAACGGATGTTCGCCGACATCGGTGTCGACCTGCACAACCTGGAGGCGGGCTCGGCCGAGGCGGACCGGCTCAAGAGCCTGCTGGTCGCCGAGGGCATGTGGAGCCAGTACCTGGAGGTGGGGATCGGCCCGGACGCCGAGATCTTCACCAAGGGCCAGATCCTCAGCGCCGTCGGCACCGGCGTTCCGGTAGGCGTGCTCGCCGCGTCGACCTGGAACAACCCGGAACCCGAGATCACGCTCGTCGTCCAGTCCAGCGGCCGGATCGTCGGCGCCACCCTCGGCAACGACGTGAACCTGCGCGACATCGAGGGCCGCTCGGCGCTCCTGCTTCCCCTGGCCAAGGACAACAACGCCTCCTGCGCGCTCGGTCCGCTGATCCGGCTCTTCGACGACCGGTTCGGAATGGATCGGGTACGCGAACTCGAGGTGCGCCTGGAGGTCCACGGTCAGGACGGCTTCCTGCTGGAGGCGGTCTCGGAGATGACCCGGATGTCGCGCGACCCGGAGGAGCTGGTGCGGCAGTTGATCGGCCCGCACCACCACTATCCCGACGGGGCCGCCCTGATGCTCGGCACCATGTTCGCGCCCATCCAGGACCGGGACCGCCCCGGCGAGGGCTTCACCCACAAGGTCGACGACGTGGTACGGATCAGCTGCCCGGCACTCGGGACCCTGGTCAACCGGGTGCGGCACGCGGAGGAGTGCGAGCCCTGGCACTTCGGCGTCCGCGACCTCATGGGCAATCTGGTAAGGAGAGGACTGCTGTGAACGTGGTCAGCACTGTCGATCCGCGCGACGGTAGGCGTCGCGCGACGGATCTCACCGAGACCGACGAGTCTCGGCTGGAGGTGATCACCGGTCAGGCGTCCCTGGCGACGCGGTGGTTGGCCGACCTCGGGAGGCTCGGCCGGGCCGAGCTGCTGGACGCGATCGCCGCGTCGCTGGAGGCCCACCGGGTGGATCTGGTCGCTGCCGCCGAGGCGGAGACCGGGCTGAGCCACGCGCGCCTCGACGGGGAACTCACCCGGGCCGCCGTCCAGTTTCGGATGTTCGGCGAGGTGCTGCGCGACGGGGCGTACGTCGAGGCGGCCATCGACCACGCCGCCGACACACCGCTCGGACCCGGCCCGGACGTGCGGCGGATGCTCGTACCCCTCGGGCCGGTCGCCGTCTTCGGTGCCAGCAACTTCCCGTTCGCCTTCTCGGTCGCCGGCGGTGACACGGCCGCCGCGCTGGCCGCCGGCTGTCCCACGGTCCTGAAGGCCCACCCGTCGCACCCGTTGACGTCGCACGCCTCCGCCGCCGCGATCGCCTCGGCCGTCCGCGACCTGGGCGGGCCCGACGGTGTCATCGCGACCGTGTACGGGGAGCCGGCGGGCCGCTCGCTGGTGCGTCACCCCGCGATCCGCGCGGCCGCCCTGACCGGCTCGGTGAACGCGGCCCGCGCCATCCAGGCGGCCATCGACGAACGACCCGATCCCATTCCCCTGTACGCCGAACTGAGCAGCGTCAACCCGATCGTCGTCCTGCCCGCCGCGGCCGCCGAACGGGGTGACCGGATCGCCGAGGGTCTCTTCGGCTCCTTCACCGCCTCCGGTGGCCAACTGTGCACCAAGCCCGGCCTGGCGTTCATCCCGGCGGACCAGGGCGGTGACCAGTTGGTCGACGCCCTGCGGTCGAAGGTGGCCAACTCGGGCGGCACGGTTCTGCTCAACGAGCGCATCCGGGACGCGTACGAGAGCCGGGCCACGGAGTTCGAGCGGGCCGGTGCCCGGATCTCGGCACGGGCCCAGGACGACGCCGGCGCGGGCTTCACCGCCGCACCGAGGCTCCTGGAGGTCGATCTGCCGGGCCTGACCGCCGAGATCGCCGACGAGTGCTTCGGTCCGCTCATGGTCGTGGTCCGGTATCACGACGCCGCCGAACTCGACGCCGCGCTGGGCGCCGTGCCCCCGTCGCTGACCGGCTCCGTCCATCGTGGCTCCGGTGACGACGCCGATGTCGTACGCCGGCTGGTCGACGTGCTCGCCGCCCGCGCGGGTCGCATCGTCTTCGACGGCTATCCCACGGGTGTGCGGGTGTCGTGGGCGCAGCACCACGGTGGACCCTGGCCGTCGACGAACGCCGTGCACACGTCGGTGGGCGCCACCTCGATCCGACGGTTCCTGCGCCCGTTGGCGTGGCAGGACGCCCCGGCCTGGGTTCTTCCCGAGGAGTTGCGCGACGAGTACACCGCCATTCCGCGGCGAGTCGACGGGAGGTTGGCGCCAGCGGCCGAATAATCGCGTCTGCCGGTCTCTCCCGGGTGCTTTTGTGGGCCACCCGTGAGTGGCGCGCGAATTCCGTGCGGAAACGGAACCGACACCGAATTCGCACGCCGGTCGCCGGGGCGTCGCTGACGCGTGCCCGAATTGTTTTCGACGGCGCTTTCGGATCCCATTCCCGGGCCCATCCTGACCGTCAATGCAATTCCTGGTTTTGGGGAAGTCCCGGCCGCGCACCCCTGGTGAAAGCCAGGGTTGCGCGGCCGGGGCGGCTCACGACGTCACGTCGGTGGCACGGAGTCGCAGCATGGTCCAGGACGCGGGCGGGAGAGTCAGCTCGACGCTGGCGCCGCTGCCCCGGACCGTGTCGTTGGCGCGCGGCTCGGCGTGGTCCGGACCGTCGGCGGTGTTCTTGGCGTCGAGGTCGGCGCCGCCGACGGTGACGCACTCGATGATCCCGCCGACCTGGGCGCCGGCGACCTCGACCGTCACCTCGGCCGCGGTGTCGACGACCCGGTTGACGAGGAAGACGGTCATCTCCCCGGTGTCGTCGTCCCAGGTGGAGGCCGCGTCGACCGCGTTGACCGCGCCGTAGCGGTCGGTGCTCGTCGTGCTGCTGTCCAGGAGCACGTCGAGGACGGCGCCCTGGGCGTGCCGGGCCGTGCGGGCGAAGGGGTGGAAGATGGTCTGCCGCCAGGCCGAGCCGCCCGGTTCGGTCATGATCGGTGCGATGACGTTGACCAGTTGGGCCTGGCACGCGGCGGTCACCCGGTCGCTGTGCCGCAGCAGGCTGATCAGCAGGCCACCGACGACGACGGCGTCGGCCACGCTGTAGTGGTCCTCCAGCAGGGGCGGCGCGACAGGCCAGTCCTCCCCGCTGGGCGGTGTGGACGGCGCGGCCGACTGGTACCAGACGTTCCACTCGTCGAACGCGATCATGATCTTCTTGGTCGACCGGCGGATCGCACCTACCGAGTCGGCGATCGCGGTGACCGCGTCGATGTACCTGTCCATGTCCTCGCCCGAGGCGAGGAAGCTGGGCAGGTCGTCGTCGACCGGCTGGTAGTAGGCGTGCAGCGAGATCAGGTCGACGTCGTCGTACGCCTCGGTCAGCACGTCACGCTCCCAGCTGCCAAAGGTCGGCATGCCGAGGTAGGAGGAGCCGCAGGCGACGAGTTCGAGATCGGGGTCGAAGCGGCGCATCGCCTTCGCGGTCTGCGCCGCGAGTCGCCCGTACTCGGTCGCGCTGCGCTGGCCCACCTGCCACGGGCCGTCCATCTCGTTGCCCAGGCACCACAGCCTGATCCCGTACGGGTCGACGGCGCCGTTGTCGCGGCGTTGATCGGCGAGGTGGCTCCCCGCGCGGTGGTTGGCGTACTCCAGCAGGTCGACGGCTTCAGCGGTGCCGCGGGTGCCGAGGTTGACCGCCATGATCGGGTCGACGCCCGCCTTGCCGACCCAGCGCATGAACTCGTCCAGCCCGAACGCGTTCGTCTCCAGGCTGTGCCAGGCGAGGTCGAGCCGTGCCGGTCGCTTGTCGACCGGGCCGATGCCGTCCTCCCAGCGGTAGGAGGAGACGAAGTTGCCGCCCGGGTATCGGACCGTGGTGATGCCCAGCTCGCGGACGAGCGCGAGGACGTCGCCTCGGAAGCCGTCCGCGTCGGCGCTCGGGTGGCCCGGCTCGTAGATTCCGGTGTAGACGCAGCGGCCCAGGTGCTCGACGAACGAGCCGAAGAGCCGCCGTGGCACCGGTGCGACGCGTCGACGGGGGTCCAGGAGCAGGCGCGCGGTGTTCACGACTGCCCTCCCTGCTTGTCGCGTCGGTGCCGGACCGGCGGTGCGGCGCGGTGGTGGGGGAGTGGGGTCGTGCGGCCGGCCGAGCGCTGCGGCAGATGGTCGAGGTGGGTGTTCAGGGCGGGCTCCCTTCGTGCGAGGCCCCGACGTCGAGACCTGCATCGCGGCGGCGGGACCCGGGGGGTGGTGGGTAGGTGCGAGCTCTGGACATCGCCATGATCGTCGATTACGTTCTCGATCTATGTAAACGTTACCGATCACGTTTGCGCAAGGGAACACGGCGCCCGTGGTCAATGTCCGCGCCGGGCGGCTCCGCAGCACGCCGCCCCCTCGGGTGCTGCTGTCGTGCCCGCACGCCCCGTCCCGGCGCGCTGCCGCCCGGGACCGTCGACCCGCATGTCGGTGAGCGTTCACCGACGTCCGGGAATGGTCCCTGACGGAGAGTGCCGTCTCGTTGTTCGGGGTGGAGCGGACGCGGAAATCGCGGTCCACTTCGACCGCTGGTGATGGCAAGCGATCGCGTTCTCCGCATCGGTTACCACAGTGGGAAGTGCGCCCTGCGAGCATCCCGTTAGGACGTTCCGGTGGAGCGTCGCGGAGGGGCGAAGAGGTCTTGTGTTCGTAATCGGTGTCCGTTACGTTGGCAACATCCTGGAAACGTAACCGATAACGATTGCAGTCCAGAGAGAGCCGCATGATTGAAGCCAATGCGCCGGTAACAATGAGTGATGTCGCCCGGGTCGCCGGCGTTTCCACAGCCACCGTCTCGCGCGTGGTCAACGGGCATTACGGCGTCAGCGCCCGCACGATCGCTCGGGTCCGTACCGCCATCGAGCAGCTCGGCTACGAGTCGAGCCTGGTGGCGTCGAGCCTCCGACGCAGCCGCACCAACGTTCTGGGCCTCGTGGCGCACAGCTTCCAGTCGTTCACGGCGGAGGTGCTCAAGGGGGTCATGAAGGCCCTGAGTCGCTCCGGCTTCGACCTCATCATCTACGCCAACAGCGACCTCTACGGGTCGTACTCGGAGGGTTGGGAGCAGCGGCACCTGACCCGCCTGTCGGGCACCCTCACCGACGGGTGCATCGTCGTCACGCCCTGGGGTGAGGTGCGCAGCCGGACGCCGGTCGTGGCGATCGACCCGGTACGCGGCTCGACGGCGCCCTCGGTCACCGCCGACAACCTCGTGGGCGCGACCACCGCGGTCGAGCACCTGCTCGGTCTGGGCCACCGCCGCATCGGGTTCATCGCGGGTCGCGACAGTCTGGCCTCGGCGTGGTCGCGGGAGGAGGGCTACCGGGCGGCGCTGGCCGAGGCCGGCGTCCCGGTCGACCCGACGTTGATCGGCAGGGGGGATTTCAACCCCGAGTCCGCAACTCCGTTGGCGCGAGCGCTGCTGCGACGAGCGGATCCGCCGTCGGCGATCTTCGCGGCGAGCGACGGGATGGCTCTCAAGGTCCTGGAGGTCGCCAGGGAGCTGGGGCTCTCCGTCCCGGGGGACCTGTCCGTCGTCGGGTTCGACAACATCCCGGAGTCGGCGTCGACCGAACCGGGTCTGACCACAGTGGACCAGTCGATGTATCAGCTCGGCTACGAGGCCGCGCGGATGCTCAAGTCACTGGTGACGGGCGAGTGGGACGAACCGAACCAGCTAGTGCTACCGACCAGCCTCGTGGTCCGCAGCTCGACCGCAGCACCGAAGAGCGCGGCACGACAATGACATCCGCCAACGGGTGCCCGAGCCTGATCGCTCCCGACCGGGCGATCAGGTCAGGTGTGCCCGTGGGAGCAGCCTGAAGGAGGTGCACGAAGCACACACGGTCAGATCCACCGTTGAGTTGCGCCGGTCAGTCGGGTCGCATCCGCTGCCGGCACCTTGAAGGGAGTGGAGTGTGGCTACCGAACAGTATCATGGGCGCTTACGCCGCCCGGGCGTACGCCGGCGGCTGTCGGCGGCGTTCACCGCAGGCGTCATCGCCGCCGCGGCGGTGCTCCTCGCGCCGCAACCGGCGGCGGCTGACACGCCGTGGCTGGCCGTCTCCCCGGACCGCTACGCCTCGTTCTCCGTGCCGGCCGCGTACGTCCAGGAGAAGCTGGGCACTGTCTCGCAGGTCGTCGTCGAGGGAAACTTCGGACCGTCCGCCGCCTGGGCGGAATTCGGTCTGACCCGGCGCGGTGACGTGTGGTCCGGTGTGCTGGGCGCGCTGAAGCCCGGGCTGTACCAGTACCAGCTCACCGCCGACGACACCAAGAGCATCAAGGACCCGACGAACGGCACGAGCGTGGCGTCCGACCCGCTCCTGAGCACCTTCCTGGTCGCGGGCGACTCGGCACGCTGGCTGGCCGACGCCCCGGCCGGCACCGGCGGTGCGGTCGGGACGTTGACCTACCGGGTCCGCGGCGAGCAGCGCTCGGCCCTGGTCTGGACTCCGCCGGGGTACGCGGCCAAGACACCGAAGGGCTACCCCACGCTGTTCCTGGAGTCGGGCGACGGTGTGGCCGCCACCGACTGGCTCGACCTCGGGCGCACGAAGCAGATTCTCGACAATCTCTCGGCGGCCGGCGTCCTGCAGCCGATGGTGGTGGTGATCGCCGACAGCGCGGACGATCGGGAGTTGAAGGATCTGCGCAAGGCGGTCGCCGACCACTACCGGGTCCTTCGCGATCCCGCGCACCAGGCCATCGCGGGAGTGTCCGAGGGGGGCACGCAGGCGCTGGCGGCAGCGCTCGCCACGCCGCGCCAGTTCGGCTACGTCGGTTCGTTCTCGGGCACGTCGGCTCCGGCGATCGACCGCAGGGACGCCAAGGCGATCAACCGCGACGTCAGGTTGCTGCGCCTCTACACCGGAAACGTCACCGATCCCGCGTACAACACCACCTACCGGCTGATGACAGCGTTGGATCGAGCCGACGTCAGGTTCGAGTTCGACGGGGTCGACCCGGACGGCGGCGCGAACTGGACCACCTGGCAGCAGAACCTTGTCGACTTCCTGCCGCGGCTGTTCCGGCACGTGGCGGATCACGGCCCGAGTGCCGGTCACCAGCCGTTGAAGCGCGAGTTCAACCCGCCGCCGGCCGGCACCACCCCGACGCCCTTCGTCAGCGAGGGCGGGTTCGTCACCTTCGAGACGACCACGGACTTCACGGACGCTCAGCACGTCACGGTGTGGGCCAACATCGCGCCGGGCGGCAGCTGGCTGCGCGTGCCGATGACGCGGGACGGCGACCGGTGGCGGGCGACAGTGGGGCCGCTGAAGCCCTGGTTCTACTACTACCGGCTGATCGTCGACCGGGTCCCGTTCAAGGACGTCTCGAACCCGACGACTGTGACCTCCGAACCGATGTGGAGCACCTTCCTCCTCCCGGGGCCGGGCGCCCGACTGCTGTCGGACGTCCCCGCCGGCCAGGGCGGGAAGGTCGAGAGCATGACCTACACCAGCACGGTGGCGGGGCAGGACCGCACCGCGCTGGTGTGGACCCCACCGGGGTACGACCCGGGCCGGGCACAGCCGTATCCCGTCCTCTATCTCCAGCACGGCAGCGGCCAGAGCTACACGGACTGGGTCGAGATGGGACGCGCCAAGCAGATCCTCGACCATCAGTTCCTCGACGGCGACCTCACGCCCATGGTCGTGGTGATGGGCAACGGCAACTCGTCGAACTTCAACAAGGAGCTGTTGGAGAACATCGTGCCGACGGCCCGGGCCCGCTACCACGTCTCCAGTGATCCGTCCCAGCAGGCCCTCGCCGGCCTGTCGATGGGCGGCGGGCAGGCGCTGGGCGTGCTGCGGGCCTACCCGGGGGAGTTCGCCTACGTGGCGGCCCTCTCGGCCGGGTTCGGCAGCGGCACCGGCGTCGACGTGGCCGCGATCAACAACGGGACGAAGATGCTGCGCCTGTACGTGGGCGACCAGACCGACTTCGTGTACCCGAGCTTCATGGCCTCGCTGACCACGTTGAACACCCTCGGTATCCGCTACGAGTTCGACGGCGTCACCCCCGGCCCGCACGGCTGGGACGTGTGGCAGAAGAACCTCATCGACCTGGCGCCGCGTCTGTTCAAGCGCTAGGAGCCTCCCCGGCGACGCCACCGGGAGCAGGTTCTCCTGCCCCGGTGGCGCCCGCCCAGCGCACGGATGCCTGTGCACCGCCACCACCGAAGGGAACCATCTCAATGAAGAGAAGTCGCATACTCGCCACGGTGGCCATGCTCGCGGTCGGGAGCGGCCTGGTCGCCTGCTCCTCGGACGAGGGCGGCAGCGACGCGAGCAACTGCACGAACACCATCACCAAGCAGAACGTGCCGGTCGTGACGATGTGGGGGTGGTACCCCAACACGCAGCTCGTCGTCGACAACTTCAACAAGCTGCACGACGACGTGCAGGTCTGCTGGACCAACGTCGGGCAGGGCGGCGACGAGTACGACAAGTTCCAGACGGCCATCTCGGCGGGCACCGGCGCTCCCGACGTGATCATGGTCGAGGCGGACCGGATCCCGACCTTCCAGATCCAGGGCGCGCTCGTCGACATCAAGCAGTACGGCTACGACGCGGTCAAGGCCAACTACGGCGAGGGCGCCTGGAAGGACGTGTCGGTCGGCGCCGCGGTCTACGGCGTCCCGGTCGACGGTGGCCCGATGGGCATGATCTACCGGAAGGACATCTTCGACAAGTACAAGATCAGTCCGCCGAAGACCTGGGCCGAGTACGAGCAGGCCGCGCAGAAGGTCAAGGACGCCGGTGGTCCGCTGTTCGGGGACCTCGGCGCGAACGTCCCGGCGGTCCTGATGGCGCTGCAGATCCAGAAGGGCGCCGCGCCCTTCACCTTCGATCCGGCGCAGCCGAAGTCGATCGGGGTGAAGCTCAACGACCAGGCGTCCAAGGACGTGCTCGACTACTGGGGCGGGCTCGCCCGCAAGGGCCTGGTCGGTACGCAGGACCAGTTCACCCCGGAGTACATCTCCGGCGTGATCAACGGCAAGTACGCGACGTACATCTCGGCGGCCTGGGCGCCCGGCTACCTCACCGGCGCGGGTGTCGGTAAGGGGCAGGACACCGGCAAGTTCGCGGTGGCGCCGCTGCCGCAGTGGGATCCGGCCAACCCGGTGCAGGTGAACTGGGGTGGGTCGGCCTTCTCGGTGACCAAGCAGGCGAAGAAGCCGGAGCTGGCGGCGAAGGTCGCCTACGGGCTCTACGCCGACAAGGAG
Source organism: Micromonospora sp. NPDC049114 (assembly GCF_040648635.1). Lineage (NCBI taxonomy): Bacteria > Bacillati > Actinomycetota > Actinomycetes > Micromonosporales > Micromonosporaceae > Micromonospora > Micromonospora sp. NPDC049114. The sequence continues at coordinate 863,781 of NZ_JBEZEA010000002.1, read as the reverse complement.
TCACTCACCGACGGCTGGACCAACCAGATCATCTTCCCGCTGAACCTCACGGCGCTCAAGGATCCCGCGTTCGTCGACCTGAAGGTGGCGTTCTTCGACGGCCAGCAGGCGAACAAGGAGGTCTACCTTCCCGCCGCCGAGGCCTACAAGGGTGTCGCCTACGCGCCCTTCGGTCAGTACTACCTCGACGCCATGACGAAGCAGGTCAGCGAGATCATCAAGGGCTCCGTCACCGGGTCGCAGGCTGCCGACAAGCTCCAGGAGGACGTGGCGAAGTACGCCAAGGAACAGGGCTTCACCGTTCAGTGACACCGATGGGTGGGCCGGCACCGGCCGGCCCACCCACGGTCCCCAGCGTCCACGTCCCGGAGACCAAAGATGACACTCCTGACCGAGAAGCGCGCACGGCGTCCCCAGAATGAGACGCGCAAGATCCGTGGCAAGGTGCACCTCCGCGAGCACCTGATGGGGTGGCTCTTCGTCGGGCCATTCGCTGTCGTCTTCCTGGCGTTCCTCATCGCGCCGCTGGCGTACGCGCTGTACCTCAGCCTCTTTCAGAAGAAGCTGATCGGCGGCACCAGCTTCGTCCTCTTCGACAACTACGTGAAGGCGTTCACCGACCCGAGCTTCCTGTCCGGGGCGTGGTTCGTCATCCGCTTCTCGCTCGTCTCCATTCCGCTGCAGATCGTCCTCGCGCTCGTGATGGCCCTCATCCTGGACTCGGTGACCACGCTGTTCGCGCGCTTCTCCCGCCTCATGATCTTTCTGCCGTACGCGATCCCCACCGTCATCGGGGCGGTGATGTGGGGGTTCCTCTACAGCAAGGGCTTCGGCCCGCTCACCGACATCTTCGGTCTGTTCGGCGCCACCGCGCCCGACTTCCTGGGCAGCAACCTGATCTTCTATGGCCTGCTCAACGTCGTCACCTGGCAGTGGGCGGGCTACTACATGATCATCCTGTACGCGGCGTTGCAGGGAGTCGACCCGACGCTCTACGAGGCCGCCCGGATGGACGGCGCCGGACGATGGCAGATCGCGACCCGCATCAAGATCCCGCTGATCGCGCCCGCGTTGATCCTGATCCTGGTCTTCTCGCTCATCGGCACCCTGCAGTTCTTCAACGAACCGCAGATCCTGCGCTACCTCGCCGCAGGCACGATCGGCTCCGACTTCACGCCCAACATGTACGCGTACCAACAGGCGTTCTCGCTCGCCAACTTCAACTACGGGTCCGCGATCTCGTTCGCCCTCGGCGGCATCGTGTTCATCTGCGTGTACGCCTTCCTGTTCTTCACCCGCAAGCGGAGGAGCTTCCTGTAGATGACCGACCACACAAGCGTCCGCGCAGGCTCTCGCCGCCCGCAGCGCTATCTCCCTCTGCAGATCCTCCTCGGCTTCCTGGTGATCTATTTCCTCGTGCCGTTCTGGTGGGTCATCGTCAACAGCTCCAAGGACGCGCCGGGCCTGTTCGGTGGCGGCAACACCCTCTGGTTCACCGACCAGATCGACTACCTCGGCAACCTCAAGCAGCTCTTCACCTACGACGGTGGCATCTACCTGCGGTGGATCCTCAACTCCACCCTGTACGCCATCGCCGGCGGAATCGGCGCCACGGTCCTGTCGGTAATGGCCGGCTACGGCTTCGCCAAGTACCGGTTCGCCGCGCGGCGCTTCAGCTTCGCCGTCGTGCTCGGCGCGCTGATGGTGCCCGCCACCGCCCTGGTCATCCCGACCTTCATCATGTTCTCCCGGCTCGGCATGACGAACACGGTCTGGGCGGTGATCCTCCCGTCGCTGCTCAACCCGTTCGGCGTCTACCTGATGCACGTGTACGCGCGCGACGCGGTGCCGGACGAACTCCTGGACGCGGCGCGGGTCGACGGGGCGGGAGAGGTGCGGACGTTCATCCAGATCGCTCTTCCGCTGATGCGCCCCGCGGTGGTCACCGTGCTGCTCCTGTCGGCCGTGGCGTCCTGGAACAACTACTTCCTGCCCCTGGCCATGCTCTCGGACAACCGGCTCTTCCCGGTCACCGTCGGCCTAGGCCTCTGGCAGGGGATCGCGTCGGCGAACAACTCGGGAGGCACCTCGCTGTGGAGCCTCATCATCCTGGGCTCGCTCGTGTCCGTGATCCCACTGGTCATCGCGTTCTTCAGCCTGCAACGACACTGGCGCGGCGGACTGTCCGTCGGAGGCCTCCGGTAGGCCGCCCTTCCCACCAGGAGCCCGGGCGGATGAACAGAAAGGTGTGCTGATGTCGACGACGGATCGAGCGCTGCGTAGCGGGCAGTGGTTCGGCGCGGAAGGCCGTAACGGGTTCATCCATCGGTCCTGGATGCGCAACCAGGGTTTCGCGGACGACGTCTTCGACGGTCGCCCGGTGATCGGCATCGCCACCACCTGGTCGGAGCTGACGCCCTGCAACGCCCACCTGCGCGACCTGGCCGAATCGGTGAAGCGGGGCGTGTGGGAGAGCGGCGGTCTGCCGCTGGAATTCCCCGCGATGAGCCTGGGTGAGCCGCTCATGCGACCCACCACCATGCTCTACCGCAACCTGCTCGCGATGGAGTTGGAGGAGTCGGTCCGCGCCAACCCGCTCGACGGGGTGGTCCTGCTCTCCGGCTGCGACAAGACCACTCCCGGCCTGCTGATGGGGGCGGCGAGCGTCGACCTGCCGACGCTGATGATGACCGGCGGGCCGATGCTCAACGGCAAGTTCCGCGGTCAGGACATCGGCTCGGGCACCGTCGTCTGGCGCTTCACGGAGGAGATGCGGGCCGGCCGGATGACCGCCGCGGACTGCGCCGAGGCGGAGGTCGGCATGTCCCGCAGCCGGGGCCACTGCATGACAATGGGCACCGCCTCCACGATGGCGTGCGTGACCGAGGCGCTGGGCGTGCAACTGCCGGGGGCCGCCGCCGTGCCGGCAGTCGACTCCCGGCGGTACGCGCTCGCCCAGGCCGCAGGCCGCCGGATCGTCGCCATGGTCGGCGAGGACCAGCGGCTGTCCTCGGTGCTCACCCGGGAGGCGTTCGAGAACGCGATCCGGGTCAACGCCGCGATCGGTGGCTCCACCAACGCCGTCGTGCACCTGCTCGCGATCGCCGGCCGCCTCGGCGTGCCCCTGTCGTTGGAGGACTTCGACACCCTCACCGCAGACGTGCCGCTGCTGGTCAACCTGATGCCGTCCGGGGCATACCTGATGGAGGACTTCGCCTACGCGGGGGGCCTTCCGGTGGTGATGAAGGAGCTCGCGCCGCTGCTGCACACGAACCACATCACCGTCAGTGGCAGGAGCGTGGCGGAGAACGTCGACGGCGCGCAGTGCTGGAACCGGGACGTCATCGCCACCATGGAGGAGCCGTTCCAGGCCGCCGGTTCGGGGACCGTCGTGCTGCGCGGGTCGCTCGCGCCGTCCGGGGCGGTGCTGAAGGTCTCCGCGGCCTCGGCCCACCTCCTCACGCACACCGGCCCGGCGCTCGTCTTCGACCGGATCGAGGAGTACGTCGTCGCCGCCGACGACCCGGACCTCGACGTCACAGCCGACACGGTGATCGTCGTGCGCAATGCCGGCCCACGTGGCTACCCGGGCTTCCCGGAGGTGGGGAACGTGCCCATGCCCCGCCGGTTGCTCGCCGACGGCATCACGGACATGGTGCGGATCTCGGACGCCCGCATGAGCGGCACCGGCTACGGCACGTGCGTCCTGCACGTGGCGCCGGAGGCCTCCGTGGGCGGGCCTCTCGCGCTGGTACGCACCGGCGACCTGGTCCACGTCGACGTCACCACGCGTCGCCTGGACCTCCTGGTCGACGATGCCGAACTCGCCGAACGCCGTGCCGCCTGGGAACCGCCACCGCCGGTGGCCGATCGAGGGTGGACGCGGCTGTACAGCGAGCATGTTCTGCAGGCCGACAGCGGCGCGGACCTCGACTTCCTCGTCGGTGGCAGTGGCAGCGCAGTGCCCCGTCACTCACACTGACGGCCCCGGAACGTACGAGGAAACGACTCATGGAAGAACGGACGGCCCGCCAGTGCGAGTTCACACGGAGAAAGCGGTGACCGCCGCCCATCGGCCACCGGTGATGGCGGACGTCGCCCGGCTGGCGGGCGTGTCGCACCAGACGGTGTCCCGGGTCATCAACGGGGCACCCGCCATCAGGCGCGAGACGCGGGAACGGGTTCTCGAGGCCATCCGACGGCTCGACTACCGCCCCAACACCGCAGCCCGCGCGCTGGTTCGCGGACGCTCCGGGATGATCGGCATCATCGGTACGGCCAGGACGCTGTTCGGTCCGACGAGTATTCACCGCAGCGTCGAGGATGCCGCCCGCGCCGCCGGCTACTTCGCCACCTCGGTGAGCCTCTCGGAGGTGACGGTACGCGCGCTCAGCGACGCCACCGAACACCTCATGCGCGTCGGCGTGGAGGGCGTCGTGATGATCGCCGGCAACGACGAGGCTCTCGAGGTGGTGCGGATGACCCGATCCGGTGTCCCCTTCGTGGTCGTGGAGGGCGATCTGTCCAGGGCCAGCGTCACCGTCGGCGTCGACCAGGTGCTCGGCGCCCGGATGGCGACCGACCACCTGCTCGGCCTCGGGCACCAGGAGATCGTGCACGTGTCCGGTCCGCTCAACTGGGCGGAGGCTCGCGCCCGCCGCGACGGCTGGCGTGCGGCGATGAGTGCGGCGGGCCTACGCCCGCCCGAGCCGGTCCAGGGTGACTGGATGGCCCACAGCGGCTATGTCGCCGGACTGCGGATCTGCGAGATGCCCGGGACCACCGCGGTCTTCGCCGCCAACGACCAGATGGCCATCGGGGTGCTGCGCGCGCTGCACGAACGGGGACGGCGGGTGCCCCAGGACATCTCCGTCGTCGGATTCGACGACGTCCCCGAGGCGGCGTACCTGATTCCGCCGCTGACCACGATCCAGCAGGATTTCGGCGCGGTAGGTCAACGGGCCATCACTGCCGTCACCCAGGCCATCGACGACACGGCGCCGCAGCCACTGCCGTTGGTCGTCCCCAAGCTCGTGGTGCGTGCGAGCACAGCGCCGCTGAGCGCCACGTGAGCGATTGTGACCCGCCGCCCACCCGAGCGGGCTCGGCGTGACGCCGAGCCCGCCCGGTTCGGTCCAACCGTGATCATTAGTTCAGGGCGGTGAGCCGGAACTGCTGGTTGGTCTGGCCGTGGCAGTCGTAGAGCTGGACCTGGGCGCCGTTGGCGGTGCTCCAGACGTCCAGGCATCGTCCGGACTGGACGCTGCTGATGGTGCCGTTGGAGTTGACGTTCCACTGCTGGTTGGTCTGGCCGTGGCAGCTGTAGATCTGCACGGCCGCGCCGTTACCGGTGCCCGCCGCGTCCAGGCACATGGTGCCGTACACCTGTAGTTGTTTGTTGGCGGTGTAGGTCCACGCCTGGTTGGTCTGCCTGTTGCAGTCCCAGAGGTGCACCCGCGTGCCATTGGTGCGCGAGGCGTTGGGCACGTCGACGCACCGGCCGGACTGCGTGCCGACGATCTGGCTGGCCGAGCCGGGCGGCGTGGTGGGTGTGACGGTGGGCGTCGGTGTCGGGGTGCTCGTCGGGGTGGTGGTCGGCGTCGGGCTGGTCGGCGTCGACGGCAGCAGCGGGCAGGTGCTGCGGTAGGTGACCACGCCGCTGTTGTCCAGCAGCGGGCAGAGGAACTGGCTGTACCGGGCGTCGTTGTCGAGGAACATCTTGACGAACGGCAGCATGGTCCGGACCAGCACGGGGTTCGACCGTCCGACCATGAACCCGTGGTCCGCGCCGGCGACCTCCAGGTAGGTGCTCTCGGTCGTGGTCGGGAGGCTGTTGTACAGGCCGGTGGCGTAGGACGGGGTGACCACCGTGTCCGCCTGGCCGGCGAAGATCATGGTGGGCACCCGGTCGTTGGCCAGGTTCGACGACGGCGAGTACGGCGCGATGCCGACGACCGCCTTCAGCGACGGACGCCTGGTGGCTGCGCTCAGCGCCCCGCCGCCGCCCATGGAGTGGCCGGCGACAGCCAACCGGTTGGGGTCGACCCGGTCGCGTACCGGGCTCTGCTGCGTCAGGTAGTCCAGCGCGGCGAGCAACTGGGTGCCGCGGGCCGTGTCGAAGTCGTTGCGGCTGTTGGTCTCGATGCCGATCACGACGAAGCCGTGGGAGGCCAGCCACGGGCCCATCCAGGCCAGTTCGGCGGAGAACAACGCGGTGTAACCCGGGGAGATCGCGATGGCCCCGAAGGTGCCCTGGCTGGTGTCGGTCGGGTAGTAGATCCGGCCACCGTTGAAGCCGTACCCGGTCGGGACGCTTACCGACGTGTTCGCGAAGGGGCCGTTCACGGCGGTGACGCTGGCCGCGGTGGGGTCCGGGCCGCGCTGGTACGGGTTGTCGGCGGCCGATGCCGACCCCGTCGCCACGGTGATGGTGAGCAGCCCGACCGCTGCGGCGATCCCGGCCGCGGCGAGCTTGAGGAGCCGTCCGCGCGAACGCGGGGACGTTCGGTCGGCATGGGTGTCACCCGGGGGCGGGGGGTGGTCTGCGGGTCCTCGCACTGTCGGTACCTCCTGGTGGTGGATGAGTGCCCCGACGCTGTCCGATCGTCGGCGTTGCAGCGTCAGCCGACCCGCCCGGTACGGCAGCAGGCCGTAGTCGCCGCGGGAGCTGAGACTGGCCAGCAGCGACGCAATCAGAGCGGCAACTATCGCGGCTGTTCCGGAAACAGTGGGCGTCCGGATTCGGTACGCCCGGGGGGACGGTTCCGGGAAATCATGCTGATCCGCTGGGGGTGGGCTCGACGGTCACGCTCGGGCCTCCAGAGCTGAGTGGATCATGTTAACGTTCACAGCGATCGATGGCTCTCAGGCTCGCAGAATGTTCCAGGATTTTCAACCGGTAGTTTCGGGCCTGTTGCGGGTCAATCGAGCGGCGCGCGGCCCCCTGCCGGCTCCCAACGCGACGCGCCGCTCGGGGTCTGTCCCGAGCGGCGTGTCTTCGACCGGCTGAACGTTCCCGAGGCGGGAACGCGAAGAGCCCCTACGCGGGTGGTGGCGCGGTCGACCCCCGGACCCGCAGCGACGGGCTGATGACGATCCGGTGGGTGGGGCGGTCGGGGTCGGCGAGCCGGTCGGCGACGAGGCGTACGGCAGCCCGGCCGATCGAGCGTCGCGGCGGTCGGACCGCGGTCAGCGGCGGGCTGAAGAGCCCGGCGATCTCGTCGTCGTACGCCACGATGGAGAGGTCGCCGGGAACGGACAGGTGCCGCTCCTCGCAGCGCTGCACCAGCGCGATCGCCTCGGCGTCGGCGTGCACCAGCAGTGCCGTCGTCCCGGTCGCCTGGCACCGGTCGAGCACGTCGTCGAGCACCGTGTCCCGCTCCGGTGACCGCGTGTCGGGCACCACGGCCACCACCGTCGCGTCCGAATCGAGGCCGCACTCGGTGGTGGCGTCGAGCCAGCCACGCCGCACGTGCTGGCTGGTGGGGCTGTTGGCGTCGAGCACCAGGCCGACCTTGCGGTGACCGAGCGAGGTGAGGTGGCGTACGGCCATGGCCGCGCCGAGCGCATGGTCGGTGACCACCGACTCCAGGACGGCGTGATGACTGCCCACCGTGGCGGTGCGTTCCAGCAGGACGACCGGGACGCCGACCTGGTCGAGCCACTCGATGGTGCGCTCGGCGGTCGGCGAGTCCATGCTCGGCGCGATGATCAGCGCGTCCACGTCCATCCGCTCCACCAGGCGGGCCAGTTGCGGCTGGTCGTCCTCGGTGTCGTACGAGGAGCCGCGGAGCACCACACGCATGTCCAGCTCGCGGGCGGCGCCCTCGACGCCGCGCGCCACGTCCGGCCAGTAGTAGTCCAATGAGGGCACCAGCATGCCGAGCACGCGTCCGACGAGCGGGTTCCGAGCTGCGGCGGGCGGTTCGTCGGGTGCCGGGACGTCGTCCGGCAGGATCAGGGCGACCCCGCCGTGGACCCGGCGAACCAACCCTTCGGCGGCGAGTTCCGCGATGTCGCGCCGGATGGTGACCGGCGCGGCGCCCAGCACGTGCGACAGGTCGGAGATGCGCATCGAGCCGTCGCGTTGCAGCGCTGCCAACAGTTGCTGGCGGCGGGCGACCTGAAGCGGTGCGCGGGAAGCCTCCGCCGTGGCGATGACAGGACTGTCCTTGGTCATGGGGGACCTCCGAGGAACGCGACGGTCGTGACCCGCCGTCGACCCGAGCGGCTGTGATCGATTGTGATCGTATCAGAGCGGTTATGGCGTCCAGAGTGGTGATGGATCAGTGTGCGGGCAGGGTTGCCCGGGCCGCAGGCGGTGGAACGATCTCCAATGGGAGCTTTCTGTCCACATTGAGGGCAAATGTTGGTAGCTCCGGCCCAGGCCGACCCCGGTGACGGTGTGTGCCTTTTTGATCGTATGTGTTCGTCTGGTTTGAGAACAGCATTGACTTGATCTGATGTGAGCGTTTTACTTCGGAAACCCTACGGATGCCGGGGCGTCACATTCCTGGCAACGCCCTCGCTCGCCACATTCCACGGAGACGGATCGATGCGACAGGATCTGGGATGACGTCCGGGACGGCCGGCCGGTCAACGCCGGGGACGGCCTCGGAGGCCGCGACCTGGAGCCGGGACGACTGGCTGGGCCTGGCCGACCGGATGCTCGCCGCGGTCCGGCCGTTCGCGTCGCCCGGCCACGCCCTCGTCAACCTTCCCGGGCCGGAGGGCGGTTACGGGCGGGCCGTTGACGGCCTCGAGGGTTTCGCCCGCACCTTCCTCCTGGCCGGCTTCCGCATCGCGGGGGCCAGGGGAGTGGGCATGGACGAGCTCGTCGACAGGTACGCGGCCGGCATCGCCGCCGGCACCGATCCGGGCTCCCCGGACCGCTGGGTGCGCCTGGACGAGCACCCCCAGGCGAAGGTGGAAGCCGCCTCCATCGCGCTGGTCCTGGACCTGACCCGCCCGTGGATCTGGGACCGGCTGCCGTCCGCGGTGCACGAGCGGGTGGTCGACTACCTGCGCCCGGCGGTCGGCGACGACACGTATCCACAGATCAACTGGGTCTGGTTCCGGCTGGTCGTACAGACGTTCCTGCGTTCGGTGGGTGGGCCGCACTCGCTCGACGAGATGGCCGCGGACCTGAGCACGCACGACGGCTTCGCCCGCCGGGACGGCTGGATGTCCGACGGGCCACACCGCGCGTACGACCACTATGTGGGCTGGGCCCTGCACCTGTATCCGACGCTGTGGGCCCGGATGGCCGGCGCTGCGGACCTGGCCGAGCAGCGTCGCGATCGGGACCTGGCCAGCCTCGACCGCTTCCTGAGCGACGCGGTCGCGCTCGTGGGCGCCGACGGGTCGCCGCTGATCCAGGGGCGAAGCCTGATCTACCGCTTCGCCGCGGCGGCGCCGTTCTGGGTCGGTGCGATCGCCGGCGTGCCCTCGGTCAGCCTCGGCCAGTTGCGTGGCGCGGCCACCCGCATCGTGCGCCACTTCGTCGCCAACGGGGCCCCGGACGAACGAGGACTGCTCACCACCGGCTGGCACCGGTCGTGGCCGAGACTGGCGCAGTCCTACTCCGGACCGGGCTCGCCGTACTGGGCCAGCAAGGGCCTGCTCGGCATCGCGCTACCCGCCGAACATCCGGTGTGGACAGCTCCCGAGGAGCCGCTGCCCGTCGAGGAGCGGGACGCGGTGCGGGCGGTGCGCGCGCCAGGCTGGTTGGTCTCCGGCACCCGTGCCGACGGCATCGTCCGTGTCGTCAACCACGGCACCGACCACGCCGTAGAGGGCGCCACTGTCGGAGACTCCCCGCTCTACGCGCGACTGGGCTACTCCACCGCCACCAGCCCCGTCCTCGACGACAGCGGCTGGGCCAGCCCACTCGACCAGTCCGTCACTCTCGTCGACGGCGCGGGCCGGGCCACCCACCGCGCCGGAATGCGCCTGCTGACCGTGCACGTCGACACCGACGGCGTGGGCGTGGCCGGGTCACGTGGCCTCGCCCGCTGGGTCGACCCGGACCCGGGCCAACGCGATCATGGCGGCGGCCGGGCGGGCCGGTCCCGACCGGCCGGGCACCTCACCGTGTACTCGGTGGTCCGTGGCCCCTGGGAGCTGCGTCTGACCCGCGTCGACGACCTCGCCGACGGCATCGAGGCCGATGCGCTGCGGCTACGGATCGGCGGCTGGGCCATTGCCGGGGACGCGACGGCAACCCTTCGCGGCGACGCGGCGGCCGTGACCGGCGCCGGCCTGACCAGTCGGCTCGAGAGCGTGCACGGCGGCGGAACCGCCGGCGCCACCACCCTTGCGCACGGCGGGCCCCTGGCCGGCGGGCTGGTCGTGCCCTGGCTGGAGCACCCCGTCCGGCCGGGCGCATGGGCCGCGGCCCTCCTCGAGTTGTCCACGGTGCCGGCGTCCCGGGTCGGGCAGGCCTGCCAGGCCGTGATCACCGAGGACGCGCGGGGCCTCCACCTGGCGGTGGACTGGCCCGACGGGATCAGCACGTCGACCCATCTGGACACGGAGCACCCCAGGCCCAGCCACGCGGCCTGGTTGCAGTGCGGGCCCGACCGGGCCCCTGACCTAAGGAGAAAGGGATGAAGCGTGCGATACCCGCCGTCATCAGCGCTGCGACGGCCCTGACGCTTGTTCTCGCCGGTTGCGGCGGCGGAGACGAGCCGGTCGACCCCAATGCCCCGGTGACCATCACCCTGGCCGGCTGGACCCTGTCGTCCACGCCCGAGTTCAAGACGCTCGCCGACGGCTTCAAGGCAACCCACCCGAACGTGACGGTGCAGCTCAAGGAGTACGCCGCAGGCAACGACTACGACACCCAGATGATCACGGACCTGGCCGCCGGCACCGCCCCGGACGTCTACGTCATGAAGACCCTCAAGAACTTCTACACGTACCAGAGCGGTGGTCAGCTGCTCGACGTCTCCGACGTCACCTCCGGTCTCGGCTCGAGCCCGGCGCTCACGCCGTACCAGGTGGACGGCAAGGCGTACGCGGTGCCGTACCGGCAGGACTCGTGGGTGCTGTTCTACAACAAGGACCTGTTCGCGAAGGCGAAGGTGGCCCCGCCGGACGGCAGCTGGACCTGGGACGACTACACCGACGCGGCGAAGCGGCTGCACACCGGGCTGAAGGGGGCCGGCTCGAACGCGACGGGCGCGTACCAGCACACCTTCCAGTCGACAGTGCAGGGATTCGCGCTCGCCCAGACCCCCAACGCGGATCTGCTCTCCGGGGACTTCGGCTACCTGAAGCCGTACTACGAGCGGTCACTGGACCTGCAGGCGGCCGGCGCGCAGCCGACCTTCGGCACGGCGAAGACCAACAAACTCACCTACCAGGCGCAGTTCGGCAAGCAGCAGTCGGCGATGCTGCTGATGGGCACCTGGTACGTGGCCACGCTGCTCAACCAGCGCAAGAGCGGAGACGCCGACACGTTCGGGTGGGGCATGGCACCGGCGCCGCAGTTCGACAAGTCCACCACCGGCACCTCCGCCACTCCTGTCACCTTCGGCGACCCGACTGGCCTGGGGATCAACCCGAAGATCAGCAAGTCGAAGGTCGCCGCGGCCAAGGCCTTCCTCCGCTACGCGGGCGGCCCGGACGCCGCAAAGGCGCTGGCCGGGATCGGCATCACCCCGGCCCAGGTCACCGACGCGGTCACCGCGACGCTGTTCGGGCTGGACGGCGTACCGCAGGACGACCTGTCGAAGTTCGCCTACGCGAAGCACACCGTCAAGCCGGAGAACCCGGTGTCGAAGCACACCGCCGGCCTGCAGAACCTCCTCAACGAGACGCACTCGGCGATCCTCTCCGACGGCAAGGGCGTCGACGCGGAACTGAGCAAGGCGCAGACCCGTGCCAAGAACGAGGTCCTCAACCAGTGAGCTGATGGCGGGTCCGGCGCGCGCCTTCGCCGCGCGCCGGATCCGCCGCCGAGCCGAACGCTCCCGGAGACTGCCCATGACAACATTGCCGCGCACGCGGCCCAGGCGCCGGCGGCTGGTGTCGCGCAACACGGTCGCCGGTTGGTCGTTCATCCTGCCCAACTTCGTCGGCTTCGCCGGGTTCACCCTGCTACCCGTCGTCGTGCTGTTCTACGTGGCCTTCACCAACTGGAACGTCTTCGGGGTGGCCGAGTGGACCGGCACCGCCAATTTCCGGCGCATGTGGGACGACTCGAGCTTCTGGACCGCTCTGCGCAACACCGTCTACTACACGGTCTTCCACATCCCGCTGACCCTCGCGGCGGCACTCGGGCTGGCGCTGCTGCTCAACCGCAAACTGCGTGGCGTGCGGTTCTTCCGCACGGTCGCCTTCTTTCCGTACATCACCTCGATCGTGGCGATCGCGATCGTCTGGAACCAGCTGTTCAGCCCGGAGTACGGCCCGATCAACGCTCTCCTCGGTGCCGTCGGGGTGGACGATGCCCCGGGCTGGACCACGTCGTCGACCTGGTCGATGCCGGCGGTCATCATCGTCGGCACCTGGCGGTACATGGGTTACTACATGCTGCTGTTCCTGGCCGGCCTGCAGACCATCCCGGCCCAGCTATACGAAGCGGCCGAGACCGACGGCGCCTCAGCGTGGCAGCGGTTCGTGCACGTGACAGTCCCCGGCCTGCGACACACCACGTTCTTCGTCACGGTGCTGCTCACCATCGAGAGTTTCAAGGTCTTCGACCTCATCCTCGTGATGACCGGCGGCGGACCGGGCCAGTCGACGCTGGTGCTCTCGCAGTACATCTACCAGAAGGGCTTCGAGGAGAACCAGTTCGGCTACGCATCGGCGGTCTCCATCGTCCTGTTCGCCATCTGCTTCGGCATCACGGTGATCCAGTTCATGGTCAACAAGCGGAGGAACAGCTGATGACCGCGACCGACCTCTCCCTGCCCACCCCGGCCGTCGCCGCGCCCGGAGACCGCAGCGCACCCGGCCGGCAGGCCCGGTCCCGGGGCTGGCGGCTCGTCGGGTACGCCGCCCTCGTGCTCGCGGCGGCCGGGCTGCTGCTGCCGTTCTACTGGATGGTGGTGGCGTCGTTGAAGACCAACAGCGACGTCTTCACCATCCCGATCACCTGGCTCCCCGATCCGGTGGTGTGGCGGAACTACCTCGACATCTGGCAGCGCTCGGACATGACGACCTGGCTGGGAAACACGTTGCTGCTGTCGGTGCTCGTCAGCTTCCTCCAGGTGGTGACCGGCAGCTTCGCCGCGTACGGCTTCGCCCGCGTCCGCTTTCCCGGCCGCAACGCGCTCTTCCTGGCGTACGTCGGGACGATCGCGGTGCCGTGGCAGTCGTACATGATTCCGCAGTTCATCCTCATGTCGAAGTTGCAGTTGTCGAACACGCTGTGGTCGATCGTCGCGCTGCAGGCGTTCGGCGCGTTCGGCGTGTTCCTGATGAAGCAGTTCTACGAGACGATCCCCGAGGAGCTCAGCGAAGCGGCGCGGGTGGACGGGCTCAGCGAGTTCGGCATCTACCGACGGATCATGCTGCCGCTGTCCCGACCGGCTCTGGCCAGCCTCGCCCTGCTGACGTTCGTGACCACCTGGAACGACTACCTGGGTCCGCTGGTCTACCTGCGCAGCGCGGAGCTGCGCACCATCCAGTTGGGGCTCAACACCTTCATCTCGCAGTACAACGCCGAGTACGCGCTGATCATGACGGGCTCCGTGCTGTCCGTGCTGCCCGTCGCGGTCATCTTCCTGCTCGGCCAGCGCTACTTCATCGAGGGCATCGCCACGACCGGACTGAAGGGTTGAGGCCCATGCGTTCGCGCCACCACACCATCGCCGCCGTCTTCGACGGGTTCTACGTCGCGCTCGTCAGCAACCTGCTGCTGGTGCTCGGTTGCCTGCCACTGGTGACGCTCGCGTTCACCACCGAGGCGGCGCGCTCCTGGCCGCTGTACGCGCTGACCGCCCCGCTCTGCGCGCCCGGGCTCTGTGCGGTCTTCGCGGTCATGTCCGCCTATTCGGCCGGCGACACCGGCGGCGTACTGCGCACCTACCGCCGCGCCTGGCGAGCCACCGCCCGGCCGGCGATGCTCTGGACGGCGACAGCCATGGCCGCCCTGGTCGTGCTCGCCGTCGACGCCCGCGCCGCGTGGGGCCACCGGGTCGGGGCACTCGCACTGCCGGTGCTGGCGACCCTGATCGTCCTCACCGTCGCCACCACGTTGCTGGGGTTGGTGACCGTCGCCGAGCGACCCACCGCGCGGTTGCGTGAGGTGGCCCGCGCCTGCGTGTATCTGGCGGTGCGCCGGTGGTACCTCACCGCCGTGTCTCTCCTCGCCCTCGTGCTGCTCGCACAGATCCTGGCGGCCCGCCCCGCGATCGCGCTCGGCCTCGCCGCCGCGCCACTGCTCTACGTCGTGTGGGCCAACAGCCGCTTCACAATGCGCGCCGCCCTCGACCCACCGACGACCGCACCGCAGAGCACCTGAGCACCACGTACCGGCTACCGAGCCGGGACGCCGACAGCACACCTGCCCGGCACCGGCCCGTACCCACGAGGGGGAACAGCATCCATGACGGCGACCGACGTCCGTCCCAGCTCCGACGCAGACGCCATGGCGGCCGCGGTGGCCGCCGCGATACGCACCATCGACGCGAACATCGCCACCTTCGGCGACCGGTACCCCGCGGACACCACCGCCGCCAACCGCTACCCGCTGCGGCCGGCGGGCGGTGGCCAGCCCGAGGGCGCCAACATCGGCTGGACCACCAGCTTCTGGCCCGGGATGCTCTGGCTGGCACATGATCTGACCGGTGCGGAGAGCCACCGGCGGGCCGCGCTGTCCCACGTGGACAGCTTCGTGACCCGGATGACCCGCGGCATCGACCTGGACACCCACGACCTCGGGTTCCTCTATACCCTCGCCTGCGTCACCCCGGCCCGCCGTACCGGCGATCCGCGGGCCCGGGGCGCGGCTCTCGCCGCCGCCGACCACCTGATGACGCGCATCCTCGAACCCGCCGGGATCATCCAGGCCTGGGGCGACCTGAGTGACCCCCGGCAACGTGGCCGCACCATCATCGACAGCCTCATGAACACGCCGCTGCTCTTCTGGGCCAGCCACACGACAGGCGACGACCGCTACGCCGCGGCGGCCCGCCGGCACGCTGCCCAGCTACGCCGGCACCTCCTGCGCCCGGACGGCACCACGTTCCACACCTTCTACTGGGACCCCGACAGTGGGGTGCCGCTACGGGGCGAAACCGAGCAGGGCCACGCCGACCACTCCTGCTGGGCCCGCGGGCAGGCATGGGGCATCTACGGGTTCAGTCTCAACCATCGACACACGGGCGACCCCGCGCTGCTCGCCGCCGCGAGGATCTGCGCGGACCGCTTCCTCGCCCGCCTGCCGAACGATCACGTCGCGTACTGGGACCTGGAATTCGGCGACGGCAGCGGTCAGGAGCGGGACAGTTCGGCCGCGGCCATCGCCGCCTGCGGCCTGGTCGAACTCGCCGACAGCCTCACCGACACGGCCAGCGCCGACCGGTACCGGACGGCAGCGGCCGAGATCCTGCGCTCGCTCATCAGCCACTACTCCACCGGCGGCCATCCGGTCTCGAACGCGCTGATCCTGCATGGCGTCTACGACAAGCCCAAGGGCATCGGAGTCGACGAGGGAACCCTGTGGGGCGACTACTTCTACCTGGAAGCCCTCACCCGCGCCACGATCCCTGGCTGGACCAGCCCTTGGTGACCACCGCGATCGTCCCGCACCGTCCGCATCCTGAAGAAAGGTGATCATGGACTACCGCTACCACTGCGCCATTCCCGCCGCCGACGGCCGGAACACGCTGCCCTTCAATCCCTGCCGGCTGCTGGACTTCACCCTGCTGCGGTTGTCGGCCGGCGAGTCCTGGACCGGCGAGTCCGGCGACCGGGAGATCCTGGCCGTCATCCTCGGAGGCACGGCCAGCTTCACCGTCGCCGGCCGCCACTTCCCGCAGGTCGGTCGACGCCCGGACGTCTTCTCCGGCAAGCCGCACTCGGTCTACATCCCGGCCGGCTCCGCGGTGACCGTCGAGGCGGTCACCGCCGTGGAGATAGCCCTCCCCAGCGCACCCAGCGAGCTGGCCACCGACCCCTATGTCATCTCGCCGGACCAGGTCGTCAGCGGGCGCTGGGGAGCTGCCAACTTCGGCCGTACCTACCACCAGATCCTCACCGAGGTCTCGCAACCGGACCTGCCCGCCCGCCGGCTCATCGTCGGCGAGACCTACACGCCCTCGGGCAACTGGAGCACGTACCCGCCGCACCGGCACAAGGTCGACGACCTGCCCGCCGAGGCCGCGCACGAGGAGATGTACTACTACCGCGTCAACCCGGCGGACGGGTTCGGCATCAGCCGGGTCTACACCGACGAGGGGTACGAGGAGAACGTCACCATCCGCGAGCACGTGATGCAGATGATGCCCGAGGGGTACCACACAGTGGTCAGCGCGCCCGGCTACACCACCTATTTCCTGTGGTTCCTGGCCGGTGCACAACGCACCCAGGGCGCCCGCGAGGACGCCGCGCTCGCCTGGGTGGGCCAGACCGTGCCGACCCTGCGCAGTGTGGGCCTGTAGCGATGGCCACCCCGCTCGGCCATCCGCACCGCCTGACGGCGACGCGCCGCCCGGGACCTGACCCGAGCGGCGCGTCGTCGACAGGCTCAGCGGTACTAGGTGCGCGTTGTCCACTGCTGGTTGGCGCCGCCGTGGCAGGCCCAGAGGTGCATTTGCGTCCCGTTGGCGGTGCCGGAGCTGACGGCATCGAGGCAGAGCCCCGACTGGACTCCGGTGATGGTGCCGTTGGCGTTCAGGTTCCACTGCTGGTTGGGCTGGCCGTTGCAGTCCCAGATGATGACCGCGGTGCCGTTGCTGCTTCCCGCCCCGCTGGCGTCGAGGCACTTGTTGCCGTAGACGGTCAGGGTGCGGCTCGCCGTATGGGTCCAGCGCTGGTTGGTGCGACCGTGACAGTCCCACAGCTGCGCGCGGGTCCCGTTGGTGGTGCTCGAGTTGGGGATGTCGATGCAGCGGCCGGACTGGCTGCCCACGATCAGCACGTTCTGCTGGCCGGACGGCGGGGGAGTGCTGGGCGGGGGAGTGCTGGGCGGAGGGCTGGTGGGCGGCACCGTCGAGCCGAACTGGGTGAAGAACCGCCACACCTCCTGCTTGACCCAGCTGCGCGCGCCGCTCTCACAGCCGGCGCAGCCGTCCACCGGACCTTGCTGGTGGCCGCCGTCGAACGCGGCCCAGACCACCGGATAGCCGGCCTGACACGAGTAGGCGGTGGTGATGTGGGTCAGACTGCCCGCCCTCGGTTCCGGCGGGTTCTGCGCGGCGCAGCCGTTGTTGCGGACGAACCTGTCGCGCAGCGCCCGTCCGTTGGGGATGTTGTCGTTGATGCCGTGAATCCCCAGGTACGCCACCGGCTGGGTGCCGCCGCTGCAACCGCTGATCGCCCCGGGCGCCGCGATCGCCGCGACCGCGCGGAACACGGTGGGGCGGGAGCACGCCAACGAGTAGCTCATCGCGCCGCCGTAGCTGAATCCCACCGAGAAGAGTTGCGTCGTGTCGACACAGAGAGCGTTCTCGATGACGCGGACCATGTCGTCGGTAAAGGTCACGTCCTCGCCGTTGGAGTTGCCCCAGCCGTTGTTGAGGCCCTGCGGGGCAACGAAGATCGTGGTGTTGTTCGACTGGGAGAGCATGCCGTAGTAGGCCCACGGAGCCCCGTCGGTGCCGCCCGACGCGACCTGATCGGCGGTGCCACCCAGCCAGTGGAACCCGAAGGCCAGTCGGTGGGCGTAGGTGTTGTTGTAGCTGTCGGGCAGCCGAAGGATGAAGCTGCGGTTCTTTCCGCTGCTCTGGATCGTGTGGGTGCCGCTGTTCAGTCCGGGCGTCTTGCCGCAGCCGGCGGTGGTGGCGGCGGTCGCCGGCCCGCCAGCCATGACGACGTACGCCCCGACGGCGACGAGAACCAGGACAGCCATCGCGGCCCCTATCCAGGGGCTGGAGAGTCTGCGAAGTGGCACGGTTGCGCCTCCTTGTGGTGGACGAAGATCCATTGGTGGTGTTGGCGTGGGCCGTCACCGGCCGGCGAGGGAGCCGCGAGGCGGTCCTTCGCAGGCCGTCCAGGGTGGTGCCGATGCCGCGACAGCCGGTTCTGGTCGCCGGGACGACGGCTGGCGATGAGCCACGCAACACATAGACTAGCATCATGGTGTGACGTATGACGTTCGTGATTGTGGCGGCGCGTGCCCGCGGGGTGGATTCACCCTCCGGAGTGCTCCGTCCGGCCAGGTCGAACGAGCATCTTCGATGCCTTGACACCCCAGATGCGATCGCTAACACTTGTCCGCAACACGTACTTAATGATCTGGACACATGGCGTCTGCCTCGTCGGCGATACCGGCACAGCACGTCGCGAACCGCTCCCCACCGCGCCGCCCTGGGACGCGTCCCCTCAGAGCTGTTAACGCTCACATGTAGGTCGATCGCCCGCCCCTCCGCGAAGGAGAAGGACCCATGTCGAGAGTCCTCGCCCGGCTCTACGCGGTGTCGCTCGCCGCGTGCCTGCTCTTCACCACCTGGTCGGTGACGACGCCGAAGGAAGCCCTCGCGCTCGACCCGGCCGTCGGTTACCTGATGGCGCACTTCACCGGCGAGTCCTCGACCGGTCAACAGATCTACCTGGCCCACAGCACCGACGGCCTACGCTGGACGGACCTCAACAACGGCGGGCTGGTGCTGCGATCCACAGTCGGCACCCGCGGCGTCCGCGACCCCGCCCTGGTTCGCTCGCCCGCCGGTGACCGCTACTGGATCATCGCCACGGACCTGTGCATCGGCTGCGGCCAGGACTGGTCGACCGCGGTCAACAACGGCAGCCGCAACCTCGTCGTGTGGGAGTCCACCGATCTGGTCACCTGGTCCGCGCCGTGGCTGCTGAACGTCGCCGGCCCCATCCCGGACGGACGTAACGCCTGGGCTCCGGAGGCGATCTGGAACCCGGCCACCGGCGACTACGTCCTCTACTGGGCGACGAACGTCCCGCTCAACGGAGTGACCAAGCACCGCATCTACTACGCGCGCACGGCGGACTTCCGCAGCATCACCACGCCGCAGGTCTACCTCAGCCGACCCGGCAGCCAGGAGATCATCGACACCCAGATCGTCGAGGTGCCGGCCGGCGTCGGCGCCTACCGCTACGTCCGGGCCTCCCGCGACGGCCAGATCACCCTCGAAGGCAGCAACTCCATCCTCGGCACCTGGACCACGCTCGGGAACCTCTCGGGCATCGGCCTGACGGGCTCCCAGGTCGAAGGTCCGATGTGGATGCGGTTCAACTCCCGCAACGAGTGGGTCCTCTACCTCGACCAGTACGCCAGCGGGCGCGGCTACCTGCCCGTCCTGACCACCAATCCGTCGAGCCCGGCCAGCTTCCGGCTGCCGGCGTCCGGCTCGTACGACCTGGGCGGCACCAAGAAGCGGCACGGTTCGATCCTCAACCTGACCGCCGCCGAGCAGAACCGCGTGCTCGCCCGCTGGCCCGCCACGGCGGTCAACCGGATCCAGTCGTACAACTTCCAGGACCGCTTCGTGCGGCACTACGACTACGACGTCCGCATCGACCCGAACGTCAGCCCGGCCCCGGACGGCCAGTGGCGCCTGGTGCCCGGCCTGGCCGGCTCCGGCACCGTCTCCATCCAGTCGGTCAACTATCCGGGCTACTACCTGCGCCACTACGGGTTCGACTTCCGGCTGGAAGCCAACGACGGCACCGCCACCTTCGCCGCCGACAGCACCTTCCGGCAGGTCGCCGGTGTCGCCGACTCGTCGTGGACGTCCTTTCAGGCATACAGCCACCCGGACCGCTACATCCGGCACTACAACTACCTGCTCCGGCTCGACCCGCTCTCCGATGCGCAGAGCCGTGCCGACGCCACCTTCCGCATCACCAACTGAACACCGATGTCTCCCCACCACCGATTGGACCTGTCATGAAACGGAAAAGGCCGTCACACGGGCCTGTCAGCACCCGGTCCCTGCACCGCCTCCTGGTCGCGCTGGTGAGCGCGATGACCGCGCTGGTTGGCGTCGTCGTCGTCACGTCGTCGCCGGCCACCGCCGCCACCAGCCAGTTCCGCGGAATGAACTGGGCCGTGCTGGGTGACAACTTCAGCACCGGTCCGCTCGTCGTGCAGGGCCTCAGCTCGTCCGACAGCAATGCGACGGTGCGGGCCAAGGCCAACGCCCTCTACGACACCATGGCCTCCACCATGGGGGTCAACACCGTGCGGCTGCCCATCAACACCCACACGGTGGGGACGGCGTGGTGGGAGGCGTACCGCGGCGCCATCGACGCCGCGACCGCCCGCGGATTCAAAGTCATCCTCGCCTACTGGGAGGACGGCGCGGCCTCCGGCGGCAGGATCACGAACCTCGCCGCGTGGAACGCGATGTGGTCCACGGTGACCAACACGTACGGCTCGAACCCCAACGTCTACTTCGAACCGATGAACGAGCCGCACGGCTACAGCTCGGCCGAGTGGCGCACCGTCGCCGCGAACTGGCTGAGCTACCACTACTCCGCGGTGCCCGGCCGGGTGCTCATCGGTGGCACCGGCTTCAGCCAGGACCTGCGCGACATCTGCAACGACAGCCGCTTCAACTCGACCCTGCTGTCCTTTCACTACTACGCGTTCTTCTACGGTGCGATGACGTACGACGCCTTCCGCAGCCACATCCAGACCCGCCTGGGCAATTGCGCCTCCCGCGCGGTCGCCACCGAGTTCGGCGCTCCCATGAACGACGGCCGCAACTACGCCGACGCGGGCAGCACCGACAACTTGGTGCGCTACATCCGCGCGATGGCCCAGGTCATGCGCGACAACCAGATGGGCGGCACCTACTGGCCCGCCCTCGGCGGCAAGCCGGGCACCATCGGATACGACTGGTACTCGATGTTCGCCCTCGGTGGCAGCGGCACCAACCTCACCCTGACCATCCGCAACACCTCCGGCGCCGACCGGATCCGGTACGCGTGGGGCGACACCATCGGCGGCGGCGACCCGACGACGCCTCCGCCCACGACGGGAACGTTCTACCGGCTCACCGTGCGGCACAGCGGCAAGGCCATGGACGTCCAGCAGCCGAACACCGACAACGGCGCGCGGGTCGGCCAGTACACGTACGGCGGCAACGCGTGGCAGCAGTGGCAGTTCCAGGACGCCGGCAGCGGCTACTGGCGCATCATCAGCCGACACAGCGGAAAGTGCCTCGATGTGGTGAGCGCCTCGACCGCCGACGGCGCCGAACTCGTCCAGTACACCTGTGGCACCGGCACCAACCAGCAGTTCCAGATGGTCGCCAACGGCAGCTACTTCCAACTCCGTGCCCGCCACAGCGGCAAGTGCGTGGACGTACCGGCCGCGTCGACCGCCGACGGGGTGGTCCTCAAGCAGTATTCGTGCAACACCGGCGCCAACCAGCAGTGGTCGCGCACGGCCGTCTGACAATCGTTGCGCCGGACGACCGACTCACGGTGGCCCGCACCCCCGGTACCGAGCTGACCGGTGCCGGGGGTGCGCCGCACCGACGCCACCCCCGTGGGCGTCGCAACGGGTGAGCCCTCGCGATCCGCGCGTCAGACGGCCCTGAGGTCGGCCGCGCCGAAGGAGACGGCGAACCGTTTGCACCAGATGGAGACGCTCCGGAAGTCGCGTGGGTCGACCGATGACGGGATCTCGTACACCTGGTTGCCCTGATTGCCCTTGAGCCTGGCCAGTTCGACCCATTCGCCGTCATCGAACACCCGCCACCCGGCCCTGCCGAGGGTGACCGGCTGGTCGGTCAGCCACACCCGCAGGTCCGGCCCGCTCGACGTGCTCAGGTCCCGCAGGACGAGCTGGTGGCGCCCGTCGGCGAGCCGGTGGATCTCGACGCTGCCGGTCGTGCGGTGCTCGTGGGTGACGAACTCGCCGGCGGTCAGGATCTCGTTGCCCGCCGGTGTCGCCGTCGGTGCCACGGGAGCCGCGGACGCGGGAGCGGGCGTCGGCGTGGTCGATGTCGTCGGCGCGGGGGGAACCGCCTCGTCGACGTACGTGTCGGTGAACAGCTTCCACGGCTGGAACCAGTAGAGGGCCAGAGCCGTCACGAGGACAGCGGAGGCGAGAGCGGTCCAGGCCGCGCGCGACCGGAAGATCCTTTTTCCCACACCCGCAGCGTACGACCGCTGCAGCCGTCGAACTGGTCGCGAACCCTTTCGGATCTCTTACGACGCTCCGGGTCGCCCGCTCCCGCCCACGTCAGCGCCGGCGCCGGCGCTCGGCCGACGTGTTGGCCGAGTTTGGCGCTCAGCGTGTCCGCGTACGACCCGTCAGCCCTGGGTTCCGCTGGCCGTCGGCGTGGACAGCGCGGGCCGGGGCATTCGGGAGAGAGCGTCGTCGCGGCTGTCGAAGATCGGGAAGACCCCGTCAAGGCGCATCGTGTGCAGGACGGTGCGGATGAACCGCGACGGCGCGGCGAGGCAGAGGGTGACACCCCGCTCGCGGGCGTCGAGGTGTGCCCGCACCAGCAGGCCGAGGCCGGTGGAGTCGATGACGTGTACCCGGCTGAGGTCGACGACCACGGGACCGTCCGCGTCGACCGCGTCGCGTAGTGCGGCGCGCAGCGCTTCGCCCGTATCGAGGTCGATGTCACCGGTGGTCGTGACGACTGTCGCGTCGTCGAGGTGGTCGATGCCGAGAACCTCGCCGGAACCGTGGCCCTCGCCCCACGAGTGCCCGGGACGGGCGGGCGGAAGCAGGCTGCAGTGAGGGCAGCGGTGCGGGCCGGTGGCGAACGGGGAGCCGCTCCAGCCGTGCTCCGACACGAGCGTCCACACCACCTCCGCGTCGGGGAGCACGCACGCGGCGGCCGTGATGCTGTCACCGCAGGTGTCGCAGATCAGTGTCATCAGGTGGTCGTCCGGGACGACTGTCATGCTGCTGGTCCTTCCTGTGCCCGGGATGTCTGGCCGGCGGTGGTGGGAACGAAATCTCAGGACCGCGACGAGCCCGAGTGGTCGACGCGGGCTCTGCCGACAGCGACAAGCGTCGGCTCCGCGGGCCCCGACTCGTCCTGTGGCGTCGGTCCGCCGCGCGGTGCCGGCGACGTTCCGGTGACGATCGGCAGGACCTGGTCCAGACGGGCAAGGTGCAGAATGCGTTGGATCCGGTGGTTCGGGTTGCGTACGACGAGGACCCCGTCCATGCGGGTCAGCCGTCGGTGCACGTCGAGCAGCAGGCCGATGGCGGCGGCATCGATGTACCGGCACCCGGCCAGGTCGACCACGACCCGCCGGGGGCGCAGCGCGAGCAGCTCGTCCAACGCGGCTCCGGTCTCCGCCAGGCAGGCCAGGTCGAGCTGGTTGATGGACACCTCCACCAGCGGCAGCGCGTACGACCTCGGTTGCAGTGGGCCGGTCACGGTCGTACCCCTCTCGTCGTGGTCCTGGACGCCTGTACCGTGCCGGGCGGGCTTGGCGGTTCCCGCGCGGATCTATGACAGTTGCGTGACAAATCAGCAGGCCACCGGCCGCGATTGGCTGCGGTGCCGGTGCCCTGGGGATGATGCCGGTCATGACGGCCGTACTGGTGATCGAGGACGACGACCGGATCCGCTTGGCGCTGCTGCTCGCACTCGAGGACGAGGGCTACGACGCGGTGGGCGCGGCCACCGCCGAGGAGGGTCTGCGCGCGCAGCGCCGTGACCCCGCCGACTACGTGCTGGTCGACCTGATGCTGCCCGGACTCGACGGTTTCGAGTGCATCGGGCAGCTCCGCCGCGACGACGACGTACCCATCGTGGTGATCAGCGCCCGCGACGACACCCACGACATCGTCGCCGCCCTCGAAGCCGGCGCCGACGACTACCTCGTCAAGCCGGTGGCGATCAAGGAACTGACGGCGCGACTGCGCGCACTGCGCCGCCGCGCTCGCACCGGCTTCGGGGAATCGGCATCGGACCGGGTGCCCGTGCTGGCCTTCGGCGAGCTGGAGATCAGTCCCGATGCGGGCGAGGTAAGCCGTGGAGGCCAGCCCGTCGCCGTGACCCGCACCGAGTTCCGGCTGTTGTGCGAGTTGGCCGAACACGCCGGCCGGGTGTTGTCGCGCCAGCAGTTGCTGCAGCGGGTCTGGGGGTACGACATCGGTGATGAGCGACTGGTCGACGTGCACGTCGGCCGGTTGCGGCAGAAGATCGAGCCGGACCCGACGAACCCGCGGCATCTGGTCACCCTGCGGGGCCTGGGCTACAAGTTGCAGCGATGAGGCGCCTCGGACTGCGGACCAGGGTCACCGCGGCGTTCGCCGTCGGGGCGCTCCTGCTCGCCGCCTCAATGGCCCTGGTCTCCTACGAGCTGACTCGTCGTTCCCTGATCGGTGAGCGGGAACGCACGGCCCTGCGCGCCGCGTACTTCGATGCGACAGTCGTTCGTGCCGGGATCGACACCGACACTCCCGACGTCGTGGCGGTGCTGCGGTCCCTGGACACAGGGGGCGGTCGCCGTCCGGTGCTGCACCTCAACGGCGAGTGGTACGCCCGCACCGCCGACCCTGGCCCCACCACCGCCATTCCCGTCGACCTGCGACGTACCGTGGCGTCCGGGCAACCGGCGGTGCAGCGGGTGCGGGTGGACGGCCAGCCCGTCCTGGTGGTCGGCGTCCCCCTGTCGGCCACAGCAACGTACTTCGAGGTCAACTCGCTGCGCGAGTTGGAGCAGACGGTCCAGGTCCTGGCGCTCGCCCTGACCACGGTGGCCATCATGATCGCCGGTTCCGGCGCCGCGCTGGGCTGGTACGCCACCCGGCACGGACTGCGCCCGCTGACGGCGGTCGCCGACGCGGCGGAGAAAATCGCCGCTGGTGACTTCACGGCCCGGCTGGACCCGGCCACCGACCCCGACCTGACCCGGTTGTCCTCCTCGTTCAACCAGATGGTCGACCGGCTCGCCCACCGCATCGAGCGCGACCGCCGTTTCGCCGCCGACGTCAGTCACGAACTGCGCTCGCCGCTGCAGACCCTCGCCGCCGCGGCCAGCGTCCTGGCTCGCCGTCGGGAACAGCAGGACGAGCGGACGGCGATCGCGGCGGGGCTGGTCGCCGACGAGATAGACCGTTTCCAGCGGCTCGTCAACGACCTGATCGACCTGGCCCGTAGCGACCGGCCCGCCCACCGCGCCCCCGTGGACGTGGTGGCGCTGGCCCGGGACGCCTGCCACGCTCTCGACCTGCCCGCGTCGGTCGTTCGCCTCGCACCCGAGGTGCCCGCGACGTGGCGGGTCGAGCGGCGACGCGTCACGCAGGTGCTGGCGAACCTGTTGGACAACGCCGTGACCTACGGGGGTGGCCCGACGTCCGTCCTGCTCGATCGCGACGGCAGCGCGGGCGTCATCGAGGTCGAGGATGACGGCCCGGGCGTCCCCGTCGAGGACCGAGAAGCGATCTTCGATCGCTTCGTCCGCGGGCGAGCTGCCCACACCCGGGGTGCCGGCGACGGTACCGGCCTCGGTCTGGCGCTGGTCGTCCAGCACGCCACCGCGCACGGCGGACACGTCGCTGTCACCGACCGTCCCGGCGGGGGTGCCCGCTTTCGCGTCACGCTGCCGGAGAGCCTGACGTGAAGCGCCGTCACCTGCTCGCCGTAGGGCTTGTCGCGTTACTGGCCGGCTGTGGCATCCCCACCGACGAGGCGCCTCGCGCGGTGGCACCGCCACGCGGGCCGTTTCCGACCTCCGCGCCCGCCGAGACCGCGCCGGTCGGCCCGGCCACCGAGACACTCTGCCTGGTCCGCGACAACCGGATCGTCCCGGTGCTCCGGCGCGTCGAGCGCTCACGCGGCATCGAGGACCAGCTGCGGCATCTGCTCTCGGGGCCCACCGGGGTCGAACGCGACGCGGACCTCACCAGCGCGCTGCCGGGAGCGGTCAATGCCGCCGGTGTGACAGTGACCGGCACCCAGGCCCGGGTCGCGGTCGACGAACCCGCCGACGACGCCGGCCGCAGCGACGAGGTCCTTGCCTTCGGACAGATCGTCTGCACCCTCACCAGCCGCGACGACGTCACCTCAGTGACGTTCCTTCGCGACGGCAGGCCGCTGGGAGTGCCCCGCGCCGACGGATCGCTGTCCGAGCAGCCGCTCACCCGCACCGACTATGCTCCGCTGATCACCCCACGGTGAGCCGTCGTGCACCCTGCGCATCGCCCGCCTGGCACCACGCCCGATGCTGATCGCCCAGGCTGATAGGTTGATCTCAGGTGTGCCGGGAAGCCTGGTCGGCGTTGCGATGACGGCTGACCAGAACCGGAGAAGCGCCGAATGAGCATCCTGGCCTGGATCGCGGTGGCCGTGTTCGTCGCCGCGTACGTCCTGATCGCCACCGAGAAGATCAACCGGGTGACGGTGGCCCTGGGCGGCGCATCGATCATGTTGGCGATCGGGGCGACCGATGCCGAGCACGCGTTCTTCTCCGAAGAGGCGGGCATCGACTGGAACGTCATCTTCCTGCTGCTGGGGATGATGCTGATCGTCGGCGTGCTGAAACGCACCGGCCTGTTCGAGTACCTGGCGATCTGGAGCGCGAAGAAGGCCCGGGGCCGTCCGTTCCCGATCATGGTGATCCTGGTCGTGGTGACCGCCGTGGTGTCGGCGGCGCTGGACAACGTCACCACAGTGCTGCTGGTGGCCCCGGTGACGCTGCTGGTCTGCGAGCGCCTCGGCGTGCCGCCGATCCCGTTTCTGATCGCCGAGGTCATGGCGTCCAACATCGGCGGTGCCGCCACCCTGGTCGGCGACCCGCCGAACATCATCATCGCCAGCCGGTCGGGGCTGAGTTTCACCGACTTCCTGAACGTCATGGCCCCGCTGGTGCTGATCGTGCTCGTCGTGTTCATCGGCCTGTGCCGGATCATGTTCCGCACGGCGTTCCGCTACGACGCCGAGCGCGCGGCCCGGGTGATGGCGCTGCGGGAGGCGGACGCGATTCGCGACCGACGCCTCGTGGTGATCAGCCTGGTGGTGCTCGGCACGGTGCTGCTCGCGTTCAGCCTGCACACGGTGCTGCACCTGGAGCCGTCGGTGGTGGCCATACTCGGTGGCCTGCTGTTGCTGGCGCTGTCGCGGCTGGACACGGAAGACGTGGTCAAGGACGTCGAGTGGCCGACGCTGGTGTTCTTCGCCGGCCTGTTCATCATGGTCGGAGCCCTGGTCGCCACCGGGGTGATCGACAGCATCGCCCGGTCGGCGACCGAGGCCGTCGGGGGCAAACTGTGGCCGGCCACCATGTTGATGCTGTGGGCGTCGGCGGGGCTGTCGGCGATCGTGGACAACATCCCGTACGTGGCGACGTTGAGCCCGATCGTGAGCGAGCTGGTGAACGCCGAAGGTGGGCTCGACAAGGCTCAGGTGCTGTGGTGGGCGCTCGCCATCGGGGCTGACTTCGGCGGCAACGCCACTGCCGTCGGCGCGTCGGCGAACGTGGTGGTGCTCGGCCTCGCCGAACGCGCCGGGCACAAGATCACGTTCTGGGGATTCACGAAGTACGGTCTGATCGTCACAGTGATCTCGGTGGCGATCGCGGTGCCGTACCTGTGGCTGCGATTCTTCTGACGCTCAGGTGCCGAGCATCCGGTCGAGCAGCCCGTCCAGGGTGATCGCGCCGGTCATCACCCGGTCGCGGTCGACGACCGCGACCAGCGGCACATTCGATCGGGCCATCACCGAGGCGACCTCGAGCAGGGTGGCGTCGGCGCCGACGGCCGGCAGGTCCGGGCGGTTGCGGGGCAGCAGGTCCGCGACGGTGCGGTCGCCGATTCCCTCCAGGATCACGTCGGCAGCGGCCTCGTCGATCACCCGGGCCAACGTCGGATCGTCCTGGCAGTAGGACGGCAGCGCCATTCGCAGCACCTGCGTGCCGGCCAGCACCGTCGACGGACGGCCCTTGGTGTCCACCACGATCAGACCGGGCAGGTCCTGCGCCGCCAGGATCCGCGCGGCCTCGCGGGCCGGCATGTCCTCGGTGACGGTCTCCATCGGGATGGCCACATCGCTCGCGCGCATGCACCGACGATACGCCCGGACGCCGCGTCGCCCGCGCTGATGCGCCCTGGCAGCCCGTGGGGCGGCGGGCCTATTGCTGGTAGACGTCGGGAACGTCGTCACGGTCACTGTCGACCTGCTCGGCCTCGTAGATCTGCCGGTACACGCGATTGCGGGCCCGCAGGATGATCGTGGCGAGCGCGGCGGCGATCACGGAGCCCGCCAGCACGGCGATCTTGACCCGGCCGTTGGCGTCGGTGCCGATGCCGAAGGCGAGTTCGCCGATCAGCAGCGAGACGGTGAACCCGATGCCGGCCAGCACGGCCAAGCCGGCCACGTCGATCCAGGCCAGCCCCGAGTCCAGTCGGGCCCGGGTGAACCGGGCGACGAGCCAGGTTGCCAGCAGGATGCCGATCGGCTTGCCGACGACCAGGCCGAGCATGATGCCCACGGCGATCGGGTCCATGAATGCCTGCGTCAGGCCGTCGAGCCCGCCGACGGCCACCCCGGCGGACATCAGCGCGAACACCGGTACCGCGACGCCTGCGGAGATCGGCCGGAACCGGTGCTCGAAGTGCTCGGCCAGGCCGGGCCCGGGGCCGGCCCCCGTGGAGCGCAGCACCGGCACGGCGAAGGCGAGCAGCACCCCGGCGACGGTGGCGTGCACGCCGGAGGCGTGCACCAGCGCCCAGGTGGCGAACGCCAGCGGCAGGAGCAGCCACCAGGAGCGCACCCGACGCTGCACCAGCAGAGCGAACAGGCCCAGCGGCACCACTGCGGCCAGCAGCGGCAGCAGAGACAGGTGGGCGGTGTAGAAGACCGCGATGATGACGATCGCCAGCAGGTCGTCCACCACCGCCAGGGTCAGCAGGAAGGTGCGCAGCGCGCTCGGCAGATGCCTGCCGATCACCGCCAGCACGGCGAGGGCGAACGCGATGTCGGTGGCGGTCGGAACCGCCCACCCCTTCACCGCGCCGCCCCAGTTCACCGCCGCGTACAGCAGGGCCGGCACGAGTACGCCGCCGACCGCGGCGGCGACCGGGACCGCGGCCCGGCGGGGATCACGCAGGTCGCCGGCGACGAACTCGCGCTTGAGTTCGAGACCGGCGACGAAGAAGAAGATCGCCAGCAGCCCGTCGGCAGCCCACATCGCCAGCGACAGGTCGAGGTGCAGCGTGTGCGGCCCGACGGTGAACGCCGTCATCGCCTCATAGCGGTGCGCCCAGGGTGAGTTCGCCCAGACCAGCGCCACGACGGCACCGATCAGCAGCAGCGCGCCGCCAATCGTCTCCTTGCGCAGCACGTCGGCGATGCGCCGGGCCTCAGCCCAGGAACCACGGCCGAGGACACGAGGGGGTGACTGGGGGTTCGACGGCACAGGCGGGCCAACTTTCGAGAGACGGGTCGGAACCATTTGCCGACCAGACTTCCCGGCGCACCGGGACCCATCCTACCGGGGCCTTTCGGCCACCGGCCCGTCGACCGCCGGCAGCCTTCGGCCGCTCGATCTCGTTTCAACCGACCGGGTCCGTGGGTACGCTCCCACCGGCTGATCATCCGATCGACGGAGACCCTCGTGATCATGGCTCTGCTGCTCGACCTCGCCAACATCGTTGGCGGTTTCCTGCTCGCCGTCCCTGTGCTGCGGCTGTTGCCACGCGTCGGTGACGACCTGGGTCGCCTCGCTGGTCGGGCGGCCCCGATCGCGTGGGTGGTCGGCCTCGTGGCGCTCGTGACCGGCGGCTACTACCTCATCGTCCACCTGGTGTCCGGCCCTCGGGTGTTCCACTTCGAGGTGGTGGGGATCGGTGTGGGGCTCGCCTTGTTGTGGGGCCGGCTGACCGGCCGGCCGGCGTCCCGCGAGGAGCGGTCGGACGGCGCGACAGGCGTCCGCCTGTTGCTCGCGATCTTCGGTCTCATCGCGATCGTCGTCGGCATTCAGGGGCTCTTCACGCCGGACGGCTGATCACGCCCGCACGCCCGGCCCGCCCGTGCGGCGTTCGCGCACGGGCGGGGTGTCACCCCGGCGGTCACCGTCGGTCCCCCCAACTCATCGATTCCAGGAGAGTCACATGTCGGCCCAGGCATTCCTCTACATCATCGCGGTCATCCTGATCGTGCTCGCCGCACTGCCGCTGCCCACTCGGGGTGTCTCGTTCGCGCTGCTGGGCGCCGCCTGCGCCCTGCTCGCCTACGCCTGGCCGGTGATCACCGGCTGATCCGTCGTCGGTGTGGTCGGTGGCCGGCAACCAGCGCCCGACAGCGTTGCCGGCACCCGGCCACTCCACGTCGCCGGGTTGGCCATGGACTCGGCGATGGACGCGACCGACGCCAACGGCGTCCCGGGGACGCGTGCGGTCAGGCGGTGGTGGACGCTCGGGATGCCCCGGCGCTCGCGGCGCAGGCGATGAGCAGCGCCGCGGCCGGCAGGAACGCGCCGCCGACGCCCAGCCCGAGCAGCAGCCCCCACCCGACGATGATCAGCGCGGCCGTCAGGTCGACGACCAGGCTCGGCCGGCCGATCCACTGTGCCAGGACCGGCAGCGACGCGGCGACGACAGGCACCCCGAGCAGATAGCCGGCCGCGCCCCCGGAGTCGTCGACGGTGAAGGGGGTCAGCACTGCGGCGACCAGCACGGTGATGGCCAGGGCCGACCAGCGCAGGACCCGTCGAGCGTCGTCCGGTCTGCCGACGACGACCACCACACCGACGAGCAGGACCGCCGCGATCGCACCGATGGTCGCCGCACCGATCATCATGTTCTCCTCGACCGCCGCAGGTGGTGTCTCATCGAAGACCGCGGATCGTCGTCTCTGCGTGCCACGATACGGCCCGTCGGGCGTGCCGCACGAGAGCCGGAGCCCAGCCTGCCGAAGGACTGTGTTCTCCGGTCACCCGGGCAGGCCGAAGTGGTGGGTGAG
Source organism: Micromonospora sp. NPDC049114 (assembly GCF_040648635.1). Taxonomy (NCBI): domain Bacteria; kingdom Bacillati; phylum Actinomycetota; class Actinomycetes; order Micromonosporales; family Micromonosporaceae; genus Micromonospora; species Micromonospora sp. NPDC049114. The sequence goes on along the minus strand of NZ_JBEZEA010000002.1, from coordinate 832,750 downwards.
CGAGGCGCGCAGCGTGTCCGCATCCCCGGCGGACCAGGCGACGAAGCAGTCGGGGCGTACGAGCAGGGCGGTCGCGGTCGTGCCCCGCAACGCGCCGGTGACGACGTCGACCCGGTCGCGCCAGGGCGCGGCCACCTCGGCGTAGACACCCGTGGAATCCAGGAGCAACGGCCGGGCGGTGCGGGTCAGCTCGGCGAGGCGTACCGCGCCGTGGTCGCCGTGCACGACCACATCGGGGGCGCACCGGCCGGCCAACGGATCGGCGGGGTCGGCGGGGTAGTGGATGTCCGCGCCGGACATCAGCGCCGCGATGTGCCCGGTCACCTCCGGCTTGCGCAGCAGTTCGGCGAAGAGTTCCCGCAGGCCGGTGATCTCGTCTCCGGGGCCGATGAGCGCGGACTGCGCCTGGGTGGACATGACCACCCGTTCGGCGACGGGGCGGCGCTCGGTCTCGTACGTGTCGAGCAGGCCCTGCGGCGCCCAGCCGCGCACGGTGGCGGCGAGCTTCCAACCCAGGTTGACGGCATCCTGCAGGCCCAGGTTGAGCCCGGGGCCGCCGATCGCCGGGTGCACGTGTGCGGCGTCGCCCACCAGCAGCACCCGGTCGGCGCGGTAGCGGGCGGCGATGCGGGTGTTCTGGCCGGCCAGCCGCCGCAGCAGGCCGGGTCCGTCCGGTTCGCCGAGCGGAACGTCGGCGCCGAGCACCCGGGCGACGCTGGCGCGTAGCTCCGCCAGGCTCATCGGGGTCTCGTCGCTCGTCGGGACGTCGGGCCACTCCGTCGTGCTCAGGATCGCCGGGCGGCCGGGGAACGGGGCCCACGCGATCAGGCCACGCCCGGTGCGGGTGTGCTGGAACGGCGCGACGACGCCGTGACCGGGGACGCACAGGCCGCCGGTCTCGGGATCGAGGGACGACGAGGGGACGGTCACCGTGGCGGTGCGCGAGACCGACCGGTCGTTCGTGACGCCGGGGAAGTCGATGCCGGCGAGGCGGCGCACCACGCTGCGGCCGCCGTCGGCACCGACGACGAAGCGGGCGGTGAGCTGCGTACCGTCGGCAAGGCAGACCTCTACCGCGTCGGGGCGTTGGCGAAGGTCGACCACCTCGTGGCCGCGGCGCAGGTCGACTCCGAGCTCGGTTGCCCGGGCGGCGAGGGTGGCCTCCAGCTGGGCTTGCGGCACGCCGAGCACGTAGTGCGGGTTCTCCGCGAGCATCGTGAGGTCCAGCGGGAACGCGCCGAAGACGAAGGCTGGTTGGGGCGACGGCGGGGTGCTCTCGCCACTGAGCCGCGTGTAGAGGCCGCGCCGGTCGAGCAGGCGGACGACCTGGCCGACGACGCCGTTGGCGCGGGGCTCGCCGGTGGGTGTGACGTGGCGTTCCAGGACGACGGGATGGACGCCGGCCAGGGCCAGCTCGCAGGCGAGCATGAGGCCGTTGGGGCCGGCTCCGACGATGAGGACGTCGATCATGACAGTGATCCCTTCGGGGCGTGCGTCATCGCCCCGACGGGCGTGGCACGCGGCCGGCTCACCGTGGGGTGGGACGCTGCTTCTGGAGACGTGTGGGTGCGGCGGTGCCCGAGCGAGGGTCGGGGTTTCAGCGGGGCGGCGCGGGGAGGCCGGCGGCGACCTGGGAGAAGGCGTCGGTGATGAGGTGCTCGATCGGGGTGGGCGGGTCGGGGCTGTCGAGGTAGTGCTGCATGGCGACGGCGACGGCGGCGCTGGCGGCGGCCGCGACGAGCCGCGGATACATGTCGGTGGCGAGGTCGGTGCCGGTGCGCTCGGCGACCGCGGCCGCCAACTCGGCCTCGGCGATCGCGACGGCGCGCAGTCGCTCGCCCTGCAGGGCGGGCTCGGCGAGCATGGTGCGGACGCCGGCCACCCACTGGGCGTGCGCGGGAGACGGCATGGCGTCGACCTCGGGGCCGCGGGTGAACTGCTCCAGCGAGGCCTGGGTAAGCGCCGTCCAGAGTGGCTCGTCGGCGGGGCGCTCGCGCAGCGCGGCGGCGGTGCGCAGGCTGCGGTCGAGGTGACGCGAGGCGATCGCCTCGGCCTTGCTGGAGAAGTAGTTGTTGAAGGTGCGCGGGGAGACGCCGGCCGCCTCGGCGATGTCCTCGACGCGGATGTTGTCGTAGCCGCGCTCCGCGGTGAGGTGGATCGCGGCCCAGCCGAGCGCCGCCCGCGTCTCGGCTTTCTTGCGCTCCCGCAGCCCCGTCATGTCACCACCCTAACACTAGTTGCGTACCCCGCAAATATGCGTGTCACGCAAAACTGGTGATCGTTGGGTGTCCGGTTCGCGTGATCTGGGCGGCCTCACTCGACGGGGAGGCGGTAGCCGAGCCCTCGTACCGTCTGAATCAACTCGGGCCGACCCAGTTTGGCGCGCAGCGCCGCCACGTGGACCGCCAGGGTGTGCCGGCCCGACCAGGTGGTCTGCCACACGTCCAGCATGATGCGCTCGCGTGTGAGCGCGAGGCCCGGCCGGCGGGCGAGCGAGGCCAGGATGTCGAATTCCTTGCGGGTCAACGACACCGGCCGGGCGTCCACGTGGACCGTTCGGGCCGAGAGGTCGATCCGCAACCCTCCGACGTCGATGACGTCGGAGGGTTGCGGACCCTGCCGCGCCGTCCGCCGCAGCAACGCCTCGATGCGCGCCTGAAGCTCGTCCATCGCGAACGGCTTGACGACGTAGTCGTCGGCGCCCATCCGCAGGCCGACGATGCCGCCGCGCTCCTCGCCCCGTTCGGTGACCACGATGATGCCCAGCTCGGCGCTGCGTTCCCGCAGGGCCCGGCACACGGCGAAACCGTCGCCGTCCGGCAGACCGAGATCCAGTACTACGAGGTCGCAGGGGGCTGCCACGAGCGCCGCGGCACCGGTCGACGCCTGTTCCACCTGATAACCCTGCCGACGCAGCGTCGAACCCATGACCGCGAAGATCCACCGGTCGTCCTCCACGAGCAAGATCCGCATCGCCCCGCCTGTCGTCGTCGCGGTGCCCACCCGCCGCGGGGGCGAGAGCGGATCGCCGGCGGCCAGGGCGGCCGGCGACGTCGTCGATGCATCTCGTCAGTCCCGAACGACGGGGGGTCGTTCCGCTGCGAATAACAGCCGACAGCGCTGAGCCGGCGCTGATTTCTCGCTGAGGTGGCGATCGGACGGGCGGACGTCGAGGGCGCGAGCCATGGTTGCTCCGCACGGAATACTGTTCGGTGCCGGACTCGCAGTCGAGGCGTCGCGATCGAACTTGAGAGAGTCTTGATCGGCGGCCCGGCTAGCCGAGCGGTGCCGCCTCGGCGGCGCCGATCTCCCGGAACAGCTCGTGTGCCGCCCGCCACCGGGTCTGAGCCGCCGACGGACGGCCCAGCGCCGCGTAGGCGCTGCCGACGGTCATCAACGTGCGGGCGTACGCGAGACGTTGCCCGGCCCGGCGTTGGACGCGCAGCGCCTGGCGGCCCTCGACCAGGCACCCCTCGGGATCGCCGAGGCCCAGTCTCGCGGCGGCGAGGCGACTGCGCGCCTGACCGGCCACCAGCCGGTACCCGCCGGCGCGGGCCGCCGATATCGCACCTGTGGCGTGCTCGTGGGCGCTGTCGAACTCCTTGGCGGCCGCGCTGAGATCGGAGAGCAGCATCAGCGCCTCGACCCGGGCGCGCTCGTTGCCGGTCCGATCCGCCAGGTCACGCACCAGATCGAGCCGGCTGCTCGCCTCCGCCAGTCGGTTCTGCCGCAGCAGTACCTCGGCGAGCGCGGCCTGGGTGACCACCTCCAGCCGGCCGTCCGGCAGTCCCTGGACGATGTCGAGGCCGAGGTGGAGCACCTCCTCGGCCTCCGCGTAGCGTCCCGCGTCACCGTGCACGCGGCCGAGCGTGGTGAGCGAAGCGGCCTCCTCGTGCCGGGCGCCGATCGACCGGCCGACGCGCACCGCCTCCTCCGCTGCCGTCCGTGCCTCGTCGAGCCGGCCGAGCTCGCGGGCCACCAGCGCGAGGTTCTCGCTGGCCACTGCGGCGCCCAGATGTTGGCCGGTGGCACGCAGCAACCTCATCGCCAGTTCGCCGTGCCGCGCGGCCGCGGCCAGTTCGCCCACCTCCTCGCAGGCGGCCGCCAGGTTTGCCAGCGTGCCGGCCTCGGCTCGGCGGTCGCCGATCTCCCGATCGATGACCAGGGCCTGCTCGAACCGGCTGATCGCGGCCCGGGGCCGGCCCAGCTGGGCCAGTGCGATGCCGATGCTGCAGTGTGCCGCCGAGGCCCCGACCTGCCAATCGGCTCGGGCGGCGAGCGCCGCGACCGCCTCGTACTCGGCGCGGGCGGCGCGCAGATCGCCGGTACGCCAGTTCAGCAGTCCCAGGCTTTGTCGCATCACCGCCTCGCCGCGCAGGTCGCCGTCGCGGCGGGCCGCTTTGAGTCCGGTCCGGGCGATCGACCGCCACTGGCTCAGCGGCGTCCGCATGCGGAGGAAGTCGTACAGGACGTGGGCGAGTTGCCACGCCATCCGGTCTCGGCCGTCGGCGGCCGCGTGTTCCAGCGCCGCCACCAGGTTCGCCGTTTCCGCAACGAGCCATTCGCGGGCGTGTGCCTGATCGTCGAGCTCAGGGATCCGTACGCCGGTCGGCGGTGGATCCGGCGGCAGCCGTAGCCGCGACGGGCCGTTCAGCGCGGCACTGGCCCGGGCGACAGCATGCAGGTAGAAGTGCAGCAGCCGGTGCACGGCTGCGGCATTGTCGGCCGCGTCGCCATGTTCGGCGGCGAGCTGTGCTCCGTACTCGAGCAGCAGGTCGTGGCTGACGATCCGGGTTGCCCGGGTGATTCGGATCAGGTGCAGTCGGGCGAGGGTGTCGATGAGCGGTTCGAGGTCGTCGCAGGGCAGGCCGGTCAACGCCGCGGCTGCGGGCGCAGCGAGGCCGGCCGGTGCCGGCACCAGCCCGAGCAGCCGGAACACCCGGCCCGCCGGGGCCGGGAGCGCCTGGTACGACAGCTCGAACGCGGCCCGGACGGCGGTGCTGTCGTCACCCTCGACCCGCAGCTGCGCGACCCGGCCCCGCGCGATCAGCTCGTCGAGGTGCCTGCGCACGCTCACGTGCGCCCGGTCGGCCAGGCGGGCGCCGGCGATGCGCAGGGCCAGCGGTAGGTGCCCGCAGATCTCGGCCAACTCCCGAGCAGCGGCCGGGTCGGCGTTGATCCGCTCGGCCCCCGCGGTGCCGACGAGCAGTTCCACCGCGTCGGCGGCAGGTAGGACGTCGAGAGTGAGCCGAGCGGCACCGTCCCGGGCGACCAGGCCGCTGAGCCTGTCCCGGCTGGTCACCACCACCAGGCAGTCCGGGCAGCCCGGAATGAGTGGCCGCACCTGGTCGGCGTCGGCAACGTTGTCCAGTACCAGCAGGACGCGCCGACCGGCGAGCGTCGAACGGTACAGCGCGACCTGCGCGTCCGGCTCGGCCGGTATCCGGTCGGCGGGGACGCCCAGCGCGTCCAGCAGCAGCGGCAGCGCCTCACCGGGGGTCCGGCGTGGACGAGGGTGGAACCCGCGCATGTCCACGAACAGATGTCCGTCCGGGAAGTGGTGGTGGACGTCGTGCGCCCACCGCACCGCCAGGCTGGTCTTCCCGGCCCCCGCTGGGCCGCAGACGACGGCGACCGGTGCCGTCCGCTCCTTGCGCACCTCGTCGAGGACGGCCAGTTCGCGTTGGCGGCCGACGAAGCCGGGTGTGGCCGCCGGCAGTTGCCGCGGCACCACGCCCGTCGGTTCCCGCACCAGTTGGACCGCGGGTTCCGCGGCGGGCTCGGTGCCGGCGAGCATTGCGCGATAGGCCCGCTGGAGCTCCTCGCCCGGCTCGATGCCGAGCCTCTCGACCAGGTTCTCGCGGACCCGACGGAACAGGGTCAGCGCGTCGACCCGACGGCCGCACCGGTGCAGTGCGATGAGCACTGCCAGCGCCAGACGCTCCCGGGCCGGATTGTCAGCGATGAGGTCGGACAGATCGTCGACGATGTCACCGTACCGGCCCAGTCGGAGGTCGAGGTCGGCTCGCAGCTCGACCGCCGCGAACCGTTCCTCGTTCAGCTGCGGGGCGACGAGTTCGTCCAGCCACGGGCCGGCGACGTCCGCCAACGCCGGCCCCCGCCATCGGCGCAGAGCGCGGTCGACCAGCTCACGAGCCCGCTGCGGCTCGCACGTGCGGGCGGACCGCAGGAGATCCCGAAAGTCGTGCAGATCCACCGCGGACCGGTCGACGGTCAGCCGATAGCCGGTCCCCACCCCCACGAGCTGGGCCGTGCGGGACGGCTGGTCGACCGAGTTGAGCAGGGCCCGTAGTCGGGAGACGCAGCCCTGCACCGCGTTCCGAGCCGATGCGGGCGGTGCCGTGCCCCACAGTGCCGTCACCAGGCGGTTGATGGGAACGATGTTTCCGCACTCCAACGCCAGCATGGCCAGCACGGTGCGTTGCTGCGCGGCCGACGGGCCCAGGAGTCGGCTGCCGTGCCACACGCCGACCGGACCCAGCAGCCGGATCTGCAGGCCGTCCTCCACTTGGTCCACGCCCGGTCCGATCCGTAGGAATCCACGTTGCCGGAAATGATCTCACCATCGACGCGCCCTCAACGGCCCATCGACGCCCGGTTTTGAATCAGCCATCCGTGTCGTGGGTCACGCTCTCGCCGAGGCGTCTCAACGCTCTCCGGGACCTTGTGTCCACAACAGACGGACCGGCGTGGTGCGCCGCCACGGGTCGCGGCAGCTTCGGTCAAGATCTGTTCAAGAACACCGCCGAAGCCTGGACCCCTGAATTGGTCTCTTGAAACGGTGATGCACGTGGATCTGAGCAGCATCGATGTCCGGAGACCATCGACGCTGCCGATCCTCCGGACGCCGTCGTCACCACCTCGAAGAGCACCGCCGTGTCAGGACCATCCGGAGCGCACTGGGGGAGCGCCGCGGGTCGATCAGCAGCACGGTCGAGGCGACCCCTGCGGGGTGGTCGACCGAGTAGCCCCCAGTCCCGCCGCGGCGTCGCTCCGGACCCGCGGGTTCGCGCTCGATTCGGGCGCCGACACCGGTAGATCGTCCTCATCGACCAGACCCGAGGAGTACGCATGAACCAGGAAAAGGGACTATCGCGGCGGCAGATCCTCCGCGTTGGTGCCGTGGTGGGATCGACAGTCGCTGTCGTGGCCGTCACGGGCGAGTCGGCATCGGCCGACCCGGGGACGGATGCGGCACAGGCCGGCTCGCGCGGTGAGCTGGCCCGCGTGTCAGCGGTGGCGGCCGGCGGCGCCGTGGTGGGTACGCCGAAGGTGGCGAACCGCACCGCGATCCGGGCCGCGGAGCGTGTCCCGTTCGCCGGCTTCCCGGACGGGATCACCCCACGACCGGGCGACCTGGTCACCGTGACCGACCTGTGGCCCGACCTCGCAGTGGCCGCCGTGCCGGTGGTGCACTGGGTGACCGGAGTGCCGAAGCGCGACGGCAGCGGCTATGCGGTCGCGGGCCAGCGGCTGGCCGCCTCGCCGTTGCTCGACAAGCGGACCGCACGGCGTGTGCGGGTCTGCGTCCTGGACACGGAACTGGCCGACGCCCAGGTCCTCGCGGTCGTCCCGGCCTGAGCTGGTGCCGATGATCGACGCAACGGTGCGGATCGTCGCGGCGGCTGTCCTGCTCTACACGGCGGGTCAGAAGCTCGCCGCGCCCATCGCCTTCCGTCGCACGCTCGTCGCGCTCAGGATGCCGCGTCCGCGCGTCCTGGCCCTGCTGGTCAGCGGCGTGGAGCTGGTCACCGCGGTCCTCCTGCTGACCGCACCGCGCTCCTGGGTGACCGCGGGCCTGGTGGTCGCGCTCGGCGCGTCGTTCGCAGGCGCGGCGTCGATCGCGCTGGCACGGGGCGCCTCGGTGCGCTGTGCCTGCTTCGGCGGCAGGTCCGAGGCGAAGCTCGGTTGGACGCAGCTCGCGCTGCTCCCGATCTGGCTCGCCGTCGCCTGGACGGCGCACCGCGACTCATCGGATCTGCTCGTCGGTCCGGACGCCGTCGCGGTGACGGCGCTGGTGCTGTGCCTGGCGACCGTCGTCCGTCAGCTGTTGCCTCTGGCCCTGCGGAGCTGGAGCTACCTCAAAGTGTTGGAGAGTCAATGGGCTTCCTCTGGGTCGTCGTCGCCGCATTGAGCGTGCTGATGGGGATCTGCGTGTTGGCGCTGATCGACCAATATCAAACCCTCGAACTGATCCGTACGTCCCTCAAGCTCGAAGACAACCCGTCGCCGATCCCGATCCCGATGGACGACTCGATCAGGCCCTCCCTGGTCGGGCTCCCGGCACGGCTCGATGCGCAGCCGCATCTCGCGCTGCTCTTCCTGTCCGTGTCCTGCACGACCTGCCGGTCGATCGCGGAGGGCCTGCGCCGCAAAGACCTGGAACTGGTGTGGATCGTCCTGCAGCAGGCGCATTCCGAGCAGGAGGGCCGCGCCTGGCTCGAAGGACTGAACATGCCGATCGACCGGGCGACCATCGATGTCGACGAGAACGTCGCACGGGCGATCGGCATCGACACCGTCCCGTCGGTGGTCCTCTACCGCTCGGGTGAGGCCTTCCTGGCCCAGACACTGCCCTCATTCCGGCAGCTGCAACCGCTGTTGAACCCCCGCACCGTCCCGTCCCGCCTGCCCGTCGCCAAGGAAGGAACCGTACGGCTATGACCGATCAGATGGAGTGTGTGACACCGACCGAGACGGCGGTGCTCACCGACCGCCGCCCCAGCCGCCGATTCGCGCTCATGGGCGCGGCCTCCGCGGTCGTCGCCGGCCTGGCCACCGTGCTGAAGGCCTCTCCGGCGGTGGCCGACTGCCTGGGGTCGCCCTGCTGCTCGCTGGCCAGCTGCACCCGGTGCCACTACGCGGTCGAACCCGATCGCTACACCTGCCCGTCAGGCTATTACCGCACATTCTGGACCTGCACCAGCGGCGGCCGCACGTACGGCTGCGGTGAGTGCAGCAAGAGCAAGACCTCGTGCTGGTCCGGTCCCTTCGCCTGCTCGATCTGGTACGTATGGTAGTTCTGTGGACGATCGCGCTCGCCGCGGTGGCGGGCTTCGCCCAGCTCTTCAGCCCTTGAGGCCAGTCCTTCATCGGAGTCATCCGCCCCTTCGTGCAAGGGGACTCGTCCCGTCTCGTCCGAAGCGGTCTGCGCTTCGTCGCCGTGCTGTCCGTCGCGCACATCGCCATGGCGGGCTTCGTCACCGCGTCGCTGTACCAGGTCGGCACACTGTTCGCCGGGCGGCTCGACGCCCAGCTCACAGTGGGGCTGTGCCTCGTGGCGGCACTGGTGGCGGCGTGCTTCGACGTACACGCGATTCGGACGGACTCGTACGCCCCCGGGCTTCGTCGACAGACGTCCAAGGAGCTGGGCCATCGGGAGAACCTCCCGTGGTGGGTTCCGCCGATGATCTGGGGTCTGGACACCGGGCTCATGTGGAGCACGTTCCGGGTGTCGGCGACGACCTGGGTGGTGCTGGTGGCGGCGTTGCTCAACGTCGCTCCGCAGTGGAGCGGGCTGGTGTTCGGCGGCGCGTTCACCGGTCCACTGGTCGTGGCGATTCTCGCCGGTCGTGGAAGCGTGAGTGACCTGGGGCGTCCCGGGCCACGGCGGCTGGTGCAGTCCGCGGCGGTCGCCACGGCGTTGCTACCGGCCACGGTGGTGATCGTGACGTCCGCGATCTGAGGTTCGGTCGGGGCCCGACATGGGCCCCGGCCGAACCGGCGCGACCCCGTCCACACCCCGCGACCGCTCCGCGACTCCGGCTTTTGCCCGCGACCACGGGTACGGTTTCTGTGCTCGACAAGCACGGACACCGATGGGACGCCGTCGGGGCGGCAACGACCGGCCCGGTGGCGACGGAGCGTGGAAGGGAGCGCGGGTGGCGCAGCCGAGAGCACTCGTGGTTCGGGGCGGCTGGGAGGGACACCAGCCGGTCAAGGCGACGGAGTTGTTCATCCCCTTCCTCGAACGGAGCGGCTATGCCGTACGGGTCGAGGAGTCGACGGAGATCTACGCCGATGCCGCCGAGATGGCCGCCACCGACCTGGTCGTGCAGTGCATGACGATGTCGCAGATCACCGCGGACGAGGTGGCGGGCCTGAGCGCCGCGGTCATCGCCGGTACGGGCTTCACTGGCTGGCACGGCGGGATCGTGGACGCGTTCCGCGCGTCGTCGGAGTACCTGCATCTGGTGGGCGGCCAGTTCGCGACCCACCCCGGTAAGGAGCCGTGCGAGCGTCACGGCGGCCCGGAGGACAACTTCCTGCCGCACACCGTGCGCATCACCGACCTCGGCCGGGAGCATCCGATCACCGCGGGAATCGAGGACTTCGACCTGGTCACCGAGCAGTACTGGGTGCTGCACGACGACCTGATCGACGTCCTGGCCGTCACCACCCACCCCACGCGGGCGTGGCATCCATGGCACCGGCCGGTCACCTCGCCGGCGATCTGGACCCGGCGCTGGGGTGCCGGGCGCGTCGTCGTGACGACACCGGGGCACAGCCTCGACGTGCTGGAGCACGCGAACGTTCGTACCGTCATCGAGAGGGGGATGGTGTGGGCGAGCCGCACCGCGTCGGCATCGTAGGTCTCGGGGTCATCTCCCGCGCGTACCTCGACACCCTCGCGAACCACCCGGCCGTGAGCATCGTCGCGCTGGCCGACCTCGACGCCTCCCGGTCGGCCGCGGCGGCGGCCGCGATCCCCGGCGCCGAGTCGATGGGCGTCGAGCGTCTGCTCGCTCGCCCGGACGTGCAGACGGTTCTCAACCTCACGATCCCCGCGGCGCACGCCGAGATCTCACTCGGCGCGATCGAGGCGGGCAGGAACGTGTACGTCGAGAAGCCTCTGGCCGTGACGATCCCGGACGGTCGCTCGATCATCGAACGTGCCTCCTCGGCGGGCGTCCACATCGGGTGCGCGCCGGACACCGTCCTGGGCACCGGTACGCAGACGGCGCGGGCGGCGATCGACGGGGGGCTCATCGGACGCCCGCTGTCGGCGACGGCTGTGATGGTCACACCGGGGCACGAGCGCTGGCATCCCCACCCCGACTTCTACTACGCCCCGGGCGGGGGGCCGTTGCTGGACATGGGGCCGTACTACATCTCGGCGCTGATCCACCTGCTCGGGCCGGTTCGCGCGGTCGTCGGAGCGGCCAGCCGCCTGCGCGCCGAGCGTGTCATCGGCTCGGGTCCCCGAAACGGCCAGCGCATTCCGGCGCAGGTGGACACTCACGTGACAGGTGTGCTTGAGCATGCCAACGGAGCGCTCTCCACCATCACCACGAGCTTCGACGGCGTCGCGACGACTGCCGCGCCGATCGAGGTGCACGGAGAGACCGGCACGCTCGCCGTACCCGATCCGAACACCTTCGACGGGGACGTTCGCGTCTTTCCGCTGGGCGGCACCGGGTGGCGCGTTCTCGAACCGCGGGCCGGTTACGTCGAGGGCTCCCGCGGCATCGGGCTGATCGATCTGGTCAGCGCCGACGGTCAACGGTCGCCCCGCGCTGGCGGCGACGTCGCTCTGCACGTCCTCGAAACGATGACCTCGCTGCTCGCCTCGGCGGCCGAGGGCCGGCGGATCGAGCTGACGACTGTGGTGCAGCGGCCGGCGCCGGTTCCGCTCACTCCGGTGCACGACTGGACGGAAAGCAACGCGTACGGACGCTGACGTGCGCCGTACGGTCCGGCCGACATCCTCGCGCGCGGCAGGCGCGGACGACCGCCACGGCTGGCGATCCGGCGGCCGGCCCTCGGCCGAATCACCCTGTGTGACCAGGATGGACAGACGGTTCCCAAGACCTTACAGTTCGCCAACTGGTTCAGCTTCATCACGGGGGATGCGATGGCGCCGGATAGATCAATGCTGCCCACATCACGTTCAGGTTCGCACCGTGCCGCGGCGGCACTGCTGAGCGGTGCCCTGGTCGTCTCGGTCCTGGTGGCCCCGCCTGATGCGGTGGCCAAACCGAAACCGCACCTGTCGGCCCAGCAGGAGGCGTTGGATTCCGACGGCGGGCCCGCCACCGGGCGGGCGTGGCCGGCGAAGGCGGCGCGCAACGCCCAGCTCGCCGCTCCGGTGTGGCCGAAACCCGGCCGGGCAACAGTCACGCTGCCCGAAGCGGGCGTGGGCCAGCGGCAGAGCGCCGCCCCCGCCGTGCGCGCCGGCGCCCTGCCCGTCACGGTGCGCCGGGCCGGCGGGCCGCGCGGTGAGCGGACCGGCGCGGTGGCGGTCGAGCTGCTCGACCGTTCCGCAGTGCCGCAGCAGTGGCGTGACGGCCTGCTGATGCGCGTCAGTGGCACCGCCGCGAAGACCGAGGGCGGCGCGGCAGCCGGTTCCGGCGCCGCAGCGGTCTCGGTGGACTACCGCGAATTCCGCAACGCCATCGGCGGCAGCTGGTCGTCCCGGCTGCGCCTGTGGCAGGTGCCCGAATGCGCCCTGCAGGACCGGCCGGCGCCCGGCTGCGTCGCCACGCCGATGCCGTCGGTCAACAAGGACGGCCAGGTGAGCGCGGAGGTGCCCGTGCCGGTGGCGGCGCCCGGTGCCCGTTCCGCCGGCTCCACTCTCGTCGCGCTCGCGGCTGGTGCCGCCGGGTCTGAGGGTGACTACACCGCCACCTCGCTCACACCGTCAGCCACCTGGTCCGCAGGCGGTGCGACGGGCGACTTCAACTGGTCGTATCCGATGAAGATGCCCCCGGCGATCGCCGGCCCGGTGCCGACGTTCTCCCTCAGCTACTCGTCGGCAGCGATGGATGGCAAGTCCGGCGTCGACAACAACCAGCCGACCTGGGTTGGTGAGGGATTCGACCTGTGGGGCGGCTACATCGAGCGCAAGTACGTCGGCTGTGGCGAAGACATGACCAACAGCAACAGCAGCAAGAAGACCGGTGACCAGTGCTGGCGGTCGGACAACGCCACCCTGTCGTTGAACGGGCGCGGCTCCGAGCTGGTGTACGAGGCCGGCAAGGGCTGGCGTACCCGCAGCGAGGACGGTTCGAAGATCGAGAAGGTCACCGGCGGCAGCAACGGTGACGACAACGGGGAGTACTGGAAGGTCACCACGCCCGACGGTGTCCAGTACTTCTTCGGCCTGCACGGCCTGCCCGGCCAGTCGGCCAAGACCAACTCGACGTGGACCGTGCCGGTGGCCGGGAACCAGAGCGGCGAGCCGTGCCACAGCAGCTCCTTCACCGGCTCGTTCTGCAACCAGGCCTGGCGGTGGAACCTCGACTACGTGGTCGACCCCCGTGGCAACACGATGTCCTACTGGTACGGCACCGAGACCAACTACTACGGGCGCAACGCCACCAACACCGACAAGGCGTCCTACATTCGGGCCGGCACGCTCACGCGCATCGACTACGGCACGTGGGACCGGGGCTCCGCCGACCGGTCCGTGACGCCGACCGCCCAGGTGCTCTTCACCACTGCCGACCGCTGCGACGCCGACTGCGGCACGCACGACGCGGCGCATTGGAAGGACGTGCCGTGGGACCAGGAGTGCACCGCCGCCGCGGCGAACTGCAAGGAGAACTACTCACCCACCTACTGGTCGACGAAGCGACTGTCGAAGATCACCACCCAGGTCTGGGACACCACCAAGACCACCCCGGCCTGGCAGGGCGTGGACTCCTGGACCCTCACGCACACCTATCCGGCAGTCGGTGACGGCAGCGACCACGCCGGCATGTGGCTGAGCGCGATCGCGCACACCGGCCTGGCCGGCACGGCGGTCGGCATGCCGCCCGTGACGTTCGAGCCGGTGGCTCTGCGCAACCGCGTGCTGACGTCGAACAACACCACCAACAACCGGATGCGCATCGGCAACATCGTCACCGAGACCGGTGCCAAGATCCAGGTCACCTACAGCCTTCCGGACTGCTCGTCGGGCAACCTCCCCGCGACGACCTACGACAACACGAAGCGGTGCTATCCCGTCATCGGCGCCGACCCGTACGACCCGGACGGCCCGGACATCACCGAGTGGTGGCACAAGTACGTGGTCACCCAGATTTCCGAGTCCGACCTGATGGTGATGGTGAACGGCACCGACCACGGGCAGCCGGTGAAGAACACCTTCTACACCTACGTGGGCACGCCGGCCTGGCACTACGCCGACGACGACGGCCTGGTCAAGCCGAAGCGCAAGACGTGGAGCCAGTTCCGGGGGTACGCGACTGTCGAGACCCGAACCGGCGACGCGCCGAACCAGACGCTGACCCGCACCACGTACCTGCGCGGCATGCACGGAGACCGCGCGACCATCTCGGGCGGCTCGCGGACCGTCCCGGTCGGCGCGTCGCTGGGCAGCGAGACGGTGTACGACGAGGACCAGTTCGCCGGCCTGGTCCGCGAGCAGGTGACCTACAACGGCGTCAGCACCAAGCCGGTCAGCAAGACCGTCAACGTGCCCTGGATGTCACCCGCACTGGCCTCCCGCACGATCAACGGGGACACGGTCACCGCCCGGTTCACCCGGACGATGACCACCTACTCGGCCACCGCGCTCGGGGTGGACGGGGCCAAGGGATGGCGCACCACCCGGTCGGAGTCCCGCTTCGACGACACCTACGGCACAACGACCTGGACCCAGGAGGACGGGGACACGGCGAAGACCGGCGACGAGAAGTGCACCACGTACAGCTACAACCGCAACACCGCCGCGAATCTCGTCGAGACCGTCAAGCAGACCACAGTCACGGCGCTGGCCTGCGGGGTGGCGCCGGCCGGGCCCGACGACGTCATCTCGGACGAGCGGAGCTACTACGACGGCGCGACGAGTGTCGGCACCGCCCCGACCAAGGGGCTGGTGACCAAGGTGGAGAGCCTGAAGGACTGGTCGAGCGCCAGCGGCACGGTCTGGCGGGTCAGCAGCGAGTCCGCCCATGACGCCTTCGGACGGCTGACCCGAAGCACCGACGATCGGGGCAACGTCACCACAAAGGCGTACCTACCGGCTTCCGGTGGACCGCTGCGGAAGCTGACCACGACCACCGCGGACCCCAACGGCGGCAGCGGCTGGGTCAGCACCATCGAGTCGGAGCCGTACCGGGGTTCGCCGGTGCGTACCACCGATCCCAACGGGCGGGTCACCGACATCGAGTACGACGCCCTCGGCCGTACCGCACAGGTCTGGAAGATCGGCTGGGCGAAGGCCGACCACCCGAACAGTCCTTCGGCGCGATACGACTACACCTTCGCCGCGGCGCGGAACGCCTACCCCTACACCACCAGCCGGACGTTGCACGCTGGCGGCGGGTACACCACGTCCTACCAGATCTTCGACGCGCTGCTACGGGCCCGACAGGTCCAGACGGCGGCCGTGGGCGGTGGTCGGGTCGTGACCGACACCCTGTACGACAAGGCCGGCCGGGCGGTCACCACCTACTCGGCCCACGCCGAACCGGGCACGCCGTCGGGCGCGCTCTGGTGGGAGCCGGAGTGGTCTGTTCCCGCGCTGACGAAGACCGTGTTCGACGGCGCCTCCCGGGCCACCGACCAGATCTTCTTCGGCACCGACGGGGTGACGAACCTGGTGGAGAAGTGGCGCACCACCACCGAGCACCTCGGTGACGCCACGACCGTCACTCCGCCCTCAGGAGGCGTACCGACCACGACCGTGGTGGACGCCCTGGGTCGTACCGTCGAACTTCGCCAGCTCGGGTCCAGCACGGTGACGACGCGCTACGCCTACGACCGCAAGGGAGAGCTGCGTACCGTCACCGATTCGCTGGGCAACGAGTGGCGGTACACGGTTGACATCCGGGGGCGCAAGACCGCCACCACCGATCCGGACAAGGGCACGAGCCTGAGCGAGTACAACGACTACGGCGACCTGGTGAAGAGCACCGACGCCCGTGGTGAGGTACTCGTCTACGAATACGACAAGCTCGGCCGCAAGATCGGCATGTACGACGACCTGATCTCGGCCGGCACGAAGCGGGCCGAGTGGAAGTACGACCGGCTGTACACCGGTCAGACATTGCGGGGCCAGCTGGGCCAGAGCATCCGCTACGAGCCCGCGGGTTCGGCGAACGCGTACACCTACCGGGTGAACGGCTACAACGACCGCTACCAGCCCACCGGTGCGCAGTACGTGGTTCCGGGCGTGGAAGGCACCGGCATCGCCGGAACGTACAACTACGGCTTCGGCTACTCGCCCTACACGGGCGACGCGACCTCGGTGACGCTGCCCGGCGCCAACGGGTTGACCACCGAGACGGTGACCACCCGGTACGACGCCACGACAGGTCTGCCCAGCGGACTGGACACCAACCTGATCAACGTGGGCGCCTACGTGATCGGCCAGCAGTACACCGCCTACGGCGAGCCGACGGTCACCACCCGGAAGATCAACGGCGGGGTCTACGTCGAGGACGCGGCGTACTACGACCTGACCACCCGCCGGCTCGAGCGGTACAAGGTGCAGCCCGAGACGGCAGCCGGAACGGTGCAGGACACGAGCTATGGCTACGACGCCGCCGGGAACATCCTCGCGGTCGCGGACGCGCCGCAGGTGGGTTCGGCGGACAGCCAGTGCTTCGGCTACGACTCGCTGCGCCGGTTGACCTCGGCGTGGTCGCCGAAGGCCGGGGTCGCCTGCGCGACGGCGCCTTCGACGGCGAACCTGGGCGGCCCGGCCCCGTACTGGCACGAGTGGAAGATCGACGACATCGGCAACCGTCGTACCGAGACCGTGCACACCGCGGGCGGTGACACGGTCCGCACCTACGGGGTGCCCGCCAGCGGCAAGGACCAGGTCCGCCCGCACGGACTGGATTCGGTGAGTACTGCCATCAACGCCGGCGCCGCGGTGACGACCCGGTACGGATACGACAGCACCGGCAACATGACCTGTCGCCCGACGGGTACCACCGCCAACACCTGCGACGCGGCCTACACCAACTCCCAGGCGTTGAGCTGGAACAGCGAGGGCAAGCTGGTCAGCGTGAGCACTGCTGGTCAGTCCGTCGAGTCGAACGTGTACGACGTCGACGGCAACCGGCTCGTCCGCCGGGACGCCACCGGCACCACCCTCTACCTGCCGGGCCAGGAGATCCGGCGGGCCAGCAACTCGACGACGTCCGCCGTCCGGTACTACACCTTCAGCGGCCGGACCGTGGCCAGCCGGGACGCCAACGGACTGACCTGGCTCTACTCCGATCACCAGGGCACTCAGCAGGTCAGCGTCGACGTGCTCAGCCAGCAGGTCTCCGTCCGGCGGCAGACCCCCTACGGCGATCCCCGTGGCAGCCAGCCACAGTGGCGCAACTCGAAGGGTTTCGTCGGCGGCGACAAGGACCCGACCGGCATGACCCACATCGGCGCCCGCGACTACGATCCCGGCCTCGGCCGCTTCGTGTCGGTGGACCCGGTCCAGGACCTCAAGGACCCGCAGCAGTTCCACGCCTACGCGTACGCGAACAACTCGCCGGTGACGGCCTCCGACCCGACGGGCACCATCCCGGAGGGCGTCTCGATGCAGGAGTACCAGCAGGACATCCTGCATGACGTCGAGAACCGCAAGCGGCTGGCTCGGGATCCCGTGCTCAACGGCTGGGGTGGACGTCGTCCACCGCGACTGACCAAGACGAAGGACTGGGAGAAGCAGTATCGCAAGGTCGTCGGGGCGACGATGTGGCGCAACCCGAGTGGTCCGGCGGCGTGGCTGCTGATGGCCGTCGAGTCGGCCCAGGAGGCGGACATCGACCCGCGGTGGCTGCTCGCGGTGCTGATGGCCGAGGTCGGCAACTCCGAGAAGTACGCGTCGATCGACCAGAACGTGCAGGCGGCCAGCGTGGTGGCCGACAAGTTGGGCATCTACGGCCCGTTGAAGGAGTTCGTCGGCAACGTGACGGGCTTCAAGAAGGGTGAGCAGGCGAACCCTCCGTCGATCGGTTGGGGCAACATCCAGCAGGAAGCGTTCGAGCAGACCAAGACGAATCACCCGGAGGCCCTGGGCGACCTCGACTGGTCCTCGCTGATCTGGCACAACGACCTCTCCATCAAGGTGACGGCGTACCGGCTGAAGGACACCACCGCCATGGCGGAGCGGACCGCCACCGCCGGAATGAAGGAGAAGTGGACGCCGCAGCAGGTGGGTGCCGGGATCTACAACGTCGGCGAGCGCAACTACAACGACGCTGTGGGGCAGGGTGGTGATCTGGGCCCGCGGGCGACGGTCTACGCCACGAGCATCGGTCGCTACTATCAGACGGCCGATCGGCTGGTCTGTTACTCCGGAGTGTTCACGTGTTCCTGACGTCGGTGCCCCGCCGGGCTCTGCTCGCGGTGACGGCCACGCTGCTGGCCGTCACCACGGCGGGCTGCGGCGACGACGGCAACGAGACCCAGCGGTACGCCGACCGCGTGCGGGTGGAGGGATTCACGCTGGTCAAGACGGCGTACTCGAACGGCGAAGGTCGGTCCTACCTCGGGCCGGCCGGCGAGGGCGTGCCCGCGGTCACCGCGCCGGGGCTCACCCTGAGCCCCGGCGGCACGGACCTGTCGTACCTGTTCTACGACTACCTGGCCACCGGCCAGGGCACCGACTCGGACACCGGCACCTGTCGGGTGACGGTGTACGAGATCCGGGACCGGACCAAGGCCGTGGACTACCTCGATGACGACCTGAACAGCAGCCAACAGCAGTCGGTGCGTGCGGGCACGTCGAGGGTCGTGCAGATCGACGTGCTCTGCGACGCGCAGGCCGACAAGTGACCCGGTGCGGGCCGGCGGGAAGCCGCCGGCCCGCACCGTTGGTCAGCGCACGGTCCGCCGCTGTCAGGGGGCCCAGGGGGCGGCGATGGTCCAGGTGCTGTCGGCCGCCCAGAGGGTGGGCCTGTTGTAGGCGTCACCGCCCGCGCCGTTACTGAGCCAGACCTCCGAGTTGTAGTGCCGGAGGTACTTGCCCCGGAAGTTGTACGACTCCAGCGACACGCCGCTTCCGGTGAGCCCCACGCGGGCGCACCAGGTGGCGTCGGCCCGCAGGAGCGCTGACCCGTCGTTCGGCGAGTTGCGGACCCGGGAGTCCTGGTGCCGCAGGTACTGACCGGGATAGTTGACCGACTCGAAGGAGTAGCAGGCGCCGTCGGCCAGGCCGGGCCGGATGGTGTACGTCGCGTCGTTCTTGAGCAGCGCCGAGCTGCCCGCGTCGACCACCTCCGTGTACGCCAGGCCGTTCTGGTGCCGCAGGTACCGGTTGGTGTAGCCGGGAGTGGTGACCTGCAGGGAACGCCGGGTGTTGACCGGCAGCGCGACGGGTGCGGAGCTGCCGATCGTCCGGGAGGTGTTGATGAGTGCGGTGTTGGCCGCGCGGACGCGAGCCTGGTCCATCTTGACCACCCGCCGGTCGTACGTGAGGAAGCCGTTCAACTCCCCCTCCTGGTCGGCGATCTCGGTGTAGATCGAGGCGCTGAGTCCCTTGCCGAGCATCAGGTTCTGCGCACCCTCCACCAGTCCCACGTACCGGTCGGTGAGCGCGGCGGAGGTGGGCTGCCACTCGTAGGCGAAGAACTGCCCGTTCGGGCTGTACTCGTGGCCCGGGGTGTGCAGGCCCAGGCCGCCGAACTCGCCGAGCACCGCGATCCGGCTACTCGATGGCGAGGGGGAGTCCGGGCCCAGGTACACGTGCCAGTCGTCGATGTCGCCGTTGCCGGGGTCACCGAGGGACTGGCAGCAGTTGTGCCCGCTGTGCGGGTTGACCAGTCGGGTGGGGTCCTGATTCTTGATGTTCTGTGCCACGCGGCGGGTGTCGGCCAGGGTGCGCTCGCCCCAGCCCTCGTTGTAGGGCGTGTAGGCGACGACCGCGGGGGAGCTGCGGTGCTCGTCGACGATCTCGCGTGCCTCGCTCTCGAACTGCGCCTGCTGGGCGTCGGTGGGGTCGATGTTCTGCGCGGTCAGCGACGGGATGTCCTGCCAGACCAGCAGGCCGAGCCGGTCGGCGTGATAGAACCAGCGCTGCGGTTCGACCTTGATGTGCTTGCGCACCATGTTGAAGCCCAGGTCCTTGTGCTTCTGCAGGTCGAAGGCGAGCGCGGCATCCGTCGGCGCGGTGTACAGGCCGTCCGGCCAGAAGCCCTGGTCGAGGGTGCCGACCTGGAAGACGAACTGGCCGTTGAGCTTCGGTCGCAGCACCCCGTTGACCATGCCGGTGGTGATCTCGCGCATTCCGAAGTAGTGGAGGGTCTGGTCGACAGTCGCGCCGCCGGCGTTGCGCAGGCGGATCCGCAGGTTGTAGAGGAACGGATCGTCGGGTGACCAGCGGCGGGCGTTGGGCACCGGGACGCTGAACTCGGTGAAGCCGCCGGTGGCGGAGCCGACGACGGTGGCGCCGTCGAGCGCCTCGGCGAGCACGCTGTGCCCGCTCACGTCGCCCCGGGTGAAGACCCGGACCCGCAGGGTGTTGGTGCTCAGGTTCGGGTAGGCGTCCACGCTGCTGATCGACGCCGCCGGAACCGGCTCCATCCACACCGTCTGCCAGATACCGGAGCTGGGCGTGTAGAAGATCCCGCCGGGCTGCTTGGTCTGCTTGCCGATCGGGGGCAGGCTGCCGTTCTGCCGGGTGTCGGTGGGATCCCACACCTTCACCACGATCTCGTTCGCGCCGCCGTTGAGTTGCGCTGTCACGTCGAAGGTGAAGGCGTCGTAGCCGCCGGTGTGCGCGCCGACCCGTACGCCGTTGACCCAGACCGTGCTCTGCCAGTCCACCGCGCCGAAGTGCAGCAGGGTCCGCCGGCCCGACCAGTTGGGCGGGACGGTGACGGTGCGTCGGTAGAACAGGTAGTTGCGGTTGTCGTTGGCGGCCCGCTGGACACCGGAGAGTGCGCTCTCGACGGGGAACGGCACGTTGACCCGCTCGGGCAGATCGGTGTTGAACTGCGGGGCGTCGTCGGTGCCGGACTGGCGCAGCTGCCACTCCCCGTTGAGGTTGAGCCAGTCCGGTCGCGTCATCTGTGGTCGCGGGTACTCCGGCAGGGGCGTCCCGGCCAGCGCCTGGCTGGTCCACGGGGTGGTCAGTGGCGGCGTCTTGGCCGGGGCGGCCCGCACCGGTCGGGCCGGTGCGGCGAACACGCCGACGACGAGGGTGAGGATGAGCAGTAGGGGCAGGGCGGGGCGGGCGGGGACCTGACGTGTCATGCCGTCTCCGAGGGGCGGGTCGCCGCGGGCCGTGCAGCTGAGCCCGCAGCGCGCGGGCGGTGGGCATCGGGTGGCTTCTCGAACGCGGACGGCGGATGTCGGCGGGATTCCCACCCACAGGCAATGGTGATCCGATCGACATCCATCACCACCCGTACAACGTTATAGAGGCACCTCGACCACTCAGTCAATTGCCGGCGGTCAATGGCAGCGCCAGACCGGGCGTGACCGGTACTTCGGGGCACCTCAGCGCAGCGCGGCGAGCTTGGCCTCGATCGCACCGGTGCCGGCCTCCCGCAGGGACACGAGGATGTCCAGCGCCTGCTGCCAGGCCACGCGGGCCGGGCCGGCGTCGCCTGCGGCGAGGTGAGCGTCGCCGAGGCTCACCAACGCATCCGCCTCCAACCGTCGATGACCGATCTCGCGACGCAGGCGGACGGCGTGCTCGTGGCAGGTGACCGCCTCCGTGAACGCGTCGAGCTGCAGGTGGGCGTGCCCGAGACTGGCCCACGTGATCGCCTGGCCGAGGACGTTGTCGACCGACGTGAACAGGGCCAGTGCCTGATCGCAGCTCTCGATCGCGGCGTGGTGGTCACCGAGCTGACCGTGCGACCAGCCGACCGCGTTCAGCGCGAAGGCCTGGCCGGTGACGTGTCCGGCCTGCCGGTGCAGGCGCAGCGCCTCCAGCGCGTGGGCGAGGGCCTGCTCGGGACGCCCGGTCCGATCATGGATCCACCCGAGGTTGAGCTCGACCCGGGCCTGCCCGGCGAGGTCGCCCAGCCGCCGGTACCTGTCGTACGCCAGCTCCAGGTGGCGCTGCGCGTCGGCGTACTGCGCAAGCGCGATGTCGGCGAAGCCGAGCACCCCGTGGGCGTACGCCTCGGCCCGGTCGTCGGCCAGCCGGACGGCCGCCGACAGCGCCGCCCGCAGGCTGCTGGTCCAGTCCTGGAAGTAGCCGCGCTGGTTGAGGTAGGTGGTGATCGCCCAGGCGAGGTGACACGTGTGGCGGTCGAATCCGTGGTCGCTCGCCAGCCGCAGGGCCGAGAGCAGCACCGGGTGCTCGTCGGTGAACCACCACATTGCGGCGTCGCGATCGGCCAGCGCCACCGGCGCGACCCCGGGCCCGGGCGGGTCGATCGCCAGCCGGTCCCGCTGCGGATAGAGCAGCTCGTCGGCGGCGTACGCGACGGACAGGTAGTGGTCGAGCAGGCGGCAGCGGGCGGCGTGACGACCCGCCTCGCTGTCCTCGGCCGCCGCCAGCTCGGTGGCGTACGCGCGCAGCAGATCGTGGTACGTGAACCGTCCCGGGCGGTGCTCGGTGAGCAGGTGGGCCCGAGTCAGCTCGGCCAGGTTGCGGTGGGCCTGCGCGAGCGTGATCCCCGCGATGCTGGCCGCCGCCGCGACGGCGAAGTCCGGGCCCGGATGGACGCTCAGCAGACGGAACAGCCGGGCGGTGGGCTCATCGAGGGTCCGGTACGACCACGACATGACCAGCCGCAGGTCGGTGACCGGTTCGCCGCCGTCGAAGGCATCCAGGCGCCCGGCCACCTGGCGCAGACTGGCCGCCAGGTCCATCAGTCGAAATCCACTGTGGATGGCAGCCCGGGCGGCGACGACGGACAGCGCCAGGGGCAGCCCGGCGGAGGCGCTGACGATGGCGTCCACGGCCTCGGGCTCTGCGGTGACGCGCTCCGCGCCGAGGCGTCGGGTCAGCAGTTCGCGGGAGTCGGCCCCGGACATGACGTCCAGGGTGATCGGATCAGCGCCGTTCACACTGACCAGACCCAGGAACTGGTCCCGACTGGTGACGAGGACGAAGCAGCCCGGAGCGCCCGGCAGCAGCTGGCGTACCTGGTCGGCATCGCCCGCGTTGTCGAGGACCACCAGCACCCGCCGGCCGCCCAGCAGACTGCGATATCGAGCGACCTGCTCATCCAAGGCCGTCGGCGGACGGGCGTCCGGTCCCGCGAGCGCGTTGACGAATCCGGCGAGCGCCGTGCTCGGGCTGACCGGGACGCCACCCGGGTCGAAGCCGCGAAGGTTGACGTAGAGCTGGCCGTCGGGAAACTGCGCGGCGACGCGATGAGCCCAGTGCACCGCGAGCGCGGTCTTGCCCACCCCGGCGGTGCCGGAGATGATCGCGAGACCCATCGCGGTCGGCTGATCCGCCGCTCGGGCCAGAATCCCGTCGAGGCGGGCCAGCGCATCGGCGCGGCCGACGAAGCCGAAGCCGTCCGCCGGCAACTGCGCCGGAACGCCGCTGGTGGCGGCAGGGGTCGGCGTACCGGAGAGAAACCGGTCCCGTCGGACCCCGCGCAGGCCGAAGGCGTCGGCCAGCAACAGCATCGTCGCGGGTCGCGGTCGCGCGATCCGTCCCGCCTCAAGGTCCCGGAGATGCCGGACCGACAGCCCTGTCTTCGCGGCCAGATCCTCCTGCGTCAGCGCGCTGTGACGCCGCAGCTCCTGTACGGCCTCCCCGAACACGGGGATCACGGTATCGACGGCTTTCAGTGCGGGCAATCGGCCATACGACGCATGTGATCGGTCGGTGGTGACAGCGGATCTGCCGGAGGAGGTCCGCGATCGCCGTCACCGTCGGTCGTGCGCGCCTCTCGTATGGACGATCTTGCCCGATTCGAGATCACTCACCGTGGTCGATGTGGACACCCCCTCGTTTGAGCCCTACAGTCTCGCCACCGGTTCACGTTCAATCACGGGGGTTGAGATGGTGCCTGGCCGCTCGATGCTGCCTGCCTTCTTTCTGAGACGTTCCCGATTCACCGCCGCCAGCGTCGCAGCCGTGGTCGTGGGTTCCCTGCTCATCGCGCCGTCATCCGTCGAGGCGGCGGCGCCCGCCGCGGAGCCCGCCAACCCGTCGGTCGCACCGGACGCCGCGTCGGCCGTCGCCCAGGCGAAGCGTTCCGGCCGTCGGGTGGAGGTCGCGGACGCCCGTACCGAGCTGACGCAGGTCTTCGCGAACCCGTCCGGCGGTTTCACGTCGGAGTCGGCGGTCACGCCGCAGCGGGTCCGCCGTACGGACGGGTCGTGGGCGCCCGTCGACCTGACGCTGCGAGCCGGGGCGGGAGACTCGCTGCGTCCGGTCGCCTCGGTGGCCGACGTGCGGTTCTCCGCCGGCGGCAAGGGCCCGGCGGTGACGCTGGTCCGACAGGGGAAGTCGCTGACCCTGTCCTGGCCGGGTGGGCTGCCGAAGCCGACAGTCAGCGGGGACTCGGCCACCTACCCGGAGGTGCTACCGGGCACGGATCTGGTGCTTCGGGCCACCCGGAGCGGCTTCACGCACGTCTTCGCGGTCAAGAACGCACAGGCCGCGGCCAACCCTGCGCTCCGCACGCTCCGCTTCGACCTCGGCGGCGACGCCCGCGTGGTGCGCGGCGCCGACGGACGGCTTTCCGCGATGGCGGGTGCCGAGGTGCTCGCCTCGGCGGAGCCGGCCGTGATGTGGGACTCGAACACCACGCCGTCGGCCGTCGCGAGGTCGATGGCCGGCGGTGACGCCGAGGGTGGCCCTGAGCTGGCCCGCTCCACGGCGGCAGCGCCGGGCGACGTCGCGAAGACGGCCGCCGTCGGTGTCGAGGTCGCCGGGGGCGACCTGGTGCTGCGTCCGGACACCGGCCTGCTCTCGACCGCGGCGGCCTTCCCGGTGTTCATCGACCCGGCGTGGTCGACGGGCAAGTCCCGGTGGGCGTACGCGACGAACAACAACACCAACAACACCGACACGTCGGTGGCGCGGGTCGGCCGGGATCCGGACAGCGGCAAGCTCTACCGCTCGTACTTCGACTTCCCGCTGACCTCGATGAAGGGCAAGCACATCGAGTCCGCGTACGTCCAGATGAAGCTGGACCACTCGTGGTCGTGCGGGAACACGCCGACGTACCTGTACCACTCGGCGGGCATCTCCTCGACGCCGCGGACCGCGTGGGCGCCGAAGCTGAACAGCTTGAAGTCGACGGCGCAGTCGCACGCGAACGAGGGCTCCGGTTGCTCGGACTCGCCGCAGCCGGACATGACTGTCAACTTCACCGGCTCGGCCGTCACCAGCATCATCCAGACCCACGCCACCAACAAGTCAGCCAGCATCACCATGGGTTTCTGCGCGTGCAGCGCCACCGACGGCTCGGGTGAGTCCACCACCGACCGCTGGAAGAAGTTCTGGCCGAACAGCGCGAAACTGATCGTCGACTTCGACTCCATCCCCGGGGCGCCGAACAATCTCCAGGTTCACGGGGTCGCCTGCCCAACCGGCCAGCGGATCGGCATCGGCACGCTGAACCCGACCTTGTCGGCGATCTATCCGGACGCCGACACCGGTCAGGCGCTGCGCACGACGTACGAGTGGCTCCAGATCCCCACCACCGGGGGCTACAACGACTCCACGCCCCGCAAGACGGCGCCGGCGGGGGCGTCGGTGCCGGCCAACGGTCGCTCCACCACGGCCGCCCTCTCCGGTCTGGTCGAAGGCGGCGCCTACGCCTTCCGGGCCAGGTCGACCGACCCGTCGCCGTACAGCATGACCAGCGCCTGGTCCGCGTGGTGCGAATTCACCGTGGACACCAAGGTTCCTCCGGTGACCGTCAGCCTCACGTCGTCGAACCCGAACCCCCTGCCCGGTACGGTGGCGACGTTCGGCCTCAGCACCACCGACACCACGGTGGCCAAGTTCCGCCACGGCTGGGTCTCCCCGACCAACGAGGTGCCCGCGGTGAGCACCTGCGTCAACGGACCGTCGGGCACCGTCTGCACCAAGACCGCCACGGTCTCCGCCATCGTGCCGAAGTACGGCCTGAACACGTTCCAGGTCTCGGCGGTGGACAGCACGGGCAACATCGGACGGGCCTCGGTCGAGTTCACGGCGAGCCGGCCGTCGCCGGCCGTCGCGCGGTGGGGCCTGCAGAGTTACCCGGGGGTGACCCAGGCGCAGGCCCTGGCCGACGGTCAGCCCGCACTGGGAGGCGACACTCCGTTGACGGCGACGAACGTCACCTGGCCGAACGACGTGCGCCTGGTCGGCGGTCAGGCGGCCACGCTCGGCGGACCCGCCACCGGCGGTTACCTGTCGACGTCCGGGCCGGTCGTCAACACGACGAGTTCGTACAGCGTGGCAACGTGGGTGCGGCTGCCCAGCGTGCCGGCGAACAACATGGCCATCGCGACGCAGAGCGGTGCGTGCGACTTCGGGTTCTTCTTCGGCATCGTCCAGGTCTCGGGAGTGCCGAAGTGGAACGTCACCATGCGCAATGGTGACTGCACCGGTGCTGCTTACACAGTCCTGCACGCGCCCACCGCGATCTCGGCCGCCGATGTCAACCGTTGGCGGCACGTCGCCTTCTCCTACGACCAGGCGGCCCGCACCCTGACGCTGTTCGTGGACGGCGCGGCTGTCGCTTCCACGCCGTGGACGACCGCGTGGAACGCCGCCGGCCCGTTCCACGTCGGCCGGAACTACGCCCAGAACACCAAGGTTTCCGACAACTTCTTCAACGGATCGCTTGTCGACGTCCAGGTCTTCGACCGGGCGCTGGTGGGCGACGACTTCACCGGCCAGCTCGCCGAGACGCCAGGCTCCGGTGGCGTCGACGAGCCGGGGATGCTGAGTCCGACCCTGGTTGGTGACTGGGACTTCAACGGGGCCGTCCCCTGCTACGTCCAGTCGACCGACCCGGACCTGTGCAACGCCCCGGAGTCCGGTCAGTTCGGTCGTCGTCTCGGGTTGACCGTCGGTACCGACGTCGGCAGCGACAGCCGCAGCTTCCTGCGGTTCAACTCGCAGGGGCTGGAGGACCCCAACCAGGTCACCACGGAGTACGGCCACTCGATGAAGAACGTCGGTGGCGCCTGGCAGGACACCCGAGTGGCGAAGACAAACGACTCGTTCTCGGTGTCGGTGTGGCTGCGGCCGGAGTCGCTCGGCATCCAGACGGCTGTCGCCCAGATCGGCACCAGGAACTCCGCCTTCTATCTGGGGCAGCGGACGAAGACCGTGAACGGAGTCACCGGGAACTGGTGGTCCTTCAGCCTCTTCGGACTGGACACGTCGCCCCAGAACGGGAATGTCGTGGACATCATGATGACCTCCCGGCAGATGAACGCGGAGGACGACCTGTCCACCTGGACCCACCTGGTCGGCGTCTACGACCTGGGCCGCCGTGAGGCCCGTCTCTACGTCAATGGCGAGCGCGTGGCCGCCGTGCCGTTCCCGGGCACCTTCACGGGGGCTTTCGACGCCACCGGGCCGGTCTGGGTCGGTGCCTCCCAGTACCAGCCGCCGGGCCAGGCGGTCCAGATCGTCGACAAGTGGGATGGCGACGTGTCGAACCTCAACCTCTATCAGGGGGCACTGACCGACGTCGACGTCAAGCAGCTCAACGACAGGCAGTCGGTGGCGGACGTCACGCCTACCGACTGATCCGCTCACGGTGTGCGCGCCGGCCGGCCCTCGGGCCGGCCGGCGCCCTCCTCGGCAGTCGTACCAGCACGTCAACCAATCTTCGGAACAGTCGCCTGTGGAGGCATGGGTGAGACGCACCCTTCGGACAACCCGCAAACCCCTACGCCCGCCGGCAGGTCAAGAAGGTGCCCAGCGCGCAGCTCGCGGCACCGGTCTGGCCGAAGCCGGGTAAGGCGTCCGTGACGCTGCCCGCCCCGGCCACCGGCCAGCGTGGGGTCGCTGCGTCGCGGGTGCGTGCCGGTGCCCTGCCGGTGACGGTGGGCCGGGCGTCCAGCACCGCGGGAGCCTGGGACCGACGCCGTCTCGGTGGAGGTGCTGGATCGCGGGCAGCACCGTCGCCTCTCGTAACGGCGCGGGTCGCACCTGGCTCTTCGACGACCATCAGGGCACGCAGAGCGTGGCCGTCGACGTGTCATCGATCCTCCGGGTACTCCGGGCGGTGGTCACGGCGCGGGTCCTCCCCACATACGAGAATCGGATTTGCCGCCGGGATGGAATCTGCGTCCGTGAAGGAAGTGATCATGGCTGGTCCAGATGATCGGCTGATTGTCTCGGAGTTCCTCGACAGGTTTCTCGGCTTCGAGGACGGGGTGATAACGGGAATCTCCATCGTGCTTCCTCGAGGTGACCGGGAGGGTCGCCAGATCGAGTTGCAGATCCAGGCGCTCGACCGCACGTCGCCGGGTCAGGATGGCCCGCATGGGCCACTGTTCGGATGGAAGTTGGTGCACATACGCATGCGGGGTGTGCGCGAATACAGCCTCAGTGAAACCATTCAGTACCCTCTGCAGGTGCTTTCCGACGGGCTGAAGGTCGGATTACTGGACGATCGTTTTCTGCTTGATCTGGAACCAGGCCCCGACGACTGCTCCCCAGCCACGATCCGGGACGCATCAATCAGCGGTCCCCGGCAGTACGTCATCGCCGATCATTTCTCGTTCGAGGTGTCGGACGGGCCGTTCATCTGATGAACGGCTGAGAAGGTGAGCGAGGTGGCCGGAGCGATCGCGTTCAGGCCACCTCGCCGAGCCCTATCGCGTAACCGCGGGGCTGGCCGAGGGACGACCGATGGTCGGCGCGGACCCGCCGCCGCGGCGCAGCCGCGTGTCGGCGGCGAGCAACGTGAGGGCGGCCAGCGTCAGCAGTCCACCGATGAGCGCCAGCGGGCGTGCCCCTGAGATCGGCAGGAGGGTGCCGCCGAGCAGCGATCCGCCGGCGATGCCGGCATTGAAGGCAGTACTGACGCCGGCCGACGCGATGTCGGTGCTGCCGGGAGCCAGTTGCAGCATCCGGTTCTGCACTGCGGAGCCGAACGCCGCGTAGGCGAGGCCGATGGCGGCGAGAAATGCGACCGCGCCGTGCCGGAGCGTGCCGAGCGCGTACATGCCGAACAGCGCGGCAGTGCCGATGGTCAGCGGCGTCAACAGGGAGGCGATGGGCCGGGTGTCCAGGGTCCGGGCCGCGGCCAGGGTGCCGAGGACGCCCGCGGTGCCGGCGGCGAACAGCAGCGGCGCCAGGGCCGCGTCGGTGAAGCCGCTGATGTCGAGCAGGAACGGTGTGATGTAGGTCTGCAGGGTCATGAAGCCGCCGATGCCGAGGGCTGTGGCGATCAGCAACACGGCGAAGCGCCGCCCGTCCGGTGCGGTGCCCCGGGCCGCGCCACCCGCTGCCGGGGGATATGACGGCAGAAGGACGAACACCGCGGCGGCGATCGCCAGACCGGCTCCGGCCAGCGCCGCGAACGCCACACGCCAGCCGGCCTGCTGCCCGAGCCACGTGCCGAGCGGTACGCCGAGCACCGGGGCGAGTGTCGCCCCGGTCGCGAACAGCGCCACCGCCCGGCCGCGCACGGCGACCGGGAACGGCCCGATCACTGTCGCCGTGGCGACGGACCAGAACATCGCCTGGGCGAGAGCGGTCACGAGACGCGAGCCGGCGAGCACCGCGTACGTCGGGGCGAGGGCGGCGGCGGCGTTCGCTACGGCGAACAGGAACATGGTGGCGCCGAGAAGGTGCCGCCGGGGAATCCGCTGGGTCAGTCGGGTCAGCGGCACCGATGCCAGCACGACCACGACGGCGTACCCGCTGACCAGCAGGCCCACCTGCGAGCGGGACCGGTCGAGGTCGGGTGCGATGTGGGTCAGCAGGCCGACGGGCAGCAACTCCGTCGTGATGAACGCGAACGCGGCGAGGGAGAGCGCGACGAGCACGGCCCTGGCCCTTCGCGGTGACACCTCTGACGCCATGGCCCACCCCCGTTCCTGGTCACCGTAATCGAGGGCTCCGCCTGCGCGAACGGCAGAGCCCTCGGTCGCCGAGCGGTCGCCGTCAGATGGTGATGACGACCTTGGCCCGCGCGTGCTCGCCTTCGAGATACCGGATGGCCGCGGGCACCTCGTGCAGTGGATACGTACGGTCGATGACCGGGGTGAGGCGGCCGGCCTCGACGTGGGCGCGCAACGCGTCGAGGTGCTGCCGGCCGGGTGCCGTCGTGAGCGTGACGATGCGCTGTCGGACCAGCGGGGCCAGCAGCCGTCCGCGAGCGAGCAGCCCGACCGGCCCGATGAGGCTGCCACCGTCGTACACGCCGCCGCCGGAGAGCACCAGCGTCCCCGTGGGTGTCAGCGCCCGCCGCAGCTCCCTGAGTGAGCGGTTGCCGACCAGGTCGAACACGACGTCGTGGCGGTCCGCGCCGCGGGTGAAGTCGTCGCGGCGGTAGTCGACGACGTGATCGGCGCCGAGCGAGCGGACCAGGTCGACGTTGCGGGTGCTGCACACCCCGGTCACGGTGGCGCCGAGCGCCTTGGCCAGTTGTACGGCGAGGGTGCCGACGCCGCCGGAGGCGCCGTTGATGAGGACGCGGTGACCGGGCACGACGCCCCCGGCGTCGCGCAGGCCCATGAGCGCGGTGATACCGGCCAGCGGCAGGGCCGCCGCCTGCTGCGGGGTCAGGTTCGCCGGCATCGCCGCGACCAACGTCTCGGGCACGCACACGTACTCGGCGAACGCCCCGTTGGCCTCGCCGAGGTCGCCGAACACCGCGTCGCCCGGCCGCACCTGCCGGACGTCGGCGCCGACGGCCTCGACCCGGCCCGCGAAGTCGCGGCCACGGATGCGCGCCCGGGGCCGCGTCCGGCCCATCGCCAACCGCGCCATCCGGGGATCGCCCCGCATGGCATGCCAGTCGTACGCGTTGAGCGAGGCCGCCTCGACCCGTACGAGCACGTCGCCCGGGGCGGGCGTCGGCGTGGCGACCTCGGCGAGCGCGAGGGTTTCCGGTGGGCCGTATCGGTCCTGAACGATCGCCTTCATGATCCCTCCCGAAGGGTGTACGGCGTACACTGACGGTAGGTGTACGCCGTACACCTGTCAAGGCGGTTATGGTTCAACGACCGCCGGACAGGACGAGGACGAGATGGCTGAGCAGGCTGAGACGCTGCGCCGGACGCCGCTGAGCAGGGATCGCGTCCTGCGTGCCGCAGTGGCGCTCGCCGACGAGGCCGGCATCGAATCACTCAGCATGCGCAACCTCGCCCAGGACCTGGGCGTCGTGCCGATGGCGCTCTACAAGCACGTGGCCAACAAGGACGAACTGCTCGACGGCATGATCGACGTGATCGTCGGCCAGATCGACCCGCCCGCGTCCGACACCAACTGGAAGGACGCCATCCGCCGGCGCATCCTCTCGGCGCGGGAGGTGCTGCGCCGCCACCCCTGGGCGGCGCTCGCGATCGAGTCCCGGAACATGGCGACGCCGGCCATCCTCGCCTACCTCGACTCGGTGGTCGCGACCTTCAAGGCCGGCGGGTTCTCCGCCAACCTCGCCCACCACGTGATGCACACGATGGGCAGCCGGGTGCTGGGCTTCAGCCAGGAACTGTTCGACGCCTCCCGCCAGGCCGGTCGCTCCGGAGCCACCAGCCCCGAGCCGCCCGCCGCCCTACCGCCGGAGTTCGCCGACCGGTTCCCGCACCTGGCCGAGATCGCCGGGGCGGCGTCCCACGACGACCAGTCGGTCGTCGGGCCGGGCTGCGACGACCAGTTCGAGTTCGAGTTCGCGCTGGACCTGCTGCTCGACGGCATCGAACGGCTCCACCAGCAGGGCTGGACATCGCCACGGCGAGGCCGCTGAGGCGAGGGCTCGCACCGTCGGCTCGGCGAGGTGGCGCGCGGCTCTGATTCTTCACTCCGATGTCACCACGCGACCCCCCGGGTGACGTGTCGATGTCCGTCGGCCGGAGTTGGCTGTCAGCCGTCGCACTTGCCTTGACCAGGAGCTGATCCGCGTGCCTTCCTCCCGTCGTACCTTCCTCGCTGGCGGCGCCGCCGCCGGTGTGGGCCTTGCCGTCGCCGGTGGCCTGCCGTCCCTGGCGCAGGCCAGCCCCAGCCGGCCGCACTCGCCCGTCAAGGGCGGCCACCTGCCCTTCCCGCCGCTGGTGGACGACCCCAAGGGGATCCTGGCCCTGCCCGCGGGCTTCAGCTACACAGTGGTCACCCGGACCGGCGTCACCCGACTCGACGGTGGCCAGGGCACGACCCCGTCGGACCACGACGGCATGGCCGTCTACGACGCCGGCCACGGCCGCTACACCCTGATCCAGAACCACGAGATCGACCCCGGCGCCGAGTTCGGCGTGCCGCACGTCAAGGGCACTGTCTACGACCCGGGCGCCGTCGACGCCGGTGGCTGCACCGTCATCACGACGGACCGTGCGGGGCGCAACCTGGGCGAGTTCGTCGCCCTCTCCGGCACCGTCTCCAACTGCGCCGGCGGGCCGACCCCCTGGGGGACCTGGCTGACCTGCGAGGAGACCGAGGACCGCGCCGGCGATGCGTGGGAGGAGGGCGGCCGCACCGGCGCCTTCGCGAAGGACCACGGGTACGTCTTCGAGGTCTGGGCCGACGGCAGCGCCGACCCGCGGCCGATCAAGTGCCTCGGCCGCTACTCCCACGAGGCCCTGGCGGTCGACAAGGACCGCACCCACGTCTACCTCTCCGAGGACGCGGACGGGCCGAACGGCCTCTTCTACCGCTGGACCGCCCCGGCCGGGGTCAAGCTGGGCCCCGGGGTGCTCACCCGCCTCGCGCCGAACGCCGGCGTCCTCGCCGCGATGCAGATCATCATGGACGACGGCTCCGTGCTGCCGGACGTCGCCTACCTGACCTCCGCCCAGCTGGGCCGCCCGTTCCCGGTGCGGTGGATCGCGGTGCCGGACCGCGACGCGCGGACCACGTCCGTACGCGAGCAGTTCGCCGACGGGCAGGTCACCCGGGGACGCAAGTTCGAGGGCGTGTGGGCCACCGACGAGGGCGTGTACGTGGTCAACTCGTACGCCTGGGACGAGGGTGACCTGCCGGCGGACGCGGCGCCGCACGACGGCATGGTCTGGTTCTACAACTTCAAGGACCAGACCATCCAGCTGGTGACGTACTTCCCGCACCAGACCCAGTCCGAGGAGGGGACGCCGGTCAAGTACACCGACCTCACCTTCGACGGTCCGGACAACGTCACCGTCACCCCGTGGGGCAGCCTCGTGCTCGCCGAGGACGGCTCGGGCGCCTCGCACGTGCTCAGCACGATCCCGGGCGGCCCGACGTACCCGATCGCCCGTAACCAGCTCAACGATTCGGAATTCTGCGGGCCTACCTTCAGCGCCGACGGCAAGGTGCTCTTCGTCAACATGCAGGACCCCGGCCTCACCCTGGCCATCACCGGGCCGTGGGAGAAGTACCTGGGCTGACCGGCGGCGGGGCCGCAGGTCGTCGACAATGGCAACTGTGCGTCCCGCCTTCGTCCTGCACGACCACCGCAAACCCCGACCGCACTTCGACCTGCGGCTCGAGGAGAACGGTGTGCTGCGCTCGTGGGCGGTTCCCCGTGGCCTGCCGGACAGTCCCAGTGACAACCGGCTCGCGATCGCGGTGCCCGACCACGACCTCGATCACCTGACCTACACCGATGCCGACAAGTCGATAGCCGACATCGGCACGTGGGAGGAGCACGACCGCACCGACCGCCGGATGCTGTTCACGCTGCACGGGCGCACCGGCAGCAGGCGGTACGCGCTCATCCGTACCGGCGAGGGGTGGCTGCTCCACCTGACGAAGGAGCAGCCACCGGGCTGAGGCTCACGCGGGCCCCGTGGCCCGGCACGTCGGCGCGGACTGTCGAGGCGGCGGTTCCGGGCCGGCCGGACACGGTCGGCCCGCAACGCGCTGCGAGGTGGTCAGCTGACCCGCACCAGGCGCCAGTTGTTCCTGGTGCTGCCGTTGTCGGTGTACTGGACGGCCTGGGCGCCCCAGGTGCTGGAGCCGTTGAGGACGGCGAGCACCTTGCCGCTGTTGACGTTGCGGATCCGGTAGGAGCCGTCGCTGTTGGCCACCAGGGTCCAGCGGTGGTCAGCGGTTCCGTTGTCGCTCCACTGCAGAACGCGGGCGTTGTCGGCGGTCGACATGTTCTCGACGCCGAGCACCTTGCCGCTGTTGGCGTTGCGGAACCGGAACGCGCTGCCGTCGGTGACCCGGACCCAGTTGTGGTCGGCGGTGCCGGTGTCGCCCCACACCACGGCCAGACCGCCGTCGGCCGTGGACATGTTCTGCACGCCGAGAACCACGCCGGTGTCGGCGTGGACCAGCTTGTAGGTGTCCCCGGTGCTGGTGCCGCCGCTCACGTTCGCCACGAAGGTCATGATGCTGCGCGCGGGCAGCGTGACGGTCAGGGAGCCGTTCGACATGGTGAGCACGCCCTGGGGCGCGACGTTGCGGCTCCCGTCGGTCAGCCAGTTCGTGACACTGCCGGACGCGGAGGTGTTCGACAGGGTGAACTGCTGGCTCACCGACGAGGTGTTCTTGTTGACGGCGACGATCACCACTGTGTCACCGCCCCGGTACGCCGAGACGTAGACGTTCGACGCGGGGTTCGCCGTCGCGTCGATCCGCACGTACCCGGGGCGGACGAACCTGGCGAAGTGCGCCATCATCGCGCCGCGCTTGCTGATCTGGCCGTCCTCGCGCATGGGGCCGTAGCTGCGCCGGAGGTACCACCAGACGTACGCCTGGAACTCGGCGTCCACCATCGCGTGGTGGATGTGCTCGCCCACGTCGAGCGCCTCGGGCCAGGCGTCGCCGGAGTTGGTGTTGCTGTTGGGGTAGTAGACCTCCGTCATCCAGAGTTCCTTGCCCGCGCCCTTCTGCTTGAAAAGGGGGTAGGGGAAGTTCGAGTACGACGTGCCGTAGAGGTGCGCCCCGATGATGTCGACGTTGGCCAGGGCCGTGGAGTCGTTCAGGATCGGGTCCGACATGGACTTCACGTACTGGAAGGACTCGGGGGCGATGACCCTGGTGCTGATCGAGCCGGCGTTCTCCCGCAGGAAGCGGACCATCTCGGTGGACGTCCACCACGTCCACTCCGTCGCGTAGTCGGGCTCGTTCTGCACCGAGATGGCGTACAGGTTGACCCCGTTGTTGCGCAGGTGTGTGGTGAAGTCGTTGAGGTGCTGGGCGTAGGCGCCGTACGAGCTGTACCGGAGGCGCTTCGCGTTGGTCTGACCGCCGCGGGTGAAGGTCTCGATCATGCTGGCCGGGGGATTCCACGGCGACGCGAAGACGGTCACGCCGAGCTCGGCCGCCCGCTGCGCCGTCGCCAGGTCGGCGCTCCAGTCCGCCTGGTTCTCGCCGACGGGGATCCGTAGCAGGGAGAACCCCAGCCGGCCCTCGCCGGTGCCGAACGCCGTCTCCCGCTGCGCGGCCGTCAGGTCGCCGATCCACGCGGCGTGGGCCATGGCGCCGAAGCCTCGGATCGTCTGCCGCTGTGCGGACAGGTTGATGGTCGCCGGCGCCGCCGAGGCTTCCGTGGCCCCCGCGACCGCCGCGATCGTCGCGACCGGCACGGCCCCCATCGTCGTCAGGATGGTTCGCCGGCTCAGCAGTCTCGGCTCGTCGCGTACCGGCTTGTTCTGATCGTTCGTCATGTCTCGTCCTCCTGGCTGGTGGTGGTACGCGCCGTCGCGGTCCCATCGGCCCGGTCGGCACCGGTCGGCAGCGTCGACACCGAGAGTGACGGTGATGACCGCTCTGATTTCGATCTGATGACGTAACTGTTAACGCTAACAATCACCGGAGTCTAAGTTCCGTCCACACCGGGGGTCAAGGACGAGTAGGTGGGTGCGCGGACGAACGCGCTGCGTCACCGACGAAATCGGAGTAATCCCAGTTCAGGGGCTCGCAAGGTTCGCCGTTGTCGCCGGGATGCGGCCCGATGGTGTGACTGCGGCGTCGGCCTCCCGGGCCTGACTAATGTCATGCATACCGATGCGCCCCGCACCGGATTCCGTGACTAAGCGCACTGGGGCGCACCACCTGACGTCGATGAGACTCGATGCAACGCCGGAACAACAGCCGGCCGGGTTCGAGAGGAGGCGGGACGGTGGACGAACGCTACGACAGCTACTGCGCGGCGGACCGGCTGTTCTACGACTCGCTCGGCAGCGCCGTCGCACAGCCCGTCTTCCCGGCCGCCGAGCGCCCCGTCCCGACCGGGTGGCGCCGCGAGCCGCTCGACGACTGGCTGATCTACGCGCCCGACGGCGGCTCGCTGCCGCAGCAGGGCTGGAAGATCCACGTGTCGGCGGGCCTGACGAACGCCGAGCGGGTGCTGGACGCCGTCTGGAACTACTGCGTCCCCCGCGGCCTCTCCTTCAAGTTCCTCCGCGGGCCCCGCACACTGCTGCTGCGCAACTCCAAGTACGCCGCGCGGGCCGCCAGCGGCAAGTTCATCACCGTCTACCCGCGCGACGACGCGGAGCTGGAGCTGGTCTGCAAGGAGCTGGACGAGCTGCTCACCGGCGAGACCGGCCCGTACATTCTCAGCGACCTGCGCTACGGCGACGGCCCGGTCCACGTGCGCTACGGCGGATTCGCCGCGCGCTACTGCCACTCGCCCGACGGTCAGGTGGTGCCGGCGATCGAGGACGACTCCGGCGCGCTGGTGCCGGATCGCCGAGAGCCGGTCTTTCACGTGCCGTCCTGGGTCACCCTGCCCGACTTCCTCGGCCCGCACCTGGCCGCCCGCAACGACACCAGCACCAACCAGGTGCCGTACCGCATCGAGAAGGTGATCCACTTCTCCAACGGCGGTGGGCTGTACGTGGGCCGGGATCTGCGTACCGGCACCGAGGTGGTGCTGAAGGAGGCCCGACCGCACGCCGGCCTGGACGCTGACGGCACGGACGCCGTCGCCCGGCTGGCCCGCGAGGCGCAGGCCCTGCGGCAACTGGCCGACCTGCCGCAGGTGCCGCGGGTGCACGACGAGTTCGCCCTCGGCGAGCACCGGTTCCTCGCGCTGGAGTTCATCGAGGGTCGGCCGCTGAACAAGGTGCTTGTCGACAGGTACCCCCTGATCGACGCCGACGCGACCGACGAGGACCGGGCGGCGTACGCCCGCTGGGCCCGGCACATCCACGAGCAGGTCGAGTCCGTCGTCGCGGCGATCCACGAGCGCGGCCTGGTCTACGGTGACCTGCACCTGTTCAACATCATGATCCGGCCGGACGACCAGGTCGCCCTCGTCGACTTCGAGGTGGCCGCCCCGATCGTCGGGCACCGCCGGCCCGGACTGCGCAACCAGGGCTTCGCGGCCCCGCGGGACCGCACCGGCCCGGCTGTCGACAGGTACGCCCTGGCGTGCCTGCGGTTGGCGCTGTTCCTCCCGCTGACCCAGCTGGTGCGGCTCGCGCCGGCGAAGGCGGCGCACCTGGCCGACATCATCGCCGCGAACTTCCCGGTGCCGAGGTCCTTCCTCGACCCGGCCGTCGAGGAGATCGCCGGTGGCCCGCAGGTGACGGGCGCGCACGACGCGCCCGTAGCGACGGATCGGCTGGCGACGGCGATCCTGGCCAGCGCCACCCCGACCCGCGAGGACCGGCTTTTCCCCGGCGACATCGAGCAGTTCCGCAGCGGCGGCCTCAACCTCGCCCACGGGGCGGCCGGAGTGCTGTACGCGCTCGACGCCAGTGGCGCCGGTCGGTGGCCCGAGCACGAGGACTGGCTGGTGCGACGGGCGACAGCGCCACCGTCCGGCACCCGCTGCGGCTTCTACGACGGCCTGCACGGTGTGGCCTACGCCCTCGATCACCTCGGACGCCGCCAGGACGCGCTGGACGTGCTCGACATCTGCCTGCGCGAGCCCCTGGACGGGCTCGACCACAGCCTGGCGAGCGGGTTGTCCGGGATCGCGCTCAACCTGGCCGAGCTGGCCGGGCGCACCGGGGAGGCGTCGTTGCGCGACGCCGCCTGGCGGGCCGCCGAGCGGGTGATCGGGCAACTGGCCGACGATCCGGGCCCGGACGTCAGCGGTGGACGCAACCCGTACGCCGGGCTGCTGCGCGGCCGGACCGGACCGGCGCTGATGCTGCTGCGGCTCTACGAGCTCAGCGGTGACGACGAACTGCTCGGGCACGCCGCCACGGCGCTGCGCCAGGATCTGCGCCGGTGTGTGCTGCGGCCGGACGGTGCCCTGGAGGTCAACGAGGGCTGGCGGACCATGCCGTACCTGGCGCACGGCAGCATCGGTATCGGTCTGGTCCTCGATGCGTACCTGCGCCACCGGGCCGACGACCGGTTCGCCGAGGCCAGCGCGGGGATCCGCCGCGCGGCACGGTCACCGTTCTACGCACAGTCCGGGCTCTTCGCCGGCCGTGCCGGCATCATCGCCTACCTCGCCGCCTCGGGTCACGCCGACCGCCGGGAACTCGCCGCACAGGTGGACCGGCTGACCTGGCACGCGCTGCCGTACCGGGACGGGACCGCGTTCCCCGGCGAGCAGTTGCTGCGGCTCTCCATGGACTTCGGCACCGGCACCGCCGGCGTGCTCTACGCGCTGGCCTGCGCGCGACGTGACGAGCCGCCGGTGCTGCCCTTCCTCGCGCCCCTGTCGGGCGCGCAGAGACTCCCTCGCGACAGCGAGGGCGACAGGATCGACGAACGGATGGAAGGGAGGTGAACGACATGGCGCTTCTGGACCTCCAGGGCCTGGAGATGGCTCCGGCCGACCGCACGGGTGGCGGTAGCCGGGCGAGCCTGCTGCTCTGCGGCGACAGCTCGCTCTCCGTCACGACCTGCAACTGATCCATCGCAGAACGCGGTCGCCCTGGGCGGGTAGACGTGCCCACCCAGGGCGACCGCGTAGCACTGGGAGGACCGATGCCGACGTTCGAGGCGGGGGACCGGCTGCTGAGGCGGACGGTTCTGGCCGGCGGCGGCTGGACCGGTGTACTCGCGGCGGTCGCGCTGCTCGGCGCGGCTGCCGAACTGTTGCTGCCCGCGGCCCTCGGCCACGCCGTCGACGCCGCCCTCGCCGGCGGCTCCGGTTGGTGGGCGGTGGCCGCCGGTGCCCTGGTCGTCGTCCTCGTCTGCGTCGACACCCTCACCGACCTGGCCAGCGGGTTCGGCGCGGCACGCGCCACCGCCGGACTCCGCCGTCGCCTGCTGCGTCACCTGTTCGCCGTGGATGTCCGCACCACCCGCCGCTATCCGGTGGGTGATCTCGTCGGCCGGTTGGTCGGCCAGGCCGCCGACGCGGGACAGGCCGGCAACGCCGTGGTCCTGGCCGTCGTCGCGGTGCTTCCACCACTGGGCAGCGTCGTCGCGCTCGCCATCATGGAACCGGTCCTGGGGATCACCCTGCTCGCCGGCCTCGGCCTGCTCGCCGTCCTCATGCGCGCCTTCGTGGCCGACGCCTCGGCCGCCACTGCCGGATACCAGCGGGTGCTCGGCGCCATCGCCGGCCGACTGCTGGAATCGCTGACCGGCTCCCGGACCATCGCCGCCGCCGCCACCGTCCACCGTGAGCAGGACCGGGTGCTGGCAGCCCTACCGGAGCTGGGGCTGCACGGCCGGCGCGCGTGGGAACTGCTGGCGCGGGCGAGCGCGCGTACGTCCGCCGTGGCGCCGCTGCTGAACCTGAGCGTCATCGCGGTCGGCGGATACGCCCTGACCGCGGGCTGGCTCACGCCTGGCGAACTGGTCGCCGCCGTCCGGTACGCGGCCATGGGCGCCGGCCTCGGCGGGGTGCTCGCCACCCTGAACCACCTGGTTCGCAGCCGTGCGGGAGCACACCGGGTCGCCGAGCTGCTGACCG
Source organism: Micromonospora sp. NPDC049114 (assembly GCF_040648635.1). Taxonomy (NCBI): domain Bacteria; kingdom Bacillati; phylum Actinomycetota; class Actinomycetes; order Micromonosporales; family Micromonosporaceae; genus Micromonospora; species Micromonospora sp. NPDC049114. The sequence continues at coordinate 792,974 of NZ_JBEZEA010000002.1, read as the reverse complement.
AGCCCGCCGCACCCTCGGGCGAGCGACAGCTTCCACCCGGCGGCGGGGCCCTGCGACTGCGCGGGGTACGCGTGCACGCCGACGACGGCCGGCCCATCCTGGACGGCATCGACCTGGACGTACCGGCCGGCGCGATAGTGGCCGTCGTCGGAGCGTCCGGTGCCGGCAAGTCGACACTGGCCGCCGTGGCGGGACGCCTGCACGACCCCGACGGCGGTGAGGTGCGCCTGGACGGTGTGCCGCTGCGCGACCTCGACGGGGCGGCGCTGCGCCGAGCCGTCGGCTATGCGTTCGACCAGCCGGTGCTGATCGGCGCGACAGTCCACGACGCGATCGGTCTGGCGCTGCCGGTCGAGTCCGCGACGCCACCGGCCGACGCGAGCCCGGCCACGCCTGCGGTCCTTCGGGGTGCCCGCAGGGCGGCGGTCGCCGACGTGATCGACCGTCTGCCCGACGGTTACCGCACCCCGCTGGTGGACACACCGCTCTCCGGAGGCGAGACCCAACGCCTCGGTCTGGCCCGGGCGTTCGCCGCCGAGCGGCTGCTCATCCTGGACGACGCCATGTCCAGCCTGGACACCGCGACCGAGCACCGGATCACCGAGGCGGTTCTCGGACGCGGCGGCGAGCGGACCCGCCTGGTGGTCACCCATCGGATCGCGGCGGCCGCCGCGGCCGACCTCGTCGCCTGGCTGGACGGCGGTCGGCTGCGCGGCCTGGCGCCGCACCGGCGACTCTGGGCCGACCCGGACTACCGTGCCCTCTTCCAGCCGGCCGGCGGTGGGCTGTGAGCCGTCCCAGCGTACGACTGGTGACCTGGCGGGCGCTGCGGGCCCGCCGGCGCGACGTCGCCCGGCTTTGCGGCTGGTCGCTCGTCGAGGCGCTGCCCGCGCTGCTCGCCGGCCTCCTGGTCGCGCGCGCCGTCGACGACGGCTTCCTGGCCGGACGGTTCCTCAACGGCCTGGCGTGGCTGGGGGTGCTCGCCGTGACCGTGCTGATCGGCGCGGCGGCGACCGGTCGGACGTACCGCAGCCTCGGCGCCGTGGTCGAGCCGTTCCGCGACGAGGTGGCCGCCCAGGTGGTCCGGGGTGCCCTGCGCGACGCCACCCGGGTCGGTGGTCGCCCGGACAGTGCGGCCGTGACCCGGCTGACCCACCAGATGGAGATCATCCGCGACACCTTCGCCGGTCTGCTGATGGTGACCCGCGGTTTCCTCTTCTCCGCCGGCGCGGCCCTGCTCGGTCTGCTCGCCCTGGCGCCGGTGGTGGCGGCGTTGGCCGCCGCGCCGCTGGTCGGCGGCCTGGTCGTGTTCCTCGCCGCGCTGCCCGCGATGGCCGGGCACCAGCGCGCGTACGTCCGGGCTGGTGAACAACTCGGCCAGTCGGCGTCGGCCGCGCTGGCCGGTCACCGCGACGTGCTGGCCTGCGGCGCGCAGGCGCGCGTCACTGCCGACGTGGAACGCCGGGTGTCGGCACAGGCCGCCGCCGAACGCGCCCTCGCCCGGATGGCGGTGATCCGCAGCCTCAGCCTCGCCATCGGCGGCTGGCTGCCGCTGGTCGTGCTGCTCTCGGCCGCTGCGTGGCTGGTCGAACGCGGATTGACGGCGGGCGCGGTGCTGGGGGCGCTGATCTACGTCTCCACCGGCCTGCAACCGGCCCTGCACACGCTGGTGCAGGGCATCGGCGGAGGCGGGCTGCGGTACGCGGTCACCCTGGAGAACATCCTGCGGGCCGGCCCGGTGTCCGACGAACCCCGCCCACCCGCTCCCACCACCCGGACGCCGCGCGCCCGCCCACCGGCCCGTCCGGTCGACGGCGCACCGGCCGTCGAGGTCCGCGGACTGACCTTCGGCTACGGCCCGCGCGCCCGGCCCGTTCTCCAGAACTTCGCGCTGACGCTGGCCGAGGGGGATCACCTCGCCGTGGTCGGCCCGAGCGGCGTGGGCAAGTCCACACTGGCCGCCCTGCTGGCCGGTCTGGTGCCGCCGCAGGCGGGCACGGTCCGCCTAGGCGGCGCGACGGTGGCCGACGCCGAGCCGGCCGATTTGGCCCGGATGAGGGTGCTGGTGCCTCAGGAGGCGTACGTCTTCACCGGCAGCCTCGCCGACAACCTCCGCTACCTGCGGCCGGACGCCGACGACGCGCTGCTGGACGACACCCTCGCCGCGCTCGGTGCGGGCCCCCTGGCGACCCGTCTGGGCGGTCTGGACGCGCCGGTCGCGCCGGCTCTGCTCTCCGCCGGTGAACGGCAGCTCATCGCGGCGGTGCGGGCCTGGCTGGCGCCCGTCCCGCTGGTGGTCCTCGACGAGGCGACCTGTCACCTGGACCCGGCGTTGGAGGCGACAGTCGAGAGTGCCTTCGCCCGGCGGCACGGCAGCCTCGTGGTGATCGCGCACCGGATCAGCTCCGCGCTGCGGGCCGATCGGGTGCTGGTCCTCGATGGCGACGAGCCCGTGGTGGGTACGCACGAGCAGTTGTTGGCCCGCTCGGTGACGTACCGTGCGCTCGTCGGTTGCTGGGACGACCCGGTGGCGCTGTCCCGAACGGGGGCTCGGCTGAGCTGAATCGCGCGCCCGAGCCGACGGGGCCGTCAGATCCAGCCTGCCTCGCTTGCCATCCGTACGGCCTCCACCCGGGTGCGCGCACCCACCTTGCGGGTGATGCGACCGAGATGGTTGCGGACGGTGCCCCGGCTGAGCCCGAGCGACGCCGCCACCTCCGCGACCGGCGCCCCGGCCGCTGTCAGCGTCAACACCTCGGTCTCGCGGCTGGTCAGCGGGCCGTTCGAGCGCAGCGCAGCGACGACGAGATCCGCGTCGAGCACGGGCTGTGAGCGGGCGAGCCGGCGGATCCCGTCGATGACCCGCTGGGGGCCGGCGTCGCTGCGCAGGATGCCGACCGTCCGGGTCGGGCAGAACAGGCCGCGCAGTCGCCGGGCCCGATGTGGGTGGGCCAGCAGCAGGACGGGGCACCTACCGAAGCGGCTCGGATCGACTCCCTCGACCACGTCGAGGTCGGCCACCACCACGTCGGGGCGTTGGTCGCGGACGGCCGCGGAGACCGCGTCGCCGCGATCCACCTCCGCCACGACGCGGATGTCGTCCTCGGCGGCGAGGACGAACGACAGCGCGCCCAGCACCAGGGCACCGTCCAGGGCGAGCAGGGTACGGATCACGATGAACCTTCCCGCACTCCGAGGGTGATCACACTACGTCAATATTCAAACACGCATCCGTGGGGTCCGCACGGCGACGGGGGCGGGGCCGGGCACCTCCCGGCCCCGCCCCCCGACGGCTACAGCCAGCCGCTACTGCGCGCGCGCCACACCGCTTCCAACCGGTTGCGAGCACCGGTCTTGCGAAGGATCACCGAGAGGTGATTGCGCACCGTCCCGTGTGCCAGGTAGAGGCGGGCCGCGATCTCCTTCAGGGGCAGACCCTCGGCCGCCATCCGCAGCACGTCCATCTCCCGGGGGGTCAACGGGATCTCCGGAGGGCTCAGCACCGCCACCGCGGCGGCCGGGTCGATCGCCCGTTCGCCGGCGGCGAGCGCGCGGATCGCGCGCACCAGCTCCTCCAGGGAGCTGTCCTTGCCGAGCAGCCCGCGTGCGCCGGCCGCCAGCGCGGCCTCCACCAGGGCGGGGCTCCACCGAGGGCTCATCGCCAGCACGGCGGCGTGCGGCGCCTCCGCGCTGATCCGGGTGACCATCTCCACCGGGTCGGGCGACTCCGGTGTCAGGGCCAGCACCACCACCTGGGGTCTGCACCGGCGCACCACGGTCAACAGTTCGCTGACGCCCTCGACGTCGGCGACCACCTTCATGTCCTCCTCACCTGACAGCGCGGCGCAGAGCGCACCGCGCAGTAAACCCATGTCCTCGGCGACGACAACGTGGATCACCACGTTTCTCCGATCTCAGGTACGCGTCACGCCGGCCACCGATCCCGGAACGTTCACGGGCTGGTCAGGGCGTTACGCGTGACGGACGGATAGGCATGGGCCCGGAGCCGTCACGGCAGACGGGCACGGGCACTGATCGACCAGGCCAGCGGATGGGACCGATCGTGTCGGTCGGCCACCCGGGTCGGTCGACCCGCCTCAGCCCGGGCGGGCGATCGCAGACGGAGCCCGGCTCTCGACGAGGAGTGGCACCCGGTCGCGGGGCGCCTCGGAAGCGAGGGGCGACTGCCGGTCGACCGGCCGGATCAGACCCGGCCCCGCCGTCGATCCATAGTCGACGCCGGCGGCCTCCTGGTCGACCGGCGCGACGGGCTGCCCGGGCAGGTAGCCGGTCACCGCCAACGGGGCCTGGCGTGCGGCGAGGTGCCCCGTCGAGGCCGTGGGATGGGTGGGGACGGCGACCGACATCGGCGGTGCGGCGGGAGGCGGCGCCGCTTCGACGCACACGGTCAGCGGCGCGGCGCGGACGGGCGACATCAGCGAGCGCGCCGGTGGTGTCGGCACGGCCGCTGCGGGTGGCGAGCCGGTCATCGGCGTGGTGGCCGGGCCGGGCGGCGGGGGAGCGGTCAGTGGAGGTGTCGCCGGGGGGATCACCGCCCGGAGAGCGGGCGGCAGGACGGCGTCGGTGACACGGAGCAGCGCCACGATGACGAACTGGATCGGCACCGCCCGCACGATGGTGACGGCGTGCGGCAGCGGAGTGGCGATCAGGCCCACCGCGAGAGACCCGGCCGTCACGGGCAGCGCGTGTGCCTCGGCTGCGGCGGGGACGGGCAGCGCCGCCGGATGGGCGCCCGACCGGGACGGGTGCCCTTGGCGAACCGGACGATGAGCCGTGGACGCTGGGGAGGCGGGCCGGAGCCGCGCGCGCTCGCCAGCCTCGGTCGGCGCGGCTGCGCCGACCCGGGGCAGCGGCACTGACCTGGGCGATGCCGCCGTCGACCGACGGGGCGGCGTCGAGGGTGTCCCGTCACGGGGGGTGACGACGTTGCCGATGGCCCCGGCCAGCGGGGCGCGGGGCCGATCCTGGCGGGGCTCGTCGGCCCGCGTGACGCGCGGGCGCTCACCCGCGGCGCGCTCGGTGACCGTGAGTCGTGCGATCGGCGCGACCAGGACGCGGAGCTGGCCATGAGGCTCGTCGCCGTGGTCGCCGTGTATCCCGTCGGCGGCGGCCGGCCCCTGAAACAGGGCGGCCAGGAGGAAACCGGCCCCGACGGCAGCCGCGAGCAGCACCAACCGCCGGGCGAGCCCGCGCAGTCGGCTGGCCACGAGCGCAGCCGATCGGCTCGGCGCAGGCATCGTCGCGGTTCCGTTGACGGGACTTCGCACGCGGGCACTACCCCCCTTCCCTTCTGGATTGCTGACCCATAGTAGCTATGCACTCACGTATTCGCATCTGGTGATGCACGCGGTTGTCGGGCCGGATAGGGCCACCGCGCCCGCGGCGTCTGGCGGCGAGGCCCGCCGCCGGGTGTGCGATCCGTCCTCCCGACCAGGTCGGCGAACGCGCAGCCGCGCGTCCGGCGGTAGTGTCCCCAGCGTGGTGCGGCGGTGGGTTCTGGCGATATTGATGGCCGTCTTCGGCGTGGTGGTCCTGGTGTCTCAACTGGCCGACGGCTTACCCGTGGTCGGCGCTGTCGAGTTTCTGATCTTTTTGGCGCTGGCGTTGGTGCTGTCACCGTGGGCATTCCCTCGCTCGGTGGGCGCCGCCGAGGCGCAGCGGGCCAGCGCGGCGGACGGGCTGCCGATCGTGTACTGGCGCCCGGGCTGTCGCTACTGCCTCCAGCTCCGGTTCTCGCTCGGCCGGCTCGCTCGGCGGGCACACTGGGTGGACATCTGGCACGACCCGGCGGGTGCCGCCGCCGTCCGGGCGATAACCGGCGGCAACGAGACGGTGCCCACCGTCGTGCTCGGCGGTCAGGCCGTGGTGAACCCCGACCGCGCCTGGCTCCGCGAGCGACTCCGCTCGCTCTGATACGCCCGCCCCCGGCGGCCTGTTCTGCCGCACTTTTCGCATATGGCCGGTTGCGGCAAACCTCCCCGAGCCGGTCCCGGTTGCCGGCACGATGAGATGGATTCGCTGATACCACGGTGAGCGGGGGCGGGCGTGAACGACGGGTTGATGACCAGGCGGAGCGTCCGCGATGTCGCAGAGACGGTGGCGGCGCTGCGCGCCGAGGCGGAACGTGCGGGCGCGGCGGTGGCAGCGGTGGTCGACCACGCGGCGGCCGCTCGCACGGTCGGGCTGAGCATGCCGGATACACAGGTCATCATCTTCGGGAACCCGCAGGCGGGCACTCCGCTCATGCAGGCCCGTCCGGAGATCGCCATCGACCTGCCGATGCGCATCATGGTGCGCGACGACGGCCAGCCCGGTTCGCTGGTCACCTGGCAGGACCCCGCGTACCTCGCCGAGCGGTACGGACTGGGCGAGGACCAGCTCGCGCCCCTGAACGCCCCGGCCACCATCGCCTCCACGGTCCCGGACCGCTGAGTCCGGTCCGCATCGTCGTCACCATGGCCCGTGCGAGGCCGCTCGCGTAGGCCGGTTCAGCGGCTCCGGTCCAGCCGTCGCAACGTCGCGGCGGCGGCCAGGCCGTACGCGACGTACGGCAGGGCGTCCTCGAACCAGCCCTCGGCGCCCCAGCGGCGTGGGTCCGTCACCCCGAGCGCGGTCATCGACCCGTCGGCCACCACCATGCCGCCGACCCCGATCACCCCCGCCGCCACGTGCAGGGGTAGCCGCCGTCGGCCGGGGAGCGCCGCGAAGAGCGAGACGGCCAGCACTCCGTTGACGAACCCGAACACGGGCCCGAACCCGGCCCGTCGGTTCGCCGCCCGCTCCGCTGATCCCAGGTCCATCCGGGTCATGTCCGCCATCCGCTGGACGGCACGCTCGTGCGTTCCGCTCATCGGGCGAGCCCGCAGGCCCACATCGAGGTTGCTGCACAGTTCACGGGCGAGCGTGCCGGCGGCGCCGGCCACGAGCCCGTCCGTCAGGCCGGTCAACCAGGTCCTTGCCATGACATCACCTCGGCTGGTTCGGGTTGTCGCTCGTCCCGGCGACCGTTCGCCGGGTCGGCATACCCGCGCGGCGCCACGTCATCTCCAGCAGAGGCCCCGCACCGGCCGGGCCTCTTCGTTGATGCGAAACACTCATTGCGAAAACGATCTGCAGGAGCGTATAAACGAAAGAAGTCTTTCGCTTAGGAGTGTCACGCCATGGAGCCGACGGAACATCGCGTACGGGTACGGGACGCCACCACACTGCGCGCGCTCGCCCACCCGCTGCGCCTGCGGTTGCTGCGCTATCTGCTGGCCGCCGGCCCGCGAACCGCCGCCCAGTGCGCCGAGGCCCTCGACGACACGGGCTCGAACTGTAGCTACCACCTGCATCAGCTGGCCCGGCACGGCCTCATCGAACGGGTCTCCGCCGAGGGGTCCAACCGACGTGACCGGCCCTGGCGTGCCGCCTCCACCGGGCTCGAATACCTTCCCGACTCCGATGACGCCGACGGACAGCAGGTCAACGACGCACTGACCGCGCTCGAGCTCGACGAGGTGTTCCGGTCGCTGCAGCGCTACCAGAACCGTCAGCACAAGCTGACCGACGAGTGGCGGGAGAGCGCGACCTTCCACAACTACACGCTGTCGCTCACCCCGGAGGAGTTGCGACACCTCACGCTGACCCTCGACGCGGTCATCCGACCGTACCTGCGCCCACTGCGCAACGCGCCCCCGAGCCACGCCCGACCGGTCAGCCTCAGCCTGCAGGCCTACCCCACACCGGAATTCCTCTGACATGGTGACGCTGTTGCGTCACCGCGGATTCGTCGTGATCTGGGCCGCGGGGCTCTGCTCGAGCGTGGCGAGCTGGCTGCTGCTCACCGGGCTGCCGATCTACGTGTTCGGTGTGACCGGCTCGGCGTCCACCACCTCCGCCGTCTTCCTCGTCGAGCTGCTGTGCGGCATCACGCTGGGGTCGTTCGCCGGTGCTCTGGCCGACCGCTACGACAGGTTCCGGCTCATGGGCTGCGTCGCCGTGGTGCAGGCGGCAGTGGTGCTTCCCCTGCTCGCCGAACCGGGCCACCAGCTGTGGGTCATCTGCCTGATCGCCGGCGCCCAGGCCGTGCTGACGCAGACGTTCGACTCCGCCCGCAACGCGGCGCTGCCCAGCCTCGTCGAACCCGCGCACCTGGTGAGTGCCAACAGCATGGTGGCGCTCAACATCAGTGTCGGACGGCTGATCGGAGGCTCGCTCGGTGGGTTCGCGATCACCCGCGCCGGCACGGGTTACCTCGCCATCGGCGCGGTCGTGGCCTTCACGACCACGGCAGCCCTGATCGTCGCCGGCCGCCGGGCCGCGCGTCGCGGCGCCGCGCGGTCAAACCCACCGGAACGTACGTCGTCGTTCTTCACCACCTGGCGCTCTGGCCTCGCGGCGATGCTGCGCAACCCCACCGTGCGGGTGACGATCCTGAGCGTGGCGCTGGGCGGGATCGCGCAGGGCCTGTTCGTGGTGCTCTTCGTGGTCTTCGTCAGCCGCGCGCTGCATGCCGACGGCACGCTCACCGGCGTGCTTCGGGGCGTACAGGCGATCGGCGGTGTGGCCAGCGGGCTCATCGTCGGAATGCTGGGGGCGCGGCTCAGCTCCCGGCTGCTGATGAGCCTCGGCGCCACCACGTTCGGCCTGATCAGCCTGGTCATCTGGAACGGACCGGCGGTCATCCGTCAACCCGGGTGGTACGTCCTGCTGTTCATCCTGGTCGGCGTGCCGGGCGTCGCCTACGGCAGCGGGGCCTTCGCGCAGATCCAGCAGAGCGTGCCGGAAACCGATCTCGGCCGGGCCTTCGGCGCCTACTACGCGATCTACAACGCGGCACAGGGCCTGGGCATGGCGGCGGCCGGTCTGCTCGGCGACGCGCTCGACGTCGTGCTCGTCCTCAACGTGCAGGCGGCGTTGTACCTGGCCTCCGGTGCGGTCGCCTACGTGGGCCTGCGGCCCGTCCGCGGCGCCGCTGCACCGTCCGGCAGAAAGATCCTGGCCAGCAGGGGCGGGCGCCGGGAGACCGTCAAGTCCGCGCCGTAGCCGCGGCCTTCCCGGACAGGCGGAGCACCGTGGAGAACGGCGGCGGCGTCTACGTCGGCAGCGGCGTCCGACAGCAGCACGGAGCATCCGGTCCCGCCCGGGCTCGATCATCAGATCGGACCCGCGGCGGGGCCGGTTGCGCGCGTCAGAGCAGCTCGCTGCGGTACTCGGGAGCCAGGTCGGCCGCGCGTTGCCGGCGTTGCGCCAGCTCGTCGTCGGTGAGCCGCGGTGGCGGTGCGTCCGCCCCGGCGATTCTGTCGCCGACGCGCAGGAAGTACTCGTCCTGTCCTGCGGGAGTGCACATGCACAACATGCGGGCGGGTGCGCCGGAGGTGTTGCGGAAGTGGTGCGGGGCATTGGCCGGGATGTTGACGGTCGAGCCGGCCCGGACCGTGCGTTTCTCCCCGCGGAAGGTGAACTCGATCTCGCCTTCGAGGAGGGTGAACATCTCCTCGAAGTCGTGCCGGTGCGGCGGCGGTCCGCCGCCGTCGGGGATGCGCATGTCGATCAGGCAGTACCGGCCGTTGGTCTGCTCACCGGTGATCAACATGGCGTAGGTGCCCCCGGCGAGGGAGATCCAGGTGGTCGCCGGTTCGTCGGGGCCGGCGATGGTGAGTGTTCGGGTCGGGTCGTCGTCCGGGATGGCGGGGGCGGCGCGGTCGGAGGCGCTCATGCTGCTCGTCCTTCCTGGGCTGCGTCAGCAGGGCTCGCGGACGCCCTCCTTCTTCTCCGGGCGACGAGCCCGTTAAACGGAATATATCGTCCGGCTAGCCGGAACTCGTTGCTCTCCGGGATGCGCGTCGCGGCCCCCGGCGGGGGATTGACCCGGGCGGAGCGCGGTCAGGAAGAGGTCGATCTGGCGACCGGCGACTTCCGGCCAGTCGCCCACTCCGGGCATCGGCACCGCGATCAGCGAGCCGAAGATGATGACATCGCGGGCCGTCAGATCCGGCCGCAACGATCCGTCGGCGACGCCGCGCTCGACCATCCGGCCGACACCGGCCCACACGCGCCGCTCCAGGCTCCGGTACTCCGGATCGGTGGTGACCGGGGCGCCGTGATGCGGCAGGAAGAGCTCCGTGCCGTGCCGGACCGTGCCGACCAGGAACTCGTGCACCGCGTCGATGCCCGTGACCCCGCGCTCGAGCACCTCGTCGACCAGGGCGAGGACCATGCCGATCGAGCGGATCTGCAGGGCGACCAGCAGGGCCTCGCGGTCGCGGAAGTGACGGTAGAGCGTCCCGACGCCCACACCGGCCTCCCGGGCGACCACCGCCATGGGGGCGGCCAGGTCACGCTGCAACGTGCGCAACGCCGCCGTCAGGACCTTCTCCCGGTTGGCCACGCCGTCGCTGCGCGGGGCACGACTCACCGTCGGTCCGCCGGGCGCGCTGCCATCATGCCCCGAATCCTAGGGCCTGTTTCACAAGAACTGGCCGGTCTGCGGCGGGCCCGGACGACGACCGGCGGCGTTGCGGTTTCGTCCGGATACAACACCGGTATCCGGACGAAACCGCGCCTTGCCGGATCGCCGCCCGGACTCCGCCTCGGCTCGACCGCCCTTATGAAACAGGCCCTAGGGGCTCGGTGGGGTGACGCGGCGTCATCGTGCCGGCGGCGACCCCGGACGGCCACCGCCGGCACGGTGGTGGCGTCAGAGCCGGGAGGTGAAGGTGGCCAGGAAGCGGTGCGGGGTGACGACGCCGGCGTTGTCGAAGCAGATCACGTCGACGTCCGCGTTGGTGGTGTACGTCCACGGTTGGGTGAGGTGGCAGTAGTTGCTGCCGGCGCCCTGCGCGACCACCTGGACGTGGGTCTCCTTGAGACCGATCTGCGGGAAGGTCGCCAGGTAGCGGCCGGCCGGCACCAGCGGCGCCACCGTGTTCGCGCCGACGCCGAGCACCGAGTTGTCGTTGGTCGGCCCGCCGACGGCGGTGCCCAGGTAACCGAAGTACGACGGCGGTGCGAGGGAGCCGATCACCGGCCGCCGACGGTGGTACGACAGGGCGAAGTCGGTGTTGATGAACGCGCCGGCCTGGTCGTAGCAGAAGACGTACACCTGCACGTCGCTGCCGACCGCGGCCCAGGAGTAGACCTTGCACCGGCGCGGGCCGGCGTTGGGCTGTACGGCGGTGACCTGCACGTCGCCGGCGAGCACCCCGGCCAGACCGACCCCGGGCAGCCGCACCAGGTACTGCCCGACCCCCAGGGGCCCGACCGTGTTCACCACGCCCGTCGAGTTGTACGACTGCACCACCACGCCGCCGCCCCACTGCACGTACGCGTGGGAGGTGCCGGCCGGCAGCACGCCCGAACTGGTCGTCCAGAGCACGGTGAACGGGGTGTCCTCGCGCGTGCCGCCGGGCCGGTGGCACTGCACGTCGACGATCTCGTCGGCGCCGGACTGGAACCAGCGGACCACCTCGCAGTAGTGCCCGGTCCGGTTCACCGGGGTCACGTGCGGCACGCCCCGCGAACTGGCGCCCACCTGTGGGAAGCGGACCTGGAACCGGCCGGGCGCGAGCTTGACGCCGTCGGCCCAGGCGGCCGGGAACGCGGTCTTCCAGCTACCCCACTGCCGGCTGGTGTCCAGCACGGTCCAGACCGGCACCGTGGGGTCCTTCACGTACGCGAACCCCCAGCGGTCGGCGGTGGCCGCGGCGGCCGGTGCGGGCGGAGTGAGCGCGCCGGCGGCCAGGACGGTGGCCAGCGCGGCGGTGACGAACGATCGGAGACGCATGTGTTCCTCCACTCGACGGGGACGGGTCGCAGAGGAGTGTGCTCGCCGTGACGTGATGGTCACAGTCGGCTACTGCGCGCTCCGGTGTCGGGTGTCGGCCACCGGGACCGATCGGCGCGGTGAACGGTGAACGGCCCCCTCGCCGGGGCGAGGGGGCCGTCCAGGAGTGGGGAGGCGGGGATCAGCCGCCGGCGAACGTCGGTTCCACCCCGCACTTGGCGTTCTGGTTCAGGCAGGACTTCACCAGGGCGCCCAGGTGCTCGGGCTCCCAGGCGTTCATGAAGTCGCCGTGCATCGAGGACGGCCTGCCGGAGGAGAGGCTGAGGCCGTCCCCGCCCAGCGACTCGTAGTTGACCATGAAGGAGAGATCGGGCACCGCCACCGGGTACCTGCCGGTGCAGACACCGTTCACCGGGTCACCCATGTGCGACTTGTGATCGGGCGAGTCGATGTTCTCACCGTCCCAGCAGTCCTTGAACACCAGCTGGAAGATCAGGTTGCCGCCGGGGGCGCAGACCGGCCAGTTGCCGTCGGCGCTGCGGCCGATCTCGGCGCTGCCCGCGCACCAGAACTGGTTGCTGCCGGCGTTCTTCGGGGTGTCGACCTGCTTCTTGGCGTCGCCCTCGACCACCCGCAGGCCCGGGGGGAAGGGCTTGACGGTCGACGGGTCCTTGACCCGCGAGCCGTAGTAGACCCGGAAGCTCTTCATCGGTACCGGCTTGCCGTCCTTGCGCAGCTCCGGGACCCAGTAGGCGCTCAGGTCGCCAGGGGCGTTGCAGGTGGTCTTCGAGGCGAGCAGCTTGTCGGTGGTGGTGAAGGCGTCGACCTTGGGGCCGAAGAACGTGTGCATGTGCGAGGCGCCCGAGAGGCCGGGCAGGACGATCGGGTCGTCCGGGGCGGAGTTGGCGACCTCGCAGTCGGTGTGGAACTCGGGAACGCGGGTGGTGCCCGGCGGCACCGCCTTCGGGGTGATCGCGGTGAAGGCGGCCAGCTCCCTGCTCCACGCGGCCTGGTCGACCGGAACCCAGCCGGCGGCCGGCGCGCTCGGCGGGACCGACGCGGAGGGCGAGGCGGACGGAGTGCGAGTCGGTGCCGACGACGTGGCCGGTGCGGCCGACGTGCTCGGCGACGTCGCCGTCGTGGGGCCGAACGTGAACCAGTTCAGATTCACGAAGTCGGACGTCGAGGTGCTCCTCATGACGGCGAAGACGGTCTGCGGGCCGGTCGGCACGCCGGATGCGGTGGCGTTGACCGTCGTCCACTTCTGCCAGCCACCGGTATGGGTGATCGGGAAAGTGGCCAGCAGCGTGCCGGTCTGCGTGCCGAGGCGCAGTTCGACGGCCCCGCCGTCGGTGTTGTGCGCGGCGACGCGGGCCGTCAGCTCCGCGCCGGTCACCGAGATGCCGTCGTACCGCAGCCAGTCGCCGTTGGCGAGCCAGCCGACGTTCCTGCCGCCGTCGGCGTCGCCGGTGCTCTCGGTCTGCGCGCCGGACTGCGCCGCGAAGGCCTCCGCCTGGACGCGGCCGGGCACGGCGACCTCCTCGGCCTGCGCGCCGGCGATGTAGATGCCACTGCCGCCCAACGCGGCGACGACAGCGGCGGCGAGCGTGACGCGGGCGAGGCGACGGCGCTTTCGCGCCCGGTCCGGCGGTGCGACATGCGCGGGGGGAGTCCGCATTACCAGTGGTGTCCTTCGAGTCGGGCGATAACGCTCCTGTCGGGTGAAGTATGTGCACGTCCAGAGCCTGCATCAACGTGCGGAAAAAGAATTAAGGAGGGCGGCCCGCAGGTCTCCTGGTAGCCGGTGTCCCGGCGCCGGATAACAGTTTTTCGCCCCCCGCAGGCTTAAGTTTGTTTTAACTCCGGGAAAGCGACCCGGTTCCGGTGATTACGAATTTTGCGGTAACGAATCGTCATCCGATCGGATACTGGAGGGCATGTCGTCCGGTCGTCCTGGCACTCCTCGGCTCGCGCGCCAGCCGGGGCGGCTGGTCGCCTTCAGCGACGGCGTCTTCGCCATCGCCGTCACGCTTCTCGTGCTGGAGATCCAACCGCCGAAGGACTTCGGGCGCCTCCTGCCGGGCCTCGGGGCGTTGTGGCCGTCGTACCTGGGGTACGCGTTGAGCTTCCTGCTCGTCGGGCAGGTCTGGGTCAACCATCACGTCATGTTCGACCGGGTCCGGCACGTCGACCGTCCGGTCCTGTTCCTCAACACGCTGCTCCTGATGGTCATCGCGTTCCTGCCGTTCTCCACGTCGCTGCTCGCCGACGCGCTCCGCGCGGAGCAGGGGCTGCGGACGGCGGTCGTTGTCTACGGCACGACACTGTGGTTGGCGGCGGCCCTGTTCAACGTCATCTGGGTCCACCTCCGCCGGGCGCGACTCCTGGACCCCAGTCTCGGTCCCTTCGGCGTGCGGGCCATCGGCCGCCGATTCGCACTCGCGCTGGCCTGGATCGGCGGCGGCATCCTCGTCGGCGCGTTCGTGCCGATCGCTGGCGTCGTCATCATCGCGGCCTTCCTGCCCGCCTACTACCTGCCCATCCGCGGCGAGTACGGCGAGGACGACAAGACCACCGACCGTCCCGCCTGAACCGCACCGGACGGCCCGCGGGCCGGCTCGTCGTACACCGGCGACGAGGCCGTCAAAATATTGTGGGTGCGCCTGTCGATCGGGACCGGCTCTCTTCGTAGCCAGGGTGAGAGCCCGGAATCGAGACGGGCCACACCCGCTGGAGGGCACGATGACCACCACCGCGCAGACCACCCGCACCACCACGGCGGCCTTCGGCGCGCTGATCGGGGCCGGTGCGATCGCCACGACCGCCGCGAGCGCCGCCACCATGACCGTCGCCGCCGCCGGCCACGCGGCAGGAATCAGCCTCGACGTGAGCGGCGCCCCGATTCCGGTGGCGGGTTTCGGCGTGCTGACCGCCGTCTTCTCGTCGATCGGCGTGCTGCTCGCCGTGCTGCTGTCCCGCTTCGCACGGCGTCCGCGGCGCGCGTTCGTCCGTACGACTGTGGCGCTGACGGTCCTGTCCCTGGTGCCGGACGTGCTCGCCGACGCCGGGACGGCCACCAGGGCGCTGCTGATGCTCACCCACCTGGTCGCGGCCGCGATCGTGATCCCGGCTGTCGCGCGCCGCCTGGCCGCCTGACCTGTTCCCCACTCATCGTCGAGCTATCGGAGGATCACCATGAAGCAGTACCTGCTGTCCGTGCACGTCGTCGAGGGCGCACCGACGCCGTCGGACGAGGAAACGCAGATCATGTTCCGGGAGACCGGTCGGATCAACGACGACATGCAGGCCGCGGGCGCCTGGGTCTTCGGCGGGGGGCTCACGTCGCCCGACAGCGCCACTGTCGTCCGGGTCGAGAACGGCGCCACCTCCATGAGCGATGGGCCGTTCGTCGAGACGAAGGAACACATCGCCGGATTCTGGGTGATCAAGTGCGCGGATCTGGACCAGGCGCTGGCCTGGGCCGAGAGGTGCGCGGCCGCCTGCGGCCCGATCGAGGTGCGCCCCTTCGACGAACTGTCCCAAGCCTGAGCGGGAGCTGTCGCCCGACATGGACCTGGCGAGCATCTACCGCGCGGAGTACGGCCGCTGCGTCGCCACACTGGCCCGCATCCTCGGTGACATCAACCTCGCCGAGGAGGCGGTCCAGGACGCCTTCACGACGGCGCTGCAGAAGTGGGAGTCCCCACCGCCGAATCCCGGCGCCTGGATCGTGACGACCGCGCGGAACAGGGCCGTCGATCGCCTCCGCCGGGAGTCGACCCGCGAGGCCCGGCACGCCCAGGCCCTGCTGCTGCACCAACAGGACGAGCCCCAGGAGGTGGGACCGGTGAAGGACGACCAGCTTCGACTCATCTTCACCTGCTGTCACCCGGCACTCGCCCCGGACGCGCGGACGGCCCTGACGCTCCGCCTGCTCGGCGGTCTGGAGGTACCGGAGATCGCGCGGGCCTACCTGGTTCAGGAGACGACAATCGCGCAGCGGATCGTGCGCGCGAAGAAGAAGATCCGGGACGCGGGGATCCCGTACCGGGTACCCGCCGAACACGAGCTGCCGGACCGGCTGCCGCCCGTGCTCACCGTGCTCTACCTGATGTTCAACGAGGGTTACGCCTCCACCGCCGGGCCGCTGATCAGAACGGACCTGTGCGCCGAGGCGATCCGGCTCGCCCGCGAGCTGGCCGCCCTGATGCCCGACGAACCCGAGGTGCTGGGCCTGCTCGCCCTGCTGCTGTTGACCGAGGCACGCCGTCCGGCCCGGCTCGGCCCGACCGGCGGACTCGTCCTCCTCGTCGACCAGGACCGGTCACTGTGGAACCGCACACTCATCGTCGAGGGCCACGACCTGGTCCGGCGCTGCCTGCGGCGCAACCGGCCCGGCCCGTACCAGATCCAGGCCGCGATCGGCGCGGTGCACACCGACGGCGCGGCCACCGACTGGTCGCAGGTCCTGGCGCTGTACGACCAGCTCTTCGCGCTCGCGCCGACCTCCATCGTCGCGCTCAACCGTGCCGTCGCGGTCGCCGAGGTGCACGGGCCGGCGGTAGCCCTCGCCGCGTTGGAGGACGTCGACCTCCCGGGCTACCACCGGCTGCCCGCCACCCGTGCCGAGCTGCTGGCCCGGCTCGGACGCGACCGCGAGGCCCGCGCCGCCTACGACCAGGCCATCGCGCTGACCAGCAACGAGACCGAGCGCGCCTTTCTGCGGACGCGTCGTACCGAACTCACCCACCCGAGGAGACCCTCGTGACCGCCACCTACACCTTCGACGTCTTCACCAGCCTCGACGGCTTCGGCAGCACCACCGGCAACTGGGGCGGCTACTGGGGTAAGCAGGGCCCGGAGCTGCTCGAGCGCCGCCTCGCCACGTACGGCGAGGACCAGCGCATGGTCTTCGGTAGCGGCACCTACCGGATCTTCGTGGAAATGCTGGCCGACAGCACCGAGGAGTCCGACGTCCGGGACGCCTGGGTCACCCGCATGATCAACCTTCCGGCGACGATCGTGTCGAACACGCTGCAGGGCCCCCTCGACTGGCCGGACGCGACAGTCGTACGCGGTGACGCCGTCGACGTCGTCGCCCGGCTCAAGGAGGAGTCCGAGGTGCCGTTGCGGTCACACGGCAGCCTCTCGATGAACCGGGCACTGCTGGCCGCCGGGCTGGTCGACTTCATCCAGGTGACGCTCTTTCCGGTGGTCACCGGTCAGACCGGAACGGAGCCGATCTTTCACGGGACGGCCGACTACGACCTGGAGCTGATCGAGTGCCGGACCCTCGACGGCCGCTCCCAGGAACTCACCTACCGACCCACCCGGCACACCTGAGTCGTCAGCGCCACCCGACGGTGGCGCGGTGCCGCCGGCCGTGCCTGATGATCCCCGTACGCGGCACCGGACGCCCAGCCGTGTCGGTCAGCAGCGCACCTCGGTCTCCTTCTGCGCCACGTCGGAGATCCCACCGAGGGCCCGGGTGCACACCGTCAGCGTGTTGGCGCCCAGCGACCAGACGTCCGGCCCGCTCGAGCACTGCAGGTCGCGAAGCGTGCTTCCGGTGACGATCGACGTGCAGACCTGGTAGGAGCCGTGGGTGGCGCGGTACTGCTGCCACACGTACGTGTAGGCGTAGTTCTTGCCGCAGCCCTTGTACTGCTTGACCGAGGCGGCGGTCTGCCCGCCGACGGTGACGTACGCCGTCGCGCCGATCTGCACCGAGCTCGCGCAGCGCGGGTTCGTCTCGGCGTGGGCGGGGCCGGCGAACGCCATCGTCGCGGGCACAGCCAGCCCAGCGGCCGCGAGGATGCGTACACCGCGTCGGGAAAGACTCTTCATCGATGACCTCCTTCAGTGCACCGGGACCGTTGATCCCCGTGTCGTCGATGCACCACATTGATGCTCGCGGTGGCCCGTTCGGTAGCCTCTGACACGCTCTGACAACGTCTGACGAAGCTGTCTGACATGGGGGACTGATGAAGGACCAGCGTGCCGCCGCAGAGTCGATTCAGGACGGACGGGCCGCCGAGAGGTTCGCCGAGCAGTTGCGGACACTGCGCAGCGCCGCGGGAGACCCGTCGTTCCGCAAGATGGCGGGGCGATCAGGCCGGATCTCGCACACGACCCTGCACGAGGCCGCCGCCGGGACCCGGTTTCCCTCCTGGGAGACCACGCGGGAGTTCGTCCGGGCGTGCGAGGCGGACGAGGCCCTGTGGCGGCGCCGTTGGGAGGACGCGCAGCGCCCGGGGCCGGCCCCCCGACCCGGCGGGGACGGAGACGGAGACGGAGACCGCGCGCCGGTCGTCGCCGCGTCCGCGCCGAAGGAGCAGGGCGTGGTGCAGGTCGTGGAGTATCCGCGGGCCGAGGATGGCGTCGCGGCCAGGCGGCGGCGTCGACTGCCGTGGCTCAACGCCGCAGCCGTGGTGCTGGTGGTGGCGGTGGCCGCCGTCCTGGGCGTGACCGTTCGTGGCAGGTCCGACCCGGACGGCCCCGGCACACCTACCGCGTCACCGTCACCTGTGGCGTCGCCGACCACTACGGCATTCTCGGACTCGCTGATCCCCGGGGACTCGAGCAGATTCGTCGGCGACGTCACCATCCCCGACGGCACCCAGGTGAAGGTCAACGCCCAGTTCGACAAGGTGTGGGCTCTCGCGAACGTGGGAAAGGTCGACTGGCACAACCGGTACCTGGCGCGGATGGACCCCACCGCCGACGGTGCGGGTTGCCGGACACCGGACCGGGTGCAGATCGGTGACACGCCGCCCGGTGAGCAGGTGATGATCCGTGTTCGGGTCACCGCGCCGAGCCGCCCCGGCAAGTGCTGGGTCAGTTGGAAGATGGTCGACGAGGCCGGGCGGGAGTACTTCCCGACCCGGCGGCCGGTGTACTTCATGGTCACCGTGACCGCCTGAGGGTCAGGCCGCGGGCTCCGGGTGGCCCCCGATGCGATCGATCGCTGTCAGGCACGAGCGTCGAGCCAAACTGACAACACCGCATTCATCGAGGTCGGTGAGGGTCTGACGGATCTGACAGACACCAGGGGTACCGAACAGCACCGCACTTCTCGCAGGGTGATGTCGAACCGAGTACGACTCACCAGCTACGAGGAGGACCCATCTTGCGCCGTCCCTGGTTATCCGTCGGGCTCGCCGCGCTCTGCGTGGCCGTCGGCGTCCCGGCCCACGCGGCGGCATCCGACGCCACAGCGCCGCGGGCCGTCACCACGGCCGCACGGCCGGTCGTGGACATGGAGGCCACCGTCCTGGCCGCTCAGATCGACCCCCGCCGGGCCGACAACACACTGACTCCGGGTGCGAAGAACTCCGTGCTCGCCGTGGAGCAGGCGTTGCAGGCGCAGGGCCTGTTGAACGCGCAGTGGGTCGACGGCTACTTCGGCACGGTGACCGTCTCGGCGTACGCGGCGTACCAACGCTCACTCGGCTACACCGGGCTGGCCGCGAACGGGCTGCCCGGCACGACGTCGCTGACGAAGCTCGGGCTGAACCGCTACACCGTCGGCAACACGATCGGTCCGGGCGCGAAGGTCCCGCGCGACGGGTACGTCGTCAACGCCCGTACCCAGGCGATGCTGGCCGAGGCCCAGCGTCTGCTCGGTTACACCCTGGTGCTCGACCAGGGCTCGTACAACCCCGGGGGCGACCCCACCTCGGCCGGCACGCACGACGGCGGGGGCGTGGTGGACATCGCGGTCACCGGCATGACCGCCGCCAGGCGCACCGCAGTCGCCCGGGCCCTGCGCCAGGTCGGCTTCGCCGCCTGGGTCCGCAACCCCAACCAGGGCGACTGGCCGTGGCACATCCACGCCACGGCGATCAGCGACACGGACCTGTCCAGTCAGGCGCAGCACCAGGTCGGTGACTACTACCTCGGCATGAACGGCCTGGCCAACCAGGGACCGGACGACGGCCCCCAGGTCCCGATCAGGACCTGGGAGCAGTACCAGCGCGGGCAGTGACCCGCATCCCCCTCACCGTTCGCGAAAGGACACCATGAACATCCGTAAGAGCCTCGCCGCCGTCGGCGTCGCGCTGGCCGCGACCACCTCGATCCTCAGCGTCGCATCGCCCGCCTCGGCGGCGGCCCGAGACGGGGTCTGCGACAGCGGCGAATTCTGCTACTACTACAACAGCGACAACGCGGGGTCGATCTCGGACTTCACCGGTTCGCTCGACGACTACGGCACCGAGCAGCCCTCGTGTTACGACTTCAAGGGCGCCGGCGCCGGCAAGGGCCTGTGCATCAAGAACGAGGCCGCCTCGGTCTGGAACCGCAGCACCAAGACCGTACGCGTCTACTACAACAGTGGCTACGCCGGTTCCTACCAGGACTTCGCGGCCGGCGCGAAGGGCAACCTCAACTCCACGCTGAAGAACAACAACGCCTCGCACCAGTTCTCGCCGTCGACCCGCACGAACCTGTCGTACGCCCTGTACCAGGCCAGCGGCGGTGCGGTCACGTGCGGCTTCGACGGTTACACCACCACGCCCGGCCGGCACGAGGGCATCGACATCGCCCGCAGCGTCGGCTCGGACGTGCACGCCCTGGTCTCCGGAACGGTCACCTACGTCGCGCAGGGCAGCACCGGCAGCGGCGGCCTCTCCACGATCTCCGTCTACAACTCCTCGCTCAACAAGACGGTGATCTACCTGCACACCGCGCCGAGGTCCGGGGTGAGCGTGGGCGACGCCATCAGCAAGGGCCAGATCATCGCGGATGAGTCGTGGCACGGGGTGTCCTCCAGCTCGGGCGCGCACACCCACGTCGAGGTCCGGGCCGGTCGGCAGACCCACGCGGCCGTCAGCGTCGGTGACCCCACGCTGGACAACGCCGACCCGACCGCGTTCTGGAACTCCCAGGGCTACAACGAGAAGTAGGACGCCATGAATATCCGCAAGGGCCTCGCCGTCGTCGGCGCCGTGCTCGCCATGTCCACCTCCATCCTGAGTGTCGCCTCGCCGGCGGCGGCGGCCGAACGGGACGGAACCTGCGACAGCGGCGAGTTCTGCTACTACTACAACAGCAACCAGGCCGGCTCGGTCTCCGACTTCACCGACTCCCTGGACGACTACGGCACGACCCAACCGACCTGCTACGACTTCAAGGGCGCGGGCGCCGGCAAGGGCCTGTGCGTGAAGAACAACGCCGCGTCGGTGTGGAACCGTACCGGCAAGACCGTGCGGGTCTACTTCAACAGCAACTTCGCCGGTGCCACCCAGGACTTCGCGTCCGGGGCGAAGGGCAACCTC
Source organism: Micromonospora sp. NPDC049114 (assembly GCF_040648635.1). Lineage (NCBI taxonomy): Bacteria > Bacillati > Actinomycetota > Actinomycetes > Micromonosporales > Micromonosporaceae > Micromonospora > Micromonospora sp. NPDC049114. The sequence goes on along the minus strand of NZ_JBEZEA010000002.1, from coordinate 771,908 downwards.
AACGCCACGCTGAAGAACAACAACGCCTCGCACGAGCTGCTGAGCGGACCGACGGGCTGTAGCACCGACGGCACCAACAGCAAACTGCCGAGCACCATCCTCGTCTACCGGGTCAGTCTCGGCCGAGTCGATCGGGTCGACTTCAAGACGTACGTCAAGAACGTCCTCCCGAACGAGTGGATCACGAGTTGGCCGGCTGCCTCGCTGGACGCCGGTGCGATGGCCGTGAAGAGCTACGCCTGGTACTGGGCGCTGCACTCGACCCGCAAGACCTCCGGCGGCCAGTGCTACGACGTCCGGGACGACACGGGCGACCAGGTCTACCGGCCGTCGTCGGCCCAGACCTCGACGTCGGCGGCGGTGGACCGGACCTGGTCGACCCGGATGACCCGGAGCGGCAACATCCTGCGGGCGCACTACTGCGCGACCACCACCGCGTGCGGTGGCTGGGTGGACGGGGACTGGCTGTCGCAGTACGGCTCCCGTGATCTCGCCAACTCGGGCAGCAGCTACCAGGCGATCCTGCGCCACTACTACCGCGACGTGGTCATCTCCTGACGTCACGCGTCACACGTGCCGCCCGCCGCACACCCGCGGCGGGCGGCACGCTCGTGGGAGCCCGGCGCGCGGGAGCCGTACGAGCTGCGTGGCCTGCGGGAAAGACGAAGCGCCCCGTCCGGCCTGGACGGGGCGCTTCGTCGGTTCAGCCGAGGTCTGTGCCGGGCACCGGTCCGGCCTCGTCGGCGCTCGACGCCGGGGCGGCCACCTCGATCCGGGGCGACCGGTCCGGCGGAAGATGAGCGCGGTCGGCGATCACCACCACATCCACCTCCCCGTCGATCATCTTCTGCTCGACGGCCTCCCACGGCGCCCGCATGATCCCGTTCAGTCGGTAGTCATGCCGGCGGAGGTGGGTCAGACACGACGCGATGGCGTGCTCCGACGGCTCGATGTCGGCCGGTACCCAGATAACGGCTAGTTCCATGATCTCTCCTGATCAACGTCGTGGACGCGGGTGACAGATCAGGAGTTGCCGGGGCGGTGGGGGACCCCGCTCCACGGGCCGGCTGATGGCATGGCTGTCGAAGGGGAGGACGGCACGCCCCCGGTGCAGCGCTGCGACGGGCGGCGGCCCGTAGGCCGCCGGCGCCTTCTGGTCGAGCCCGCCGGCGCCGGAGCCGGCGCCGGCGGGTGCGGACACGAATGCCAGCACCAACGCCGGTCGCACCGGCAGGGGGCCGGCGGGAGGGGGTGGCGCCGACAGCGGTCGAGCGGTCATCGCCGTCGGCGTTCGAGTGGGCACGCGGCCGTCGACGGTGCCGGGGAGGCGGGCCCGGGACGCTCGCGCCGTCACCTGGGTCGGCGGCGGTGGCGCGGTGGCGCGTGCGGCCGGCGGGGCCGAGGCCGACGGAACGCGCGGCGGGGACGACTGTCGCGCACGGGGTCGTCGGGCTGGCGCGGCGGTGGAGGGTTCGACCGACAGCGCGCCGGTGACACTCGGCAGGGGCAGGGGGACGGCTGTCGGCACGGGCAGTGGGACGGCCGTCGGCACGGGTAGGGGGACGGCTGTCGGCACGGGCAGTGGGACGGCCGTCGGCAAGGACCGGCCGACGTCCAGCGGTGTCTCGACCACGTCGTGCAGCAGCGCCCCGACGATTCCCGGCGCGGTGGCGTCCTGTGCCGGTGCGCGGGTGGTCGGCGACGGTGCCGGTGACGGGGCGGCGTGCGCGGGCTCGGGGCCCAGGGCCGCGCCGAGGGCCGCCGCCCCCAGCGCTGCCGCTCCGAACGCCGCTGCGCCGAGCGTGGGCGGCGGCGGACACCGCTTCGGCCGCCTCACGCCGTCCCATCCATGCGCGGACTGTTGCCCCCGGGTAACTCGGGTTACACCTGTCGCGGACCGATCCGCGGCCACCGCGCCGGTCCAGCTTCGCCGGGCGCGTGCGGCGCGCGGGTCCCCGCTCCGCGCCCCTGTGGTACGCCGGGCAGGTGACCTGGACTGTGAGCGATAACAAGACCGTCGCGCGGCGCACCCACAGCGTCGGAGCGGCACGGATCGTCGACCCGATCCCGTCCGGACGTCGACAGGTGGCAATGGGACACGCTCCGCGAACCGATTCGGCCGGGCGACTATGTGGCCGGCTCGTTACGTCTTGACGAACAGCATGTTATCGCTCACTCTCGATGCAGAGGTCGGCGGCGTCGGTGGCTCACCGGGCGAGTCCCGCGGTCGCGCCTCGAAGCACGGCGTCCCCGGGCAGCGGACGTCGTCTCAGGACTCGCGTGGTTGCCGGCGAGCGCCGGCCAGGCTGCGTGCGCTGTGCGCAGTGCCCAGGATGATCGCTCCGGATTCCTCGGCTCACGCCGGCGCCTGTCGTCGGGACCAGTCCGTCCTGAGTGAAGTGGCACATCACCACCACCGATGCAACCACTGAGAAGGAACGACATGAGACCCAAGAAAGCTCTGCTGGCGACGGCGACCCTCGCGGTCGCGCTGACCGCGGGTATGACCATGGCGCTGGCGCCCATGGCCAGCGCCGGAACGACGTTGAAGGCCTCGGCGGCCGAGAAGGGCCGTTACTTCGGCGCCGCCGTCGCGACGGGCAAGCTCTCCAACAGCCAGTACGTCGGCATCCTCAACAGCGAGTTCAACCAGGTCACCCCCGAGAACGAGATGAAGTGGGACGCCACCGAGCCGTCCCAGGGTGCGTTCAACTACAGCGGTGGTGATCGTCTGGTCAGTCACGCGCAGGCCAATGGCATGAGGGTGCGGGGGCACGCGCTGTTGTGGCACGCCCAGCAGCCGGGGTGGGCGCAGGGCATGTCCGGCACCGCGCTGCGTAACGCCGCGATCAACCACGTCACCCAGGTCGCCACCCACTTCCGGGGCAAGATCTACGCCTGGGACGTGGTGAACGAGGCGTTCGCCGACGGCGGCAGCGGCGGGCGACGGGACTCGAACCTGCAACGCACCGGCAACGACTGGATCGAGGCGGCGTTCCGCGCCGCCCGCGCCGCCGACCCGGGCGCGAAGCTCTGCTACAACGACTACAACACCGACGGCATCAACGCGAAGTCGACAGGCATCTACAACATGGTGCGCGACTTCAAGTCCCGCGGCGTACCGATCGACTGCGTCGGCTTCCAGTCCCACCTCGGCACCACGTTGGCCAGTGACTACCAGGCCAACCTCCAGCGCTTCGCCGACCTCGGCGTCGACGTGCAGATCACCGAGCTGGACGTGATGACCGGCTCCAACCAGGCCAACATCTACGCCTCGGTCACCCGCGCCTGCCTGGCCGTCGCCCGTTGCGCCGGCATCACCACCTGGGGCGTGCGCGACAGCGACTCCTGGCGCGGTAGCGACAACGCGCTGCTGTTCGATGGTTCGGGCAACAAGAAGGCGGCGTACACCTCCGTCCTCAACGCTCTCAACGGGGGCAGCACCTCGCCCACCACGCCTCCGCCGGGCACCGGGGTGGACACCACCGCCTGGTACGTGTTGGTGAACCGCAACAGCGGCAAGGCGCTCGACGTGTACGAGCGGGCGACCACCGACGGCGCGCGGATCGACCAGTGGGCCCGCAACGACGGCGCGTGGCAGCAGTGGCAGTTCGTGGACTCCGGTGGCGGTTACTACCGACTGAAGTCCCGCAACTCGGGCAAGGTGCTGGATGTCTACAACTTCTCCACCGCCGACTCGGCGGCGATCGTGCAGTGGAGCGACGGCAACGGCACGAACCAGCAGTTCCGGCTGGCCGAGTCGTCCGGCGGCTACCTGCGCCTGATCAACCGCAACAGCGGCAAGGCCGTCGAGGTGCAGGGCGCGTCCACCGCCGACGGCGGGAACATCGTGCAGTATGCCGACTGGGGTGGCAACAACCAGCAGTGGCAACTGGTCCGGGTCGGGTAGCCACCCGACCCGCTGAACCGGCAGCGTGGTGGCGCGGACGCACCTCGTCCGCGCCACCGTCGCCGCTGGCCGCGACACCCCCTCGGCACCCGACAGTTGAACCTCGTGCCTGCGCATCCACGCTTCGGACAGCGGATGGACAAGGGCAGCACTATTGGAGAGCATCTATTTCATGATTATCCGGTCCGCCACCCCGCCACCGACCACGGAGAACGTGCCGCCCGAGCCGGTCTCCGACGACCGGCCACCGGCCGATTGGGGTCGATGGCGCTGGGTCCGTAACGAATGGACCGTGGCGGTCCTGGCGAGCCTGCTGGTGGCGGTGGTGCTGACCTGGCCGACGCTGCGGCACCCGGCGAGCACGATCCCCGGTGACCTGGGCGACCCGCTGTTGCAGGCGTGGCAGGTCGCCTGGTCGGGGCACGCTCTGCTGAGCAGCCCGGCCGACCTCTGGAACTCCAACACGTTCTACCCCGAGAAGTACACGTACGCCTACAGCGACACCCTGCTCGGCTACGCCCCGATGGGAATGCTCGGCTCCGGCTTCACGGCCGCCGTGATCCACTACAACGTGCTGTACGTGCTGCTGCACGCCTTGGCGTCGCTCGGGGCGTACGCCCTGGCGCGGCAGCTCGGCGCGAACCGGTGGGGCGGTGCGGTCGCCGGGATCGCGTGGGCGTACGCGCCCTGGCGGTTGGCGCACTCCGGGCACCTGAACATCCTGTCCAGCGCGGGAATCGCGCTGTCGCTGGCCATGCTGGCCCGGGGTCACGGCTGGTCGTTGCGCCACGGGTACCGGCCGGAGCTGCGCCGGCCCGGTTGGGCGGTGGCCGGGTGGCTGGTCGCCGCCTGGCAGGTCTCCCTCGGCTTCGGCATCGGCCTGCCGCTGGTGTACTTCCTGCTGGCCGCGGTGCTGGTGGCGGCGGGTTGCTACGGCTGGTCCTGGTGGCGGCGGCGGGAGCGGCCGCCGTTCGGTCGGCGGCTGTTGCTCGCCGATCTGATCGGTGGGGGTGTGTTCGGCGCGGTGACGCTGCTGCTGGGCATGGTCTACCTGCGCGTCGTCGATCTCAACCCGCAGGCCGAGCGGACGCTGGACTGGACGAAGATGTTCTCGCCTCCGCTGATCGGGTTCGTCACCGCGCCCGCCGACTCGTGGTTGTGGGGCGAGCGGCACGCCGCCGCACGCGAACAGTTGTCCTGGCCGCCGGAGATGGCGCTGCTGCCGGGGATGATGCTGATCGGGTTGGCCGCGGCCGGGCTGTTCCTCTCGGCGTATCCGCTGCGGCACCGGGTCGCGCTGGGGCTCGGCGTGGTCGGCACGGTGCTGCTGGGTCTGGGCGCCACGCTCGGCGGTGACGGCGACCCGGGCTACCTGACACTGTCCACGCTCCTGCCGGGCTGGGACGCGTTGCGTACCCCCGGGCGGATGATGCACTGGACGAGCCTGCTGCTGGCGGTGCTGGCCGCCGGTGCGGTGACGGCGCTCGCCGAATCGCTGCGCGAGTCCTCGCCCCGCCAGTGGACGCGGATCCTCACGCCGCTGGTCCTGCTGGTGCCGTTGACCATGGTCACCCTGGAGGGCGTCAACCGGACACCCCACCCGGCCGTGCCGCAGCCGCCGGCCGCGATGCGGACGGTGCAGGACCCGATCCTGGTGCTGCCGGCCGGCGGCGTGGGCGATCTGACGTACATGTTGTGGACGACCGACGGGTTCCCCCGGGTGACCAACGGTCTGGGCGGCTTCGAGCCGGTCAGCCAGGCGCAGACCCGGACCGCTGTGGCGTCGTTCCCCGACGCGGGCAGCGTGGCGTACCTGCGGGGCATCGGCGTGCGGTCGGTGGTGTTCGTGCCGAGCCGCGCCGCGGGGACGCCGTGGGACGGCATGGCGGCCCGGCCCATCGACGGGCTGGGCATCACCCGGGAGGATCTCGATGGCACGCTTGTCTACCACCTCTGACCGCGCGGACGCCGGGCCGGCCGGCGTCGGCGGCGGACACCCGGGCACGGGCGGAAAGGGGTGACGACAGTGCGACTGTCGGTCGTGGTGCCCTGCTTCAACGAGGAGGCGTCGGTGGAGCGGCTGCACGAGACCGTGTGCGCCGCCCTCGCCGAGCTGCCCGACGTGGACGTCGAGGTGGTGTACGTCGACGACGGCAGCGAGGACGGCACCCTCGCGGCGCTGCGCCGGCTCGCCGCCGCGGACCCCGCTGTCTGTTACACGTCGCTGAGCCGGAACTTCGGCAAGGAGGCGGCGATGCTCGCCGGGTTGCAGCGGGCCACCGGTGACGCGGTGGTCATCATGGACGCCGACCTGCAACATCCGCCGCGGCTGCTGCCCGAGATGGTGATGCTGTACCAGCAGGGCTTCGACCAGGTGATCGCTCGTCGGGACCGGCGCGGTGACCGGTTCGTGCGGATGGTCGCCTCGCGGTCCTTCTACCGGGTGATCAACTGGTGGATCGACGTGCGCCTACAGGACGGGGCGGGTGACTTCCGTCTGCTGTCCCGACTCGCGGTGGACGCGATCCTGGCGATGCCGGAGTACAACCGCTTCTCCAAGGGACTGTTCTCCTGGATCGGCTTCCGGACGGCGGTGGTGGCCCACCCCAACGAGACCCGGCAGTCGGGTCGGAGCAGGTGGACGTTCGGCAAGCTCTTCAACTACGCGTTCGACGGCCTGCTGTCGTTCAACAACCGGCCACTGCGCCTGGCGATCTACGGGGGCCTGTTCCTCACGCTCATCGCGCTCGTCTACATGGCCTGGGTGGTCGCGGACGCCGTCGAGAAGGGCATCGACGTTCCTGGCTACACCACCATCATCGTCAGCGTGATCGGGCTCGGCGGCATCCAGATGACGATCCTGGGCGTGATCGGGGAGTACATCGGCCGGATCTACTACGAGACCAAGCGCCGACCGCACTACCTGGTGCAGGAGACGGAGCACCTGCGCGCGGAGACCGGCGACGGGCCACGGCTGCCGGTTCCGCCCGTGCCACGCTCGACCGTACGCGGCCAACGGACGGTGCCGGCCCGGGAGGATTCCGTCGGCCGGGATCCGGCGCCCCGCCGGCGGGAGGTCCACGACCGCGACACCGGCTGACGGCGTGTGGCGCAGTCGGGTCGGTCAGCGACCGCAGGACGGGCACGCGCCGCGGGTGCGCAGGTGGTAGTCGCTGGACGCGGCGAGGAGGCCGAGCCCCAGGAGGCAGTACGCCGACATGGCCACCCAGAGGAACGCGTCGGAGAACTCGCTGGCCGACCCGGACGCCACCTGCGCCAGCCCCATGCCGAAATAGGCGACGATGGCCGCCCCGAGCCCGAAGCCCGGCACGAGCAGCAGCCGGCGGGGGATCGTACGGCCGGCGAGCAGTGGCACCCATCCCGGCCAGATTTCACCCCAGTGCCGCACCAGTGCCAGCGGTAACAGCACCCCGGCCAGCACCAGACCGATCTCCAACCCGATCACCGAGGCGTCCTGCGTGAGGCCGTCGAAGCCCACCACCGCCTGGGCCGCGAACCGGGTCACGAGGCCGGCCACCGCCACGTACGCGGCCCAGCGTGCCCACGGCGCGGGTGCCGAACGCCGCCGGCCGGGTGGGCCCGTCCGGCAGCAGTTGGGGCAGTCGCCCCGCGTGCGGCGCTGGTAGCGAGCGGTGGCCAGGCCGAGCAGGGCCGCTCCGGTGACGCACCCGAGCCGGCTCGCGAAGGCCACTGGATCGAAGGACGGGCCGGGGGCGAACAGCAGGAGACTCACCAGTTCCGGCAGCAGGATCGCGGCGGCCGCGACCAGTGCCCCGCCGAGCGCCCAGGCTGATCCCGCGAGCACCGGCCGCCAGGTCGCCACCCGGTCCAGGGCCACCGCCGTCACCCCTGCCGCCAGGCACAGCGCCACCGACCACCAGCCGGTGAAGCCGAGCAGGTCGGACCCGAACGGGCCGAACTCCGGCGCCTCCCCGATCGTCCACGCCAGACGTACACCGCCGTAGGCCACGGCCCAGGCGAGTACGGCGGAGGTCAGGTGGTTGCCGCTCCCGCGCGCGGTAGCTGTCGGTGTCGTCATGCCTCCGATCCTCGCGGGGCACCGCCGGGAGCGGTCCCCTCCTGTCGGGGAAGGCGCTCCCCGCCGCGAGGGACGAGCCCCGGCGACCGATCTTGATCCGCCGGCTGTTCAGCCGTACGCTCGGAGCATGGTTGAACATGTTCAAAAACTGGTGTCGGTCGGGGATCGACCGTGAAGATCGTCATTCCGGGCGGCACCGGCCAGGTGGGCGCGATCCTGGACCGGGCCTTGACCGCGCAGGGTCACGAGGTGGTGCTGTTGACCCGCTCGCCCAGTGGTGCGCGTCAGGTTCGCTGGGACGGCGTCACGCTCGGCGACTGGGCCCGGCAGGTCGACGGCAGCGATGTGGTCATCAATCTGGCCGGCCGCAGCGTGAGCTGTCGGTACACCCCGGAGAACCTCGACGCCATGATGCGTTCACGGGTGGAGTCGGCGCGCGTTGTCGGCGAGGCCATCGCCGCGGCCGAGCGGCCACCCAGGGTGTGGATGCAGATGAGCACCGCGACCATCTATGCGCACCGCTTCGACGCCGCGAACGACGAGCACGACGGGGTGCTCGGCGGCGGCGAACACGGCGTGCCCGGGTACTGGTCGTACAGCGTCAAGATCGCCCAGAACTGGGAGGCCGCGCAGGAGCGGGCGGCGACCCCCCACACCCGCAAGGTCGCGCTGCGCTCGGCAATGGTGATGAGCCCCGACCGCGGTGGCGTGTTCGATGTGCTGAGCTGGCTCGCGCGGGTCGGGCTCGGTGGCCCGGTGGCGGGCGGTGGGCAGTACGTCTCGTGGATCCACGACCGGGACTTCGTCCGCGCGGTGTGCCTTCTGATCGACCGTGACGACCTCGCCGGGCCCGTGAACCTGGCCGCGCCCGGCGCGGTGCCACAGCGGGAATTCATGCGGGCGCTGCGGTCGGCCTGGCGGATGCCGGTCGGCCTGCCGGCCACCAGGTTGATGGCGGAGGTCGGCGCGTTAGTGCTCCGGTCGGACACCGAACTGCTGTTGAAGAGCCGGCGCGTCGCCCCGGGTCGGCTCTCCGCCGCGGGCTTCACGTTCGATCATCCGTGCTGGTCCGACGCCGCAGTGGATCTGGCCCTGCGACGCCGGGACCTTGGCGGCCTCGGGCGTGGGGGAGCGCACGGTCGCGCACACCCCCACGCCCGGTCGCGCCGAGACTGACTCGCGGAAGCGGTCAGAGAGTGAACACGAGGGTCGAGATGCTGCGTGCGCCGACGGTGATGGTGGCCTGTCCTCCGTTCACGCTTGTCGGCTGGCTGGCCGCGTTGGCGTTCTGCGAGGTGAGGTAGTACTCGGCCTTGCTGACGTTCTGCGGCGCCTGGATCACGGCGTTGTTGACCGCGCTGTTCGACCGGTTGAGGATCACCAGCGTGATCTTGCCGTCGCCCTGGTAGGCGGTCACCTCCAGCGGCGAGGCCTTGGAGCTCTTGGTCAGGGCCACCCGCTGATAGCCCGGCCGGACGTACTTCGCGTACTGCGAGAACGCGTACCCCCGCTTGAGCGGAGCGCCCGCAGTGGTGCCGTAGGCCGCCTCGCCGTCGCCGATGAAGGAGTAGTAACGCTTGCCGTACCACCAGATGTAGGCGCTCCAGTTCGCCTCCATCGACTTGTGCACCGTGCGCATGATGTCGTCGAGCGTCTCGTTCCAGACCGCCAGGTTGGCGGGGTTGCCCCAGATGTTGGAGCCGCTGCCGTCCGCCTCGTGGTAGTTCCACTCGGTCATCCACACCGGCTTGTTGTACTGGGCCGCCAGGGGGTACGGCGCCAGCCGACCCGCGGACTCGGTGCCGTACAGGTGGCCGCCGATGTAGCCGATGTTGTTCCGGGCGGTCGCGTCGTTCAGGGTCGGATCGGTGTAGCCGTAGTTCATGTTGACGGCTTCGGCGACCATCAGCTTGCTGTTCTGCACCTTCGTGCCCTGATCACGGACGAAGGTGCGCAGCTCGGTGCCGCTCCAGTCCATCGAGTCGTAGTCGGGGTGCCAGTCCGGCTCGTTCTGCACCGACGTGACGTCGATGGTGACGCCCTGGCCGCGCATGTACTGGACATAGCTGTTCAGATGGTTCGCGTAGTCGTCGTAGTAGTCGGTCTTCAACTTGCCGCCGTTGGTGCGGCTGTTGTTGGTCTTCCACGCCGCCGGCGCCGTCCACGGTGAGGCGAGGATCTTCACGCCGGACCCGTACGACTTCGCCGTCTTCAGCGAGTTCACGTGGGTCGACCATTCGCTGGACACCGGTGAGAGGCCGGTGCGCACGATGGACAGCCCGAGCTGGTTGGGGCCCAGCCCGACCAGGGTCTGGGTGTCGGTCGTCGACCAGGCGCTGCCCCAGATGGACTGCGCGGCCCCGAAGCCGTCGACCGTCTGGTACCGGGTGGCGCTGTTCACCGTGATGTCCGCCGGCCCGGTGGGTGGCGGGGTGGTGGGTGGCGGTGTGGTCGGCGGCGGTGTCGTCGGGGGCGGCGTGGTAGGCGGTGGTGTGGTCGGCGTCGTGCCGCCGGTGCAGGTCACACCGTTGAGCGCGAAGCTCGACGGATCGGGGTTGCTGCCGGTCCACGAGCCGTTGAACCCGAACGACGTCGTGCCGTTGGTGGGGATGGCCCCGTTGTAACTGACGTTCTTGGCGGTGACCGCGGCGCCGCTCTGGGTCAGGGTCGTGTTCCACGCCTGCGTGACCGTCTGGCCAGCGCTGTAGGACCAGGTCAGCGTCCAACCGCTGACCGCGTCGCCGAGATTGGTGATGGTGACGTTCGCGCCGAAGCCGCCCTCCCACTGCGACGACACGGCGTAGTTCACCGCACAGCCGGCGGCTGCGGCACCGGCCGGTGCCGCCAGGGCGACAGCTGTCGATGCCAGTAGGACGGCGCCGGCCGAAACCAGCGCGGCGTTTGTGACTCTTCGTTTTCTCATGAGCCTTCTCCTGCAGGGGGTGGTGGCGGCGACGGATCCGGTGGATCGGTCGTTCGCAGAGCGTCAGGCGGTACCTCGTCAGGTGCTCGGGAGCGCTCCCAAGCGTGGCGGCGGGCGTTGTCGGGAATTCGCCTGTCCAGTTCAGCCCCGCGTGGCAACCCTCGACATCACCCGCCGATCGCCGACCCTCGCGTCGCTCGGACGGGCGCGGAGGGAACACCGGGGGAACGCCGGTGCGTCGGCCGGGATGTCGGCACCAGATGGGGTCTCGCGCCACCGGTCGCGAATGCGCGAGCGGCGGCGGGACCGCGATGGTGCGGCGAACGGGTCCAGCGGGACTGTGGCACCCTCCTCCGTCGGCCGGTTCCTGGAGCGGGCCGGCCTCGCTGCTCATTCGCGGGCTCGCGGGTGAGTGCCGCACAGCGAGCGTACGAAACAGTTTCTTGTTGCCAGGAATTTATTTCGTCAAGTGGTGCCTGTCAATGCGTCAGGCGTACGCGAGCAGGAAGTCGACGGTCCCGGTGCCGCCGGGCTGGCCGGGGGCGACGGGCAGGCCGGGTTCGCTGTTCAGGACGTAGAAACCGCCGCTGCCGATCAGCCGGGGCGTCACGGCCATCATCTGCGCCGCCATTGTCGCTCCGGTCGGCCGCACCACGCTGTCGAGCAGGAGCCGGAAGAGGTTCGCGTTCAGGTTCGCGACGTGGAGCACCCGGTACGAGCGGGGAGCGGCAGCGCCGGTGCTCGTCAGGCCCCAGATCGGCACGATCTGGTTGCGCCACCGCGACGGGTCGTTCGTGATCGTGCTGTCGTGGGTGTTCAGCTGGGTCTGGATGCCCGAGTGGATCCCGGCCAGGTGGATGTGCAGCTGGTCCTGCGTACGGATCGTCGGGTCGGCCGAGTTGATGCCCAGCCCGAGGTGGGGATAGACGACGTGTCCCGGCTGGCCCGGCTGGGCGTTGTCCCACGCGTCGAGCCAGTAGTTCGGTGCGCTGGCGGTGGTGATGAACGGGCACTCGATGCCGCGGATCCGACAACTGGGGACCAGCAGGAAGTCGTGGTTCGACCCGGATCCTCCATTGAGGATCACGTAGGTGGGGGTGGTGCTCAGGCACTGGGGGAACGGAGGGCCGGTCCTGGTGCCCTCGCAGACCTGCACCCGGTCCCAGAGGTCGAACCTGCCTCCGGTGTCGCCGGGGTAGCCACAGAGGGGTGAGGGCGTGGGGCAGGGGGCGCCACCGGGCTCCGGCGGGGACGGTTCGGGGCCCTGGCCCCCGTCGGCCAGCGCCCGGTCCGCGCCGATGATGCCCAGGAGTCCCGTGGCGCCGGCCGTCCCGGAGATCCGGACGAACTGACGCCTGGCCATACCACCCATCTTCATCCTCCGTGGCTGCTCAGAACGGGTGCCGTCAGGTGTCATCGCGCCGCGGATCGGTGTCGACGACCGGCCGATGTGAGTCATGAACGTGTTGAGATTAGGACGAACCGGTCAATGAGCCGGGGGGCGGCACGGCTGGTCCCCTGATCGTGTCGGGCTGCGCCGGGGCGCTGACCCGGGCTGGCCCGACAAGCGTCTGCAAAAAACCTGCAAACGCTAACCCTTGCCCAGAGGGAAACCGCTTTCCTACGATTGCGTTACATCGATGTTTCATCTCGAACTGGGCGGGCGCGCATCGGGATGCGCTTCCGGCGACGTGCCGTTTGGCCAGCGGCTTCGCCGCGCACGCCAGGGCGATGACATTCTCGGCGACGAGCAAACAATTGATTGCCGTCAATGCACAGTGATCGACTGAAATCGCGTACCCGTGGAGGGTCGACGCGTCGATCGCCGCTGCCGTCGGCACATCGAGACGAATGACGAAGGAGGCGCGACATGAGACGACCAGTCGCACTGCGACTTCAGGCGGCGCTGGCCACGGCCGCTGTCGGGATCGCGGTCGGAGGAACACTGTCCATCCCGCACGCGTCGGCGGCGGTCGGCACCGCCACCGGCTACGCCACCCAGAACGGCGGGACCACCGGCGGCGCGGGCGGGCAGACGGTACGGGCCAGCACGGGCACCGCGATCCACGCGGCGCTGTGCGGGCGAGCCAGCAGCAGCACCCCGATCACCATCGAGGTGACGGGGACGATCAACCACGGCAACACCAGCAAGGTGTCGGGTTCGAGCTGTAACACCGCCGACGGCGTGATCGAGCTCAAGCAGATCAGCAACGTCACCATCATCGGGGTCGGCAGCGGCGCGATCTTCGATCAGTTGGGCATCCACATCCGTGACTCCAGCAACATCATCATCCAGAACGTGACAGTCCGGAACGTCAAGAAGTCGGGTTCGCCCACGTCCAACGGCGGAGACGCCATCGGCATGGAGAGCACGGTCCGCAACGTCTGGGTCGATCACGTCACCCTGGAGGCGTCCGGCGGGGAGTCCGAGGGCTATGACGGCCTGTTCGACATGAAGGACAACACCCAGTACGTGACCCTGTCGTACAGCATCCTGCGCAACTCCGGTCGTGGTGGCCTCATCGGCTCCAGCGAGAGCGACCTCTCGAACGGCTTCATCACGTTCCACCACAACCTGTACGAGAACATCGACTCCCGTACGCCGTTGCTGCGCGGCGGCATCGCGCACATCTACAACAACCACTACGTGAGCCTCCACGAGTCCGGCATCAACTCCCGGGCCGGCGCGCGGGCCAAGGTGGAGAACAACTACTTCCGCAACTCGAAGGACGTCCTGGGCACCTTCTACACCAACGAGCGCGGCTACTGGCAGGTCAGCGGCAACACGTTCGACAACGTCACCTGGTCCAGCGCCGGCAGCGAGAACTACCCCGCCGGCCCCAACCCGACGTCCAACACCACAGTCAGCATCCCGTACGCGTACCGCCTCGACGGCGCGAGCTGCGTACCGGATGTCGTCCGGCAGACGGCCGGCGCCAACACGGGCCTGCGGGTCTCCGACGGGAGCTGCTCGCCGCAGACGCCGCCGCCGACCACGGCTGCGCCGACCACCGCGCCGCCGACCACCGCGCCACCGACCACCGCGCCACCGGCGACGACGCCCCCGCCCAGCGGGACCAACCTCAGCCTGGGTGCCGGTGCCGACGGTTCCAGCAAGGCCAGCGGCACCAGTTACGGCAACGTGCGCGACGGCGACATCGGCACCTACTGGTCGCCGGCCGGATCGACCGGCTCCATCTCGATCAAGTGGGGATCGGCCACCCGGGTGTCCCGGGTGATCATTCGGGAGCCCTCCGGGACCCAGGGCTCCATCGGTTCCTGGCAGCTCGTCAACCACGACACGGGCGCGGTCCTGGCCTCCGGTAGCGGTGCGGGCGTGATCACGTTCTCCGCGACGGCACTGAGCAAGATCACCTTTAAGATCAACAGCTCGAGTGGTGTGCCGCGGGTCGGCGAGTTCGAGACGTACGCCAGCTAGCCATCGGGTGGGCGGGGACGGTCCGGCCGCTCCCGCCCACCCGTGGTCCACGAAGGACGAGGCCGGCCCGCGCCGCCCCGACGATAACCCTCGGTGGCCGATCAGTGACTGCTAGCATGCGGCAATGTCCGCAGCTCAACGGGGGATTCAGGCAGGCGACAGTGGTCCCGCGGTGACCGACGCGGGCCGTCTGGCAGCGTTCAGCGACGCCGTGTTCGCCATCGTCATCACCCTGCTGGTGCTGGATCTGCGGGTGCCGGACTTCCACGAGGGTGGACTGGCCGAGGGTCTGCTCGGGGAGGGACCGTCGTATCTGGCCTTCGTCGTGTCGTTCATCTATGTCGGTGTTCTCTGGCTGAATCATCACGCGGTGCTCCAGATGGTCCGGGGCACCACCCCCGCCTTCAGCTCGATCAACCTCGGCATCCTCTTCGGCGTGGTGATCATCCCGTTTCCCACAGCCGTCCTGGCGTCGGCGCTGGCCGACGGCAACACCGACGATCTGCGCGTGGCGGTCGTCCTGTACGCGTTCGCCGCATCACTGATGTCGGCGCCCTGGTGGGTGCTCTTCGCCTATGTGCGCCGCCACCCGGCCCTGCGCGCCGACACCGTCGACCAGGAGCAGGTCCGGGTGCAGGAGGCCCGCCCGATCGTCGGCCTGGTCCTCTACGGCCTGACCGGGGTGCTCGGCTGGTTGGTGACCCCGTTGCTCGGCCTGATCGGTGTGGTCGTGATGATCATCTTCCATGGCGCCACCAGTCAGGGCCTGCGGCACGGGCTGCGGCGGCGCAGGCGCGGCGCCCCCCGGAGCTGACCCACCCGCCGTCCCACCGGACCTCGATTCGCGCAGGTCACACCGCTGCGGCTATCTTTCTGCCTTCGTGGAGACCGTCTGGGGGAGGGCCATGAACACCATCGCCGATCGGATGGCCGCGGCGTACGACGATGCCATCGAGGATCTGTGCGGGGCGACTCCGAAGGGGTGGTACGCGAAGCGGGGCACCGCCCGTGCGGCGGTGACCCATGCGGGAGCGCCGACGTTGAACGTGGCGTACGACCTGTCGCGGGAGCCGGACCTCGATTCGCTGGACACGATGGCGACCGAGGTGGCCCGGCAGATCGAGACCTGGTCGATAATGGTCCGGGAAGACGCCGACGGCGCGGTGGCTGATCTCGCCGGCCGTCACGGGCTCTCCGAGCGCAGCGAGCTGCCGCTGCTGGCCTGCACGGCGGGCGAGCTGGTCTACCGGGCTGACGAGGCGCAGCGCGAGCGCGTGCGCCGGGTCGGCGCGGCGGACAGCGATCGGTACACGGACGTCCTCACCAGGGGGTTCGACGCCCCGGACGGTCTGTTCGGGTCGCTGATGGGCGGCGCCGTGCTCGACGCCGAACGGATCGACGGCTACCTGTACGAGGAGGCCGGCGAGACCCTCGGCACGGGTCTCGGGATGCGCACCCGAGGGGTGGTCGGCGTGTTCAACATCGCCGTCGTCCCGGGCGCGCGCGGTCGTGGCCTGGGTCGGGCGATCACCGAGACGGTGCTGCGCGACGGCGTGGCGACCGGCGCGGACGCGGCGTACCTGCAGAGCAGCGCGCTCGGCCGGCCACTGTACGAGTCGATGGGCTTTCGCCTCCTGGAAAACTGGACCGCCTTTCATGCGTGACCAGCTGACGAGACGGCCGGCACCGCGGAGCGGGCGACGCCACCCTGCGCGAGCAACGAGGGGACATCAACCGTGAGTTTCAGTGACGACGTCCGCTCGGCCTTTCGGCGGGGGGAGACCGACGAAGTCGTGCGGATGAGTACGGCCGAGATCGAGCGGGCCCGGACCGTCGGCGACGCGGCGGGCGAGGTGGAGGCCCGGTACAGCCTCGCGCGGGTGGCGATTCGCGGCGGCGACCTGACGCTCGGGGAGGCGCGGGCGCGTCAGGCGCTCGACGTCGCGGTGCGCTCCGGCGATCGCGCGTTGGAGGAGCGGCCGAGGCACGTGCTGGCCGCGGTGGCGCGGATGGCCGGTGACCTGACCCGGGCACGGGATCTGTACCGGGAGAGCATCGCGCTGAACGAGGCGCTGGGGCGGCCGGAGACCGTCAACTCCGAGACGCACAACCTGGCCTTCTGCGAGCTGGGCCTGGGCAATCTCGCCGAGGCGAGGAGGCTGTTCACCCTCAGCCGTACCCGGGTGTTCCGGCACGGCTGGGACGAGTTCGTGCCGTACGTCTGCGTGGCGGGCGCGGCGCTCGCGTCCGCCGAGGGCGACCACCCGCGAGCGGCGCTCATGGTCGGCCTCGCGGACGCGGCGTTCGCGGCCCTCGGCCAGGTGCCGGATCCGGACGACGCGGCCGACCTCGCCGCCGTGCGGGACGCCGCGATCGAGGCGCTCGGCCCCGACGCCTACGCCGCCGCGCAGGAGCGGGGTCGGCACCTCGACCCGCGTACGGCGTTCGACGACGACCTCTGAGAGGGACGGGCGGTCAGGCGGGCGCCTCGGGGGCCGACCGGGCATCGTCACCGTCGCCCGTGCGGGCCCGCGCGGCGGCGACTGCCCGGCCGCGCTCCGACCCCGGAAAGCGGCCGAGCATCGCGCGCACCTCGTCGGCGCTCACGTTGGCGCCGAACAACTCGCTGCCCGGCTCGAGTCGTACCCCCTCGGCGAGGGGGCCAGCGACGACCGGGTCGAAGCCGAGATCGTCCACGAGGGACGCGACAGTGGCGAGGTCGGCCTCGTCGTCACCGGCGATCGCGATGGCCTTGCGGCCCGCCGTGCCCGTCGACCGCGCCTCGTCCTCAAGGTCGTGGTAGCCCATGTGGTTGAACGCCTTGACCACCCGCGCGTCGGCCAGGAACGCCTGGACGATCTCACTGGACGAGGTGCGCGGGTCGGTCAGGTCGTCGCGGATGCCGTCCACCTCCCACCAGTAGTTCATCGCGTCGACGACGAGCTTGCCGCGCAGCGCCTCGGCGGGCAGCGCACGGTACTTGCCCAGGGGCAGGGCGAGGATGACGATGTCGGCACCGGCCACGGCGTCGACGGCGGTGGTGGCCACCGCCCCGGGCGTGAGCACCTCGATGGTCAGGGCGATCTTCGCCGGGTCGCCGGAGCCGGCGACGAGCACCCGGTAGCCGGCGGCGAGCGCGAGCCGGGCGAGGACGGTGCCCACCTTGCCGGCACCGAGCACGGCGAGGGTCCGGGGTCGGTCGTGACCGTTGTCGAACATGTCGTCCTTCCAGAGGGGTCGGCCGGTGGGTCAGCTGGCCAGGATGTCGCGGACCATGGGGATCACCCGCGAGCCGTACAGCTCCACGGCGCGCATCCGGGCGCTCACGGGCTGCGCTCCGGCGGTGTAGATGAGGTCGAACCGGCCGACACCCAGACTGCGGATGGCACCGGCCATCCGGCGGGCCACCGTCTCGGGCGAGCCGATGTAGAGCGAGCCGTGCTCGACCTCGGCGTCGAACTCCGTACGGCGGATCGGTGGCCAGCCGCGCAGCGCGCCGATCCGGTCCCGCATGACCCGGTAGTGCGGCCAGAACAGCTCCTTGGCCTCCTCGTCGGTGTCGGCGATGAAGCCGGGCGAGTGCATCCCGACCGGGTGCGCGGTGGTGCCGAGCTGGTCGGCCGCCCGGCGGTAGAGGTCGATGTAGGGGGCGAAACGGTCGGGAGCGCCGCCGATGATGGCGAGCATGAGCGGCAGGCCGTACCGGGCCGTCCGCACCACCGACTGGGGTGAGCCGCCCACGCCCACCCAGGTGGTGAGGTGCCCCGACTCCGTCTTGGGGAAGACGTCGGCGTCCGTGAGCGGGGCGCGCGTGGTGCCGCTCCAGGTGACCGGCTGCTCGTCGAGCAGCTTCGCGAACAGCTCGATCCGCTCCTCGAACAGCACGTCGTAGTCGGCCAGGTCGTAGCCGAACAGGGGGAAGGACTCGGTGAACGAGCCCCGGCCGAGGATGACCTCGGCCCGGCCGTGCGACAGCGCGTCGACAGTGGCGAAACGCTGGAACACCCGGACCGGGTCGTCGGAGCTCAGCACCGTGACACCGGAGGAGAGTCGAATCCGCGAGGTGCGGGTGGCGATGCCCGCCAGCACCGTCTCCGGCGTCGACACCGAGTACTCCGGACGGTGGTGCTCGCCGAGGGCGATCACGTCGACGCCGAGGTCGTCGGCCAGCACCGCCTCGTCGACCACCTGGCGGATCGCGGCGGCGTGCGACACGGGCTTGCCGAAGTCGTCCTCCGGTACGTCACCGAAGGTGTCGAGGCCGAACACGAGGTCAGACATTGGTGGGCTCCTTCGCCAACAGCTCCCGGACCCGCGGCGCGACCTCGCTGCCCAGCAGCTCGATGGTGCGCGCCCGTGCCTCGCGAGGCAGGTGCATGATGTCGTACTTCAGGTCGAACCGATTCAGCCGCAGGTCGCGGGCCATCGTGGCGATCTTGCGGGCGACCGTCCCCGGCGAGCCGACGAACAACGCCCCGTGGTCGATCTCGGCCTCGTAGCGGGCGCGGTCCGGTTTGTAGAAGCCGCGCTCCTCGGCGAGCCGCGCCACGGTCGGCTGCCAGTACCGCCACCAGGTCTCCACCGCCTCCTCGTCGGTGTCCGCGACAAGGCCGAGCGAGTGCTGCCCGACCGGTTGCTCCGGCTGCCCGAACTGTGCGAGCGCCTGGTGGTAGAGGTCGACATGGCCGGCGAACCGCTGGGGACGCCCACCGATGATCGCCAGCATGAGGGGAAGCCCGTGACGGGCGGCGCGGACCACCGAGTTGGGGCTTCCTCCGACGCCGATCCAGGTCGGGATGCCGCCCGGCCGCATCCGTGGGTGCAGCCGCTGGGCGACCAGGGGAGTGCGTACCGTCCCGGACCAGGTGACCGTTTCGTCGCGCTGAAGCCGTAGGAATAGGTCCAGCTTCTCCTCGAACAACCGCTCGTAGTCGGCCAGGTCGTAGCCGAACAGCGGGAACGACTCGGTCGCCGATGCCCGCCCGAGGACCAGTTGGGCGCGGCCGTCGCTCACCGCGTCGAGGGTGGCGAACTCGTGGTAGAGCCGTACCGGATCGTTCGTGCTGAGGACCGTGACCGAGGTGCCGAGGCGGATCCGCTCGGTAGCCGTCGCGATCCCCGCGAGCAGGACGGGTGTGGCCGAGTCGTTGTGGCCCTCCCGGTAGTGCTCGCCGAGGCTGAACACGTCGAGCCCGACCGACTCCGCGAGCCGGGCCTCGTCCACGAGCAGTCGTACGGTCTCGGCGTCGCTCAGCGTCCGGTCGCCGTCGGTGGCCACCTCGCCGAACGAGTTGAGCCCCAGCTCGAAGCCTTTCGCCGTCATGTCTCCTCCTCGGCGATCCTCGCCGTCGACCGCGGGGAAGTGATCTTCCCCTGTTGACGTGTCAATGATGCTAACCTGCTGATTGACGCGTCAATTCCCCGGGAGAGACACATGGTGAGCGCCACACCCGAGCGGCGGAGGGGCCGCCAGCTGCCGACCGCGGAGGAGCTGCGGATCTGGCGGGACTTCGTCGAGACGACGGAGAGGCTCACCTCCCGGGTCGGGTCACGTCTCCAGGTCGACACTTCCCTCTCCTCGGGGGACTACGCCGTCCTGCTCGCCCTCACCGAGGCGCCCGACGAGCGGATGCGCTCCTCCGCCCTCGCCGCACACATCGGGTGGGAGCGGAGCCGGCTCTCGCACCACCTGGGCCGGATGGAACGACGCGGGCTCATTCGGCGCGAGGAGTACGCAACCGTCCCGCGCGGGGCGCAGGTGATCCTCACGCCGGCCGGGGCCGAGGCGTTCCAGCGGGCCACCTTCGGGCACCTGCGCACCATCCGGGAGCTGTTCGTCGACGCTCTCACACCGGAGCAGCTCCGCGCGGCCGGCGACATCGCGGCGGCGCTGCGCGAGCACCTCCGGCCGCGGCCCGAGGAGCGCGAGGAGTAGGCCGGGCCGCATGCGACGCGGCAGACCGGGTACGCCGCTGCGGCCGTCAAGCCCGACGCGCGCCGCGCAGCACGAGGAGTACCGACATGTCGATCGCGGGGCGGGCACGACTCGCGCCGAACGTCTCGCTGGTGCTGCTGGCGTCGATCCTCGTGTCGTTCCTGGCCGCCTCGGCGGCGCCGACCCCGCTCTACGGGATCTACCAGGAGCGCTGGCACTTCTCGCCGGTCACGACCACCGCGGTGTTCGCGGTCTACGCGCTCGCGGTGCTGGCGTCGCTGCTCATCTTCGGCAAGCTCTCCGACCACGTGGGCCGGCGTCCCGTCCTGGCCGTCGCGATCGCCGTGCAGATCCTCTCGCTGCTGGTCTTCATCATCGCCAACGGCGTGCCCGCCCTGGTGGTCGCCCGCCTCGTGCAGGGGCTCGCGGCGGGTGCCGCCACGGGGGCGGTCGGCGCGGCGATGCTGGACATCAACCGTGTGCGCGGGACGCTCGCGAACTCGATCGCGCCCGGTCTCGGCACCGGCAGTGGCGCTCTGCTCTCGGCGCTGCTCATCCGCTACCTGCCCGCGCCGACCCGGCTGGTGTACGTCGTCCTCGTTGCGGTCCTGCTGATCCAGGCCGTCGGGGTCGCCCTGATGCCGGAGACCGTCACACCGATGCCGGGTGCTCGGCGCAGTCTGCGACCCGAGATCAGGCTGCCGCGCCCCGTACGCGGGCCGGTGCTGGTCGTCGCTCCGGTGCTGTTCGCGGTCTGGGCGCTGGCCGGCTTCTTCGGCGCGCTCGGCCCGGCGCTCGTCCACAGTCTGATGGAGCCGTCGATCGTGGTCGCCGGCCTGGTCCTCTTCGTCTTCGCGCTCTTCGGGTCGGTCGCCGTCCTGGTGCTGCGCAACACCGCGGCGCGGACCGTGATCCTGACCGGGATCGTCGCCCTCATCCTGGGCATGGTCGTCACGGTGCTCTCGGTCATGGCCGAGTCCGTTCCCGGGTTCTTCGTCGGCCTCGCGCTGGGCGGCGTCGGCTTCGGCGGTGGGTTCCAGGGCAGTCTCAAGACGATCATGCCGCTGGTCGAGGCGCACGAACGCGCCAGCGTCCTGTCGCTGCTCTACGTCGTCTGCTACGTCGGCTTCGGCCTTCCCACCGTGATCGCCGGCTTCCTCGTCGTCTACGCCGGCGGTCTGCCGCAGACGGCCGACGAGTACTCGGTCGCCGTCATCCTCCTCGCCCTCGTCGCCCTGCTCGGGGTGCGCAGAGCGGCACGGGTGGCACCCGGCTGATGCGGGAAACGCCGCAACCGCCGCCGGCACAGGACGTAGCGTGGTGATCGCCGACGGCGGTGCCCGCACGCGATCCAGGAGGCCGAGATGAGCCCGAAGGCTGGCGACGCGAGCGCCGCGTCGAATGTCGCAGGCCTCGACGTCAAGGTCGAGGTGATCGTCATCGGAGTCTCGGACGCCGACCGCGCGAAGCGGTTCTACCAGGGCCTCGGGTGGCGACTCGACCAGACGCCGCCGGGCATCGTCCAGTTCACGCCGCACGGCTCCGCGTGCTCGGTGCAGTTCGGCGCTCAGCTCACGTCGGCGACGCCGGGTTCGGCGACGGCGTACCTGGTCGTGTCGGACATCGAGGCGGCCCGCGACGCGCTCGCCTCGGCCGGTGTCGACGTGGGCGGCGTCTTCCACGTGACGCCGGACGGGCCGGCCGACGGCCCGGACCCCGAGCGGCGCAGCTACGTCTCGCGTGCCACGTTCCGCGACCCGGACGGCAACACCTGGCTGATGCAGGAGATCACGAACCGGCTGCCGGGGCGCGTCGAGGGCGACCTGACGTCGTACGGGTCCGCGAGCGAGTTGGCGAGCGCGCTGCGGCGCGCGGCCGCCGCCCACGGCGAGCACGAGAAGCGCACCGGCGAGTGGGACGACAACTGGCCCGACTGGTACGCGACGTACATGGTGAGCGAGCAGTCGGGGGCCACGCCGCCCGAGTGAGCGGTGCCGGCGCACCACCCCACCGTCCGCCGGATCCGGCGCGGCGGTGCTGTTGCGTGCCCACCTCCACCGGCCGTCGACAAGAATCATCAGATGTATTGGCGAGTCGTGTGGACGGCACGTGTGTCCACCGTGGCCGCCTGCCCCCGCCACCGTTCCGGGCGAGTCCGAACTCTCCTGATTAGGGTCGGGTCGCCGCCCGTGATCCTCCGGGCTATCGACCGTTGCCTATTGCGTGACACCGGAGTAATCTTCCCGAAACACATCGGACGTTTGACCGTCCGAGGGTCTGCCGACGGCCTGCGCAGCGAGGCCGGTGCCACCGCGCGGATCCACTATCGGGGGTCGTCGTTGTCGCGCGTGGGTGGCCGTACCGGTCACCGTTTGGAGGATCGATGTCAGACCTGACCCGGCGGCAGGCCCTCAAGATCGGCGCGGCCGGCGCGGGTGGCGCCCTGCTCCCGCTGCCCTGGACGGCCACCGCCCAAGCTGACTCCGTCGCGCCGCCGCAGGTGCTGGCGGCCAACGACCTCGCCCTCTGGTACGACGAGGGCGCCGGCACCGACTGGCTGCGGGCCCTGCCGATCGGCAACGGCCGGCTCGGCGCGATGGTGTTCGGCAACGTCGACACCGAGCGACTCCAGCTCAACGAGGACACCGTGTGGGCCGGCGGCCCGCACGACCCCAGCAACACCCGAGGCGCCGCCGCGCTGGCGGAGATCCGGCGACTGGTCAACGCCAACCAGTGGACCCAGGCCCAGGACCTCATCAACCAGACCATGATGGGCAACCCCGGCGGGCAGTTGGCGTACCAGACCGTCGGCAACCTCCGGCTGGCCTTTGGTTCGGCAAGCGGGGCGTCCCAGCACAACCGCACGCTGGACCTCACCACCGCCACGGCCACGACGTCGTACGTCCTGGGCGGCATCCGCTACCAGCGTGAGGTCTTCGCCAGCGCGCCGGACCAGGTCATCGCGATGCGACTGACCGCCGACCGCAGCAATTCGATCAGCTTCACCGCCACCTTCGACAGCCCCCAACGTACGACGGTGTCCAGCCCGGACGGCACGACGATCGGCCTCGACGGCGTCTCCGGCAGTCAGGAGGGCGTCACCGGGCAGGTCCGCTTCCTCGCCCTGGCCAACGCCACCGTCAGCGGGGGCACCGTGTCCAGCTCCGGCGGCACCCTGCGGGTCACCAACGCGACGAGCGTGACACTGCTCATCTCGATCGGCTCCAGCTACGTCAACTACCGCAACGTCGGTGGCGACTACGGGGGCATCGCCCGCCAGCGCCTCAGCGCGGCGCGCGCCTACAGCTACGACCAGCTGCGCAGCCGGCACGTCGCCGACTACCAGTCGCTGTTCGGGCGGGTGACCCTCGACCTCGGCCGCACCTCCGCCGCCGACCAGACGACCGACGTCCGCATCGCGCAACACAACAGCGTCAACGACCCGCAGTTCTCCGCGCTGCTGTTCCAGTTCGGCAGGTACCTGCTGATCTCGTCGTCGCGGCCCGGCACCCAGCCGGCGAACCTCCAGGGCATCTGGAACGACTCGCTCACCCCCTCCTGGGACTCGAAGTACACGATCAACGCCAACCTGCCGATGAACTACTGGCCGGCCAACACGACCAACCTGGCCGAGTGCCACAACCCGGTGTTCGACATGGTCCGCGACCTGTCGGTGGCCGGCGCGCGCACCGCCCAGGTGCAGTACGGCGCCGGCGGCTGGGTCACCCACCACAACACCGACGCGTGGCGGGCGACCGCCGTCGTGGACGGCGCGTTCTGGGGCATGTGGCAGACCGGCGGCGCCTGGCTGTCCACGCTGATCTGGGACCACTACCTGTTCAACGGTGACGTCGAGTTCCTGCGGACGAACTACCCGGCCATGAAGGGCGCCGCGCAGTTCTTCCTCGACACCCTGGTGACCGAGCCGACCCTCGGCTATCTGGTGACCAACCCGTCGAACTCGCCGGAGCTGAGCCACCACGCGAACGCCAGCGTGTGCGCGGGCCCGACCATGGACAACCAGATCCTGCGCGACCTCTTCGACGGCGTCGCCCGGGCCAGCGAGATCCTCAACGTGGACAGCACCTTCCGGGCCCAGGTCCGCGCCACCCGGGACCGGCTCGCGCCGATGAAGATCGGCTCGCGGGGCAACATCATGGAGTGGCTGTACGACTGGGTGGAGACCGAGCCCAACCACCGGCACATCTCGCACCTCTACGGGCTCGCGCCCAGCAACCAGATCACCAAGCGCGGCACCCCGCAGTTGTTCGAGGCCGCCCGCCGTACGCTGGCGCTGCGCGGCGACGACGGCACCGGTTGGTCGCTGGCCTGGAAAATCAACTTCTGGGCGCGGATGGAGGAGGGCAAGCGGGCCCACGACCTGATCCGCTACCTCGCCACCACCGCCCGGCTCGCCCCCAACATGTTCGACCTGCATCCGCCCTTCCAGATCGACGGCAACTTCGGCGCCACCGCCGGCATCGCCGAGATGCTGCTCCAGAGCCACATCGGCGAGCTGCACATCCTGCCCGCGCTGCCGCCGGCCTGGCCCAGCGGCCGGGTGACCGGCCTGCGCGCCCGCGGTGGGCACACGGTCAGCATCACGTGGGCGAGCGGCGCGGCCACCGAGGTGCTGGTGCGACCGGACCGTGCCGGCACCGTCCGCCTGCGGTCGCGGTTCCTGACCGGCACCGTCAGCGTCGTCGACACCGCCGACGGGACGTCACCGCGGGTCACCCGGATCGAGTCCGACCTGGTCGAGGTGACCGTGCAGGCGGGACGCACCTACCGGGTCAGCAGCACGGGTGTCGCCACGCCGACGCTGGAGCAGAGCTTCACCAACGCCGGCATCAGCAACGACAGCAACACCAACGTCGCGAACTTCGACGGCAACGGCGCGAGTCTCTCCGCGCAGGCCCTGGCGCAGGCCGGCGCCAGCCCGGGCGGCACGGTGAGCCGCAACGGTGTGAACTTCCGCTGGCCCAACGTCAGCCCCGGTACGGCCGACAACGCCATCGCCTCGGGCCAGACCATCGGCGTCAGCGGCACCGGCAGCACGCTCGGCTTCCTCGTGACCGGCACCTACGGCGCCGTGTCGGGAACCGGCACCGTCGTGTACGCCGACGGCACCCGCCAGACGTTCACGTTGAGCACGCCCGACTGGTACGGCGGGCCGCAGTCCGGGGCGACCGCCGCGATCGTGTCCGCCTACCAGAACCGGCCCAACAACGCCCGCCAGGCCACGGCGGCCTGCATCTACTACGTGGGCGTCGCGTTGCAGAGCAAGGCGGTGACCCAGGTCGTGCTGCCCAACATCAGCGCACGGCCCGCGGCGAACGTGCCGACCATGCACGTCTTCGCCATCGCCATCGGGTCCTGACACCGGGCTCGCGCCGCGCCGCCGGGACGGCACGGTCACCGGCGGCGCGGCGTGATCAGTCCCGACTCGTACGCCCACACGACCAGCTGGGCCCGGTCACGGCAGTGCAGCTTCGTCATCGCCCGGTTCACGTGGGTCTTGGCGGTCAACGGGCTGATCACCATCCGCACGGCGATCTCGTCGTTGGTCATCCCTCGGGCGACGAGCTCGACGATCTCCTGTTCGCGGGCGGTCAGCACGTCCCGGCCCGCCCCCGGTACGGCCGGCGGTGGGCCGGCCACGAACTCGCTGATCAGCGTACGGGTCACGGTCGGGGCGAGCAGCGCGTCGCCGCGCGCCACGACGGCGACGGCCTGCAGCAGGTCGGCGGGGTCGGCGTCCTTGAGCAGGAAACCGCTGGCGCCCGCTCGCAGGGCGGCGAAGACGTAGGAGTCGAGCCCGTAGTTGGTGAGGATGAGGATCCGGATCGCGGCCAGGTCGGGATCCACGGCGATGCGTCGGGTCGCCTCGATGCCGTCGAGCCCCGGCATCTGCACGTCCATCAGTACGACGTCGGGGCGCAGGCGTCGCGCGAGGTGCACGGCCGACGTGCCGTCGGTGGCCTCGCCGACGACCTCCAGGTCGTCCTCGGCCTCCAACAGCGCCCGGAAACCGGCTCGCATCAGCGCCTGGTCGTCGGCGAGCAGGACCCGGATCATGCCGGCTCGTCCAGGGGGAACGTGGCCCGCACCGTGAACCCGTGGTCGTCGCGGGCGGCGGCCTCCAGTGTGCCGCCCAGTCCGGTGACCCGTTCCCGCATACCGCGCAGTCCCACCCCCGGTGTCGGGGGTCGTGCCGGCGACGCCCGCCCGTCGTCGGTGACCGCCACGGTCAGCCCGGCCGGGGCGTACTCGACGTGAATGTGCGCGGACGCCGGGCCGGCATGGCGGGCCACATTGGTCAGGGCCTCCTGCACGACCCGGTAGCCGGCCTGGTCGACCTCGTCGGGCAGGCTCCGGGGCCGACCGCTGACGGTGACCTGGACCGGCACGCCGACCGCCCGGGTCCGCTCGGCGAGTTCGTCCACCCGGGCCAGCCCGACCCGGTCGTCGTCGGGCGCGCGCAGGATGTCGAGGGTGGTGCGTAGTTCCCGCATCGCGGCGCCACTGGCCTCCTGGATCGCCAGCAGCGTGGCCGACGGTTCCTCGCCGTGCTTACGGGCCAGGTGCACGGCGATCCCCGCCTGCACCTTGATCACCGAGATGCTGTGGGTCAGGGAGTCGTGCAGGTCGCGGGCGATGCGCAGCCGCTCCTCCCCGGCCCGCCGCAACGCCATCTCCTCGCGGGTGCGCTCGGCCTCGATGGCCCGCTGTTCGACCTGCTCCAGGTACGCCCGGCGTTGCCGACCGACGAGCCCGGCGACGTTGGCCGCCACGAACCATCCCAGCAGCAGGGCCGTCCGCTCGACGATCAGCTGGTTGGGGCGGTCGGCGGGCGCCACCGAGAAGTCGCGGGCCAGAAAGCCACCGAGGAAGGCGAGGCTGGCCACGGCGGCGGCCGCCCGGCGACCCCGCCAGGCGGCGAGGTAGACCACACCGAGAACGGGGAACGCGGCGGACACCCCGGAATGCACCCGGACGTGCACGGCCAGCATGGCGGCGGTCACCACGCCCAGCGCGACCACCGGGTACCGCCGGCACACCGCGAGGGCCGCCGCCATGGCCAGGACCAGGGCGACGTCGAGGGCCCCGACCGTCGCGGCGTCGGGCGCGAGCGCGGCGTTGCCGAGCAGCAGGCCGCCGAGGGCGAGACCACTGAGGGCGTACGGCAGGTCGCGGCGCATGGTCGCACTGTAGAACGGCAGTCGTCCGGGGAGCATCCCGCGCACGCGGTAGATCAGCCGTACCACGGACGCGGTATCGCGCCGGAGCAAGTGTCTGCGGCGGCACGACGTTTTCCCAGCCCGCCGCGGCGAGCATCGACCTCATGACATACCGCTTCTTCACCCCCGTTCCCACGAAGGCGGTCACCGGCCGCACCGCGGAGGTCTACCAGCAGTCGCGTGAGGACTTCCTCGGGCCACTGCCCACCTTCCAGGTGCTCTCGGCCGTGCCGGAGGTGCTGGCCGCGACCTGGTCACTGCTGCGCGAGGCCCTGCTCGCCGGGGACGCGTCCCGGGTCGAGCGCGAACTCGTCGCGGCGGCCGTGTCCCGAGCCAACCGCTGTCAGTTCTGCATCGACGCCCACGTGCTGCTGCTGCACGCCCTGGGCGAGCACTCGCTGGCCGAGGTGGTCGCCCGGGGCGGGACGCCAGCCGACCCGAGGCACGCCGAACTCGCCCGCTGGGCCCAGGCCAGCCGCAGCCCCCGGGCCGCCGACTGGCGCAGCCCGTACGGCCCGGAGGTCACCGGCACCCTGCTCGCCTTCCACTTCATCAACCGGATCGTCTCGGCGCTGCTCGACCCCGACCTGCTCCCCGGCGGCCTGCAACGCGCACCGCTGGTGCGTTCGGTCGGGGGTCGCCTGTACGCCAGGGCCGCCCGGGAGCCGAGGGAACCCGGACGCAGCCTGCCGCTCCTCGATGCCGGTCCGACGCCGCCGCCGGCCTGGGCGGGGGACAGCCCCGTCGGTCTCGCCTACGCCTCGTTGCGAACCGCCGCCACCCGGGGCGGGGACCTGCTGGGCGACGTGGCCCGCCAGACCGTGACGGCAACCGTGCGCTGGGAGGACGGGCGGTTCCCGGCCCGGCCCGCCGACTGGGCCGTCGACCTCGTCCGGGACGTGCCGGGACGGGACCGCATCGGAACCCGGATCGCGTTGCTGGCGGCGTTCGCGCCCAGCTCGATAAGCGTGGGGGACGTCGCCCTCTGGCGGCTGTCGCACCCCGCCGACGCCGACCTCGTCCGGCTGGTCGCGTACGGCGCGATCACCGCCACCGACCACGTCGCCCAGGCCCTGGCCTCGGCGCACCTCTAGGAGCCCACCATGCGTAAGGCATTCGTCGTCAGCGCCGCACTCCTGCTCGTCGCGTTCGCCGTCCAGTTCGTCTTCGCCGCCGTCGGCGCGTTCACGAAGCCCGGGGGCGACGGCGCGTACGCCCTGCACAGCGCCAACGGCATGGCGGTGATCCCCGTCCTCACAGTGCTCACCGCCCTGTTCGCCGCGTTGGCGAGGGCGCCGGGCCGACTCGTCGGACTGGCGATCCTGCCGTTGGGCCTCGTCGTCGTGCAGGCGCTGCTCGCCATGCTCGCCAACGGCTCCACCGACGCCGCCGGCGTCAGCACCGTGCTCGGCCTGACCATCGGTGGGTTGCACGCGATCAACGGCATCGTCGCGGTGCACGTCGTGGTCGGCGTCCTGCGGGGAGCGCGGAGGCTGGGCGGTCCGGCGCCGGTGGGCGACATCCGCGCGGCCGTCCGGGAGCAGGAGCTGGCATGACCACCGGCTCGCTGCTCGTGGCGGACCTCGTGCTCGCCGTTCTCACCGCCGCCGGATGGCTGGGCGGCGGCGCCGCGGCGGCCGCCCGACGCCGTCCGCTCGCCCTCGGGCTGGCCGCCCTCGCGCTGCTCGCCACGCTCGGCCGTGCCCTCACGGTGATCGCGCTCGCCCGCGCCGGCTGGTGGTTCGCCGCGGAGAAGGTCCTCGTCGCCGCGCCCCTGTCGCTCGCCGCGGTGATCGTCGCCGGGCCGCGGCTGCTGCGGGCCGCGGGCGACATCAGGTCCGTCGCGGTCCCGCTCCTCTTCGCCGGGTACGCCGTGAGCGGCGCCCTGCTCGTGACGATCCTGCACGGCTATCCGGCGTCGCCGTCGACGGGGTTGCTCGCGGTCGCCGGGATCGGCTCGGCGACGGCGGTCACGTGGCGCTTTCTCGACGCGCGCCCGTCCCGGACGGTGTCCCGCGCGGCCACCGTGACGACGGTCGCTGCCCTGCTGGCCGGAACCGGGCTGGCCGTCGCACCGGACACCGCGACCGCCGTACCGCATGATCATGGCTATCCGCAGATCCGGACCACCGACGAACCCACTCGGCGGTTCACCCTGACGGCCGGGACGGCCACGGTGAACGTGGGTGGCCGCGACGTAGCGGCATGGGCGTTCAACGCGCAGGTACCCGGGCCGGAGTTGACCGCCACCGTCGGCGACGTCGTGGAGGTGACGCTGCGCAACCGGGACATCGGGCGGGGCGTCACACTGCACTGGCACGGGTACGACGTGCCGAACAGTCAGGACGGGGTGCCCGGCGTGACGCAGGCAGCGGTGCTGCCCGGCCAGGAGTTCGTCTACCGGTTCCGTGCCGATCAGGCCGGGACGTACTGGTACCACACCCACGCGGTGTCCGACGTCGGTGTGCGGATGGGCCTCTACGGCGTCCTGGTGGTGCGCCCGGGGCCGACGACCGGCCTCGACGTCACCGTGCCGGTGCACACCCTGGCGGGTCGTCCACTTCCCGCGGCGAGAGTGGAGCGGGTCGAGGCCGGTGTGCCGGTACGGCTGCGTCTGATCAACACCGACAACACGACGCACCGCTACGCCCTGGCCGGGACCGCCTTCCAGGTGGCCGCGATCGACGGCTTCGATCTGCGGGGTCCGACGCCGCTCGTGGACACCGCGGTGCTGATCCCGGCCGGGGGCCGCTACGACCTGGTGTTCACCGCGCAGGCCACCCCGGTGGCGCTGTTCGTCGACGGACGGGTGGTCTGGTCCACCGGGGAGGTGTCGACGGCGACCGGCGGGTGGCCCGTCCTGGACCCGCTCACCTACGGCGTGCCGGCTCCGGCGCCGTGGACCGGGTTCGACCGGGAGTTCACCCTCGTCCTCGATCGTGGTCTCGACCTGCACGGACTGCTCCCGCGATACGCCCACACCGTGAACGGCGCGGCCGATCCGGACATCCCGCCGCAGGTCGTGCACCGCGGCGACGTCGTCCGCTTCACGATCGTCAACCGGTCGCAGACCGTGCACCCGTGGCATCTGCACGGCCACCACGTCCTCGTGCTGTCCCGTACCGGCTCGCCGGCGATCGGAAGTCCGCTGTGGCTGGACTCGTTCGACGTCCGGCCGGGTGAGGTGTGGGAGGTGGCGTTCCGGGCCGACAACCCGGGGATGTGGGCCAACCACTGCCACAACCTGGGGCACGCCGACGCCGGGATGACGCTGCACCTGATGTACTCGTGATCTCCCGTGCGGTTCCCGGTTTCGGCCCCACCCTGGCGGGAACCCCGTCGCCGCCCGTGCAGCGGAGGCAGGCGACGAGGAGGCGGCTATGACGCTGGCCAACCCGGCTCCGGACTATTTCGAGCCCGAAGACGGCATGTTCCTGGCGACCCTGCTCATCGTCCGGGACATCGATCGGTCGCGCGAATACTACGAGCGCGTGTTCGGGGCGACGTGCGTCCACGACGCGAACCCGCTGATCATGAAGTTCTTCAACAGCTACATCATTATCAACGTCGAGGGCGGCCCGACTGACGACAAGCCGACGGTCCAGGCCAAGGCCCCGACGGACTCCAACACCCTGAGCTGCGCGATGAACGTCCGCGTCCGGGACATCCGCACGCTCTACGCCGAATGGAAGGCCCGGGGCGCGGATTTCCTCACCGAGCCGAAGGACCACGGCACCGAGATCCGTTGTTACCTCCGCGACCCCGACGGCTATCTGGTGGAGATCGGCCAGGGGCTCTAGTCGCGAGTCCCATCGCCGGCCGCCGGATCGGACAGGCGCAGCACCCGGCCCCGTCGCGTGGCGGCGGGGCCGGGTGTCGGTGCGCGGAGTCGGTCGGGATCAGCTGGTTCCGCAGGTGACAGTCGGCCAGTTCCAGTTGCCGTTGGCCATGACCGTTATGCCGAAGTTGTTGCCGTTGCCGTTCGGCCTGGCGGTGACGGTTCCGCTGGTGCCGCTGACGGAGGCGTTCCAGCTGTTCTGAATGCTCTGGCCGCCGCCGAGACCGAGTCGGACGACCCAGTTGTTGGTGCCGCTGACCGCGACGTTGAGATTGAAGCGGTCGCCCCACTGCTGACCGGCGGAGAGCGTCGCGTTGCAGGTGCCGTTCCCGGGGTTACCGGTGGTGGGTCCGGAGGTGGGCCCGGAGGTCGGGTTGCCGCCGCCGCCCTCCTGGACGGTGACGTCGGAGCTGCCGCTGCTCTGGTAACCCTCGGTGGCCATGATCTGGTAGCTGTGGTTGGTGCCGAGGTTCAGGCCGGCGCGGGCCCAGGCGTCGAAGTGGTTGGCGGTGGTGATGGTGCCACTCGAGCGCTTGTTCTGACGGACGCTCCAGTACTGGTAGAACGTCTGGTTTCCGTCGATCGACGGAGCGTTGACCCGCTGGCTGCGCAGGATGTCGTAGGTGCCGCCGTCAGTGGTCACCGTGCCCAGTCGCTGGGCGCCGCTGCTCGGGTTGTAGCTGCCGAAGTTCTCCACCACGTAGTACTCGATGAGCGGGTTGCGCGTCCATCCGTACAGGGCGAGGTAGGTGTTGTTGTTCCCCGGGTTGTAGTTGGCCGAGTAGCTGACCGTCCGCCGCGAGCCGGTGGCCCAGCCCTTGCCGCCGACCCAGTTGTTGGTGCTGCGGTCCCAGCTGCTGGAGTACCGGCCGTTTTCGCGCAGCGTCATGCTGGCGTTGCCGCCGTCCTTCCAGAAGGAGAAGTAGTAGCCGTTGTGCGTGCCGGTCAGGCTCGAGGTGAGCGTCCGGTCGGCCTCGGCGTACGCGTTGGTCGCCGTCACCGTGCCGGCGACGGCCAGGACGGCGGCGCACGCGGCGCCCAGGAGAAGCCGGATGCGGCCGCGCCTCCCTCGCCTGGTGGGGGTGTGGCTGGTGTCGGTCATGTGGGTGGTTCCTCCTCGTAACGGCCACGGCGTGGTGCCGCGTGGTGGTGGTTGGCCGGTCGTCCTGCACGACGACCGGAGGAGTGGGCCGTGGTGGCTGGTGCTGACGGTGATTGAACGTCGTCGATGGCGACCGTATTAACCCGGTCGTCGACTTGTCAACAATTTCCGGAAACGCCGTGGCAACGTCGCGCTGGCCTCCCGCAGCGGAGGGGGCGCGCGTCGAGGCAGGTCAGTAGTCAATCAGAGTTCGGTATCGTCATACGAATGTCGGCGCTGGCGACGGCCGCCCCGGTCGGAAGCCCCCGAAATTTCCGAAGACTTTCCGGACCTTGGCCAGCGGGAGCGCGGGAAGTGGGTCCCGGAGAGGTTGCCGCCACTTCCGCGTGCCGGATCGGGTGAAACTTGATCCGTTCCAAAAAAGTGAGCTAGTGTTCGTCGGGTGATGCCCGACTTCGAGGCGCAACTGCGAGCCGCCTCGCTGCGCGTGACCCGGCCCCGGCTGGCGGTGCTCGCGGCCCTGCGCGACCACCCCCACGTCGGCACCGACGCGGTGATCGCGCTGGTGCGGGCGGAGCATCCCACCGTGTCCCACCAGGCCGTGTACGACGTACTGCGTGTGCTCACCGACGCCGGCCTGGTCCGCCGGATCCAGCCCGCCGGTGCCACCGCCCGCTACGAGTCCCGGATCGCGGACAACCACCACCATGTCGTGTGCCGCTCCTGCGGCGCCATCGCCGACGTCGAGTGCGCCGTCGGTCACGCACCCTGTCTCACCGCCTCGAACGACCACGGCTTCGTGGTCGACGAGGCGGAGGTCGTCTACTGGGGCACCTGCCCCGGTTGCGCGACCGCCCGCACCTCCCAGTGATCCGCCAGTTCGGAAGGAAGTACATGAGCGACACCCAGGACAACCGCCCCGCCAGCGCGCAGGGCGTGGACGAGAAGGCCGCAGCAGGCTGCCCGGTCGCGCACGACTCGGTGACCGCGCACGGCAGCGAGAGCGAGAACCCGGCGATCGACTCGCCGACCCCGAAGACCGGTGGTCGTCCGCGCACCAACCGGGACTGGTGGCCCAACCAGCTCGACCTCTCGGTCCTGCACGCCCACTCGTCCAAGGGCAACCCGCTGGGTGCGAACTTCTCCTACGCCAAGGAGTTCGCCAAGCTCGACGTCGAGGCCCTCAAGCGCGACATCGTCGAGGTCCTCACCACCTCGCAGGACTGGTGGCCGGCCGACTTCGGCCACTACGGCGGTCTGATGATCCGGATGAGCTGGCACGCCGCCGGCACCTACCGCATCGAGGACGGCCGCGGTGGCGCCGGCGACGGCGGTCAGCGTTTCGCCCCGCTCAACAGCTGGCCGGACAACGCCAACCTGGACAAGGCCCGCCGGCTGCTCTGGCCGGTCAAGCAGAAGTACGGCCAGAAGATCTCCTGGGCCGACCTGATCGTGCTCGCCGGCAACGTCGCCCTGGAGTCGATGGGCTTCAAGACCTTCGGCTTCGGCTTCGGTCGCGAGGACGTGTGGGAGCCCGAGGAGATCTTCTGGGGTCCGGAGGACACCTGGCTCGGCGACGAGCGGTACTCCTCGGAGAAGGAGATGGCGGCCGGCGTCGGTTCGACCGAGATGGGCCTCATCTACGTCAACCCGGAGGGCCCCCGCGGCAACGCGGACCCGATGGCGGCGGCGCACTTCATCCGGGAGACCTTCCGTCGGATGGCGATGAACGACGAGGAGACCGTCGCCCTCATCGCCGGCGGCCACACCTTCGGCAAGGCCCACGGCGCCGGTGTCGCCGACGGGCACGTCGGCGCGGAGCCCGAGGGCGCCCCGCTGGAGGCGCAGGGCCTCGGTTGGCTGAGCACCCACGGCAGTGGCAAGGGCGCCGACACGATCACCAGCGGTCTCGAGGTGACGTGGACCGACGTCCCGACGCAGTGGAGCAACCGCTTCTTCGAGATCCTCTTCGGCTACGAGTGGGAACTCACCACCAGCCCGGGCGGGGCGAAGCAGTGGGTCGCCAAGGACGCCGAGGCGATCATCCCGGACCCCTTCGATCCGGCGAAGAAGCACAAGCCGACGATGCTCACGACCGACCTGTCGCTGCGCGTCGACCCGGCGTACGAGAAGATCTCGCGTCGCTTCCTGGAGAACCCCGACCAGTTCGCGCTGGCCTTCGCCAAGGCGTGGTACAAGCTGCTGCACCGCGACATGGGCCCGATCGAGCGCTTCCTCGGACCGTGGGTGGCCGAGCCGCAGCTCTGGCAGGACCCGGTGCCGGCCGTCGACCACGAGCTGGTGGGTGACGCCGACATCGCCGCGCTCAAGGCGAAGGTTCTCGAGTCCGGTCTCACGATCGATCAGCTGGTCTCCACCGCCTGGGCGTCCGCCGCGAGCTTCCGGTACACCGACAAGCGCGGTGGCGCCAACGGCGCGCGGATCCGCCTCGAGCCGCAGCGCAACTGGGAGGTCAACCAGCCCGAGCAGCTCGCGTCGGTGCTGAGCACTCTGGAGGGCATCCAGCAGGAGTTCAACGCCGCAGGTGGGGCGAAGATCTCGCTGGCCGACCTGATCGTGCTGGCCGGCTCGGCCGCGGTCGAGAAGGCGTCGCGCGACGCGGGTGTCGAGGTGACCGTGCCGTTCCGGCCGGGCCGCACCGACGCCACCCAGGAGCAGACCGACGTCGAGTCCTTCCGGGTCATGGAGCCGCGCGCCGACGGGTTCCGCAACTACCTGCGCCCGGGTGAGAAGACCCAGCCGGAGGTGCTGCTCGTCGACCGTGCCTACATGCTGAACCTGACCGCGCCCGAGATGACCGTCCTCGTCGGCGGTCTGCGGTCGCTCGGCGCCAACACCGGCGGCAGCCAGCACGGCGTCCTCACCGACCGGCCCGGTGTGCTCACCAACGACTTCTTCGCCAACCTGCTCTCCCCGGGCACCCGGTGGAGCGCGTCGAAGTCCGACGAGCACGTGTACGAGATCCGGGACCTGGCCACCGACGAGGTGAAGTGGACCGCCACCGCGGTCGACCTCATCTTCGGCTCCAACTCCCAGCTGCGGGCCCTCGCCGAGGTCTACGCCAGCCAGGACGCGCGCGACAAGTTCGTGCAGGACTTCGTCGCGGCCTGGACGAAGGTCATGGAGCTCGACCGGTTCGACCTCGCCTGATCCTGCGTCACCGACGAGCCCCGGCCGATCCGTCAGCGATCGACCGGGGCTCGTCCGCGTCCTGCCGCCGACCGCCTGACGTCCGTCAGTCCAGCCCGGACAGGTACTCGCTGCGTCGCTGCGGCTCGAACTTCTCGATCGCGTACCGCAGCATGACGCGCGGCATGACCCGGTGGTGCCGGGCCAGGAACTCCTCCTCGGCCGCCCGGTCGCGGTTGCCCACCTCGCGCAGCATCCAGCCCACCGCCTTGCGGACCAGATCGTGCGGGTCGTGCAGGAGCCGTTCACCCAGGCGAAACGTCCAGTCGAAGTCACCGACCCTGATGAAGGCGAAGGTCGCCATGATGGCGATGCGCCGGTCCCACACCAGGTCCGACGCGGCCAGGCGATCCAGGACGCTCCGGTCCTTGTCGATCAGCCACGGCCCGAGGATGTACGGGGCGGACGAGTCCACCAGGTCCCAGTTGTTGACGCGGTCCGTGTTGTCCAGCAGGAGACGGACGACGCGGCCCCGTTCCTCCTCGTCGCCCCGGCTGAACTTGCGGACCAGAACGAACAGCGACGTCAACCTCTCCTCGTGCACGTCGCCCGTCAGCAGCTCCGCCGTGTCGGTCAGGGAGAGATCGCGCCAGTACCGGGCGGCGATCCGCCGCTGGTCTGGTACGGAAACGCCGATCGCGCGGTCGCCCTCGCCGTAGCCGCCGGGGACCAGCTGGAGGAGCCGGCTCGATCCGGCCGCCCGGGCCGGGTCGGCGAGGCGCGCGAGGTCGTGGCGGACGTCGGCGGGCGTGGCCATGTCTGGGCAACCTACCGGGCGCGTCCGACAGTTCGGTCGTGTTCGGTGGCGTTCCGTCCGCGGCGCGCGGTGCGAGAGGCCGGTGAGTGTCCGACCAGTTTGGGATGCTGGGGCCGTCTCTCTGCCGACAGCACCTGATCTGAAGGAGCACTGCGATGGCGAAGGTCATCTCCACGCTGTTCATCTCGGCCGACGGCGTGGCCGAGATCGACCCCGACTGGCACTTCCCGTACTTCGACGACAACATGGGCCGCGCCGTCACCGAGGACTACGACACGTCCGACGTGCTGCTCATCGGCCGGGTGACCTACGACAGCTTCGCCGGAGCCTGGCCCGACCGGGAGGCGGCGGGTGGCGAGGACGCCGGGTTTGCCAAGCAGCTCGGGGACGTGCGCAAGGTCGTCGTGTCCCGCCAGCCGCTGGAGTTCTCCTGGCGCAACTCGGAGCTCGTCGACGGCGATCTCCCGGCGGCCGTCGCCGCGCTCAAGGCCGACGCCGGAATCAAGGGCATCCTCATTCCCGGGTCGATCTCCGTGGTGCAGCAGCTCCTCGCCGCCGGGCTGGTCGACGAGCTGCGCCTGCTGGTGCACCCTGTGGCGGCGCGCAAGGGCCGCAGGCTGTTCGACGACGGTGACACCCCGTACCACCTGCGGGTGACGGCGACCGAGGTGTTCCCGACGGGCGTGCTCCGCGTGATCTACGCGCCGACCGACGCGCCCGGCGCGGTCGGCTACGACGAGGTCAAGGACCAGGTGCCCGCAGGAAACTAGGCGACCCGGCCGCCCACCTGGTCGGCCGCCCGACGCCTGGTCCGAGCCGGCCCCGTCGCTGCGCGCGACGGGGCCGGCCCGATCTCGTCCGGGCTCGGACAGCTCAGCCCTGGTGGAGGTCCGCGATCAGGCGATCGTGCAGGTCGCGCCGTTGAGTGTGAACGAGCTCGGTCGGGCGGTGTTGCCGGTGTGCGTGGCCTGGAAGCCGATCGTGACCGATCCGTTCGGCGGGATGCTGGCGTTGTAGGCGACGTTCCGGGCCGTCACCTGGCCGGACGTGGGGGAGTAGGTCGCGTTCCAGCCCGAGGTGATGCTCTGCCCGCCGGGCAGGGTGAACACGAGCGACCAGCCGTTGACGGCGCTGGCACCGGTGTTGGTGATGGTGAAGTTCTCGGTCAGGCCGGTGTTCCAGGCGTTGACGGCGACGCTCACCCGGCACGCGCCGGAACCCGGCGGCGGCGTGGTCGGGTTCGGGGGCGGCGTGGTCGGGTTGGGTGGCGGCGTCGTGGGGTTCGGGGGCGGCGTGGTCGGGTTGGGTGGCGGCGTGGTCGGGTTTGGCGGCGGTGTGGTCGGGTTCGGCGGGGCGGTCAGGCCGAAGAAGGCGACGGCGGCAGCGGCCATGCCGGCGGAGGGCAGGCTGTGCCCGGCCCCCTGGATGCTGTACGCCTCGACCTGAACGGTCCCGCTCGCGTCGGCGTACCGACGCCGGTTCCAGCCGGATTGCGGTGTGTCGGTGGAGGTGGGTGTCTGGCTGAGCCCGAACACGTTGGTCCACTGCTCGATCGTCTCCTGCAGCAGCGAGTACGGCACGAGGGTGTCGCTGGTGCCGTGCCACAACTGCACACGCGGGCGGGGGCCGGAGTAGCCGGGGTACGCCTGACGGACCGCGTCACCCCACTGTTGCGGGGTGCGGTTCATGTTCCCGCCGGTGCACTGGCTGCTCCCCGGTGGATAGTCCGCCGCGTTGGCGAAGCAGTTGTAGGGGACTCCCATGAACGCCGCGCCGGCCTTGAACACGTCGGGATACAGCGCCAGCATGTGGTTGGTCATCATGCCGCCGGACGAGCTGCCGGTGGCGTACACCCGGTCGGGGTCGCCGCCGTACTGCTGCTGGGCGTAGCGGATCATCGAGATGATCGACACGGGGTCGCTGCCGCCGCCGCGGCGCTTGGCGGCGTCCGACCAGGTGTCGAAGCAGTTGCCGAACCCGGCCTGCTGGGTCGCGGTCGGGTAGATCACGATGAAGCCGTACCGGTCGGCCTGGGCGGCGAACTCGCTGCCGGAGTAGAAGCCGGGGCCCGATCCTCCGCAGCCGTGCATGGCGACCACGATCGCGGGCCTGGTCGGGCGGGTGTCGGGCACGTAGACGTGCATGCGCATTCCGCCGGGGTTGTCGCCGAAGCTGGTCACCTCGGTGAGGGATGCGGCGTACGCGGGCTGGAGGGCGGGTGCCACCAGGCCGGCCGCTGCCAGCGACGTGACCAGGCCGAGCAGCAGTTTTCTTCGGATCTTCACGGGGACGACTCCTTCGATCACCTGTGCGGGTTGCGTGTGGTCGCGCGGCGGTCACGGGTGCGCCCGACTGCCCGTGGTGATCGCGCCTCGCCCACTACGTGTGCTTGCCCTGTGCCCGGCTCTGTGCGGCGTCGCGTTGCAGATAGTGTTCCTCGCGGTCGTCGAAGTGTCAATCGACGTACCTCAATTGCACGAGTGGTGGTGACCGCCGCGGCGGTCCCGGCGGCACGGACCGTCCGTCTACAGTCGGTGCACCGTCCCTGAGTCGAGCCGGGAGCGCCTGTGGCAAGCCCCTTCACCATCGAGGAGATCTATCCCGACGACGGGGACGACCCGCCGCGGCTGCCCCGGCGACAGGCCGGCAGCTCGCCGCAGGATCTCGCGGTGACCCTGCTGGCCGACTACACCCTGCGCAACCGCGCGCGGATCCCGTCCGCCGCCCTCGTCGCGCTGCTCGCCGAGGCCGGGGTGAGCACTGCCGGCGCTCGCGCCGCGATCAGCCGCCTGGCCCGTCGGGGTGTGCTGGAGGGCAGCCGGGAGGGGCGGCGCAGCTCCTACCGGATCAGCCGCGCCGCCGCCGCGAACCTGTCCAGCGGCGGCAGATGGATCCTGGCCGCCACCACCGAGGTCACGACGTGGGACGGATGCTGGACCATCGTCGCCTTCTCCCTGCCGCAGGATCACAGCACCCAGCGACGGGCCCTGCGGGGCCAGCTCCGCTGGCTCGGGTACGCGCCGTTGTACGACGGTCTGTGGATCTCGCCGTACGAACTGAGCGCGCAGGGCAGGGCCCAGCTCACCCGATTCACCCTCGGCGCCGTCACGGTGTTTCGCGGGCGGCAGGCCGCGCTCGACGTGATCGGCCAGCGCGCTCCCATCGACGCCTGGGACATCGAGGCGATCGGACGGCACTACGAGGAGTTCCTGCGGCGCTGGACGCCCCTGGTGCCGGTGCTGCGATCCGGAGCCGTCGACGGCGCGGCGGCGGTACGGGCGCGTACCGAGGTCATGGACACCTTCCGGCGGTTTCCCACCCTCGACCCCCGGTTGCCGCTGGAGCTGCTGCCGCCCGGCTGGCTCCGACGGCCGGCCCGGGAGCTGTTCGAAGCCGTCTACGACGGCCTCGCCGAACCGGCCGCGCGCCACGTCCGGTCGGTCGTCGCGCGGTTCGCCGACGGCGCGCAGCCCGGCATCCAGGCGCACACCACCGCCGACCTGCTCGCCGGTGTCTGCGGCGCGGACCCGGCTCCGGACCGGGGCGGCACGTCGGCGCCGGTCGAGAGCTGCGCGACCTGAACGGGGGCTGACGGGGTCTCCCCGCCGGCGGCCAGGTGTGTACCTTGTGGAGAACGCGCAGCACTGGGGAGGCCGGATGACGTCACGCGGTGCAGACCTTTCGGCGACCGACCGGATCGACACCTCGGTCGCGCACCCTGCCCGCCGGTACAACTACCTGTTGGGTGGCAAGGACAACTTCGCCGCCGACCGGGAGTCCGGCGACGCGCTCGCGGCCGCGATGCCCACCATCCGGCTCTCCGCCGTGGAGAACCGGATGTTCCTGCAACGCGCGGTGCGCTTCCTGGCGCGGCACGGCGTCCGGCAGTTCCTGGACATCGGGACCGGCATCCCGACCGCCGACAACACCCACGAGGTTGCCCAGGGCATCGACCCGTCGGCACGGGTGGTGTACGTCGACAACGACCCGATCGTCCTGGCCCACGCCCGCGCGCTGTTGTCCAGCACGCCCGAGGGGCGGACGGCCTACCTCGACGCCGACCTGCGCGAGCCGGAGACGATCCTCGCCCACCCCGATCTGCGCACGACACTGGACCTGACCCGGCCCGTCGCGCTGATGTTGGTGGCCATCCTGCACTTCATCCGCGACGACGAGGACCCCAAGGGCATCCTCGATCGGCTCATCGCGGCGCTGCCGTCCGGCAGCTACGTGGTCGCCTCGCACGTGACCTGGGAATACCTGCCGCCCGCCGTCACCGCCCAGCTCGAAGCCAACAACCGCGACGGCCGGTTCCAGGCCCGGAGCACCGAGCAGTTCGCGGCCCTTCTCGACGGGCTGGAGCTCGTCGAGCCGGGCATCGTGTCGGTGGCGCGCTGGCACGCCGACGACGCGCCGCAGCCGCGCCCGTCCGTAGAGGACGTGTCGTTCAACGCCGCCGTCGCCCGGGTCCGGTGACGACGACCGGCGCCGCGGTCGCTCAGCGAGTCTTCTTCGTCGGCCGCTTGCGGGGCGGCGT
This sequence comes from Micromonospora sp. NPDC049114, assembly GCF_040648635.1. Lineage (NCBI taxonomy): Bacteria > Bacillati > Actinomycetota > Actinomycetes > Micromonosporales > Micromonosporaceae > Micromonospora > Micromonospora sp. NPDC049114. The sequence goes on along the minus strand of NZ_JBEZEA010000002.1, from coordinate 730,956 downwards.
CAGCAGGTCGGCGATCGCCGCGATCGCCGACGGCACGATGCGGTAATACGCCCACACGCCGCGCTTCTCGCGCTCGATCAGACCGGCCTCGGTGAGAATCCGCAGGTGATGGCTCACGGTCGGCTGAGAGAGGTTGAGCGGCGCGGTGAGGTCGGTGACCGAGGCCTCGCCCTCCGGGGCGGCCTGGATCAGGCTGAGCAGCCGCAGGCGTGCCGGATCGGCGAACGCCTTCAGCACCCCCGCGAGCCGCTCGGCATCCGCGCGTTTGATCGGCTCACCGGCAAGCGGCGAAATGGCAGGCATGGCAGTCTCGGCAGTTCCCACGACAGCCATCGTTCCACCAACCTGGGGAACAGAGCGGCGGAACCGGACAAATCCCCGAGCGGATGCTGTGCTCATCACGACACCATCGACGCGTGTCGTGGCCGACGCGCCCTCGGTGGGCTCACCGGAGGACGTACGGCTGACGTCCTCCGTCGAACCGGGGCCGCGTGGGCCAGCCGTCAGGGCAGGTTGATCGTGTACTCGGCGGTCTGGACCTTCCCGTCGACCTGGAAGTCGAAGAAGGCCCGGTACCGGCCGCCGCTGGGGACGGTCAGCCAGAACGCGACAGCGCCGTCGACCAGCTCCTGCTCCGGGTGGACGTGCACGTACCCCAGGTCACCCTCGCGAACGACGACCAGGTGCCCGTACGCGCCCAGGTATCGCTGCGGCTGGACCGGCCCGGCGGCGTCGGTGCGCGTGAGCTGGAATCGCACCGGCGCGGTCACCCCGGCGGTGGGCGTCCCGGTCATCGACACCGTGAACGGTCCGGCCGTCGCCTGCGCCTGGGTCGGTGGCAACGCGGCCGGGGCGTACGCGCCCGGCACGTGGTGGTCGACGCCCAGCACGAGGGGCACCTGTCGACCGTCGGGGGCGTTGACGGAGAAGTCGGCGAAGACGCGGTAGCCACCCGGTCGGGCCAGTGTCAGGGGGATGCTCCAGGTGCCGTCGGACGCCATCGTCGGGTGCAGGTGCTGGTAGCCGCCGAGGTCGCGCCCCACCACGATCAGGTGCAACGGCTTCTCGTGCACGACGGCGAAACGCGTCGCCGGCTGCCGGTCGGTCCCGACGATCCGGAACCGGTAGTCCGCGCGTACGCCGGGCGGCTGGGTCCGCTCCAGGGGCTGCAACGTGTAACCGCCCGCACTGACCGTCGTCCCGGTCGCCAGCGTCTCACCCGCGCCGACGTCCCCCGGATGCGAGTGCGGCCCCGTCCCGGGCGCGTGGTCGTGCCCGTTCCCGGCCGACAGGGCCTCCCCGGCGCCGGTCGGCGCCCCGCCGGCGGCCCCGGGCCGACGAGCGTTCCCGGCAGTGGACGCGTCGCCGGCGCCGATGCGGGCGAGCCCGAAGCCGGCCAGCAGAGCCACCATGAGCCCGCCGACGAGCAGCGCCAGGTGGGTGTTGGTCAGTCGTGACCCGCGTGCCCCGGTGCCGTCCTGCGCCTCGGGCCGCGACCGTTCGGCGGGCGACGCGTCCTCGGGCGTGGCCAGGGCCTGCGCGGACGGCGCCGGCGCGGACTCGACCACTACCGGACCTCGCGCGCTGGAGCGCGCGCCGCTTCTCTGCGCCGGGGGTACGGCGGCGCTGCGCTGCCTGCCACCTGCCGCGCGACCGCCGCCCGTGGTCGCCGGGCTCCTGCCGGCGGTCGCCGCGTTCCTGCCGGCGGTCGCCGTGCTCTTGGCGCCGACGGGCTTGCGTGCCGAGGGGGCGACGCGACCGCCCCGGCCGGCGGGAGCCTTCGACGTGCGGACCCGGCCAGGCGATCCACCCGCGGGCGACGAACGACGACGCCAGAGGACGAATCCCGCCACCGCAGCCAGGACCGCGACCGCCCCACCGACCCCGAGCAGCGCGCCCGGGCCGCTTCGCTCCTGCGGGCGTGCGGCGGGCGCCGCAGGCGTCGTGCCGAGCGAGCCGGCGGGCGCCGCCGAGGCCACCGGCTGCTGCCCCGTGGAGGCGTGCTGGTCGATGGCCGCCAGCAGCGCGGGGTCGGGCTGCTGGGTCGGCGGTTGCCAACCCTGCGGAGCCTTGGTCGCCCGGCCGGTGTAGCGGAACGTCATCGTGCCGCGCACCGCGTCACCGTCGGAGGCCACCGACAGGTAGCTCACCGAGTACTGGCCGGCGGCGGGAAGGTGCGCGACCGACACCACCGCCGGAAAGCCTGTCGTGTACTCGCGTGGCTGGAACTGGCCGTCGACCAGGAAGTACTCCCGCACCGGCTTGGTCAGCGGCTTCGGCTCCCCGTACGTCCAGCCGTTGTCGACGCGGACGCCGTTCGGCGCGGTGACCGTGAAGTAGGCGTTGGCGCCGACCTTCTCCGTGAAGTACAGCGCCACCGACGTCAACGGCCCCGGCACCGTGGCGCCGCTCTCGGGAGTGGACATCGCGAACGTCCCGTGAGCTGCGGCGGGCTGAGCGGATGCGAGAAGGGTGACCGCCGTGGCGAGGGCGAGCGCGAGCACGCCCGCGACCAGCCGGCCGAGACTCTGGGGGAGACGACGCATCTGAATATCCTCACCGGGGTGAGGCTTTCTTCACAAGGAGCTGATCTTTTTTCGCCGACGGCAAAAGTTGCGCTCGCTCCGGTCGGCACACTCCGCCGGTGGCCACGACCGTCGCCGCGCGCCACGACCCCGGGCCACGCCCACGCCCACGCGTGGCCCGGGGCCGTCGCTTCAGCAGGTCGCGGGTGGAATGCTCTGCTCGTACTGGAAGACGTTGTGCGGGTCGTACTTCGCCTTGACCTTGCGCAGTCGGTAGAAGTTGGACCCCCAGTAGGCCGACTCCCACTCGGCCATCCCGATGTTCGGCACGTTGACGTAGGCGCCGTCGACGTACGGCCGCAGGGCCTGGCTGAACTCGGCGATCCAGGTCTGGGCGATCGGGGTGAGGGCGTCGCCGCTGTCCGGCTCCCCGCGCGTGCCCCAGCCGACGCCCGGCTCGGAGTAGAAGAGCGCGTCGCGGTGCGGGAACGCGGACCCGCCACGGGGCTCGTGCGCCTGGGCCCCGCGGCCGAACGCCTGGAGGAAGAAGTTGCTGTCGTCCGTGGGTGCCTTGTCCATGAAGGCCCGGACCACACCTATCGCCTTCTTCGGGAACGGCCGGTTGGAGAACTGCGAGAAGAACTTCCAGTTGGCGGGCTCGTCCTCGGTCGGGATCTGGAAGCCCGCGTAGATCTCGCCCCAGCCCCCGGTCTGTACGGTGACCTCGGGGCTGCCGATCGAGAGGATCGGCTCCAGCAACTCCCTCGCCTCGGCCTCCGGACCGTCGGCGAGCACCGCGAACAGCAGGATCTGGGACTTGTGGATCTCGACCTGGGTCCCGAGGCGGTAGTCGGTGAACGGAGCGATGCGCTGCCAGGTGTCGAAGATTTCCTCCAGGTCGCCCAGGCCGTCCCAGGTCGCCTGGACGTAGGCGACGCTGTGCAGCGGCGTCACCCGGTAGGTGAGTGAGGTGACGATCCCGAAGTTCCCGTTGCCCGCGCCGCGCAGGGCCCAGAGCAGGTCCTCGTGGTTGTGCAGGTCCACCTCGATCGCCTTCGCGCCGTTGGTGCCCCACGCGACCACGATCTCCGCCCCGATCAGGCTGTCGCAGGCCATCCCGAGGTAGCGGGTGAGGAAGCCGAGACCGCCGCCGAGGGTCGCGCCGGACAGGCCCACGCTGCCCTCCGTCCCGGTGGTCACCGCGAGGTCGTGCTCACCGAGCGCGGTGACCGCCTCCAGTTGGTTGAGCCCGGCGCCCACCCGCGCGGTGCGGCTTGCGTAGTCGATGTCTGTCGACTTCAGCTCGCTCACGTCGATCACGATGCCGTTGTCGACGTTCGACCAGCCCTCCAGGCTGTGCCGGCCACTGCGCACCCGCAGCGCGACGTCGTTCTGCCGCGCCCAGGTCAGGGCGTTGACCACGTCCTGGGTGTTCTGGGCGAAGACGATGACCAGCGGGTAGCGGACGAACAGCTCGTCCCAGCCGAGGCTCGCGTTCGCGTAGCCGGGATCCTGCGGGCGGACGATGCGGCCGGTCAGCTCCGCCGGCGGGCACTCCGCGGTGGAAGACGGACCCGGGCCGCCGTCGGCCGCGAACCCCGGGGTGCCGGCGGCCACGATGCCGGGAAAGACCGCGGCCCCCGCGCCGACGGCCGCCGTCGCCTTGAGTACTTCGCGACGAGATAGGTCGCGCATGGTCCGATCCTCTCGATGTGGGTTCCGCCAGCGATCGACCAGAGTGGTTCTGGCCCGGTGGCACGCAACTCACGCTATTACGGGAGAGTTATTCGGAGATGGGCGTTTTTGTCCGGAAACCCGGTCGGGTGATCGGGACGGGTCGGTTCGTGGTGTGCGGGACGGCTCGGTCCTGCGTGACGTCAGTCGACGCCACGCAGGACCGTCGCGGCGTCAGCCGGCCGTACAGGAGCGGATCTGCGGTCGGGCGCTGCTGTTGCCGTTGAACATCGTGGTGAAGCCGAACGTGTTGCCGCTGCCGTTGGGGCGCACGGTCATGACGTAGCCGCTGCTGTCCCAGGTGGCGTTGCCGTTCCAGATGGTGGAGACCTTCTGCGGCGCGGTGAGGGCGACCACCACCGTCCAGGTGCTGGTGCCGCTGACGGTGACCGAGGTGTTGTACCGGTCACCCCAGACGTTCGGCGTCGTCGCCGTCGCCGTGCAACTGCCGCCGGACGGGGGCGGGGTCGTGCTGCTGGGCGGGGGAGTCGTGCTGCCCGGCGGCGGGGTCGCGCCATCGGGTGCGACCGCGCGACCGGTGGACGGCGAGATCATGCCGGGGCAGAGATTGCGGCTGGTCAGGTTGGCCACGATCTGGCCGATGGCGTCCCGGGTGTTCTGGATCCCGTCGTGCATGAGGATGACCTGGCCGGCCTGGAGACGGCTGGCGTTCGACACGATCTGGCTGACGCTCGCGCCGTTCCAGTCCTGTGAGTCGACGTCCCAGATCACCTGCCGCATCCCGAGCGACGAGGCGACCGACTGGAGGGTCGAGTTGGTCTCCCCGTACGGCGGCCGGAACAGCTGCGGCCGGCTGCCGGTCGCGGACTGGATCGCCGAACTCGTCTGGGACAGGTCGGACTGCATCTGGGACTGGCTCATCGACGTCATGTGGGCGTGGCTCCAGCTGTGGTTGCCGACCCACATGCCGGCGGCCACCTGTGCCTGCGCCGCCGACCTGTTGTTCTGCGCGTTCTGCCCGATGTTGAACATCGTGGCCCGTACGCCGTTGGCGCGCAGCACGTTCAGCAGGGCGCTGGTGCTGCCGGTCGGACCGTCGTCGAAGGTGAGCCCGACGTAGCCGTTGCAGGTGGCGGCGCTCGACGGGGTCGCGGTGGCCACGACGACGACGCCGCATGTCGCGACGGCGGTGGCGAGGATGGACAGCACCGCACGGAGTCGCCTCGACCGTACGAGCGTGCCAGCGGAGACAGTGCTCATCTGTGCCCCTTCTACCGGGTCGGACGCGCCCCGGTGTGTGTGGGCGGCACGGTCCGGTCCGGACGTGTGGGTGGTGGGTGGGGAGATCGACCGAAGCTCGCCGGAAGCCGGATCGCATCGACCAGAATGGATCGGAGTATTGCAGCGGGAATTCCGACGCGTCAACAATTTCCGGAACCCCGGCCGGAGCCGTCCGGAGCCGCTCTCGTGCTCGACGTGACCCGGGAGCAGCCGGGATGTCGGCGCAAGGGCAACCAGGTGCTCGCAAAGGCCGGACCTTTCGGCCTCGATTCAGGGAGCACTCGATCGCGTGATCCGGAAATCTCCCGGAACTCTCGCCGGAGATCCGACCAATCGATGACGGACGTCGCCGAGGCATCTGTTGTCGACTGATTGATCAGGGCTCTGGCCAGGTTCGACAGGCCGTTCAGCGGGCGACGCTCGTCAGGTGATTCCGCAATGTTTCCGATAAACGTTGACAGTGCGCTGACGTGCTACCAATACTTCCGCCATCGACAGACCTTGACGGATGTCGATTCGGGTCGCTCGCGGCGACCTGGTCTGCCGGGCGGCGACGGCAGCCGGCCGCACCTTGGCCAACGGTCTCACGCAGGGCGAGCTGACCGCCGGCCGGATCGCCCCGCACGGCGGGCTGGGGCGGTCCGGCCGCCGGGTCGGATCACCGCCGGCGCCCCGCGCGCCTGTCCCGACCGGCGGCGGCGACCCCGTTGATCGGTTTGTCCCCGATCGAACGACATCGTTTGACATGTGCCGCGAATCCATCTTTGATGGTCGATGTTGCTTCTCGTCGGTCCGGTCGGGCGCTGGGTCGTCCGGCGTGGGGTCGGGCCGTTCGATGCCCCGACCCTGGAGGACGGATGCGAAACTTCGCCCGAGTCAGACCACGACGGCTGGTGCCGGCGTTCGCCGTGGCGGTGCTGCTGGCCGCGGCGGTCGGTGTGCCGGCGTCGGCGGCGGGCCCGTCGACAGTCGTCGGTGTGGCGTCCGGTCGGTGCCTGGACGTGGTGGGCAACTCACGGACACCCGGCGCCGGCATCAACATCTACGACTGCGTCGGCCAGGCCAACCAGGCCTGGACGTTCACCGCGGCCGGCGAGTTGCGGGCGTACGACGCGACGATGTGCCTCGACGTGGTCGGCCAGGACACCAGCGCGCCGGCCGCGCTGCAGATCTACGGCTGCACCGGCGGTGCCAACCAGCGCTGGCGGATCAACGCCGACGGGAGCATCGTCGGTGTCCAGTCCGGGCTCTGCCTGGACGTGACCGGCGGCGGCACCGCCAACGGCACGACTGTCGGCCTCTGGACCTGCAACGGGCAGGCCAACCAGCGCTGGACGTCATCGCTGGGCAGCACCGACAGTCAGCCGCCCACGCCCCCGGGCAACCCCCGGGTGAGCGGGCTGACCTGCAACTCGGTGACGTTCGCGTGGAACGCCTCGACGGACAACGTCGCGGTGGCGTTCTACGACATCTACCACGACGGCCAGCTCATGACCTCGGTGAGCGGCGGCACCCTGTCGGCCAGCCTCACCGTCGTCCCCGGAGCGACCTGGGGCCTGTACGTCAACGCGCGCGACGCCGCCGGCAACGTGTCGCAGGCCAGTGCCACCGTGACGATCACGCCGCCGCCCTGCCAGGCCGACACCGTGCCGCCGAGCACGCCGACGCAGCTCACCGGCACCGCGTCGGGGACCACTGTGACCCTGCGGTGGACCGCATCGAGCGACAACGTCGGGGTCCGGGCGTACGACGTCTACCGCAATGGCGTGAAGATCGGCACTGTCACGGGCGCCCCGCCGGCCACCACCTTCACCGACAGCGGCCTGGCGGCGAACACCACGTACCAGTACCAGGTCCTCGCTCGCGACGGGCAGGACAACGCCTCGGCGCGCAGCGCCTCCGTCGCGGTGAGCACCGGCGGCGCCTGCGCCAACCCGGTGTGCACGGTGCGGCAGGTCACCACCGACACCGACGTCCCGTGGGGCCTGGTGACGCTGCCGGACGGCACCGTCCTCTACAACCGCCGCGACGCGCACGACATCATCCACCTCAACCCCACCACGGGGACGAAGACCACAGTGGGCACCGTGCCGAACGTGCAGAGCACCGACGGTGAAGGTGGTCTGCTGGGCCTCGCGATCTCGTCGAGCTTCGCCAGCGACCGGTGGCTCTACATCATGCACACCTCGCCGAGCGACAACCGGATCGTCCGGATCAAGATGGAGAACGACCGGCTCACCACCGCCAGCGAACAGGTCCTGCTCAGCGGGATCCGGCGCAACAAGTACCACAACGGCGGTCGGCTGCGCTTCGGCCCGGACGGCAAGCTGTACGCCAGCACCGGCGACGCGCAGAACGGCGCGTACGCCCAGGACCGCTCCAGCCTCGAGGGCAAGATCCTGCGCCTCAACCCGGACGGCGGCGTGCCCTCGGACAACCCGTTCGGCAACTACGTGTGGAGCTACGGTCACCGCAATCCGCAGGGGCTCGCGTTCGACTCGCAGGGCCGCCTGTGGGAGCAGGAGTTCGGCAACTCGATCATGGATGAGACCAACCTGATCACGCGGGGCGGCAACTACGGCTGGCCGGCCTGCGAGGGCACCAGCGGCACCTGCGGCACGGCCGGCTACATCGCGCCGGCCCGCACCTACCCGACCGCCGAGGGCTCCTGCTCCGGCATCGCGATCGTGCGCGACGCGCTCTACGTCGCCTGCGCCCGCGGTACGCGGATGTACCGCGCCGTGATCAGCGGCAGCAGCCTGACGAACGTGCAGACGTACTTCAGTGGCACCTACGGCCGGTTGCGGACGGTGGAGCCGGCGCCCGACGGGGGACTGTGGCTCACCACCACCAACACCGGCGACAAGGACAGCACCCCGAACAACAGCAACGAACGCGTCCTGCACGTCACTCTCGGCGGTTAGCCGGGACGTTCGCCGACGGTCACCGCGCTTCGGCGCGGAGGCCGTCGGCGAGGCCGGGACGCGGTCCCCGCAGCTCTGAGGTTCGACGAGCGTTCACACAACGCTCGTGGCGAGGTCACCGTGCCGGATCGGCTTCCACCTAGCCTCACCAGGGCATCTGCACCCCAAGAGCTGAGGTTTGCACCATGTCCCTGCGTCACGTTCTGGCGGGCCTCGCCGTCCTGCCCGCGCTCGCCGCTCCGGTAGCCGCGCACGCCTCGACAGTCGACAGCGCCAGCGCGCTGCACCCCCAGAAGACCCATTTCGACCTCCAGGCCCACCGCGGCGGCATCGGCATGACCACCGAGGAGTCGCTGGAGGGCTTCGGCAAGGCGATGCGCCTCGGTGTCACCACGCTGGAGCTGGACACCCAGATCACGAAGGATCAGAAGGTGGTCGTCAACCACGACCGCCAGATCAGCGCCCAGAAGTGCGCCGACACCGCACCGGTCCGGGCCGGTGACCCGATGTACCCGTACGTCGGCAAGTACATCAAGGACCTCACCCTCGCCCAGCTCAAGACCATGGACTGCGGCTACCAGCAGCTTCCGGGCTTTCCCGAGCAGGAGCAGGTCAAGGGCTTCCGCATGGTCGAGTTGAAGGACGTCCTCGGCCTCGTCAAGAGCTACCGGGCCAAGCAGATCACCCTCAACATCGAGACCAAGGTCGAGGCGGGAGCGCCCGAGCAGACCGCGCCGCGTGAGCTGTTCGTCCGGCGGGTCTTCGAGGAGATCCACGCCTCCGGCATCGAAAAGCAGGTCACCATCCAGTCGTTCGACTGGGGTGCGCTCAAGGCGATGCACCGGCTCGCGCCGAAGTGGCCGCTGGTGGCCCTCACGAACTACGACTTCCTCCAGGTCGGCCAGCCGGGCGCGTCCCCCTGGCTGGGGGGAATCGACGCTGACGACTACGACGGTGACTTCGTGAAGGCGGCCGCCGCCATCCCCGGCGTCACCGCCCTGTCGCCCAACTACGGATTCCCGCAGAACGGGACCATCAGCGACCCGAACTTCCGCTTCTACCCGGACGCGACGATGGTGGCCGAGGCGCACGCCCGGGGCCTGAAGATCATTCCGTGGACCTGCGACGACCCGGCAACCGTGTCCGCGTTGATGGACATGGGCGTCGACGGGATCATCACCAACTACCCGAACCGGGTCCGGGAGATCATGGCCGAGCGGGGCATGCGGCTGCCGAAGAGCTACCAGCCCCGCCACTGACCCGTACGCCCGATCCGGGGCCGGTCCCGTGAGCCGCCTGGCGCGCTCGTGGGGCCGGTCCCGTCCGGCGCGCGTGCCGCGGCTCGGCCGGCGACGGCCCGGGCGGTCCGGTCAGGCCGGATGCTCAATGAGTCTCCTCGGATTCCCCCTCCGCTGCGCCGGCACGCCTGTCGGTCGGTGGGCGCCGCCCAACTCCGTCGTCCACGGCCGGGCCTGCGCGGCCGGGGCCCGCCACCGGGCCAGTGCCCCAGGCGGCGAGTCGGCGTGCTGCCCGCCGCCGGCCCCGGCGGGCCCCGCGTCGGGGTCGGTCGCCTCGCCGCCGGCCGGCGCGATGCCCAACTCCCGCATCCGCTCGACGTACGTGCGGTAGCGCCGCTGCGCCTCGCCGTGCCGCCCGGCCGCGCGCAGCACCTGCACCAACTCCAGGTGGGCGTCCTCGTCGTACGGGTCCCGGTGCACCAGCCGCATCAGGTAGACCAGCTTCTGGTCCGTGTCCGAGGCGTGCTGGGCCAGAGCCCGCAGCACGCTGGTGTGGGCGACCTGCGCCTCCTCGCGCAGCGGCTGCGCCCAGTCCTCGTACGGGTCGTCGGCGAGGAAGTCCCCGCCGTACAACTCGTCGGCCCGGACCAGCGCGCGGGCCGCGTCCGGGTGTCCGCCCCGCAGGGCGACCTGCGCCTCCTCGGCGGCGGTCAGGAACGTCTCGACGTCCACGTCGATCACGTCCAGGTCGATCGCCACCGAACCCCGGTCGGCCAGCACCGCGCCCCGGCCGCTGGTGCGGCGTCCGGTGCCGAGCACCCGGCGCAACGTGGACAGCAGCACCGACAGCCGGTTCGCGGTACGCGACGGTGACTCGTCCGGCCAGAGCAGCTCCATCAGCCTGGCCCGGGGCACGGCGCGTCCCCGGTGCGCGACGAGGATCTTCAGCAGGTCCCGTGCCTTCTTGGACTGCCACTCGCCGTACGGGACGACGGCGCCGGCCCGGAACACCCGGAAGTCGCCCAGCGTGTGGATGACCACCGCCGGTACGCGCAGCGTGATCGCGGTGAGCCCGTCGGCGACGCCCGGGTCCAGGCGTACCCCGCAGCGGCGCAGCTTCTGCCCGGCGCCCTCGGCGCCCCGGCGGGCCTGCCGCCCCTGCAGTCGCGCGGCGATCAGCGCGACGGTGGCCTCCTCGGCCGGGTCGCCCAGTTCCCGGCAGAGCGCGGCGGCGTCGTCGAGCAGCCCGGCTGACGCGCGCGGGTCGTCCGCCGCGAGCACGGTGAGTTGAAGTGCCTCGACGAGGGTGGCGCGTCGCCGCCCGACGGTCGCGCCGGTGCGGGCCTCGGCGGCGTCGAAGTGGGCGGCGGCGGTGTCACCGCGCAGCAGCGCCACCCAGCCACGGGCCAGCAGGGCGTACGGTCGTTCGGGCTCCCGCGCCATGGTGACCGCCCGTTCGGCGAGATCCTGCGCGGCGCACAGGTCGTCGGCCGCGCGGATCCGCGCCAGCTCGGCCAGGACCCAGGCGGGCGAGACGATGCGCGGCTGACCGCTGCCCACCGCGGCCAGGGCGCTCTCCAACGCCTGCCGGGCCTGCCGCGGCTCCCGCCGGCGACGGTGCACCATCCCGAGGGCGGCGAGCGAGATCGCCTCGTCGGCGGCGACTCCCGCCAGTTCCCGCAGGCGAAGCCCTGCCGCCCCGTCGGCGAGGGCCTCCTCCAACCGGCCGAGCTGACACTTCGCCACCGCGGCGAGGGTCAGCGCGTACGGCTCGAAACCCGTGTCGCCCGCCACCTCGGTCAGTCGGACGGCCGCCTCGGCGTGCCGCAGCGCGTCGGTGGCGTCGCCGGCCCACAGCAGGTGGCCGGCCAGGTCCAGGTGGACCATCAACCGCAGCAGGTCGGCGTCCGCGCGGCGCAGCCCGTCGGTCGCCTCCGCGCGCCCGTGGGTCGCCGTCGCGTCGCCGGTGGCGGCGGCGAGCAGCACGACCATCCGGGCGTACGCCCGGTGGGCGGTCGGGACGCCGCACGCGTGGGCGGCCCTCGCCGCCTCCTCGACGTCGGCGCTGGCCCGCTCGATGTCGTCGTCGAGCAGGTGGTGCACGGCCGCGTGGCAGTACATCTGCACGGCGTGTGGGCCGGTCGCGCCGATCGGCGCGGTCGCCAGGCGGGCCGCCGCCAGGTGCGGTTCCCCGGCGAGGTGGTGCCGCAGCGCCGCGCGCCAGATCTCCGCGACCGGCGCGTCGGCCGGGTCGGGTGTCGCGGCGAGGAGGTCGGGCTGGGTGGCGAGCCACAGGTGTGCGGCCGCGCGGTCGCCGGCGGCGGCGAGGTGACGCAGCGCCCGCCCCGGGTCACCACCCGCAGGGTGTCGTTCCGCTGTCGATGCCTCGTCCCCACCTTCGCTGCGAGCCGGCGTCGACGGGCGCCAGGCATGGTTGACATTGTCTCCGGACATTCACCGCTCCTGTGTTCTCTCGTGGAGGCTCAGGCGAGCGAAGAGACAACCGGGCACTACGAGTCGTCGCCCCCGGCGTGGCTTCCCCCCGGGCACGATCATTGCCTTCATCGAGCGGCATCGCCATAACCAAAAGAGTCGGTGTACTTACTGACTGCAATGCGCTATCGGCATAAAGGCGCACTCAGGTTTCCCTCAGACCGCCGCAACGACACCCGAACGGCCCCTACAAGCAACTGGCACGGGCCCGGTCCAGACTTCCCGACATTGCGTGTCACCCGCCGATCGGAGCTGAGATCCGATGACCGAACAGACAGTTCGCCCTGGCCTTTCCGCCTTTTGGGAACGACAGCTCACGGACCTTCCGGAGCCGCCGGACCTGCCCTTCGCGCCATCCACCGACCCCGCCGTGGACACCCCCGCCGAGCTGCCCTGTGACCCGGTCGAGCCGCAGGTCAGCTCGCTGGCCGGCCTGTTCGCGCTGCTGCACCGCTGGGTCGGTGGCCGGGACCTGCTCGCCGAGACGCCGGCCGCGCCGACCGGCTCGGGACGATGGCTGCCCGTGCGGGTCCGGTTGCCCGAGGATCCCACGTGGACCGAGCTGCGGGACCTGGTCCGAACGGCTCTGCGCGAGGCCCGGGAGCACGACGCGGAATTGCCCGAAACGGTTCCCGACTATCGGCCGGTGGTATCGATTAGCTCCGATCAAGCGTCTCCCGGTTTTCGGGGTGCGGTGCGGCTGTTGATCGACGACACCGACGAACGGCCGGCGGCCACGGTGAGCCACCCGCACGCGACGTCGATCGGGGCGGCGCTGGCCGTGCTCCTCGCCCGGGCGCAGGAGCGGCCCGGCGCGCGCCTGTCCGACCTCCCGCTGCTCGACCCGGCGACGGAACGGCAGGTGGTGATCGACTGGAACGCCACCGACACCGACTACCCGCGCGAAAGGTCGGTGCCCGACCTGTTCGCCCAGTGGGTGCGGCAGACCCCGGACGCGCCCGCGCTGCGCGACGGCGAGCGGATCCTGGCCTACCGGGAGGTGGACCGGCGTGCCAACCACCTGGCGGGGCGTCTGCGCCGGCTGGGGATCGGCGCCGAGACGCTCGTCGGCATCTGCCTCGCCGACACGACCGCCTGGGTGATCGCCGCGCTGGCGACGCTCAAGGTCGGCGCCGCGTACCTGCCGCTGGACCCCGGATACCCACCGGAACGGCTGGCGTTGATGTGCCGCGACGCCACACCGGGAGCGATCCTGCACACCGCCGCGCTGGCCGACCGGCTCCCGGACGACAACACGCCCCGGATCGTCGTGGACCGGCTGCCGGCCGACGACGGCCCGGCGGACCCGCCGGCGGTGGCCATCCACCCCGACCAGCTCGCGTACGTGATGTACACGTCGGGCTCCACCGGCCGCCCCAAGGGCACCGGCGTCAGCCACCGCAACATCGTCCGGCTGGTCCGCGACACCAACTTCGTCGACGTACGCCCGGACGACGTGATGGGACAGGCCGCCACGATGTCGTTCGACGCGGCGACCCTGGAGGTGTGGGGCGCCCTGCTCAACGGCGCGTGCCTGGCGGACCTGGACATCAACGACGTGATCGTGCCGGACCGGTTGCGCGCCCGGCTGCGCGACACCGGCGTGACGATGATGTTCCTGGCCACGTCCGTGGCCCGCCAGGTGGCGACCGAGGCGCCGGACGCCCTGGCCGCGCTGCGCTACCTGACGTTCGGCGGCGAGCAGGCCGACCGGACGGCAGTGGACCGGCTCCGGGTGGCCTGCCCGGACACGACGCTTGTCAACGGGTACGGCCCGACCGAGGCCACCACCTACACCACGACGTACGACTGCGCCCGGCTCACCGCCGCGGACCCGATCGTGCCGATCGGCGGTCCGGTCGCCAACACCCGGGTGTACGTGCTGGACCAGCTCCTGCAACCGGTGCCGCCCGGGGTGCTCGGTGAGCTGTACATCGGCGGGGACGGGGTGGCCCGCGGCTACCTCGGCCGTCCCGACGCGACGGCCGAGAAGTTCGTGCCCGACCCGTTCGGGCCGCGCACCGGTGGTCGCCTCTACCGCACCGGCGACGTGGTGCGGCAACGCCCGGACGGGCTGATCGAGTTCGTCGGCCGCTCCGACCACCAGGTGAAGATCCGTGGGTACCGGGTCGAGCCGGGGGAGGTGACCGAGGCGCTGCGCGCCGGTGGGCTGCTGCGGGACGCGATCGTGCGCGCCGACCGCGACGCCGCGGGCGACGCCCGGCTGGTCGCGTACGTCGTACCCGACGACGGGGTGCGCGTCGAGGCGGTCCGGGAGCGGGCCCGCGAGCAACTGCCCGACCACCTGGTGCCGGCCGTGTTCGTGGTGCTGCCGCGGCTGCCGCTCAACCGCAACGGCAAGGTGGACCTCGCGGCGCTGCCCGCGCCCGACACCACCGCGACGGCCGATGACGACGCCGCTCTGCGGACACCCACCGAGCGGGCGGTCGCCGAGATCTGGCAGGACGTCCTCGGCGTGCCGGTGCGCCGCCGCGACGACGACTTCTTCGACCTCGGCGGACGGTCCCTGAAGGCGACCCGGGTCCGCTCCCGGCTCGCCGCCGCGATCGGCGCGCAGGTGCCGCTCCGGCTGATCTTCGACCACCCGACGGTGGCCGCGTTGGCCGCCGCGGCCGACGAGATCGGCGGGGTGCCGGTAGCGCCCACCGAGGCGGCCGTGCCGCTCGCGCCGGACGGGCCGCCGCCCGCCGACCTCGCCGGCCTGCTCGACCAGCTCGAACAGGGGATCGCCCGATGATCGGAGCCCTCACGCCCGGGCAGTTGCGCCAGCGCGTGGACGCCCTGCCGCCCGAACGGCGGCGGGCGTTCCTCGCCGCGATCCGCGCCGACGGCGACCGGTACGGCATCCACCCGCTCACCGCCGCCCAGGAGTGGATGCTGCTGCTGGCGCAGCTGCGCCCGGACAGCCCGGCCTACCACGTGCCGTACCGGGTGGATCTGCGCGGCGAGGTGGACGTGGCCGCGTTGCGCGGCGCGCTCGACGAGATCGTGGCGCGGCACGAGGCGCTGCGCACGGTGTTCGTGCCGCTGGACGGGCAGTCGTACCAGATGGTCCTGCCGCCGACCGGCCTGCCGCTGGTGGTCGAGGACGTCGCGCCGGAGCGGATCGATGAGTACGCCGCCGCCGAGGCGGTACGCCCGTTCGACCTGGCCCGGGGGCCGCTGGTGCGGGCCACCCTGTGCCGCACCGGCCCCACCGACTGCACGCTGCTGCTGTCCCTGCACCACGTGGTGTGCGACGGCTGGAGCATGGGTCTGCTCTTCGAGGAGCTGTCGACGGCGTACGCCGCAGTGCGGGAGGGACGCCGTCCGGCGCTGCCGCCGGCGCCCCGGGACGTACCGGCTGCGCTGGCCCAGGACCTGCTGCTCGGCCCGGCCGAGCTGGCCCGACGCCTCGACTGGTGGTGCGACGCGTTGACCGGCGCACCGCCGGGGCTCGACCTGCCCACCGACCGGCCCCGCCCGGCCGAGCTGGAGGACGCCGGCCACGAGATCGAATTCTCCTGGCCCCCGGAGCTGGCCGACCGGGTCGCCGAGGCGGGCCGCCGCACCGGCGCGACACCGTACATGATCTTCGCGGCGGCCTGGGCGGCGTTGCTGCACCGACGCAGCCAGCAGCCGGACCTGCTGATCGCCACCCCGGTGGCGAACCGGCAGACGCTCGACAGCGAGACCGCTGTCGGCTTCTTCGTCAACACCCTGGTGCTGCGCAGCCGTGTCGACAGTCGACTGACCTTCGCCGCGCTGCTGGACCGGCTGCGGGACTCCGCGCTGACCGCGCTGACCGACCCGGTGCCGTTCGACGCCCTGGTGCAGGAGCTGCGCCCGGTCCGCGACGCCGGCCGCCACCCGCTCGCCCAGGTGATGTTCGCCGTCGAGGACGGCTGGGAGCAGCGGCTGACCCTGCCCGGGGTGAGCGTGCTGGCCAGCGGTGAGACGCACACCGGGACGTCCATGTTCGACCTGACGCTTACCGTCATCCCGCACGACTGCCGCATCGACGGGCGGATCGAGTACCGGACGCGGCTCTTCGACGAGTCCACCGCCCGGGCGCTCGCCGACCAGCTCGACACCCTGCTCACCGCCGCGCTCGCCGCCCCGGACACCCCCGTGGACCGGCTGCCCCTGCTCGACGCGACCGCCGGACGGGACCTCATCGACCGCTGGGCCGCCACCGCGCCCGCGCCCAGGGACCAACCGACCCTGCCCGAGCTGGTCGCCCGCCAGGCCGCGGCGGCACCGGAGACTGTCGCCCTGGCGTACCGCGATCAGGCCCTGACCTACCGGGAGCTGGACGCGCGGGCCGACCGCCTGGCCCGGACCCTCGCCGCCCGGGGCGTGCGGGCCGAGACGACGGTCGGGGTCTGCCTGCCCGCCGGCCCGGACTGGGTGGTCACCTTCCTCGCCGTGCTCCGCGCCGGTGGGGTCCACCTGCCCCTGGACCCGCAGTTGCCGGCGGCCCGGCTGGCGCACCTGCTCACCGACTCGGCCGCCGCGCTGGTGGTCACCACTGCCGACGCGGAGTTGGCGCTGCCCACCACCGACGTGCCGCTGCTGCGCCTCGACGAGCAGCCGTCGGCCGTCGACGCCGCGCTCCCGACCGCCGTCCACCCCGACGCCGCCGCCTACCTGATCTACACGTCGGGCTCGACCGGGCTGCCCAAGGGCGTCGTCGGCACGCACCGGGGGCTGAGCAACCTCGCCGCGGCGCAGGCCCGGCTGGTCGGCGTAGAGGCCGGCGATCGCGTCCTACAGTTCCACTCGATCAGCTTCGACGTGGCGCTGTCCGATGTGGTCACCGCGCTCACGGCGGGCGCGACGCTGCGCCTGCTCGGCCCGGACGAGCGCACCCCCGGCCCCGACCTGGCCGCCGCGCTCACCCGGCACCGCGTCTCGGTGGCCGACCTGCCACCGGTGGTCCTCGACGCGTTGGACCCCGCCGCCGTGCCCGACCTGCGGATACTCACCGTCGGCGGCGAACCCTGCGCCCCGGACGTCGCCGCCGCCTGGTCGCGCGACCGGCTCCTGATCAACGGGTACGGGCCGACCGAGGCCACCGTCACCGCCACCGCCGCCCACTGCGCACCCGCCGACACCGAGCTGCCGATCGGCCGGCCGCTGATCGGGGTCCGTGCCTACGTGCTCGACACCGAGCTGCGGCCGGTGCCGCCCGGGGTGCCCGGCGAGCTGCACCTCGGCGGCGCCGGGGTGGCCCGCGGCTACCACGGCGACCCCGCGCTCACCGCCGGGCGTTTCCTGCCCGACCCGTACGCGCCGACACCTGGCGAGCGGATGTACGCCACCGGCGACCTGGTCCGCTGGCGTGCCGACGGGCAACTGGTCTTCCTCGGCCGGGCGGACAACCAGGTGAAGATCAACGGCTACCGGATCGAGCTGGGTGAGGTGGAGGCCCAGCTGCGGCAGTGCGCGGGGGTGCGCCGGGCCGCCGCCGTGGTGCGGACCGACGCGCCCGGCGGTCGACGACTGGTCGGCTACCTCGTCGGCGACGGGTTGGCGATCGACGAGCTGCGCCAGAGCCTGCTGCGGCGGTTGCCCCGCTATCTCGTGCCGAGCGCCTTCGTGGTGGTCCCCGACCTGCCGGTGACCGCCAGCGGCAAGCTCGACCCGTCCCGGTTGCCCGCCCCCACCGTGGCCCGCGCCGACCTCGGCGCCGCGTACGTGGCACCCGACGGCGCTGTCGAAAGGGCCATCGCCGACACCTGGCGGCAGGTGCTCGGCGTCGACGACGTCGGCGCGGACGACAACTTCTTCGACCTGGGCGGCACGTCACTGCTGCTGGCGCGGGTGCAGACCCGACTCGCCGAACGGCTCGGCCGGCCGGTGCCCGCCGTCGAGCTGTTCCGCTACCCGACCATCGCGCTGCTGGCCCGGTTCCTCGACGGCACGGCCGCCCCGACAACCGCACCGGCCGGCGGCCGGCGACGGGACGAACGCAAACAGGCGCTGGCCGAGCGGGCTCGCCGGGCCCGCCCGGTGCCGGCGGGGGAGGGACGAGCGTGACCGACCAGGAGACCGGACTGGAGATCGCCATCGTCGGGATGGCCGGCCGCTTTCCCGGCGCCGCCGACGTCGACGAGTTGTGGCGGCGGATCCTCGCCGGGGAGGAGACCATCACCCGGTTCACCGACGCGGAGCTGGCGGCCGCCGGCCTCACCGAAGACGAGCGGCGACACCCCGACCACGTGCCGGCGCACGGCGCGCTGCCGGACATCGACCGGTTCGACGCCGGCTTCTTCGGCTACTCGCCCCGCGACGCCCGGCTGCTCGACCCGCAACAACGACTCTTCCTGCAGGCCGCCTGGGCCGCGCTGGAGAGCGCCGGTCACCTCGCCGGGAACCCCGACCGGTTGGTCGGCGTGTACGCCGCCGCCGCGGCCAGCGGCTACCTCCTGCACCACCTGTTCCGCAACCCGCGGCTCGACTCGGTCTCCGAGTACGAGCTGATGCTCGCCAACGACAAGGACTCGTTGCCCACCCGGGTGGCGTACCACCTGGACCTCCGGGGACCCGCCGTGGCGGTGCAGACGGCCTGCTCGTCGTCGCTGGTCGCCGTGCACCTCGCCGTGCAGGCCCTGCTCGCCCGCGAGTGCGACGTCGCGCTCGCCGGCGCCGCGCACGTCCTGTTGCCCACCGGCACCGGCTACCGGCACGAGGCCGGCGGCATCATGTCCCGCGACGGGCACTGCCGCCCGTTCGACGTGCGCGCCACCGGAACCGTGGGAGGCGACGGCGCCGCAGTGGTCGTCCTGCGCCGACTGGCGGACGCCCGCGACGACGGAGACACGGTGTACGCCGTGATCCGCGGCTCCGCGATCAACAACGACGGCCGGATGAAGGTCGGCTTCACCGCGCCCGGTGTGGACGGGCAGGTCGCCGCGATCCGGGCCGCCCAGGAGGTCGCCGAGGTCGACCCCGCCACCATCGGCTACGTCGAGGCGCACGGCACCGGCACCGAGCTGGGCGACCAGATCGAGCTGCGCGCCCTGGCCGAGGCGTTCCGGGGCGCAGACGCGAGCCCGGGCCCGCACGACGGTCGGGGCGCCGGCGGGGTCCGGTGCGCGCTCGGCTCGGTCAAGTCGATCCTCGGTCACCTCGACGTCGCCGCCGGGGTGACCGGGCTGATCAAGGCCACGCTGGCGCTGCACCACAAGGTGGTGCCGCCCAGCCCGTACTGCACCGAGCCCCACCCCGAGCTGGCCGGTGGGCCGTTCCACGTGCCGACCACCGCGCAGCCCTGGCCGGACCTGGGCACGCCGTCCCGGGCGGCGGTCAGCTCCTTCGGCATCGGCGGCACCAACGCCCACGTCGTGCTCCAGGCCGCCGAACCGGCGGACCACAGCCCCGGCGACGACCGGTCCGCGCATCTGCTGGTGCTCTCCGCCCGGGACGCCGACGCGCTCGACCGGGCCCGCGACCAGCTCGCCACCCACCTGAGCGAGCACACCGACGTGCCGCTGGCCGACGTCGCGTACACCCTCGCGCGCACCCGACGGGAGTTCGGCCACCGGCTCGTCACCGTCGCCCGTGACGCCACGACCGCCGCCGCCCAGCTCGCCGACCGCGGGTCGCCGCTGGTCCGCACCGGCGTCGCCACCGGTACGCCGCCCGGTGTGGCGCTGCTCTTTCCCGGCCAGGGCGCGCAGTACGCGGGGATGGGCCGCACCCTCTACCGCACCGAGCCGGTCTACCGGGCGGCCTTCGACAGCTGCGCCGACCTGCTGCGCCCGCACCTCGACGTGGACCTGCGGACCCTGCTCTGCCCACCCGGCGACGCGGTCCCGGCCGCACCCGAACTGGACGAGACCCGGCTCACCCAGCCGGCCCTGTTCGCCGTCGAGTACGCCCTCGCCGAACTGCTGCGCCACCACGGCGTACGTCCGGCCGCGATGGCGGGACACAGCCTCGGCGAGTACGTGGCCGCCTGCCTGGCCGGCGTCTTCACCCTGCCCGACGCGCTCGCCACCGTCGCCGTGCGCGGCCGGCTCATGCAGGCCCAGGCCCCCGGGTCGATGCTCTCGGTGGCTCTCGGCGTCGACGAGGTGACGGCGCTGCTGCCCGCCACAGTGGAGGTGGCCGCCGCCAACGCGCCGCACCTCACCACCGTCTCCGGCGAGACCACCGCCGTCGCCGCGCTCGCCGCCGACCTGCGCGGGCGCGGGGTGGCCTGCCGGGAGGTACGCACCTCCCACGCCTTCCACTCGGACCTGATGGACCCGGCTCTGGCCGGCTTCGCCGCGCACCTGCGGGAGGTGCCGTTGCGCCCGCCCACCGTGCCGGTCGTGTCGAACGTGACAGGCGGCTGGCTCACCGACGACGAAGCCACTGACCCCGACTACTGGGTACGACAGCTGCGCCGCCCGGTCAACTTCACCGCCGCCGCCGAACTGCTGCTCGACGAGCGGTACGCGTTGCTGGAGGTCGGCCCGGGTCGCACCCTGGCCACCCTCGTCCGCCAGCACGACGCCGCACGCGGAGTGCCGGTGCTGACCAGCCTGCCCGCCGGTCGCACCCCGGCCGGCGAGGACGATGCCGTCGCCCTGGCCGTCGGCCGGCTCTGGCTCGCCGGGACGCCCCTGCGCTGGCCCGACGGCCGCGCCGACGGACGACGACGGGTGCCGCTGCCCACGTACCCGTTCGCGCGTGAGCGGCACTGGGTCGACGCGTACCGGCCCGAATCCGCCGCCCCGGCCGCGGTCACGCCGGTCACCCCGGTCACCGCGTCACCGCCACCGGTCTCGGTGGAACCGGCGGCGGCCTCGACGGCGATCGCGCCGAGCGACGAGCCGTATGAGGTGGTGCGGCGGATCTGGGTGGATCTGCTCGGGGTGGACGAGATCGGCCCCGACGACGACTTCTTCGAGCTGGGCGGGCACTCGCTGCTCGGCACCCGGGTGGTGGCGCGACTGCGCGACGCGCTCGGCGTCGACCTGCCACCCGCCGCGATCTTCGAGTCACCCACGCCCGCCGCGTTGGCCCGTACCGTCGCCGCGCTGGCGGGGCCGGCTCCCGCCGTACCCCCGGCGGTTTCCCCGCCCACGGACAGCGACCTCACCGACCTGCTCGCGGAGATCCGGGCGCTGTCCCCGGAGAGCCTGGCCCGCGAGCTGCACCTGGCCCGACACGAGGAAGGCAACCCCGATGGCTGACGAGCACCGCGTGGTGATCAACGACGAGGAGCAGTACGCCCTGTGGCCCCGGCACAAGGAGGTGCCGGACGGCTGGCGGGACGCCGGCTGCGCCGGCAGCCGCGAGGAGTGCCTGGACTTCGTGACGCGCACCTGGACCGACATGCGCCCCCGCAGCGTGCGGGAGCACCTCGCAGCCCGCTGAACGTCCGGCTTGGTGGTGGCCGGGCTTGGTGGTGGCCGGGCGGTGGCCCTGCCGGGCGGTGGCCCTGCCGGGCGGTGGCCCGGTCTGGCGGTGGCCCGGTCTGGCGGTGGCCCGGTCTGGCGGTGGCCCGGTCTGGCGGTGGCTCGCCCGAGGGTGGCAGGTGCCCTGTGCTGCCTGTCGAGCTGCCCCAAAAATGGGGCAGCTCGACAGGGCCGCAGTGGAGTGGGGCCACCCCCTCGCAGGGCTCCTGTGGTGCAGGCGCTCGCGGTGCCAGGTTCTGGCGCGGCCGGGCGCTCGCGGGGCTGGACGCCGGTGTCGGGCTTTCGCGGCATCGGGCGCTTGAGGCGCTGGGCTCACGCCGCGCTGGGCTCATACCGCGCTGGGCGCTTCCGATGGCCGGGCCTCGCGGTATCGGGCTCGCGGGTCGAGCGTTCGCCGTGCCGGGCCGAGACGGTGGCGAGTTGTCAATGTAATGTTGACGCGATGACGACGCCGTTGGTCGGCCTGGCTGAGGTGCGTGCCGCTCGTGGCCGCCTGGACGAGCGGGAGGCGGAGCTGATCGACCGGGCGCGTCACGACGGCGCGACCTGGGCGCAGGTCGCGACGGCGCTCGGGCTCGGCAGTCGGCAGGCCGCCGAGCAGCGCCGTCAGCGCCTCGCGGCCGCTCGGCGTGCGCGGCGGCAGGACCTGGATCGTGGCTACTCGCCGCAGATCGCGGCGTTGCGAGCCGCGGTGGCCGAGGTGGAGCGTTGGATCGCGACGGACCGGCGGTGGGACTCCCGCTTCCGTCGGGCGGCTCTCGTGCGGAACACGGTCGACGCGGCTCTGGACGCCGACCCGGGCTCGCTCTACGCGCTGGCGCTGCACCTGCGGACCGATCTCGACGACGCGGGCGACCGGCTGCCGCCGCCGGTGCGAGCGGTCGCGGCGACGTTGACGACCGCGTTGTCAACGCGAGATTGACGTCTGCCGAGGGCATTGCCTGGGTGCGGCTCAAGAATCAGGATGTGAGTCAATTCGACTCAACCTGGAGGGCGCATGCGGCGCAACGCGGGTCTGTTCGTGGCGATCTCGATGCTGTCCGGCTTCGGCAGCAGCGCCATGTCCCTCGTGTCCGGCGTCTGGATCCTGGACCTCACCGGCTCCACCGGTCTGGCCGCTCTCGCCGGGCTCTGCGTGTACGCCCCGGTGCTCGCCGGCCCGTGGCTCGGCGGCCTGCTCGATCGGGCGTCGCGACGACCGCTGGTGATCGCCGTCAACCTTTTGCTGGCGGCCGCGCTGCTGACGCTCCTCGCCGTGCGTGGCCCGGGGCAGACGTGGGTCATCTTCGCCGTCTCGGGCGCCTACGGTGTCAGCTACGTGCTGATCGACGCGGGGGAGACCGCGCTGCTGCCGTCCGCGCTGTCGGCCTCGGAACTGGGCGATGTCAACGGGTGGCGCTCCAGCGCGCAGGAGGGCATGAAGCTGGTCGCGCCCCTGGCCGGCGCGGGCCTGTACGCCTGGCAGGGCGGCCACGCGGTCGCCGTGCTGAGCGCGGCGATGCCGATCCTGGTCGCCGTCCTCTACCGGGCGGTCCGCCTGAACCGGACGCCATCCGAGCGACCGACGTCGTGGGACCATGACCTCCGTACCGGGCTGGCGGTCCTGATCGGACAGCGGGCCACCCGCGTGCCGGTCCTGCTCGCGGCGACGTCGATCGCCATGTCCGGCTTCGGGACCGCCGCCGTCTACGCGATCGTCGTCGCGGAGCTGCGTCTGCCGACGACCTTCCTGGGTGTGCTGGCCGGTGCCCAGGGCGCGGGATCCATCCTGGGTGGACTGGTCGTCGGCCGGTTCCTCACCCGACGGGGTCCCGTCGCCGTCGGCGTCGCCGGCACTGTGCTGTTCGCCGTGGGTTGCCTGGTCCGCTGCCTACCCTGGTGGCCGGCCACGGTCGTGGGCGCCGTCGTCGCCGGCATCGGGCTGCCGTGGACCCTCGTCGCGGCGGTGACCGCCGTGCAGACGCACACCCCGGCGGCGCTGCTCGGCCGGGTCGCCGCGACTGCCAACACCGCGATGTTCGGCCCGCTCGTCCTGGCGATCCCGCTCGGTTCCGCCGCCGTCCACCTCGGCGGCCGTCCCCCGCTGATCGCCGCCGCCGTGCTCTGCCTGGCCGCCGCGGTCACCCTGCGCGTGCCGAAGCCACGACGACCCGAAGAGAGCGCCCCGCTCGTGATCGTTGGCAGCTGAGCGGCGTGACACGCCGGCCCCGCCACCGCTCAGCCGCCAACGATCACGGCAGAGGGTTGCGCGAGGTCAGCCGTCGACGGCACCGTGTGGATCGCGTACCGGATGGGTGGCCTGGAAGGCGAGCCGGCGGTCCGCGTCGGCGGCGATCCGGTCGAGGACGTCGTCCAGGTCCAGGAACACCGACCATCTCTCGCGGCCGGTGGCGTCGGCCAGGCGGTCGACGAGCAGCCCCTCCAGGTCGGTGACCCGCTTGCCCTTCCACACCTTGTCGGCCAGGCTGACCAGCAGATCGTCGACGCCTATGCCGTCCTGGCGCCACGAGGCATGGGTGCATGCGAACCGGGCCAGCGACGGCGCGACACCGTGGCGCAGCAGCAGTTCGTAGCCGGCGGGTTCGTGGGACGAGCCGGGCCCGGACAGCTCCTGCGGGTGCAGGACCTTGCCGATGTCGTGGGTGGCGGCGCCGAACAGCACCGCCGATCGGTCGACGGGCAGCTGCGGAAACCGGTCCGCCAGCGCGTCGGTGAGCTTCGCGGCGACATCGTGGACGGCGCGCAGGTGCGCGGCCAGGCGCGGTGGCGCGTGCACCGTTTCCAGCATTGCGACGACCTGGTCGGGGAGGGGCCGCAACACGGGGTCGCCGGGTGCGGTGAGGGCGCGGCGCAGAGCAGCGGAGATCACCGCGCCAAGGGTACGACGGACTGCGGGGGGCCGAGATCGATTCGTGGCCGTACCGCCGCTGGAGAGGTATCGGCAGTCGTTAACGTTTCGTCATGCGTCCAGCCCTGTCGCCCCACCCACCGTCGGTTGACCCACCTCCGAAGGCCCGGCGCACCACGTGGATCGTCGCGGGCGCCGTCGTCGTCGCGTGCCTGGGGGCGCTGGCCCTGCCCGTCGGCGGCTTCCTGCTGTGGATGTACGCCGGGCCGGACGTGGACAAGTCGCGCGCGGCGGCCGACCAGTTCGTCAGTCGACTGGAGACCAACGACGACGCCGCGGCTCACGAATCTCTCTGCCCGGCGATGAGGGAGAAGGTCGACCTGGCGGTGTTCACCGCGGCGGTGGAGCGCCTCGGCCGGCCCGTCTCCCACACCACGGGTGAGGCCGGCTTCGGGAACGAGGCCGGAACCAGCGCCTTCGTGACCGTCGAGCTGACCGGCCGGACGGGCCGGACCACGACACTCGACCTGCACCTGACGTTGGGCTCGGCCTGGCATGTGTGCGACGACGCCTTCGCGTGACCGCCGCGCTCTACTCCTCGGCGAGGTGGTCGGGGGACTCCAGGGCCGCCTTCACGGCCTGCAGGAACGCGACCGCCTCCCGGCCGTTGACCACCCGGTGGTCGTAGACGGCGCTGAGGTTGACGAACCGGCGCGTCACGACCTGACCGTCCGCGTCCAGCGCCAACTCGTCCTGGGTGCCGCCGATCGCCACCACGCAGGTCTGGCCGGGAAAGACGATCGGCCCGGCGAGCACCACGTCGGGGTCGGTGTGCAGCGAGACGACGATGGTGCCGCCGGCCAGCTCGCCGGCCCGGAAGCCCTCACCGCCGGCCCGGGACCGGAAGTCCATCAGCGTCTCGGCGATCTCCGCGCAGGTCAGCTCCTCCACATCGCGGATCACCGGGATGAACAGCCCCGTACCGACGTCGATGGTGACGCCGACGTGGGCCGCCTCGGCCAGTCGTACGCTGGCGCCGTCGCCGGGTGCGGCGAAGAGCAACGGGTGGTCCTCGCGCAACCCGCCGATGGCCTTGACCAGCAGCTCCGGCAGGCCGACAAGGGTGCGGGTGGAGCGGGTGAGCTGCCGGGCCACCGCGAGGGCGGCGTCGGCGCGGACCTTGACGACGGCGAGCGCCGCCGGCACCTCCCGGTGGGACTCGGTGACCACCGCGGCGACGGCGCGCTGCGCGCGCGAGAGCGCGTGCACCGGGCGCGGATCGTCCGGCTCCGGGCCGTCGCCGGCCGCCAGCGCGGCGGCCGCGGCCACCACCACCGGCTCGGTCGCCGCCGCGGGCGCCGACGACCGGTCGGCCAGCAGGCGTTCCACGTCGGGACGCCGCACGACCGCCTTGCCGAGGCCGCGCAGCTCGTCGTCGCCGAGGCCGTGCGCGGCCGCGAGCTCCCGGGCCGAGTCGGTGAGCACCGGCCCGCCGGGGGAGACGTCCGGCAGCTGTACGACAGCCGGGGCGACCGCCTCGGCGAGGAAGCGCTGCCGGGCCTCCTCGCTGTCGAAGACGCGACCGATGACGTCGCCCGGGGCGCACTCCTGATTCACCTCGACGAGCCGGTGCAGGACACCGTCGCCGTCGCTGAGCAGCTCCTCGGCCGCCTTGGAGGTCTCCACCTCGGCGATCGGCTCGCCGGCGCGCACCCGCTCGCCGTTCTCGGCCAGCCAGTCGAGCAGGACGTACGTCGTGTCGTTGTTGTTGAGCTTGGGGACGACCAGGTCAGTCACCACTGACGACCTCCTTCACGGCCTGGTGGATGTCGGTGTCCTGCACCAGCACGGTGCGTTCGAGATGCGCGGCGGTCGGGATGACGCTGTCGGCGGAGTGCACGAGGCGTACCGGCGCGCGCAGCGATCCCCAGAGCCGCCGGTGCACGACCTGCGCCAGCTCCGCGCCCCAGGTGCCGCCGGCGGTGCTCTCCTCGGCCACCACCACCCGCCCGGCCCGCGCGATCGGCGGCAGCAGGGTGTCGGTGTCCAGCGGCCAGAGCCGTGACGGCACCAGCACCTGGCAGACGATGTCGTCGCGTAGCAGCAGCTCCCGGGCCACCGACACCGCCCGGGCGGCCAGCCCGCCGGGTACGACCAGCACGCAGTCGGCCTGCTCCTCCTCGTCCACCCGGATCCGGGCGACGTCGGCGTCCGGGCCGATCAGGTCGTAGCGGAACAGCTCGTCCACGACGCCGTCGGCGTACATGCGTGTGGTGTAGAGGACCTTGTCCTCGAAGAGCAGACCCGGCCGGCCGGTGGCGAGCATGCCCGCGAGCACCGCCCGGTTGTCGTGGAACGGCGACACCTCGTGCACGCTGAGGCCGGGGATGCCGATGAAGTGCTTCAGCGGGCTCTGGCTGTGCGTCGGGCCGTAGCCCCGGTTGCCGCCGCTCGGGCAGCGCACCACAAGCCGCATCGGCACCCGCCGGCCGTACATGGCTGTGGACTTGCTGGCGAAGTTGAGAAGCTGGTCGAACGCCAGCGCCACGAAGTCGCTGAACATGATCTCGACGATGGCGCTCTGCCCGGCCAGGGCCAGCCCGCCGGCCACGCCGACGATGCCGCCCTCGCTCAACGGGGTGGACAGCACCCGCTCCGGCCAGCGCGCCGACAGGCCCCGGGTCACCTTGAACGCCCCGCCGTACGGGTCGACGAGATCCTCCCCGAGCACTGTCAGCGCGGGGTCGTCGGCAAGCAGCGCGTGCAACGCCTGGTTGAGGTTCTCCACCACCCGCTCAGCCACGGCTCTCCTCCGCCCAGCGGCTCGCCGGTCGGCCGGCGACGTCGGCCACCACCTGTGCGACGTACGCCCGCTGCCGCTCGTCGTGCGCGCCGAACTGCTCCGGGTACGCCTGCGCGTACCGGGCGTACCAGTCGTGCGCCCGCGCGTGCGCGATCTCCTCCGGTCGGCGGCTGTCGTCGCCCTTGCTGTGCGGTCCCACCCGGTGCGTGAGCAGTTCCACCACGTACGGCGTGGACCGCTCGCGGACCCGGCGCAGCACCGGCGTCAGCGCGGCCCGGACCACCTCGGTGTCGGTGGAGGTGACCCGCAGGTGGTCCACCCCGAACGCCCGCGCCCGCCCGCCGATGCTGCCGGCGAGCTGCGCGTCGGTGGGCGTGGACTGGGCGATGCCGTTGTTCTCGACCACCAGCAGCAGCGGCAGGCCCCACAGCGCGGCCATGTTCAGCGCCTCGTAGACGGCGCCCTCACCCCAGGTGCCGTCGCCCAGGTAGACGAGCGCCAGCCGGCCCGGTTCGGTGCGCTTGAGGTGCAGCGCCACCCCGGCGGCCACCGGGGCGCTCTCGCCCTGCACGCCTGTCGACAGGTAGCGGTCCCGCAGGATGTGCTGGCTGCCGCCGACGCCGTGGCACACCGCGCCCTCGCGGCCCATCACCTCGGCCAGCAGGCCGTGCGGGTCGTCGAACCGGGCCAGGTAGTGCCCGTGCCCGCGGTGGTTGCTGAACACGAAGTCGCCGTCGTCGAGCAGCGGGCGCAGCGCCACCGGCACGTACTCCTGGCCCAGGCAGGTGTGGGTGGTGCCGTGCAGTTCGCCGCGGCCGAACATGTCCAGCAGGGCCAGCTCGAAGTGCCGGATCAGCAGCAACAGGTCCAGGTCGGCGTCGGCGAGGCGGGTCGGCGCGATCGGCGGCGCCTCGGTGCGGGTGGCGGTCACCGGGCGACCCCGTCCCGTTCGCGGGCGACCAGGTCGACCAGCTCGCCGACCGCGGTCACCGCCAGGTACGTCCGCAGGTCCAGGCGTACGCCGAGGTCATCCTCGAGCGCGGAGAGCAGCCGCAGCGCCTCCAGGCTGGTCCAGTTGGCCAGCGACGCGAACCGGACGTCGGGCGCGATCTCCTCGGCCGGCACGTCCGCGACCTGCTCGATGAGGTCCGCGACGGTGGTGAACAGGTCAGGCACGGATGTCTCCCTCCTCAGTGGCGATCCACGCCGGCAGCAGCCGGGGCGGGGGGTGCAGCGGCAACACGTGCCGGGTGGTGCCGTCGTCGACGGATGCCACGGTGAAACCGGCCGAGGGCCAGACGGTCCCGCCGGGCTTGTTGCGGGCGGTGGGCCGGAACAGGGCCTCCAGCCGGGTCGCGCCGGCCGCTCGGGCCAGCTCCGCCACCCGGTGCAGCGCCGCCTGCTCGACGCCGCGGGAGAAGACCCGGCAGCTGAGCACGAAGTTCTCGATCACCCAGGCGTCCGGGTCGGTCCGGTCCAGCCACAGGCCGCCCACCAGCCCTTCGGCACCGAACCGGTCGGTCACCTCGACGGTGAGCACCAGGTGGTCGGGGGAGTCGGCGCGCGCCCGGGTCTGCGCCTCGGTGTGTGCGCGCTCGGTCATCGTGAACTGGTTGGTGCGCAGCCCGAGCTGCGCGAGCCGGGGCAGGCTGTGCTCGTCCACCTCCCGGACGGTGACGCGCAGCTTCAGCTCGTGCAGATAGTCGGCCGCCGAGTCGAACGTGGCGGCGAAGCGCTCCCGCCCGGCGCGGGCCCGGTACAGCGCGGTGCGTTCCCGGTCGGTCGCGCCGGTGGCCAGCACGGTGAAGTGCCCCTCGGTGAGCAGCCTGGTCGGGAAGCCCGCCGGGTCGCCGGCCAACTCCACCACCCGTACGGTCGGCAGCTCGCGGCGTACCAGGTCGCACTCGAACGGGCTGTCGTCGGCGAACACGACCGCGTCCAGGCCCAGGTTGAGGGTGGTGGCGAGCTGGCGCAGGTTCTCGTCCTTGCGTCCCCAGTTCACCGCCTGGGCGACGAAGTCGTCGGAGCGCAGCAGCAGGTCCGGGTGCTGCGTGAACGCCTCGGCCACCAGGTCGGGGTCGTTCTTGCTGCACACCGCGAGCAGCACGCCCTGCCGGCGCAGCGCCAGGGCACGACGCTGCACGTCCCGGTGGCAGTTGCCGGGATAGTCGCTGCCCAGCCGGATGCCGGTGAGCCCGTCGTCGCCGAGCACGCCCGCCCAGAGGGTGTTGTCCAGATCCAGCGCGAGCACCTTCGCCGTCCGACCGAGGACCGCGCGGCAGAAGGTGGCGGCCTCGTGGGCGTACCGGCGCTCCACTGTGGGCGTCCACGCCATGCTGGCGAACCGGTACAGGCGCTCGTCGCGAACCGGACCGTCGTGGTCCACCAGCAGTGTCTCCAGATCCAGGGTGTACGTGGTGTCCCGCCCGCCCAGCTCCAACAGCTGGGAGTTCAGCTCCCGCCAGACGCGGCCCAGCTCGGCCCGGCCCCGGAAGCTGACCAGGCCACGGTGCTCCAACGGCGACAGCGGCACGGTGTGCAGCAGCACCGCGCCCTCGGTGCGCGTCGCGTAGCCGCGCAGCGCGGCGGCGAGCACGCCGGCCCGTTCGCCCAGCACGTCGGCGAGGCCGGCCAGGTCGCCGGGGTCCCACTCGGCGGGCAGGAACCAGCCGTCGTGCAGCAGGCAGAGCGTGACGTCGGCCCGGAACTCGGCGAGCGCCGAGCGCGGATCGCTGAGGTCGAGCACGAGCTGGTCGAAGCCGGAGACGTGGATCTCGGCGGCGATGCCGATCCGCAGCAGGGCCACCCGCAGCAGCGGTTCCAGCGTGCCCGGCGTGAACGTGCCGGTGACCGCGACCCGCAGCGGGCGCAGTGGGAAGTCGGGACTGGCCAGCTTCTCGACGGGCACGTCGGCGAGCAGCCGGCCGGCGGACGCGACTGTGGTGACCGCCGCGTCGTCCAGGTGGACCAGGCCGGGCGCCAGCTCCGGATCGGCGGCCGCGTCGGGTCGGCGCAGCCGGCGGATCCGGTGCAGGACCTCCTCGACTCTCATGTTCGGTGTTCCTTCCCGTCGGATTGGTGCGGCCGGTCAGACCCGCAGCAGGGTGCAGACCCAGTGCATGCCGCTGCCGGTGCTGGTCAGGGCGACCACGTCGCCGTCGGTCAGCTCGCCGCTGTCGAGGTGGCGTTCCAGGCCGATGAGCTGGTCGGCGCAGCCGATGTGGCCGTGGGCGAGGGCCAGCTCGACGTTGGTCCGCTCCAGCGGGACGCCCAGGTCCTTGGCCAGCTCCGCGAACTGCCGGGCGTTGTCGTGGAAGTGCACGAACCGGTGGACGTCGGCAAGCGTCACGCCCGCCCGGGCGCACGCCGTCTCCACCACCTGCCGGTTGCGCTCCCGGATGGTCGCGACGAACCGGAACATCCGGCGTACGTCCCCGGCGAAGAACTCGTTGAGCCGGTCGGCCGGGTCGCCGACGCGAGGGGTGCCGCCGTCCGGGGTGAACGGCTGCGCCGCGCCACCGACGGGCATGCGCATGAAGCCCGCGTACCGGCCGTCGGTGATCGTCTCGGTGGCCAGCCAACGGCACCGGTCGTGGTCCCGCACCAGCACAGCCGCCGCCGCTCCGTCGGAGAAGACGCTCGTGTTCACCTCCATCCGGTTCCAGTACGGCTCGCACACCCGGTTCCCGCCGATCAGCAGCGCCGTCCGGTATTCGGGGTGGGTGGCGAACCGCCCGGCCACCGTGTCGAACGCGGCCACCCCGCCGCCGCACGCCTGGTTGAGCAGCACCGCCTCGGCCCGGTGCGCGCCGAGGCGGGCCTGGGTGTGCGCTGCCGGATCCCAGTAGAGGTACTCGGCCAGGTCGGGGATGGCCAGCACCACCAGGTCCACGTCGGCGGCGCTCAGCCCGGCCCGGTCCAGGGCCGTGCCGCCGGCCACCACCGCCAGGTCGGTCACCCCGACGCCGGGGCCGGCCCGGTGGAACGCGCGGTACTCCCAGGACCGCAGGCGGTCCAGATCCTGGGTGTACGCGGCCGCGGCAGCCGCCACGTCGACAGGCTCGCCGAGGACGTGGGCCAGGGCGGCCACTCCGACGCCGACCGGCGGCCCGCTCATCGCCGTACCGCCGTGGCTGTCAGCGGTGTCGATGCCGTCGCCGTCGCCGCCGGCGATCCTGGCGTCGGGTCGTCGGCGGACGTCTGGGCGGCGTGCAGCCGGACCCGGGGGTCGGCGGGCGCGACACCGTCCAGATCGGACAGGAAGCGTCGGGCGGTGCCGTTGCGGCCCGTGTCGGTGAAGCGGACCAGCACCTCACCGGCGCCGGCCGCGCCCGCCCGCCGGGTCACCTCCCGCAGCACCGCCGCCTCGACGCCCTTGCCCAGCACGGGGCAGGAGAGGGAGAAGACGTCGACGGTCCAGCGGTCGGCGGTCCGGTCCAGCGCGACGAGGCCCGAGGTGCCGTAGTCGCCGAGCCGGTCGCGTACCCGGATCGCCAGCAGGTCGGCGGCCCGCCCGGCCAGCGCGGCGGCCGGCGGGGCGGGCGCCAGCGCGAAGTCGTGCGCCCGGGCGACGACCTCGGCGACCTCGGCGACGCTGTCGGCGGCCACCGGTCGGTAGTCGACGTGGACGTCCAGGCCGGCCACGAAGTCGTCCAGGGACAGCTCGACGGGCGCGACGGAGGGTCGGGACGTGCCGCCGGTCCACCGTCGGATCGGCAGCCGGTCGGTCAGTCCCGCCGCCCGCAGCTCGTCCGACCAGAGCGCGGGATCGGACCCGAGCGGTACCTGTCGCGGCGGCGCCTGCGCGGGGCCGGTGCCCGCCAGCACGAGCTGGGCCGGCGTGACGTCCAGCTCGTCGGCGATCTCGGCGAGCTGGTCGGCCAGGGGCCGCCCGTCGGTGACCCAGCCGTCCAGCACCGCCAACAGGTCCGTGGCGTCGGCGCTCGACCACCAGTCGGTGCCGGTGGCCCGCAGCGCCACGCGTACGCCGGCGGCGCGCAGCTCGCGCAGCGCCGGCAGCAGGTGCGCCGCCCCGGTCAGGCCGTCGCCGTCGAGCACCAGCGCCCGGCAGCCCGCGCCGAACCAGGTGGCCACCAGCGCGGCGACGGTGGCACCGAGCCGCGCGAAGACCTCCTCGGTGTACGGCACCTTCGCGAAGCGGAACAGCGCCGGGTGGTACGCCCGCTCGTCCCCGACGGCGCGGACCGCCTCGTCGGCGTCGACGAGCAGCACCCACGGGTCGCCGGCCAGCCGATCGCGCAGCCGTTGCCGGACGGCGGTGCCGCTGGCGGTCACCCCGTCGGCGTGCATCGCGTCGGCCCGCCCGTACGGGCGGGAGGCGGGGACGGCCGGCAGGACGTACACCAGCAGGGCCCCGTGCCGGCGCGCGGCGGTGACGGCCGCCTCGGCCCCGGCCAGCAGCTCCGCCGCCCACGCGTCGCCGGCCGGACCGGGGTCGCCGGCCTCCTCCAGGCGCTGCGCCACCACCAGCACGTCGGGCCGAGCCTCGGCGAGGAAGCCGTCGGTGGCGAGGCACTGCTGCACGACCTGCTGGAACGGGCCGACGGTGAGCGTGGCGCTCAGAGCGGTGTCGTGCAGGCCCAGGCCCAGGTACGGCACCAGCGGGTCCACCGTGTAGCTGGCCAGCAGCGCGACGCGCAGCGCCGGGGTCGGCCGCTGGCGGGTGAGCGCCTGCCAGCGGGTGCGTCGGGTGAACAGAACGGCGCTCATCGCGTCTCCGTGCCCTTGGCGCGCAGCACGGTGCGCAGCTCGCCGACGCTGCGCACGTCGCGGATCTCCTCGAAGGCGAAGGAGAGCCCGTAGACCTCCTCCAGGGTCACCACCAGTTGCAGGTGCCGCAGGCTGGTCCAGGTGCCGATGGTCTGCGGCCCGGACTCGTCGGTCACCTCGGCCGGGTCGACCTCCAGGACCCCGGCCACCACCTCGGTCAGCGTCACTTCGCCACCACCGCGCGGTCGTCGGTCAGCTCGTCGGTGCCGCTCGGCGACGGCAGCGGGGCCGGCGGGTCGGTCGGCTCGTCGTAGTCGGGCAGGTCGACCTCCATCCGGCGGATGCTCGGCGACGCGAAACCGGCCGCCGAGACGCCGATGCCGAACAGGCCGACGATCACGAAGATCAGGCCCATTCCGGCGCCCGGTCCGCTGCCGACCAGCCACCCGAAGTACGGCACCCCGGGCCCGCCGTCGCGCATCATCGGCTCGAACCAGCGGTCCGCGGCGATGCCGGCCAGGGCGGTACCGCCGGGGTACGCGAGGTCCTCGATGAACTGGCGGGCGGCGAAGACCCGGCCCTGGTGCGACGGCTCGACCTTCTCCTGCCAGACCGACTGGGCGTACCCGTCGATGAAGGGGATGGACAGGTGCAGGAAGAGCAGCGCGACCGACCAGACGATGATGCTGTCCCCGACGCCGTAGACGATCCGCCCGAGGACGCTGAAGACCAGGATGGCGATGAGCATCCGGCGGATCTTGTGGCGGGTGTTGGGCAGCAGGCCGAGCAGGAGCGCGCCGGCCACACCGCCCACCGCGCCGATCGTCTGCACCAGGCCCACCGCGTTGGTGCTGCTGTCGGTGCGGGCCAGGATCTGCGGCACCAGCAGGGCGAAGCCGACAGCGGCGAGCACGTTGATGGCGAACATGATCGCCTCCAGCCCGGTGAACGCCCGACTGGCCAGGATGTAGCGGAAGCCGTAGATCGTGTCGTACCAGAAGCCGCCCTCGTCGGGCTGCGTCGAGCGGGGCAGGGGTGGGAGCTGCACCAGCAGCACCGCGCCGATCGCCACCAGGTAGGACAGCGCGTCGATGAACAGGATGACCTTGATGTCCATCAGGCCGAGCAGCGCGGCGGCGAAGCCGGGGGCGAAGATCACCGGGATGGTCCGGACCGCGAACATCATCGCGTTGGCCCGCGGGTACTGGCCCTTCTCCATCATCACCGTGATGGTCGCCTGGTACGCCGGCAGCTGGAACGCGAGGAACGCGCCGGTGACCAGGTTGACCAGGTACAGGTGCCACACCTCGACCGAACCGGTGAGGAACAGCAGCAGCACGACCGCCGTGGTGATCGCCGAGCCGACGTCACTGAGCACGATGGTCAGTCGTCGTCCCCACCTGTCGACGAGCGCGCCGGCGATCGGGCTGAAGATCACTGTCGCGCCGAACGCGAACGCCATCAGCATGGTCAGGTCGAAGGCCCGGCCGGTGGCGTCCCACACCCAGATGCTCAGGGCGAAGTTCGTCATCCGGGTGCCGAGCGCCGACAGCAGCTGGCCGAACCAGATCGTGGTGAACCCGGCGAACCGGGACGGGCGTCGGAACGCCATGGGGTCTCCTCCTACTGCCGTGGCGGTTGCCCGTGGTTCCCGACCAGGCGCAGAAGGCTGGTCCGGATGCCGTCGAGCAGGTTCTCAGCGGTCTCCGGCCGGAAGGCCGGAGTGGCGTAACTCAGATCGACGCGCAGCGCGGGGCCGGTGAGCGACCCCGTCACGTCGAAGGGGAAGGGCCAGTGCCCGTCGGGGTCCTCGGTCGGCCCGAACGGCGCCGCGCAGACATCGAGGAGCTGGTTGGCCGGGGCGACGTCGTCGAATCCGAAGCCGCCCATGTAGTTGACCGCGACCTGCGGTGGCGGTGTCGCGGCCAACCGGGCGCGTACGTCGTCGTCGGGGCAGAGGTGGCGCAGCAGCGAGTACCCGATGCCGTTGTCCGGGACCCGGCCGAGCTGGCGGATCACCGAGCGGGCCGAGCGCGCCGCGTCGGTGGTGGTGGGCAGCTCCAGCCGCAGCGGATACAGCACCTGGAACCAGCCCGCGGTGCGACTGACGTCGACGTCGTCGAAGAGCGGTTCCCGGCCGTGGCCGGTCGTGGCGACGGTGACCGCGCCACCGGTACGCCCCGCGACGGTGGCCACCACGGCCCACACGAGTAGGTCCCGCACGCTGGCGCGCAGCCGGCGGGCGGCGGCGTGCAGTCCCCGGGTCGCCGCCTCGTCCAGCGTCACGGTGGCCAGGCCCAGGTCACCGAGGCGGAACGGCGCGGCGGCCGGCTCGTCGGTCAGCCGGGCCAGCACACGGTCGTCGGCCTGCGCCAGCCAGAACGGCAGCTGCTCGCGCAGGTGCGGCGAGCCCGCGTACCCGGCCAGTCGCCGCGCCCAGGCCCGGTACGACGTGGTCTTCGCGGGCAACGTCGGCTCGGCGCCGCGTTCGAGCTGGTCGCAGAGCGTCTCCAGGTCGGCCAGGAGCACGCCCCGGGAGACCGCGTCGACGACGAGGTGGTGGTTGACGAGCAGCAGCCGGTCGGGCAGCTCCGGGCCGAGCCGGAAGTGCGCCACCCGGGCCAGCGGGCCGGCCGTGAGGTCCAGGCCGGTCTGCGCCTCGGCGCAGCGGGCCTCGACTGCCGCCTCCCGCTCGTCGGGCGGGAGTCCGGTCAGGTCGTGGCTGACGAAGGGAACGGCGTCGGCGGGGTCGGCGTGGTGCTGACGCCAGCTCCCGTCCGGCTGACGGGTCAGGCGCAGCCGCAGGGCGTCGTGGTGGGCCACCAGCCGACGGACCGCCTCGC
The DNA here is from genome assembly GCF_040648635.1 of Micromonospora sp. NPDC049114. Lineage (NCBI taxonomy): Bacteria > Bacillati > Actinomycetota > Actinomycetes > Micromonosporales > Micromonosporaceae > Micromonospora > Micromonospora sp. NPDC049114. The sequence continues at coordinate 695,163 of NZ_JBEZEA010000002.1, read as the reverse complement.
GGAGCAGGTCCGCCGGCAGCGGGCGGGCCAGCTGGAGGTAGTAGGGGTGGTTGAACAGGGCGGGTCGGCCCATGGTGGGGGCGACCACGTCGGTGAACCAGCGCTGCGCGCCGGTCAGCGGCGCGTCGCCGTGCACCTCGCCCTGTTCGGCGTCCAGCGCCACAGTCGACTCCCCGAGGCTGGCGGCCAGCTCGGCGACGGTGGGATGCCGGACGAGCTGTCGCGGGGTGACCTGGATGCCGGCCGTCGCGCAGCGGGCGACGAGCTGCATCGCGAGCAGCGAGTCACCGCCGACGGCGAAGAAGTCGTCGTTGATGCCGAGCTGGCTGGTGCGCAGCAGCTCCGACCAGATCGCCACGAGCTGACGTTCCCGGTCGGTGCGCGGCGCGGCGGCGGCCCGGTCGGCCGAGCGCCGGTACCCGTCGGTGACCGCAACGCGCAGCGCCGCCGCGTCGCCCAGCTCGGTGGCCACCTCGGCGAGCAGGCCGGCGGGAATCCGGTCGACAGGCGCGTCGGCGGCCCCGGAGACGTCCGCGTCGAGGGACCAGAGGCCACGCAGCACGTCCACCGGCCCGTTCGCCGGGTCGACGGGCAGCGCCGTGGCGTCCGGTGGCGCGGGCTCGGTGACCGGGTGCAGGACCAGCGTGGCCGCGTCGGTGGGCGGGGTCGGGGCGTACCGGATGATCCCGGCGGTGACCAGCGCGGACAGCTCCGCGCCCTGCGGCATGGTGGTGAGCAGCACCTCGCGCCCGGAGCGGGCCTGGGCCGCGAGCAGCCGGGCCAGCTCCGCCTGCCGGTGCGCCGGCCCGGCCGGTACGACCAGCCGGCGCAGGGCCGGGTGCCGGACCGCCCGCCGCACCACCAGGGTCCCGGTGACCGCCGCCAGCTCCGGCGACCAGGCGTCGCCGGCGAACAGCTCGTGCACCCGGTAGCGTCGCGCCCACGCCTGCACCGCGACGACGTCGACGTCGGGCCGGGCCTCGGCCAGCCGCGCGGTCAGCTCGGTGAAGACCGCGTTCCACGGCGACGTCCGGTACTCCGGCGACGACGGGCACACCACGAGCGTCAGCGCCGCCGCGCTGTGCTGCCGGTGGACGTCAAGTGCCGCCAGCAGCTCGGTGTGGAAGTCGCGCAGCCCGACGATGCCCGCGCCGAGCGGGCCGGGTGTCCGGCGGTCCTCCCAGCGCAGCATCAGCACGTTGTGGTCCCGTCGCCCGGCCGCCAGGCCGGCGGCCGGGTCGCGCAGCAGCCGCAGCAACGCGCCGGCCGGCAGCTGTTCGAGGGCGTGCGGCAGGCCCAGCAGCCCCGTCCAGAAGCGGACGGTCGCCGCCAGAGCGGGCACCTCGACGGTGCCGCCGACGACCAGCCGGGGCGCGGGCGGCGCGAGGCGGCGCGGTGCCGACGCGCGCCGTCCACCGCCGAGCGGGGCGTCCGGTCGACGCACCCCGTCGTCGAGCACCTTCGCGAGGCCGGTCAGCAGCCGAACCATCCGCTCCGGCCCGAACAGGTCGGCCCGGTACGCCAGGTCGGCGTGCAGGTCGTCGCCCTGCCAGGTGAGGCTGAGGAAGAGGTCGAAGTCGACACCGACGCTCGGCACCTCGACCGGCGTGGCCGCCAGCCCGGCGAACTCCGGCAGCTCGTCGGCGCCGTCGAGGACGTTGAGCACGCACTGGAACAGCGGGTGGTACGCGGCCTGGCGGGGCAGCCGCAGCGCCTCCACGATTGTCGCGAACGGCAGCCCCTGATGCCGGTACGCCTCCCGTGCCGTGCGGTACGCCCGGGTCACGAGCTGCCGGAAGGTGGGCCGGCCGCCCACGTCCATGCGCAGCGGCAGCAGGTCGGCGAAGCAGCCGATCAGCGGGGCGAGTTCGGCGCGTTCCCGGCCGGCGGTGGGGACGCCGAGCACCAGGTCCGGTTGCCCGCTCTCGGTGTGCAGCAGGGCGGCGAAGCCGGCCAGCAGCACGGCGAACGGGGTGACCCCCTCGGCCCGGGCCAGCTCCCGCACCGCCGCGCCGAGCCCGGTGCCCAGCCGCTGGGCCTGGTAGCCGGCGACGTCCGAGCGCTCGTCGGGGCGGGGGTGGTCGGTGGGCAGCTCCAGCAGCGGCGGCGCGTCGGTCAGCCGTTCCCGCCAGTACGCCAGGTGCGGCTCGACGGCGCTCGACGCCAACCAGTCGCGTTGGTGCCGGGCGTAGTCGGCGAACTGCACCGGCAGCGGGGCAAGCGGCCGGTCGACGCCTGTGGTGTGGTGGGCGTACCGGGCGGCGAGGTCGTCGAGCAGGACGCTCCACGAGGTGTTGTCGCAGACGATGTGGTGCATGCCGAGCAGCAGGTGCCAGCGCTGGTCGGGTAGCCGCAGCAGGCGGGCCCGCACCAGCGGGCCGGCGGCCAGGTCGTACCGGTGCGCGGCCAGTTCGGCGGCCGCCCGGCGCAGCGCCCGGGCCTGCTTCGCCGCCGGCAGCCCGGTCAGGTCCAGCGTCTCCAGCCACGGGTCGACGTGCGGGCGTACCACGGGTTCCGGTTCGCCGCCCCGGTCGGCGAAGGTCGTGCGCAGCACCTCGTGCCGGGCCAGCACGTCGTCGAACGCCCGGCGCAGCGACGTCTTGTCGAGGTCGCCGCGCAGCTCGACGGCGGCGGTGGTGTTGTGCCGGACGACGTCGTCGCCGAGCTGGTCCAGGGCCCAGAGCCGCACCTGCGCGGAGGAGGCCACCGCGGGCACACCCGGCGGGGCGGGGGTGAGCGGGGCGAGGGCGGTGGCGTCCGGGTCGGCGTCGAGCACGGCCGCGAGCCCGGCCACTGTCGGGTTGGTGAACAGGGTGTAGAGCGACACCTCGCGGCCGAACTCGGCCTGCACCTGCGACAGCAGACCGGTGGCGAGCAGCGAGTGCCCGCCGAGGTGGAAGAAGTCGCTTGTCACGCCTACCTGCTCGACGCCGAGCGCGGCGGCCCACAGGCCGGCGAGCCGCTCCTCGGTCCGGGTGCGCGGAGTAACGATCTCGCCGTCGACGGCCGCGACGACCGCCGGGGCCGGGCGGCTCCGGTCGGCGATCGCCGCGGCCGTGCTCAACTCCTCGACCAGGTACGCGGCCCGCTCCGCCCCGATCGCCGGGTGCAGCCCGCTCGCCCCGGTGGCCGGCGTCGGCGCGGGTGGGTCCAGCGGCCAGACGTGGGCGAGCATCCGGCGCAGCTCGTCCCACCCGGCGGGCACGGCAAGCGCCAGCACGCCCGGGTGCGCCTCGTGCAGCGCCGCGACCGCCTGTGGGTCGGCGTCGAGCACCACTGTGGTGGCCGGGTCGGCGTCGGCGAGCGCGGCGGCCGTGTACGCCCGTACGTCGTGGCCGGGCAGCGCGCCGGCGAGCCGGTCGAGCGGCAGCCGCTCGGCGTCGACGAGCACGAGGCGGCGCGGCTGGCCGACGAGCCGCCGCAGCTCACGCAGCACGATCGTGCCCAGCGCCGCGAAGTACTCGCCCGTGTACGGCACATGACCCAACTCGTCCGCGCGCTCGTCGCTCACCTCGCTCACCGGGTAGGTGCCGGCGTGGTCGGCGGCCCAGGCCGCGTGGACCCCCGGCGTGCGGGCGGCCAACGCGGCCAGCCGGTCGTCGAGGCGGCCGGACCGCTCGCCGAGCCGGTCGGCGGCGCGCGGCGACGCGGGGCACACCACCAGCAGCAGCGGGGCGTCGGTTCGCCGCCGGTACGCGGCCACCGCCGCGTCGAGGTCGTCCATCGCCGCGTCGAGGGCCGCCTCGGCGGCGGTGTGGTCCTGCCGGCGCAGCCAGTCCTCCCACCGCAGCAGGCAGACAGTGGCGTCGGCCGTCGGCCCGGCCAGCAGGTGGGCCACCAGCTGGCCGTACCCGGCCAGCTCCACCGACGCGGGTACGCGCAGGAAGCGCAGCCAGAAGTTCACCGGATCGCGCAGCGGGTCCACGGTGAAGGTGGCCGCCAGGGCGATGCGGTGGCGGCGCAGCCCGGTCACCTCCGACAGCGGCTCATCCGGCGCGTCCGCCATGGCGCGCAGCAGCTCCGGCAGCCGGCCCACGGTCGCGGCGATCGTCTCGTCGAGGTACAGGTCTGCGTTGAAGTCGACAGCGCCGTCGATCCGGTCTCCGTGCGCGGTCAGGCTGACGAACAGGTCGAAGTCGGTGAGGCCGCTCTCGGCGGGCACCGGCCGGAAGGTGACCCCGCCGGCCTGCCGCTGCGGCACCCCGCCGTCGGTCATTGTCGCCAGCACCTGGAACAGCGGGTTCACGCTGGGATCGCGGACCGGCCGGACCTCCTCCACCACCCGCGCGTACGGGGCCTCCTGATGGGCGTACGCCTCGCTGACCGTGCGGTGCACCCGGCGGACGAGGTCGCGCACGCTCGGGTCGCCACCGGTGTCCACCCGCAGCACCAGCATCGTGGCGAAGCAGCCGATCAGCGGCTCCAGGTCGGTGCTCGCCCGGCCGGCGGCGGGCATGCCGAGCAGCAGGTCGTCCTGGCCGGTGGCCTGGCGCAGCAGGGCGGTCAGCCCGGCGAGGACCACTGCGTTGACTGTCGCGCCGGCGCTGCGGGCCAGCCCCGCGAGGGCGGCCGTCACCTCGGCGTCGACGGTGAACGGCAGGCTCCGGCCACGGTGGGTCTGCACCGGCGGCCGGGGGCGGTCCGGTGGCAGCGTCGAGCGGGCCGGCGCCGAGGCGAGCCGTTCCCGCCAGTGCGCCAGGTGACCGGCCAGCTCCCGCTCCGCCTCCGGCCGGCGGCGGGCGGCGACGTGCGCGACGAACCGGGTGGGCAACGCGGGCAGCCCGGCCGGCACGTCGGCGGCGAACTCGCCGTACCAGCGCACCAGCTCCTCGACGAAAACGCCTGCCGACCAGGCGTCGAAGACGATGTGGTGCGCGGTCACCAGCAGCAGGTGTTCGTCGGCGGCGAGGGCGAGCAGCCGGACGGCGAGCAGCGGCCCGCTGGTGAGGTCGAAGGTGACTGCCGCGTGCGCGGCGACCTCCCGATCGATCGCGGCCTGCCGCTCCGACTCCGGCAGCGCCGTCAGGTCGACTACCGCAAGCGGCACCTCCAGGGCGTCCGACACCCGCTGGGTGACGACGCCGTCGACGGACGCGAACACGATCCGCAGCGCGTCGTGCCGGGCCACGACCGCGTCGATCGCCCGGTGCAGCGCCGGGACGTCCAGGGGACCGGTGATCCGCTCGGCGAAGGGCACGTTGTAGACAGGCGTGCCCGGCTCCAGCCGGTCCAGGAACCAGAGCTGCTCCTGGGTGAAGGAGAGCGGGTAGCTGGCCGGTCCGCTGCCCGATCGGGGCGACGGCACGGCGGTGTCGGGGCGGCTGGCGGGGGCCTTGCCGGCACGGTTCTGGCGCAGCCGCAGGGCCAGCAGCTCCCGCTGCTCGGGGGTGAGGTCGGCGAGGTCCGGGTGCAGGTCCTGGGTCATCGGGTGGCCCCTTCGACGTACGCGCGGTCGGCGGCCGGCCCGCCGCCGAGCAGGCGGGACAGCGGGGGAGGGGTGTCGTGCAGGTAGAGGTGGCCCCCGGGCACGACGGTCAGCGAGAAACCGAAATCGGTGCAGGCCGCCCAGCCGGCCACCTCGTCCGGGTCGACCAGGGGATCGTCGGCCGCCGCCACCGCGTCCACGGGCAGCGGCAGCGGCGGCACGGTCGCCGGCCGGTACGACGCGACGACTGTCAGGTCGGCCCGCACGGTGGGCAGGATCAGCTCCAGCAGGCCCGGGTCGGCGAGCACCTCGTCGGGGATCCCGCCCAGGTCGCGCAGCCACCGGGTCAGCGCCGCGTCGTCGAGGCGGTGCGCCGCGCCCAGCGGTGCCGCGGTGCGCGGCGGACGCGCCGCCGAGACCACCAGACGCTGGGGTACGTGGTCTCCCCGCGCGACCAGGCGGGCGGTCACCTCGTACCCGATCAGGCCGCCCATGCTGTGCCCGAAGATCGCGAACGGCGCCGGCACCCGCTCGACGATCGCCGCGACCAGCGGGGGCGCCAGCTCGTCCATGGTGCTCAGTGGCGGGTCGGCCAGCCGGCGCTCACGGCCGGGCAGCTGCGCGGCCCACACCTCCACGTCGTCGCCCAGCAGGGTGCCCCACGGCCGGTAAGCGGCAGCGCCGGCACCGGCGTACGGCAGGCACACCAGCCGCAGTCGGGCGGCCGGGCGCGGCGCGACGCAGCTCAACCAGGCTGCGGCGCCGGCCGTTCGGGCGGCGGTCGCCGGCAGGGATACGGGTGGTGTCGCCATGCCCGCACACGCTAGGAACGGGCCGTGACAGCGGTCTTAGCGTCGGCTGAGGGTTCGTCGCGGTGTCCGCTGGGCGCGGCCGATGCCGGGCGGCACCTCGGCGACACGCTGGTGGCCGTGAAAGCCCGTGTGACGACGGTTTCGCTTGCCCCGTAACGGCTTCGTCGTCACTGCCGTCGAGCCGGGCCACCGCCCATGGTTGTGCACGTCGTGGGTCAGCGGGTCAGGTCGGCGTAGACGACGATCTGCCAGGCGAGCACGGCCGTGGCGGCGACCTCGATGCCGGACACGGCGACGAAGGCGAAGCTCAGGGGCCCATTCGCCCAGAAGACGATCAGGGCGGCAACTGGCGGAGCGACGAAGGTACCCAGGTCGACGGCGAGTTGTAGGTACTTCCGGGAGATGCGGCGGGCGTCGGAGCGGTGGGCCGTCTCCCAGCCGAATACGGGCTGACTGTCCGACGTCAGCGCCATCAGGCGGGGACCAAGGTCCGTGCGGACGTAGCGACCAATGGCCGAGATCTTCTCATCGTTGATCAGATAGGTCCATCCGAGGACGGCGCTGGCCACGGGCAGCAGGAGCAACAGATTGGCGTGGTCCTTGACGGAGAGAACGGCCGCGACCACCGCCGCCATCGATCCGAGAGTGGCATAGATCAGGTTGTCGCGGAATCCGATTCGTGTGCGTTGCTCGTGCTTCAGCTGCTCGTACTCGGTGAGCAGTAGCCCGCCGGTGGTGATTTCGCCGCCCATGCACGTCCTTCCCGCGCGACCGATGATGCGTCCCATGATGCCCGAAGCAGCCAAACGAACGGTCAGCACGTGCATAGACGATCTTGAACATGGCCCTCGGCCGACCGGAGATCGTCGGCAGAATCCGACAGTCGCCCCCCAGTCACTACCTGGCGTCATGGTTGCCTTTTGGTCTGCTTCGTGGCCCGAGTGTCGGTCTCCGCATCGGTCGTCCGTCCATTGTCGGGTTTCGACACCGCGGTAACGTGCTGTCGCACCTTCACAGGCCGTGTTCGCGCTGCTAGGTTTCTGCTCGGGATTCACCCGCTGGTCATGTTGACGCATGGGTGTGTCGCCCAATCGGACAAGGACGGGCTCAGGATCACTCCGTCCGCGACTTGACTTGGGGTATCGATGACGGGGCGGCAGGCGTCGATATCGGCAACGGTGTACCAGCCGACGAAGGGCGATCAGCTGGCGCTGCACGTCGCCAAGTTGTTCGTGGGCCTGGCGACCAGTTCGCTGAGCCGCAGTTTGCAGGACGCCCTGGACCGCAGGTCGGCGGCGAAGAGGTTGGCCGCCGAAGACGGCTATCTGGTCCCCATCCCAGGCGACGGCGCAATTGAGTCGCTGCGGCGTTCGTGGGCCAAGGCAGCCGAATACTGGCGAAGCGAGCCGAGGGCGTTGCTGGACCTGACGGAATGCTCTTTCTCCGATGTTGCCGGGCCGGTCTACCTCATCTCGAAAATCGTCGAACGGCACCGTCTCGGGCTGGTTACCAGAGTTCGACTCCCCGAGCAGCCAGAGATGATCGACTTTCTCCGGGAAATCAACTTCCTGGATGCCGTGACGGTCGCTTCCGAGACGTCGCTGTCCCAATTGCTGACCACCGAGAGCCTGTACCGACTGACCCGCGTCGACTCCTACCTCAAGCGCGCGCCGGGGAACAGCAGGCGCCCGACTCTCCCCTTCAATATCTTTCCGCTCAAGGTCCTCCAACTGGGGTCGAACACCCGGCACGCGCCGGCGGTACGGTACGCGGCGGATTGGCTGTCGAAGCACGTGGTGGCCGCGCTCGACCGGGATCTGGCCGGCCCTGGCGCCCAGGTGGCCCGGTTGGTGATCCTGGAAACCCTCATCCGCGCGTCGATCGGTCACGACAAGCAGACCGCGGTTGTCGCCGCGCATTATGGACTGCATCGAGACGATCGTGCCTACCTCCAGATCGCCTTCTGGTGGGACGGGGCTGGTGAGCGATCCACCAGGGTGGCGACGACTGACTTGCTTGAACTGGTGTTCGACGAGCCGGAGAACGTGCTGGCAGCCTTGCCGCACACGCCCATGGCTGTTCAGGATGCCTGGCAACTGCCGAGCAGCCCCACCGTCCTCGCCAGCGCGGTGGTTGACATCTTCGGCGGCCAACTCGACACCTACGGCGCCGATGCGCATCTCGCCCTGGCCCGCGACCAGCGCGATGGCACCGATGTCCCAGCCCCGACTCCGACCCTAACCTACGATCGGTCGAACGGCGGGGCAGTGCTCGGTGATCTCGTTGTCGTGACCCTCCCGCTCAACGACTAGTCCGGCGCCTGTCCGATGCTGGAACAGTCCCCACAGATGTCACAGACCACGTTCGATCTCGTTCGCTTCGGGTTGGGGCCGGGCGAGGAACCGGACGACCGGCAGCGCGCCTTCTACGCGGACGTTGCCCGGATCGTCGCCGGCCGCACGCTGCGCTACGCGGAATCGGCAGCTGCCTTCCACACCGTCGCCACGGACAAGGCGCTCGTCGAAACCGGTTCGGTCTACCAGCCGCTCTTTCAGGCGTTGATGGAGCTTCCTGACCGGGCCGACCTCGGAATCCTCGATCTGTCGGTGAGCACCCAGACAGTCAACAGCGAGCTGTTTCTCCGTCCTGAGGCGTTGCTGCATCTCGCCTCGGCGGTAAGCGCCGCATGCGACACCGAGCAGTGGGCCGATCGAACCCTGGTTATCCTGCTGCCCACCGAACAGGCGGAAGACATCAAACTTCGTGAACGCTTGCAGACGCGATTGACCTCCGGTCAGATCCATCTCCTCTCCGACGGCGGCACCTCGTCCTGGTCGGACGACGATGTCGACGACTATCGGAGCGCGTTGAATCGTCTGCGGACCGCGCCGATCGATCTGTTGGAACGAAAGCTGATCACTCGGCTCGGCTGGTTCAGCCCGCATGGCCGTCAGGGTGAGCGGAAGGTGTTGCGCCATTACTTCGACGCCAGCCGGGCACAGGACGAACTCGGCCATCTGCTGGACAACGCGCTCGGCTCTGACTCCGCCGAGCGGCCTGACCTGGTCGTCTATCACGAGTCCGTGTCGAACTGGCTTGCCAATCCACTGAAGGGATCCTGCATATCCGCCGGCTCACTGCCGGTCCGGTCCTTCTCCGAGGCGATCGTCAAGGCGCCAGAGGATCCCCACCCTCGATCGGTGCTGCTCGTCGTCGCCGTCGTCAACACAGGGGTGTCACTCGCGGAACGGGTCGCCACCATTACCGCTGCGCTGCGTCCCACCCGGTTGCGGATCCTGGCCGTCCTCTGTGTCGGTGGAGCGCAGCCACGGTTCGGACGCCGTCGGATCGAGGGCGACGACGGCACGGAGTACGACGTCGAATACTTCTTGTCGGTCGAACAACGCACCGAGTTGGAGGCCGAGTGCCGCCTGGCAGTGGTGGGAGAGACCAGGCGGTACGAGGAGCGGACCAACACGCTGACCACCGCGGAGTTCTGGGACCTCGTACGAATGTGCGGCGTGAAGCCCGAGGATGACGTGCCGACTCCCCGCCGGGGCGCCTACCCCGTGGTCCCTGACGTCCCTCGGATCCTTGAAAAGTATGGGAATTGGCTGGCCGACAAGCTATGGATGTTTGTGCGTCGGTCGACGAGCACGGTGGGGCAGGACATCCTGTTGGTCTGCCCCGAACGCGAACAGGGATCCCGCAAGCTGTCCAACAGCTTGTCCCTGCGGTCGGGCGCCCAAGTGGTGAGGATCCCCCGCGAGGCGATCGAGAAGGTGGTTGACGGCACCGCCCCGGAGCGGGTCTTCGATGACGCCGCCCCCTGGTGCCAGGAGCTGGACTCCGTCGCCACCAAGGAGGTGGTCCTCATCGACGAGTTCGTCGGTGCCGGCGACACGATCGACGCCATGGAGCGCATCGCCCTCGCGAAGGGCCTGAACGTGAAGGCCGTCTGCACACTGCTCGACTTTGCGCCCGAGGCCGCAGGACAGCGACACTCGCTCTACGGCTGGCGGCCGCCAGCCCCCCGGAAGGACGTGCCCACGCAGCGCGCGGACTCCGATGCGGAAGCGGTGCGCAGGCCGTGACCCGACAGCCGACGGAGAACGACGTTCTGACGTTGCTCGCGCTGCTGCGGTCAGAGGCGTCTGATGACGTGGCTTCGATCATGTTCGATGATCTTGTTTGGTCCGTCAGCCGCCTCGACGAGAGATTTCGCTCCAAGGTCCTTGTCCATGCTGCGGCGATCATGGGCTCGCGGTGGCTTGATGCCGAGCGCGCCAAGGACATCTTCGATCAGCTCGACAGATGGCAGGTGTCGCGTAGCGTCGACTTTGCGCTCGTTACGGTGAAGGAGCGGGAGTTCGACGCAGCGAAGGTGGCGCTGGGCGTCGACCTCCGACGCGAACCTGACTATTCAGCGCGAGGCGCGTACTTCTTCGACGTCGAAGTGGCGCGTGAGGGTCAGCCACCGCTGAAGGGGATCATCACCAAGTGCGGGACGGCCGGTAACAGTCGGATGGCCGCCTTCCTGCACACCGTGTTCTCCACGTACGAGGTCAGGCTGTGCTGCCTCGTCGGCATGGCAGCCGGTCACAGTGGGCAGGTCAGACTGGGCGACGTCGTGTTCGGCGACAAGATCATCGACACCGGGCGCGGAATATCGACGACCCGCGGTTACGAGCCCGACCCGGCGTCGCTGGACCCGGACCTCAGGATCGCCCGCGAGATGACGTCGTTCCGGCCGGAGCGGCTCGGCTGGCACGACCTGATCGCCAAGGAGGTCGCGGCGGCAACCGCCGACCTGGACGATCTGCAGGTTCCTGAGCTCTTCGACCCGGCGACCTACCGTCCAAGGCTCATTCTGAAGACGATCCAGGCCAAGGACGAGTTGGTGGAGGACGGCAAAGTCGGACGGCGGGCGCGGTGGTTCGGCCCGGAGCGCCGCACCGGCGCATTGGAGATGGAGGGCGCCGGATTTGCGGTCACCTGCGACGAGCAGGCCGTTCCCTGGATGGTCATGCGGGGGATCGCCGACTTCGGTGAGCCCGACCGGGTGAAGGATTGGCAGTTCGTCAGCACGGTGGCGGCGACTACCGCGGTGAAGCTCTGGTTGAAATCCTGCCGGTTCATGCAGGATCGGCGGAACTAGCGTCGGCTGAGTTCCGTGCGGTGTCCGCCGCGCGACCGCGCCGGCTCATTCCTCGGTGACGACCGCCACGATGGCGAAATGCGGCCGATGGATTCCACCGTCCGGGCGCTCCAGGCGTTCGACCTCGGTGAAGCCGGCGCGCGCCAGCCGCTCGGAGATCTCGTCGACGGGCCACCGGTAGGCGGTCAGGACCTTGTGGTCGAAGGCGTCGACCTCGTCGCCGGCGAAGAGCCCCAGCACCAACCGTCCGGACGGGGCCAGGGCGCGACGGAACGTGGCGAGCACGCCGTCGAGGCGCTCCGGCGGCAGGTGGATCAGCGAGTACCAGGCCAGGATGCCGGCGACTGAGTGGTCGGCGACGTCGAGGTCGTCCAGCGACCCGAGGCGGTAGCTGCCGCCGGGATGGGTCGCCCGCGCGTGGGCGATGAACTCGGGGACCACGTCGACGCCCGTGGCGTCGACGCCCAGCGAGCGCAGGTGGTCGGTGAGGTGACCCGGGCCGCAGCCCAGGTCGAGCACCGGACCGGGTCGGCCCCCCAGGTGCCGGCCGATGAGGGCGAGATCGTCGGGGTCCACCTTCTCCCGCGTGCCGAACAGTTCGATGTAGAGATCCGCGACCGCGGCGTACGCCTGCTGTACCTGTTCCGTGCCCACCGCCCGACTATAGGAGCTCCGCCCTCCGGGCGACCGACCGCACGCAACCGCCCGTCCAGAAGATCGTTAGTGCCCGGGGGGTGGCCGGGATGGCGCACGGGTGGACGGGACGGCTGCTGCGCGATCCGGTGGCCTCGCCCCGGGCGGCGTTTCTCGAACTCTTCTACGACCTGGTCTTCGTCTTCGCCCTCACCCGGGTCGCGCAACGGCTCATCACCGAGCTGAACGCCAGCGAGCCGGAGCGCGACGTGCGGGCGGGGGCCGCCGAGGCGCTGTTCTTCTTCCTGCTGCTCTGGTTGATCTGGATGTTGGCGGCCTGGGTCACCAGCCTCTACGATCCGGCGCTGGCGTTCGTCCAGGCGCTGGTCATCGTGGTCATGTTCGGCGCGCTGGTGCTGGCCATCGGGATGCCGTACGCGTTCGGCGGCCGAGCCGTGGTGTTCGCGGTCACCTACGTCACCATCCAGCTCGGCCGGCCACTCGCGCTCACGCTGGCGTTGCGCCACCATCCACGACGGTTGGTGACGACCCGCATCACGATCTGGACGGCAGTCGCCGCGGTGCCCTGGCTCATCGGCGCCGCCGTGAGCGAGCACTCCCGTCCCGCGGTCTGGGCCGGTGCCCTGGCCATCGAGTACGTGGGGTTCGCCACCGGCTGGCCGATACCCCGGCTCGGCGCCTCCCGGGTGAACCAGTGGGTGATCAACGGGGTCCACCTGGTGGAGCGCTACCAGCAGGTGTTCCTGATCGCGCTCGGCGAGGCGATCCTGGTGATCGGCCTGGCCTCCAGCGCGGACCGGTTGACCCCCGCGAAGGTCGCCGCGTTCGTCATCGCGTTCGCCGTCACGGTGCTGTTCTGGCGGATCTACTTCCACCGCGCCGGACACCTGCTCCCCACCGCGATCCGCGACTCGACGTCCCCGGCGCGACTCGGCGAGCGGGCGACCTACATCCACCTGGTGACGGTGGCCAGTGTGCTGGTCACCGCCGTCGGATTCGAGCTGGTCATCGCCCACCCCACCGACGAGGGCGGGTTGCCGCCGGCGGTCATCATGCTCGGCGGTCCGGCGTTGTTCCTCCTCGCGCAGGGCTGGGCGGAGTACGAGGTCCGCGGGCGGCGCTCCGTCCACCGGCTGGGCGGGGCGCTGGTGCTGATGGCGGCTGTCCCGGTCGGCGCCCGGCTGCCGGGCCTGGCGGTCCTGGTCCTGGCCGCCGTGGTGCTCGGCCTCGTCGGCGGGGCCGACCTGGGCCGTCCCGGTCGAGGTGGCTGATCCGCAGGTCGCCCGCCGGCTGGTACGCCTCGGCATCGGCACCCTGTGTGCCCCGCGGCAGCGATCCCGCCGCCACCGGCTTTCGCCGGTCCCGGGCGGGTTGCTGGTGCCTGAAACTTTCGGCGCGGTGAGGTCGGGACGCTCCCCGGCCGGCGGGCGGTCCTGCTGGCAGCGAGGTTGTTGACGGATGACGTGGCAGTTAGTAGCCTCAGCGCACGAAATAGTGGCATGCAAATGTCTCGATAGATTTCGGAGACGGGAACCGACGACCTCGCCTACGACGCGGCCAGAGTTGACCCCGTCGGTGCGGCCGCCCGTCAGCCGCTGCCTCCCGTGCCCGCAGCCGGCACGCCCATCGCTCCGATCCACCGCGGTCACCCGACCACCGCCCCGCACGATCACCGTATGGAGGGCCGTTGAAACGCGTCCGGACCACCGCCGCAGCCATCGTCGCCACAGCCGCCCTCCTCCTGGCCGGCTGTCAGGGATCGGATGGCACATCCAGCTCGGCCGACACGAAGACGTTCGACTTCTGGTCGTTCGCCAACATCAACCAGAAGGCCGACGTCGACGTCTACACCAAGGCGCACCCGGATGTGCGCGTCAAGCTCACCGAGGTGGGCACCACTACCGAGACCGCCCAGGCGCTCACCGCCGCGCTGGCCGGCGGCAAGGTGCCCGACCTGGTGCTGATCCAGGCCGACGACCTGCCGAAGTTCATGCAGTCGCCGGACAACTTCGTCGACCTCACCACGCTGGGCGCGGGCGACATCAAGGGCAACTACCTCGACTGGGTGATGGCGCAGTCGACCACCAAGGACAACAAGATCGTCGGTGTGCCGACCGACGTCGGTGGCCTGGCGGTCGCCTACCGCACCGACCTGTTCAAGGCGGCCGGGCTGCCCACCGACCGGGAGGCGGTCGCCAAGCTCTGGCCGACGTGGGACGACTTCATCAACGTCGGCAAGACCTACGTCCAGAAGACCGGCAAGCCGTTCGTGGACAACACGCCGACGAGCGTCTTCTTCCAGGCGGTCAACCAGGGCAGCCAGCGCTACTACAGCGCCGACCGCAAGCTGGACTACGACAACGACCAGGTCAAGGCGGCGTTCGACGTGACGCTGAAGGCCTTCACCGCGGGCATCTCCGCCAAGCAGGAATCGTTCTCGTCCGGCTGGACCGCCGCCATGAAGAAGGGCGACTACGCGGTGGTGTGCTCGCCGTCCTGGATGCTCAGCCAGATGAAGACGAACGCCCCGGAGACCAACGGCAAGTGGGACATCGCCACCATCCCCGGCGGCTCGGGCAACTGGGGTGGCAGCTTCCTCGCCATCCCCAAGCGCGCCAAGAACGCGAAGGCGGCGTGGAACTACATCTCCGAGATGCAGTCACCCAAGGGCCAGCTGGCGCACTTCGTGTCGCAGGGGTCGCTGCCCACCACGCCGTCGGTCTACACGGACCCGCAGCTGGTCGGCAAGACCGACCCGTTCTTCAACAACGCGCCGATCGGCAAGATCTACACCCAGTCGGTGGTCGGGATCAAGCCCTTCTACTTCGGCCCGAAGGACGGCCCCATCGGCACCGAACTGCTCAACACCCTCACCAGCGTCGAGCAGGGCAAGGTGGACCCGGCCAACGCCTGGAACACCGCCCTGACCAATGTCAAGAACGCCGTGCGCGAATGACGGACGGTTGATGTGCGGCAGCCGGGTCCGGCCCGGCTGCCGCGCGTCGGGAAGGTGACGCCTTGACCACCATGCTCAGCCCGGCCGCCGCCGCACCGGACCTCCCACGGCCCAGCCGCAACCGGCAGATCCGGCAGAGCGTACGGGAGCGGCTGGCTCCGTACGCGTACATCTCGCCCTTCTTCATCCTGTTCCTGATCTTCGGCCTCTTCCCGTTGCTGTTCACCTTCTACATCTCCCTGTTCGACTGGGATCCGATCGGTGAACACCGCTTCGTGGGGCTGGACAACTTTTCCGACCTCGTGCACGACCCGCGCTTCTGGGGCGCGCTGCGCAACACGTTCAGCATCTGGGTGCTGTCGACGGTGCCGCAGTTGCTCCTGGCCCTGGGCCTGGCGCACATGTTGAACCACGCGCGGCTGCGGCTGGCCACGGTGTTCCGGATGTCGGTGCTCGTTCCCTACGTCACCTCGGTGGCGGCCACCACTATCGTGTTCGCCCAGATGTTCGACCGGGACTACGGCATGATCAACTGGATCCTCGGCCTGCTGGGCTTCGAGCACATCGATTTCACCGCCTCGCTGTGGGGCAGCCACGTCATGATCGCCACGATGATCGCCTGGCGCTGGACCGGCTACAACACGCTGCTGTACCTCGCCTCGTTGCAGGCGGTCCCCCGAGAACTGTTCGAGGCCGCCGCGGCGGACGGTGCGAACGGCTGGAAGCAGTTCCTGCACATCACCATCCCGTCGCTGCGGCCGATCATCGCCTTCACCGTCGTCACGTCGACCATCGGCGGCCTGCAGGTCTTCACCGAGCCTCTGCTGGCCAACCCGGTCGGTGGGCTCACCTGCGGGGCGGCGCGGCAGTGCCAGACCGTCACCCTCTACCTCTACGAACAGTCGTTCGGGCAGTTCCACTTCGGCTACGGCGCGGCCGTCGGTGTCGCGCTCTTCCTCATCGTGGTGGCCTTCGCCGGCCTCAACTACCTGCTGGCCACCCGCATCCGCTCGGAGCGTCCATGAAGCCCGGAACCTCGACCGCCGCACCCAAGCGGGCCCGGCGGCGTCACGCCAACCGCGTCCCGACGACGGTCTACCTCCTGCTCACCCTCACGAGCCTGGTCAGCGTCTTCCCGCTCTACTGGATGTTCGTGGTGGCCACGACGGACTCCGCCACCGCCACGACCCTCCCGCCGCACCTCACGCCCGGCGGCAACTTCCTGCACCTGGCGAAGCTGGTCTTCACCATCGTGCCGTTCGTACAGTCCCTGCTCAACAGCCTCATCGTGGCCAGCACCATCGCCGTGGGGCAGGCGGTGCTCTGCGCGTTGGCCGGCTTCGCCTTCGCCAAGCTGTCCTTCCCCGGCCGCAACACGCTGTTCCTCATCGTCGTGCTGACCATGACGGTGCCGGCTCAACTGGCTGTCGTGCCGCAATATCTGATCATCTCCCGCCTCAACTGGGTGGACAGCCTCCAGGCGGTGATCGTTCCTGGGCTGGTCAGCGCGTTCGGCATCTTCTGGATGCGCCAGCACATCGGCAACACCATCGACGACGAGCTGATGAACGCTGCTCGGGTGGACGGAGCGACCACCTGGCAGATCTTCTGGCGGGTGGCGTTCCCGCTGGTGCGGCCGGCGGCGTTCGTGCTGGGGCTGTTCACGTTCGTCTACGCCTGGAACGACTTCCTCTGGCCGTTCATCGTGCTGAAGTCGCCGGAGAACTACACCGCCCAGATCGCCATCAAGGCACTGCAGCAGAACCGGGACATCGATCTGGGCCTGGCCATGTCCGGCTCGTTCCTGGCCACCATTCCGCTGCTGGTGCTCTTCGTCTTCGTCGGGCGCAAGCTGGTGCAGGGAATCATGGAAGGCGCGTTCAAGGGCTGAGGTGCCCGGCCCACCACCTCCTGACCACAGCGACCGAGGCCGAACAGGGACGGACGATGACAGGTGTCCGCCGCCGGCTGGCCGGCCTGCTCCGACGTGCCCGCCGCCCGACCAGGCCGCCCTACCCGTTCACCGTGCGGCGCAGGCTGCGCGTGCCGATGGACGACGGCGTCGAACTGGTAGCCGACCTGTACCAACCGGTCGGCGCCGGGGAACCGCCGCTGCCCACGATCGTGGTCCGCTCGCCGTACGGCCGGCACGCCTCGCTCACCCATGCGCCCGCGCTGGCCGGGGCCGGGTTCACCGTGCTGGTGCAGAGCTGCCGGGGCACGGGCGGTTCCGGAGGCACCTTCCGGCCCCAGCTCGACGAGGAGTGCGACGGCATGGCCACCCACCGGTGGGTACGCCGCCAGCCGTGGTTCACCGGCGCCGTCGCGACGTACGGGGAGAGTTACCTCGGCTACACCCAGTGGGCGGTGGCCGGACGGATGTGCCGCGACGACCCCGGGAACGCCCCGGACGCCCTGTGCCTGAACGTCACCATGGCCGACTTCGGTGCGGTCACCTGGACCAACGGCGCCTTCTGGCTGGGCGGCTCGCTCGGCTGGTCGCGCCGGATGGTCCTGCGGGGCCCGCGCGGCGCCCTGATCCGGGCGCGGCTCGCCCGGCGCCCGGATCGGAAGCTGGCCGAGGCCCTCGACGTCCTGCCCCTGTCCGGCGGCGACACCGCCGTGGCCGGCCACCCGATCGGCTGGTACCAGGACTGGCTGGCGCACGAGAAGCTCACCGACGACTACTGGACCCGGCAGTCGCACACCGCATCGGTGCCCGACGTGACCGCACCCGTCTACCTGGCCACCGGCTGGTACGACATCTTCCTGCCCTGGCAGCTGCGCAACTACGCCCAACTGGTCGCGGCCGCCCGCCCGCCCCGGCTGACCATCGGCCCGTGGGGCCACGGCGGTGAGCGGAGCCCGTTTCTCGCCGAGTCGATCGCGTTCCTCAAGGAACACTTCGCCGGCGCTCCCGCGACCCGGCCGGCGCCCGTGCGCGCTTTCCTCACGGGTGCGGACCAGTGGCACGACCTACCTGTGTGGCCGCCACCGGGCACCGCGACGCGGCGCTGGTACCTGCACCCGTCCGGGCTGCTCGACCCGGCGATCCCCGCCGGGGGCACCACCCGCTACAGCTACGACCCCGACCGGCCCACACCGGCGCTCGGTGGCCCCGACATGGGCCCCAGCTGCGGACCGGTCGACACCCGCGCCCACGATCGCCGCCCGGACGTGGTCGTCTTCCGCAGCCCACCGCTGGCACACCCGGTCGTCCTCGCCGGGGAGCCGGTCGCCCGGGTCCGGTTCCGCTCGACGGCCGCCAGCGCCGACGTGTTCGTGCGGATCTGCGACGTGCACCCCGACGGCCGCTCGATGAGCGTGTGCGACGGCATCCGCCGCATCGGCAGCGTCGGCACGGCGGCCACCGACCCGCCGCCCGACGGGGACGGTTTCGTGACCCTGGACGTGCCGCTGTGGCCGGCCTTCCACCGCTTCGCCCCCGGCCACCGGATCGCCGTGCAGGTCAGCTCGGGGGCGCATCCGCGCTACGCCCGCAATCCGGGCACCGGCGAACCGGCCGCCACCGCGGCCACCACCGTCCGGGCGGAGCAGGAGATCTCCCACGACCCCGCCCACCCGTCCCGGATCGACCTGCCGGTTTGGGACGGGTGGGCACCGGCGACCGGCGGCGGGCGTGGCTGACGCGGCGTCGAGGCCGTCAGGCGGCGCCCGCGCGGAGATCCCCGGTGGTGTGGGCGCGGATGCCCGGGTCGGGGGAGTCGGCGAACCGGGCGACGACCGCGCGCACGTGTTCCTCGGCGGGCGCGGCGAGGCCGTCGTAGACCGAGACGAACAGCTCCCGGGCACGGCCTCGGGGCCAGTCGGCGGGCATCAGCGCGATCGGCAGCTGCGGGTCGAGGACGGGGAAACGCCGGTAGGTGTCCATGACCTCGGTGCGGGTGGCGACCGCGCGGGCGCCGGTGATCCGCCCGGTCCGGATCTGCGGGAGCAGCGGCCGCCAGCGCTCGATGAACGTCTCGTACTGGTGGGCGATGGCGGCCACGTCCCACGCCTCGATCGGCGACCTGTCGCTCGTATTCGCCAGGTCCACGTGCCGGGCCCGGAAGATGCTCATGGCACCGACGCCGAAGGCCCGGAGGCGGTTCTCGACGGTCGGGTTCGGCGCGTCGGGGGAGATCCACAGCCCGTCGAACAGCGACGCGAACCCCAGCCAGCGCAGCTGGTCGCGCAGCGCGCGCCGGTGACCGTTGGCCTCCTGGGGTAGGGAGAAGGCGACAAGCGTCCAGGACCCGTCCCACGAGTCGCCCCCGGCGGCGAATCCGGCTATCCAGGCCCCGCCGCCCAGCAGTTCGTCGGCGGCGGTCCGGGTCAGCCGGTACGAGCTGCGCCGACCGTCCCGGTGGTTCTCGAGGACTCCCCGGCGGGCCAGCCGGCTGATGGCGGTGCGGCCGCCGGTGGGGCTGACCCCGGTCTCCGCGAGCAGCGCGACGATCGACGCCGAGGGCAGCCAGGCCCGCGTACGCGCGGTGTAGTCAGCGATCAACGTCGTCGCCAGGCCCTGCGGCGAGCTGCCCGCCTGGCGACGGGGCAACCGCACGGAGCCGACGACGTCGGGGACGATGTCCGCCATCTCGTACGGGATCACCACTGATGTGCTCCGGTGTTCTGGCCGAGCCGGACGGGCGTCTACTGACGACGGGCCGGTCCCGGGGGGACCGGCCCGCGCTTGGCCCGCTGGATCTGCTCGTAGACGCGGGTCCGCAGCTCGGTGAAGCGGGGCAGGGCCCGGGTGGTGAGCTGGTCGCGCTCGGGCGGGAGGTCGATGACGAGGTCCTCCTGCACCCGGGTGGGGGAGTTGGACAGGACGAGCACGCGTTCGCCCAGATACACCGACTCGTCGATGTCGTGCGTCACGAAGACCGTCGAGATCCGCCGCGTGCGGTGCAGTTCGCGGACGAGGTCCTCCAGGTCGGCGCGGGTCTGCGCGTCCACCGCGGCGAACGGCTCGTCCATGATCAGCACGTCCGGCTGGTACGCGACGGCGCGCGCGATCGCCACCCGCTGCTGCATCCCGCCGGACAACTGCCACGGATGGCTGCGCGCCGACTGCGGCAGCCCGACCGCGTCGAGGGCGTCGTCGACCAGCCGGGCGCGTTCGGCGCGGGAGAGCTTCTTGTGGCGAAGCGGAAGCTCCACGTTGCCCCGGACGGTCAGCCACGGATACAGGCTGCGGCCGTACTCCTGGAAGACCACCGCCATCGCCGGGCTCGGGCCGGTCACCGGCGACCCCTCCATCTCGACGAGGCCGCTGGTCGGCCGGAGCAGCCCGGACAGGCATTTCAGGAGCGTGGTCTTCCCGCAGCCCGAGGGTCCGACGACGCACAGCAGCTCGCCGGGATCCATCGTGAAGCTGATGTCCCCGATCGCCTCGACCTCGCCCCGGCCGGACGCGTAGACCTTCCGCAGGTGCTCGACCCTCAGCAGGGGACGCCCGTCAGCCACGGGTGACCTCCTTCATTCCGTGGTACCAGCGCAGGACGCGGCGTTCGACGACACCGAAGACCACGGCGAGGACGACGCCGATGAGGCCGAGCAGGAGGATGCCGCTCCACATCTCGGCGATGAGGTAGTTCCGCTGGAAGTAGGCGATCCGGTAGCCGAGGCCGGCCGACGACGCGAACATCTCCGAGATCACCATGAGGATCAGGGCCACCGAGAGCGCCTGCCGTACGCCGGTCATGATGCGCGGACTCGCCGCCGGGAGGATCAGCCGCCACAGCCGGTCCCACCGGGAGATCCGGAACGAGTACGCGGTCTCCAGCATCACGCTGTCGGTCGCCCGGACGCCCTCGATCGTGTTCAGCAGGATCGGCCAGATCGCGCCGGACACGATGACGACGACCTTCATCGTGTCGGTGATGCCGAGCAGGAGCATCGCGACCGGGATCAGGACGGGTGGCGGAATCGCGCGGAAGAACTCCAGCAGCGGTTCGAGGATCTCGCGGAGCGGGCGGAACCGGCCGATGACGACGCCGGCGGCGACGCCGAGCAGGACCGACGCGCACAGTCCGATCAGGAGCCGGTACACGCTCGGCAGGACGTCGTCGACGAACGCCGGGCCGATCCAGGTCTGCCGGAACGCGTCGAGGAGCGTACGGGGGCCGACGAGGAACCGGTTTGTCGACCGGGTGGACCAGACGGCCCAGAGCCCGACGGCCAGAACGGGGAGCCCGACCGCGAACAGGACGTTCTCGGCGACCCGGACGCCCAGGTCGCGAGGGCGGGCCCGGCCCGTGCCGACGGCGGTCACCGGGTCGCCTCGTCCGCGAGCACCGACTGGTGCCAGGCCAGCGAGCGCCGTTCGACGAAGCGGAACACGACGTTCACCAGCAGCCCGAGCATCCCGGTGACCACGACGAGCCCGTAGAGGCCGACCGCGTCTCCGGCGGAGCGGGACAGCTCGATCATGCGCCCGAGGCCGGGGTTACCGATCACCATCTCCGCGGTCACGGCCAGGATGAGGGCGACCGCCGCGCCGAGACGCAGGCCGGTCATCAGGTACGGCAGCGCGGTCGGCAGGACGAGATACCGAAGCCGCTCGGCACGGGTGAGGCCGAAGCTCCGCGCGGTGTCCCGGGCGACGGTGTCGACATCGGCGACCCCGTAGATCACCTGCACGAACACCTGCCAGAACGCCGCGTAGACGATGATGACGAGCGCGGCGCGCATCTGCAGGCCGAACATCAGCACGGCGAGCGGGATCAGCGCGACCGACGGCACCGGCCGCAGGAACTCGACAGTCGTGTGCGTCGCGCGACGCAGGAACGGCACCATCCCGATCACGGTCCCCAGCGCGACCGCGGCGAGCGTCGCCACCGTCAGGCCGATCGCCCACGACGTCATGGTGAGCCGGACCCGCCGCCAGAACGCCAGGTCGCGGACCTCCTCGGCCAACCGTCCGAACACGTCGGTGGCGTACGGCAGGTAGTGCGGGTCGACCAGTCCCAGGGCCGGGATCAGTTGCCAGACGACGAGGAACCCCAGCAGACCGGCGGCGCCCAGCAGGATCTTGCGCATCGGCCGGCTACTGCTGCTGGATGAGGCGGTCGAAGTCGGGTCGCCGGTCGAGGACGCGGTACTTCTGGGCGAGCGTCGCCAGTTGCTCCAGGCCGGCCCGGTCGAGCTCCCATCCGAACGCCGGGAGCCGCACGGAGTCCGCCACCGCCTCCGGCAGTTTGAGGTTGTCCTTGATGGCCTGACGCAGGTCCTTCTCGTTCGCCGGATCCTTGGCCCAGGTGAGCGTCTTCTTCATCGCCGCCGAGAAGTCCGCGACCAGGGAGGCGTCGGAGTCCTTCAGCTTGCTCGACGTGATCGTCGTCAGGGTGGTGAGTCCGGGAACGGTGGCCTGATAGGGGGCGACCACGAGGACGTCACCGCGTTTGCGCAGCTGGGTGATGAACGGCTCGGTCACCCAGGCGGCGTCGATGTTGCCGGCCGCGAGCTGGGCCGGCGCGTCCGGGAAGGCCACCTCGACGAACTTGACCTTCGCCGGATCGCCGCCGTCCTTCTCGACCGCTGCCATGATCGTGACGTCGCCGGCGGCGCCCAGGCTGTTCACCGACACCTTGCGCCCGGCGAGCTGGGCGGGCCGGGTGATGCCCGACTTCGCCGACGTCACCACGGCGTTGATGTCGTCACCGTCGGCGTAGGACGACGCGTAGTTCCCGATGATCACCACGCCGAGGTTCTGCAGGTCGGCGCGGAACGGGCCGAACGGCTGACCGATAGCGAAGTCGATGTCGCCGTTGAGCAGCGCCGGGATGGCCTGCGCGCCGCCCTGCGCGGGCACGACCTCCACGTCGAGCCCCTGCTCCCGGAAGATGCCCGCCTTGATGCCGCCCCACAGCGCGGCGGTCTCGCTGATCGGCAGCGCGGCCACGCGGACCTTGCGCAGGTCGCTGCTCGTCCCGGGGGACGGATCGGTGGCGTCGGAGTCCGTACAGCCGGTCAGGGCGATCGCGACGGCGGTGAGAACAGCGAGGGCGGTGGCCTTCTTCATGGACGAGCCCTTCCGTGCGAAGCGCTGGTGCATCCGGAGGAGTGAGGGCCGGCGAGGAGAGGTGAACCATCCGACCGCGTCGATCAGCGTCATGCAGAGGTGATTGATTGTCAAGAATTCCGATAAGGCGAATCGCAATGCGAGACGAGTGGTCGGAACTCGATGGGAATACGTCTTGACGCGTGACGATTTTGTGACCAAACTATGCGATTGGTGGTCCGGTGGCGGAGGGAGCGACGACTTGGCGATCGTGATCGTGGGCGCGGGGATCGGTGGCCTCACCACCGCTCTCAGCCTGCACCGGGCCGGCTTCCGTGAGATCACCATCTACGAGCGAGCCGACGTGCTGCGCCCACTCGGCGTCGGGATCAATCTGCTCCCGCACGCCGTCCGGGAGCTGACCGAATTGGGCCTCGGCGACCGCGTGGAAAGGCTGGGCGCCGCCCCCGGCACGCTCGCCTACCACAACCGGCACGGTCAGCAGATCTGGAGCGAACCGCGCGGACTCGACGCCGGATATCGCTGGCCGCAGCTTTCCGTGCACCGCGGCCGGTTCCAGATGGAACTGCTCACCGTGGTGCGGGAACGGCTGGGGCCCGACGTGGTGCGCACCGGGCACCGGCTCGTCGGCGTCCGCGACGGCGTCGCGCACTTCGCGACGGCGGCGGGGGAGGTGAGCGTCGCGGGCGACCTGATCGTCGGAGCGGACGGCATCCACTCCGCGCTGCGCGGGCAACACCATCCCGGCGAGGGACCGCCGCTCTGGAACGGGCTGACGCTGTGGCGGGGCACGGCACGGGCGTCCGGCTTCCTGGACGGGCGAACCATGATCATGGCGGGGGACGCGGAACAGAAGTTCGTCGCGTACCCGATCGGTGCCGGCCTGATCAACGTCGTCGCGGAGCGGCGCGGGCCCGGTTTCGCCGGGCCCAACGCGGACTGGAACCGGACGGTCGACCCCGCGCCGGTCGTCTCCCTCTTCGCAGACTGGCGTTTCCCGTGGCTCGACGTCCCGGCACTGCTCGCCGCCGCCGACGAGATCCTCGAATACCCGATGGTGGACCGCGACCCGATCGACACCTGGACCCACGGGAACACGACGCTGCTCGGGGACGCGGCGCACCCGATGTATCCGAACGGTTCCAACGGGGCGTCGCAGGCGATCCTCGACGCGCGTACCCTCGCCTTCCACCTCGCCACCGCGCCGACGGTGCGGCAGGCGCTCGACGCCTACGAGGCGGACCGGCGGCCGGCGACCACCGCGCTCGTGCTGAGCAACCGGCGGCAGGGCCCGGAACAGGTGATGGTGCTCGCCCGCGAGCGGGCCCCCGACGGGTTCGCGCACATCCACGACGTCATCCCGCCGGAGGAGCTGACCGAGATCGCCACCGGGTACAAGAAGGCGGCCGGCTTCCTGCCCGCCGACCTCAACGAACGGGCCTCCCTGACGCCGACTGTCTTCTCCGGTGTCCTGCCGTGACCGGCCCGGAGCCGACCGGGCTGGACGCGGCGCGACTGGCGTCGGTGATCTCGCCGCTGCGCCGCACGCTGCTCGCCGCCGCCCGGGCCGCCGAGCACCTGCCGGAGATCCCGGACGCGCAGATCGAGATCGTGCGGGCCCTGCCCCGGGGCACCGTGTCCGGTCCCGGCGAGCTGGCCGAACGACTCCGCCTGAGCCGCTCGACGGTCAGCAACCTGCTGACCACGATGGAGGGCAACGGTCTCGTCGAGCGCCGCCCCCGTCCCGGCAACCACCGCCACGTCGACGTCCTCGCCACCCCGAAGGCCCTCGACCTGTTCGACCGCTTCGACCTCGCGAGCGGAGACCTGGTCGCCCGCGCCGCGGCGACCCTGCCGGCGGCGGACCGCGCGGCCCTCGCCGCCGCGGTGCCCGCGCTGGAACGCCTCCGCGACGCCCTCGCGCAAACCAAGGACACCCCATGAGTACGCGTCGAGCTGCCGGTCGGGGCCCGGTGAGCGCCCCGCCGATTCCCGGTCTGGAGGCCGCGTTCGAGGTGGCGGCCCGGCTCGGCGCGTTGGAGGACCACGGGGTGACCCGCGCGGGCCACCGCCGCGTCGTGCCCATCGTCGGCGGCCAGATCACCGGCCTGTTCGAGGCGGAGATCCTCCCGGGCGGCGCCGACTGGCAAGTGGTCCGCCCCGACGGCGCCATCGAGATCGACACACGATACTCGGCGCGCACCGCCGACGGCGGCCACATCTACCTCCGTACGTTCGGGGTCCGCAGCGGACGCCCGGAGATCCTCGAAGCGTTGCTCCGCGGCGATCCGGTCGACCCCGCCGAGTACTACTTCCGCCTGGGCGTACGGCTGGAGACCTCGGTGCCCGCGCTGGCGGTCCTGGAGCAGAGCGTTTTCGTGGCGTCCGCGATCCGCGAGGCCGACCGGGTGCGCTACACCGCCTACCGCGTCACGTAGCCGGCCCCTGGACCCGCGACCAGCCGTGCGGCAGCCAGGGAAGCCCTCGGCTGCCGCACCGCCCCGGGGTCGCCGCCCGGCGACGCGGGTGGCCGGCAGGTCCACCGCTTACTACTGTGGCGGGAGTCCCCGGCGGAACCGGCAGGGGTGCCCTGCGGTGCGGACCGACCGGCATCGGATCCCGGACCGCCCTGGATCGGCTCACCGGCCGCACCGCAGATGAGGGGTGAACGATGGACCGTGACCGCGATCCGCGCGATGTGCACGTGGTCGTGGTCGGTATCGACAGGTACGCGGCGGGCCCCGAGTGGAGCCTGGCCGGACCGGTCGACGACGCCGTCCGGTTCGCTCGCTGGTTCGTGGCCCAGGGCGTGCCGCCCGGGCAGGTGACAGTGCTGTCCTCGCCCGATCCCGGCCCGGACGCCCTCGCGCCGGGAGTCGTGCGGCGTCCGGCCGACCGGGCGACCGTACGCGAGGTGCTGTTGCGCGACCTGCCGGCGCGGCGGGCGCCGATCCTCTATGTGATCTGGGGCGGGCACGGCCAGGTCGACACCGGCCGGCACCGGCAGCTCTACTACGCCGATGCCACGGTCACCGATGCCGGCTCCCTCGACCTCGACGCCATGCTTGCCTCGTACGCCTCGGACCTCGTACCGGCATGCGACCGGCAGGTGTGGATCATCGACGCGTGTCAGTTGCACGGTCGATCGGACGGCGCTCACGTGCCCGGCAGCGAGACCTTTCCCGTGGGTGCGCCGGTTGTCGGCCGCCAGCAGGACGTCCTGTTCGCCGCCGGTCTCGGCCAGGCCGCGGCCAACCTGGGTGTGCGGCGCACCGGGCTGTTCAGCCGGGAGGTCCTGCGGCTGCTCGACGGCGGGGAGGCCGGCGGCCTCGCGCAGCCGGAGCGGCTCATGGCCCTGCTGCGGGAGCGGTTCGTCGCGCTGCGGGCGAACGGGCTCACCGCGCAGACCCCGACCTACCTCTGGCACCGCAACGCCCTCGGCGACGAGGGCCTGGTCCTGCACGGGCCCGCGGCCGGGAGCGCACCGCCACCGGCTCCGGCGTCGCCGTCCCCGGCCCTGCTGGGTCCGTTCGTGGAGGCCCTGCTCGAGGTACCGGAGTTCCTGCGGCCGAACGACCGTGAGGAGATTCTGAGCCTGCTGCGTGGCCAGGTGTACGCGGCCATCCGGCGCAGCAGCGCGGCGCGGCTCGACGCGATCAGTGTCGTGCGCACCTGCCTGCGGTATCCAGGCGCCCTGTCCGAACTCGTCGAGGCGGTTCGCTTCTTCGCCACCGACGAGGCCGCGATGGCCCGGGTCGAGAACGCCGCCACGCGGCTGGTACCGAATCCCTGACGTCCGGCGCGGGTTTCGCCGGGCGTCCACATCGGATGCCGAGAACCCGGTTCCACCCTGGTGCCCGTCGCTCGCCGCTTTCGCCGCATGCAGCGGTACGTAATAATGTCGCTATCGACTGTCATCACTTGGGGGTTGCCGTACATGGAGGAACGCCTCGCCGGTATCGAGTCTGAGCTGCCTGACTTGTCGGCGGTGACCGTGGCGACGCTGCGATCCCTTGACCCCACCGGCATGACTGCGGCGATCTCGCGGGTAGCAGAAAGAGTCGCTGACTCGGGGGGCAGCATCAGTGGCTACAGCGGCTCCTTCCCGAGCCGGATACGGTCCGCCGGGCCGGATTCGGAGGAGCATGTCGTCTGATCCCCTCCCGTTAGGTCCGACCCGCCTCCCACACGCACACTTCCACGCCCTGGCCACCGGGGCCGGCGACGACCAGAGCATCGCGGCGCTCTGGCGCTCCGAGCGCAGCTGGCGGCTGATCGTGCTGCGGGCCCTGTTGGACATCTGCGCCGACCGGGCCGACGCCTGCGGTCCGCTCGCCCCCGCCAGCGACGCCTGGGACCTGCTGGTCCGGGCGTACGACGCCGCACCAGAGATCACCGAGGACATTCTGGCCCGGCCGCAGGTCGGCAGCTGGGCCGCACACACCCTGCGCCGGCTGCGTACCAGCGGCGACCCGGCACCGTCCTGGCCCGACGTCGGCTACCTGCACGCACTCGCGGCGGCGAGTGCCGTCCGGGCCGGCCTCTCGTTCGAACTGGACATCCCGGCGCGGCACGGGACGGCGGTCCTGCCCACCGTGGGCGCCGCGTCGGTACCGCCGGAGGCCGACGTCGTCCGGGTCCGGGCCCACGGTGGGGGAGAGGTCGACCTGGAGACCGGCGCCCGCACCGTACGGTGCCGAGCGGGCGACCCGGACTGGCACGAACCCGTTGTCATCGAGGTCCGCGCGGGCGGCACCGGGCTCCGGGTCGAACTGCTCGACCGCGACCTGTACCGCGACCTGCGCGGCCCCACGCCGCCGGACCAGCTGTCGCAGTCCGAGATCGCCGGCTGGCGCGCGGACCTCGCCCGCGCCTGGGCGTTGCTGGTCGACGAGCAACCCGGCCCCGCCGAGGCGATCGGCGGCATCGTGCGCGCCTTCACGCCGGTGCCGTCCCGCGAGCGGTTCCGCCCGCTGTCGGCCTCCGGCACCGAGGCGTTCGGCGGCATCCTGCTCTCCCGACCCGACGACCCGCTGCAACTGGCGGTGACTCTGGTACACGAGTCCCAGCATCAGAAGCTCGGTGCCCTGACCCACCTGCTCACCCTCTGCGAGGCCGACGGCCGCCTCCGCTACTACGCCCCCTGGCGGGACGATCCCCGGCCGCTTCCCGGCCTGCTACAGGGTGCGTACGCGTTCGCCGGCATCACCCAGTTCTGGCGGGTCCACCGACAGCGGGCCGCGCCGGGGCAGCGGGCAGCCGCCGACTTCGAGTTCGCGCTGTGGCGGCGACAGACCCTGAGCATCCTGCGGGCGCTCGCGGGGTCCGGTCGGCTGACCGGGCATGGTCAGCGGTTCGTCGACACCCTGTCCGCGGAGCTGACGGCATGCCAGGACGAGCCCGTGTCGGTCGCCGCAGGCGATGTGGCGCACGCCGCCGCCGTGGACCACCACGCGTTGTGGCGGGGTCACAACATCGTCCTCGACCCCGCCGACCACGACGCGCTCGCGGCAGCCTGGCGGCGCGGTACCCCGGCAGCGGACGCGGTACGCGCCGTCGGCACCGCGAAGGTGCGGGCCGAACCGCCGGTGGGCCTGCTCGACGCGCGGGCCGTGCTGAGCCGGTACCTGCTGTTCGACCCGGACGCCTTCAACCGGCTGGCCGCTCAGCCCGACGATGTCGGTGCGACGGTGGCCGGCGCCACAGCGGCCGACCTGGCCCTCGTCGCTGGCGACGTCGAACGGGCGCGTGCCGACTACCTCGGCGAACTGCGGCGGGACCCATTCAGCGTGCACGGCTGGGTGGGTCTCGGCCTCGCCCACGTCGACCAGCCCGGCGATCCGGTGACGCGGGCCCTCCTGGGCCGGCCGGAACTCGTCCTGGCCGTGCTCCACGGGCTGCGGTCACGCGGACCGGCCGCGGTCATCCCGGATCCGCTGGAGTTGGCCGGCTGGATCGGTGCCGGGCTGGGGGACCGGGAGCTCGACAGCGCAGATCCGGCGGGCTGGCCTACTGCCTGACCCGCCGGACCGCACACCGGCCGTTACAGCGGCAGCGGGTCGATGTCGCAGTTGGCCCGTACGCCGGCGCCGACCGCCGCGACCGCCGGGTGCCGGGCGCCGAGGGTCTGCCGGAGTTGCTCGAGGCTCGTGTCGAACAGCGCGCCGGCCTCCGCGTCGCGTCCGAGATCGCGTAGGTCCATGGCGAGGTTCAGCGCGCACACGAGGCTGGTGGGATGCGTGGTACCCAGCACCCGACGGCACTGTTCGAGGGTGTCCGCGTCGAGGGCCCGCGCCGCGGCGGCGTCGCCGAGGTCGTAGTGGTCGCTTGCCAGGTTGATCCGGGCGACCAGCACCAGGGCGTGCGCATCGCCGAGCCGCCTGGTCAGCCGGTCCAGCGCCGCCTCGTCGAGCTCGCGGGCCTGTTCGCTCTCGCCCAGCAGGCGCACCGTCACGGCCAGGTCGACCTGCGCGCCCGCCGCGTGCGGGTGGTGCTCGCCGTACAGCCGGCGCAGCCCGTCCACCGCCACCTCCGCCGCTTCCCGGGCGGCCCGCAGGTCACCGGTCAGCCGCTGGTCGATGGAGAAGGTCAACGTCGCGAGCACGGTGTCCGGATGGTCGTCGCCGTAGCGGGTACGGAACCGGCGGAGCACGTCGCTGGACAGGTCGAGGGCGTCGTGGTGGTGGCCAGCCTTGCGCCTGAAGCTCGCCAGCATGTGGCTCTGCCGCAGGACCTCCGGGTGGTCGTCGTACCTCAGCATCCGGCGGGCCGTGGCCACCACCGTCTCCTGGTTGGCGTGCGCCGCGACGTAGTCACCCAACTCCCGGCGGTCGAGGTTGATGCCGCCGAAGGTGCTCAGGCTGTCCAGGTGGTCGGTGCCGTAGATCTGCACCCGGCGCTGGTAGGACTGCTCGTCGAGCTGGAGTGCCCGGCCGAACAGGCCGGACAACCGCATGCTGACGGCGAGGTTGTGCGCGGCGCGCAGCGTGAACGGCTCCTCCTCACCGAAATTCCGCTTCGCCTGCTCGTACACGGCCAGTGAGCGGTCCAGCGCACCGGCGAAGTCGCCGGCGACGCGGTGGTCGGCGGCCACCGCGCCGAGCGCGTCCAACGTCTCCTCCTGGTCCTCGCCGAGGGTCTGCCGGTAGAGCTTGAGGGTCTCGGCGTTCAGGCTGGCCGCAGCGGCGTAATCGCCCACGACGAAGTGCATGAAGCCGAGCCAGCTCGCCATCCGGAGGCTGTCCGGGTCGGCCACGTTGCCGTCGGCCCGCCAGGCCGACCACGCACGCTGGGCCAGGTCCCGGGCGCCGAGATGGTCGCCCCACCGCCAGAGGTACCGGGCCTCGTTGCGCACCATGTCCCGGACGAGTTCGTTCCCGCACCGCTCCGCCCCGGAGGCGACGATGTGCGGGTAGAGCTGCGCGTACCGCGGCCAGTGGTCGGCGTCGTCGGGCTGGTCGGGGTCGTTGCCGGCCAGCAGCATGTGGGCGCCGTGCCGCAGGGCGTCCCGGTCCTGCGGGTCCATCTGATTGATCAGCACCCGTTGGACGAGGCGGTGCATCTGGAAGGAGTTCGTCCGGTGGTCGATGCGCGCCAGCGAGAGCCGGCCGATCGTGCGGATCGCCCGGTTGAGGCGGACCGGGTTGCGGACGAGGAGATCGAGATCGGGATGGATGCGCAGCGCGCGCGGCTTCGACAGGAGCACCTTGCCGATCGGCTCGGGCGCGAAGAACGCGCACATCTGCAGCAGCCGCAGCGCCGGCAGGTCCTGGCCGCGCAGCCAGTTGAGCGACACGTTCCACGCCGCGGCGACGAGCTCCGGATAGTCCTGCTGGGTGCTCTCGTCGTCGAGCAGCGGCCGGTTGGCGTCGAGGAGTTCCAGGTATTCGTCGGCCGGCATCCGCGTCTCCGCGCGCCAGGCCGCCGCCTGCTCGATGGCCAGCGGTAGGTCACCCAGTGCCGCGGCGAGCCGGTCGGCGTCGTTGACAGCCAGGTCGGGCCCGCGACGGCGGAGCAGATCGATGCTCTCCTGCCGTTCGAACACATCGACCGGGAGGCTGTTGGCCACCTCCCGCCACGCACCGTTGCGGGAGGTGACGACGATGCTGCCGGGACCGCCCTTGGGGAAGAACTGTTCGACGCTCTCCGGGTCCTCGGCGTTGTCGAACACGAGCAACCAGTTGGAGTACGGGCGCCCGATGCGCAGTGCCTCCAGGGCCGCAGGTACCGCCGTGTTGGCGGTGGACGGGACCGGCAGCTCCAGGCGTGCCGCCAACTCGACCAGCGCGGACTGGATCTGGGCCGGTCGTTCGGCCGGGATCCACCAGATCAGGTCGAAGTCCTGCTGATGGAGGTAGACGTACTCGATGGCGAGCTGGGACTTGCCCACCCCGCCGGCGCCGTGCAGCGCCTCCGGCAACACGGCGGTGGTGCCGGCGCGCAGCCGCTGGTGCAGGCCGTCGAGCAGCTCCCGCCGCCCGGTGAAGTTGGTGTTTCGCAGCGGCAGGTTGCCGACGATGGCCGGCAGTTGCCCGTCGAGCCATTGCGCGGGCTGCAGGTCGTTGCTCGGCCGGCTGCTCGGGACGATGCCCCGCGCGGCGTCCAGCGTGAGGTGGGGCGCGCTACCGAACGAGCCCCCCTGGTCCGGCGAGTTCACTCTGTCAGACATTCCGGACTCCATGGTCCTGTGGGCGATAACGGAAGGCGGCTGCAGTACTCGACGTACCTGCCGTGGGATGGGAGAGCCGAGCGACTCACCCAGCCGTGCGGCTGCGACGAGGTTCGGCCCACCCAACGAGAGGTGAACAGCCAGTTCGACCCGCAGGTAGGGCTCGGCGACCGGAGTGACGCGGTCGTACGACGCGTTCCGCGGGTCCTTCACGCGGAGGGCGAGGTTGCGCACCGCCTCCACGTCGTGTGCGAGTTCGTACTCGACGAGGTGCTGGACCTCGATCGTGCGGTCGCGGTATCCGAGCGTGAGGAGCCGCTCGCGTGCACCGTGCACGAACTCGTACCTGATGCTGGTGTCGCCGCTGGCCGCTGCCGTGCGCGGAACCGGGCGTACCAGGTCGCTCGTCAGCACCTCGGTCACCTGCTCCGGCCCGGAGCGGACCGTGGTGCGCGCCACGGCGCGGATCATCCGGACATTGAGCGGTGCGGCCGCCAGCCGTGTCGCCAGCGTGAACGAGGCGGGCGACACGGTGGCCCGGAACCGGGCGACGAGATCGTGAGCGGTCAGTGACCGGCCCGGTCGGCGGGCTGTCGGCTCGTCGGACGGCAGGAGCAGCGCGGGTGTCCGCAGCTCGCCCGCCGACGGTTCGGCCAGTAGTCGGCTCCACCGCTGCAACCAGTCCATGCCACGTTCGATGACCGGCACGGCCGTCGGCTGGGCGTCGTCCCGATCGTCGGGGGCGCGCAGATCCGGGCCGGTGAGCCGCCAGGGCGACCGGGCGGTCGCCGATCCCGCGCCGTCGAGGCGCCACGCCACCTCGGTCGTTTCCATGCCCCGCTCGCGCCAGCGCTGCTGCGGCAGCAGATTGACCACGGCGACGGGCACGCTGCCGGCCCACGCGGCCAGCACGGGATGGACCAGTCCGGTTCGCCAGGCGTCCGACCCGCCGTGCGTCACCAGGAAGATGACCCGCTCGCCGGCGGAGTCGACCAGGCTGGCGGGCGGGGCCTTGCCCGCCCCCGACTCGCCGGCCACCCACACCGCGCCGTCGTCGACCGTCAGGCGCATCACCTCGACCGACGTGAAGGCGCGCTGGGCCCGCAGCACCGCGACGAACGTCGAGACCTCGTCGGCCCAGAACTCCATCACCGGATCGTGGTCGACGACCACGACGAGCTCGCGCCCGCCGCGTGCCGGAACGAGCCCGAGGGCCTCGGCCTGCCGACCCCCCGCGGTGGCGGTCGCCGAGGCCGGCCGGCTCATCGCGTACCCGCCGAGGTGGAGGTGAGCCGCGCCGATCGCTGGCGGCGGGCCCCGTCGGCGGCACACCACGTCCGGTGGTCGGTGCCGCTCATGCCAAAACCTTTCGCCTGCCGTCGTCGGTGGCGGCCGTGCCCCCTGGCTGCCGGTCCGGGTCGTCGAACAAAATCACCAAGCCGTGTCCCATGTGCGGGCCGAGCACGTCGGGGTCCTCACTCCACGCGAGCTGCCGCAGGCGCGCGGCATGACGCGGAAGCTCGACCACCCCTCGGCCGGACACGTGATCGCCGATCATCGACGCGACAGTCTCGCACAGGTCCTTTGTGGATGGTGCGTTCCGGTGCCAGACGATTGCCGGAACTCCGGACCGCAACCCGACGAGCAGTTGCCGCTCACCGTCGCTGTTCGCGGTCGGGGTTTCGCTGAGCACCAGCACCGCGACGCTGCTCTTGCTGTTGAGGGCCGCCTGGAGCTGGACGTCGACCTGGTGCCGCGACGCGCAGTGGATCAGCTGCCGGTCGCCGTCACTTCCGGGTAGGGCCTGCCACCGGTTGCGCCAGACCCGGTGCCAGTGGCCGGCGCGGATGCGGTCCAGGCTCCTGATCACCAGCGGATATTCCGTCGTCAGCGGGCTGGGCAGCGGTGACTGGAGTTCCTTGCGCCAGGTGTCGACCGGCTCGTTGATCAGCTGCCAGGGCAGCACGAACTCAATGGTCACCGCACCGCTCTGATCCGCCCACCGGCGTTCGGTCTCGTTGATGACCTGGTCGACGGCCGCCTCGAGCTCCCCGTACCAGACGCGCCGGTCCTCGCCGCGAATCGGCTGCCACACCGGGGACGACCACTGATACCAGTGCGACATGATGTAGCTGTCGTCGTCGCCGCCGTACTTCTCGAACTGGATGACCAGATAGGCGGTGCCGACGGGCGCGGGAAGCTCCGGCTGGGACGCCTCGATCTGTTCGGTGGCCCCCCAGTCCCGGGCCAATTGCGTGACCAGGTCGCGCATCCGCTCCTGAACCGCCTCCGGTACGGCAGGTGTCACCCTGTCCAGCAGCGCCAGCCACGGCGGCACCGAGGCGTGCGAGTTCGCCGACGCGAGGTGGGTGAGGAGATCCCACGCCGTCCGGCACCAGGGCGGGGGAGGGGTCGCGCGGGTCTCGGCGACGAACCGCCGCAGCTCCCCGGTCACGTCGACGGCCGACAGCGCGTCGCGCAGCCAGGGGACGTCGTGGTCGATGAACAGCTCGACCGTGTGCCACTCGTCGGCCAGGCGCAGCAGCGTGATGGTGTGCTCACTGCCTGGTTCGAGTAGCTCCATGCAGTCGACGAGGCGGCGCAGCCAGCCCGGGCGATCCACGCACACCGTCACGAGCTCGACGATCTGGGGTCGCAGCAGGCTCAGCTCCCGGTAGCCCAGCGCGCCGGCCAACGCGTGGTTCAGTTCCTGGAGCAGCAACTGCCGGCTGCCCGGGTCACGGATGATCGAGGACGTCTCCATGACTGTCGCGATCTGCCCGACGAGCCGGCGGCGTTCGTCCACGACGGCCGGTGAGTAGCGCCGCGAGGCCTCCCGGGCGGGCCTCATGTCACCGCTCACTGGCGGGGACTCGGCGGGCCATCCCGGCCAGCGCCATCAGGAGGGCTCCGACCGGAACGGGTCGAGCATCCCCAGCGCCTCGACGACGTCGGCGGCCTCGCCGGTCACCTCCACGCGCCGCCGCTGGACGCCGTCGTCCACGACGGCGCGGACGGTGACCTGCCCGGTGCGCCGGCGCAGCAGCGACAGCAGGGCATACCACCCCGCGGAGGAGCCCACCCCGGCGACGATCTGGAGCAGAGTGTCGGTTACCGGACCACGCGACGCGACGAACTCGCATTCCGCGGCGGGATGCCAGGTCTCGGCCACCAGACCCGCGGCCGCCAGCTCCCGCATCAGCGTCGGGGTCGAGTTGGGGTAGACCGGGACGCCGTCGTCCTCGCCGAGCGGCAGAAAGGTCACGTCGGCACCGGCTCTCGGGCCCAGATCACGGTGGCGGTCCGTGACGACAATCGAGACCTTTGGTGACATGGGCCTATGGTATTAGTCGAGGCCGGAACCGTGTGATCGACGAAGTGTCGCCAACTTGACAGATCTCGATGCTTCCCGGCCTTGACCTGCGGCGTCGTCCACTCTGTGGCCTCCGGCCGGGCCGGCCTCCACAGGCGCTCACGCGGTCCCGGTCGAAGCGTGGCGGGCACGGAAGCGGGCGCGGTACGCCTGGGGCGCTACCCCAGCTCGCGCCGGAAGGTGTGCCGAAGGTTGGCGGTCGAGCCGATCCCGGTCCGCGGCGACTCGACCGTCCGCCCTCGCTCCCGGCGGCGCCGTGGCGGGCCGCTGGGCCGGGGTCAACGCAGGTCGTGCCGGGCGGCCTCACCAACGGGCTCGGACGGGCTGGCCACCCCGGCCACCGCGGCGAGGCGCATGCTGGCCTCGTCCCTGGTGCCGGGCGCCGGGGTGAGGATCACGATCTTCAGCTCGGCGTCGCCGTCGGTCAGAACGTCGCAGTCGACAGTGACGGCACCGACCGACGGGTGCTTGACGATCTTGCGGTCCTCGCGGTGTGCGGCGACCGTCCCGGCGGCCCACAACTCGGCGAACCGATCGTTGCCCTCGGTGAGGTCGCGGATGAGCTTCGCGAGACGTCTGTCGTGTGGAAACCGGCCGGTGGCACGCCGGAGGTCGGAGACGACTGCGGCGCTCGTGGCGTCGGCGTCCAGTGAGATCACCGGCCAGCGCGACATGGCCGGCCCGTCGGAGGTCACCGGGAAGGTGTCGCGGGCGAAGTTGCGCAGGCCCGGCGGGGACGCCGACGGATCCCCCAGCAGCGCGGCCCAGCTCCGGTTCCACCAGATCACCTGCCAGTCGGCGGCGAAGACGGCGACGGCGGCGTCACCGAGGCGACCGACCACCCGCTGCACACCCGGCGGGATGTGGTCGGAGATCTGGTCCGCCGCCGGGGGAGCGAGGTGAGCCAACCGGAACAGGTGGTCGCGCTCGGCGGTGGTCAGCTGGAGGGCGCGGGCGAGCGCGGCGGTGACCTGCGCCGAGGGTGTGGTCGCCCGGCCCTGCTCCAGTCGCACGATGTAGTCGACCGACACGCCGGCCAGCTCGGCCAGTTCCTCCCGTCGCAGTCCGGCGGCCCGGCGCCCACGGCCGGCGGGCAGACCCGTGGTGGCCGGCGACAGGCGGTCACGCCACGCGCGGATCGTCGCCCCCAGCCCTGCGGCCTGCGTCATCACGCCTCGATTGTCACGCACACCCTGGCCATGAGGGTGGTATCGCTCGTCCTACCGTTGTGACGTCTCTGGCACGCCCATGCGCCACGGCAAACGATGGACCGCATGACGATCACCTTCATCACCGGAGCCAACAAGGGCCTCGGCCGCGAGACAGCCCGCCGCCTCATCGGCCTGGGTCACACCGTTCTCGTCGGGGCGCGTGACCCCGAGGCCGGCGCCGCGACGGCCGACACCCTCGGCGCGCGGTTCGTGCAGATCGACGTCACCGACGACGAATCCGTCGCCGCTGCCGCCGCCGATGTCGAGAGGCACGAGGGCCACATCGACGTACTGGTCAACAACGCCGGCGTCCACGGGCCGTTCGGCGACCCGAGCCACCTGACCGGCGACGTCCTGCTCGACGTCCTCAACGTCAACCTCGTCGGCGTGGTGCGGACGACCACCGCCTTCCTGCCGCTGCTGCGCCGCTCGACCGACCCCGTGATCATCAACGTGAGCAGCGCGATGGGCTCCCTGTCGGCCACGCACGACCCGTCGCGGGCCGAGTCGGGCGTCATCGCCCCGGTCTACACCTCGTCGAAGGCGGCGCTGACCATGCTGACCACCCAGTACGCCAAGGCGCTGACAGACGTGCGCATCAACGCCGCCGACCCCGGTTACACCGCCACGGACCTCAACGGCCACAGCGGGCCACAGACCGTCACCGAGGGCACGGACGCCATCGTCATCCTCGCCACGGAGGGGCCCGGCCATCGCTCGGGCCGCTTCGTCGACCGTCACGGTGAGATCGCATGGTCCTGACGACGAACGGTTAGCCTGCCTGCTGTGGCCCGCCTGCCCGGCCTGGCGGGGCTGGTCCTGGCCGCCGTGGTGCTCGGCCTCGTCGGCGGGGCCGACACGCTGGTCAGCCACCGGCTTGGCGCCGATGATCCGCCGTCACCGGCGTGACGGGGATCAGGGTTGCTCGGTGGAAGACCTGAGGCGGAAACCGGGGCCGCACCGGGGCTGCGCCCGGAGGCCAACCGAGTGCCGCCCACCTGACGATGGCTGCCATGAGACGCGCCGCATTCTTCGTCATCGCCGGGCCGGCCTGCATCGTGGGTTACGGGCTCGTACGCCTGTGGGGAAAGTCCGACGGGACGTACGGCCCGGGGTTCGACTGGCAGGCGGCGCACCTGATCGGCCTTGCGGGCATGGTGTGCTTCGTGCCGGTGGTCCTGGCCCTGGCCGGCCTGCTGCGCCGCAGCCCGTGGCGCACGGCGGTGGTGGCTGTCACGCTGGTCGGGCTCGCCGCCACGATGGTGCAGTTCGGGGCGGACATCGTCGAAGGGCTGCTGGCCGCCGACCGGGCGGAGATGTCGGCGCTCGGGGCGGACTTCAAGGACGTCCCCGGTGTCGAGGTGGTCTTCTACGACGTCGTACCGCAGCTGTTCTTCCTCGGTCTGGTCGTCCTGGCGGGCCTGCTCGCCGCCCGCCGGCGGCTGCCGTGGTGGAGCGTCGCCGTGCTGCTCGTGGGCATCGTCCTGCCGGCCGTCACGCTCGACCTGCTGCCCCTGGGCGGGCTGTGCATGCTGGTGGCGCTCGCGCCGGCGCTGCCGGCGCTGCGAGGGTCGCGAGCCGGCGTGGAAACCGTAATCTGATCTTTCCGCTGAGAGTCGCTGTGAGCTGCGGAGATAACGCTCTCACGGATGGCGCGAGAACCCTTGACGCGCCGGGTATCGAGCCGCAACGATGCATGGACACCACCACCCGGCGTGATCGGCGCACGTCGTCCCGCATCCGCGAAAGGACCTACCCGTGCGCAGATCCCTGAGAGCGTGGTTCGGCGCTGCGCTGAGCGCGATCCTCGTGGTGGGCGGCGTCGTCGCCACCCCACCCGCGGCCAGCGCCGCGCCGTTCACCGTGCTGGTCTTCAGCAAGACCGCCGGATTCCGACACGGATCCATCACCCCCGGCATCACCGCGATCCAGCAGCTCGGCGCCGCCAACGGGTTCACCGTCGAGGCCACCGAGGACGCCGCCCAGTTCACCGACGCCAACCTGGACCGGTTCGCGGCGGTGATCTGGCTGTCCACCACCGGCGACGTGCTCAACGCCGCACAGCAGGCGGCGTTCGAGCGCTACATCACCGGCGGCGGCGGGTACGTGGGCGTGCACTCCGCCTCCGACACCGAATACGACTGGCCCTGGTACGGCGGGCTCGTCGGCGCGTACTTCGCCTCGCACCCGGCCGAGCAGACCGCCACCGTCACGGTCGCCGACCAGGCGCACCCGTCCACCCGGGCGCTGCCGCAGCGGTGGAGCCGGTTCGACGAGCTGTACAACTACCGCGCCAACCCCCGGGGCAACGTGCACGTGCTGGCCACCCTGGACGAGAGCACCTACACCGGCGGCAGCATGGGGTACGACCACCCGATCTCCTGGTGCCAGAACTACTCCGGCGGGCGGGCCTGGTACACCGGCCTCGGCCACACCGACGCCTCGTACACCGACTCGGCCTTCCGTCAGCACCTGCTCGGCGGCATCCAGACCGCGGCCGGGGCGGTCGACGCCGACTGCGGTCCCACCGTCACCACCAACTTCCAGCAGGTGGAGCTGGCCAAGGGGGCTGCCGAGACCGGCGAGCCGATGAGCCTCACCGTCCTGCCCGACCGGGGCGTGCTGCACACCTCGCGCGACGGCGTGATCCGGCACACCGACGCGGCCGGCAACACCAAGATCGCCGCCACGCTGGCCGTCTACACCGGCGACGAGGAGGGCCTGCAGGGCATCAAGGCCGACCCGAACTTCGCCACCAACCGCTGGGTGTACGCCTACTACGCGCCCCCGTTGAGCACACCCGGCGGTGGCGCCCCGGCCACCGGCACACCTGCCGACTTCGCCGTCTGGGACGGCGTCAACCGGTTGTCCCGCTTCACCGTGAACGCGGACAACACCATCAACCTGGCCAGCGAGACGCTGATCCTCAACGTGCCCACCAGCCGGGGCATGTGCTGCCACGTCGGCGGCGACATGGACTTCGACGCGGCCGGCAACCTGTACCTGTCCACCGGCGACGACACCAACCCGTTCGACTCGGCCGGGTTCACCCCCATCGACGAGCGGGCCGGTCGTAACCCGGCCTTCGACGCCCAGCGCACGGCGGCGAACAGCAACGACCTGCGCGGCAAGGTGCTGCGCATCAAGCCGGGCGCGGCCGGCGGGTACACCGTCCCGGCCGGCAACATGTTCGCGCCCGGCACCGCGCGGACCCGCCCGGAGATCTACGCGATGGGGTTCCGCAACCCGTTCCGGATGAGCGTGGACAAGGCCACCGGCGTTGTCTACCTCGGTGACTACGGCCCCGACGCGGGCACCGCCGACCCGAACCGGGGGCCGGCGGGCAACGTGGAGTTCGCCCGGATCGACAGGCCCGGTTTCTACGGCTGGCCGTACTGCACCGCCCGCAACGACGCCTACAACGACTACACGTTCCCGTCCGGGCCGTCCGGGCCGAAGTTCGACTGCGCGGGTGGGCCGGTCAACAACTCGCCCAACAACACGGGCATCACCCAGCTGCCGCCGGCCGTCCCGGCCTGGCTGCCATACGGCGGTTCGGGCTCCCCGCCGGAGTTCACCGGCGGTGGGCTGTCACCGATGGCCGGACCGGTCTACCGGTACGACCCGAACAACACCTCCGCCGTGGCGTTCCCGCAGTACTACGACGGCACCTTCTTCGCCGGTGAGTTCGGCCGCCGCTGGATCAAGAACGTCAAGCTCGACGCGACCGGCCAGCCACTGAAGATCAACCCGTTCCCGTGGACCGGCACGCAGGTCATGGACATGGAATTCGGCCCGGACGGCGCGCTCTACGTGCTCGACTACGGCACCGGCTGGTTCAACGGCGACGCCAACTCGGCGCTCTACCGCATCGAGTACGCCCGCGAGGGCAGGGCGCCCGTCGCGAAGGTCACCGCCACCCCGACCAGCGGCACCGCGCCGCTGACCGTCGCCTTCTCCTCGGCCGGCACCCTCGACCCGGACGGCGACCCGTTCACCTACGCCTGGGACTTCGACAACAACGGCACCACCGACTCGACCGCGCCGAACCCGAGCTTCACGTACACCACCAACGGGACCCGCAGCCCGACCCTGACGGTCCGGGACACCACCGGCAAGACCGCCACCGCGAGCGTGGTCGTCACCGTCGGCAACAGCGCCCCGGTCGTCACCGTCAACACCCCGTTGAACGGGCAGACCTTCACCTTCGGCGACGCGGTGCCGTTCAGCGTCACCGTCACCGACGCACAGGACGGCGCGATCAACTGCGCCCGGGTCAAGGTGAACTACGTCCTCGGTCACGACTCGCACGGCCACCAGCTCGGCAGCGTGCAGGGCTGCACCGGGGTCATCCAGACCTCGGCCGACGGCGAGCACGAC
This sequence comes from Micromonospora sp. NPDC049114, assembly GCF_040648635.1. Taxonomy (NCBI): domain Bacteria; kingdom Bacillati; phylum Actinomycetota; class Actinomycetes; order Micromonosporales; family Micromonosporaceae; genus Micromonospora; species Micromonospora sp. NPDC049114. Next base: position 654,500 of record NZ_JBEZEA010000002.1, on the reverse strand, counting down.
ACGGCGGCGAACATCTTCGGCATCATCGACGCCGAGTACACGGATCTGGGCGGCGGCGGCCAACCGGCGCTGACCACGCACACCCAGGCCGTGCTGCAACCGCGGGTGCGCCAGGCCGAGCACTTCGGCGACTCCTCGGGTGTCCAGATCGTCGCCGGGGCGGCCGGGCACGGCGGCGCGGCGGTCGGCTACGTCGACAACAACGACTGGATCTCGTTCCGCCCCTACAACCTGACCGGCATCCAGTCGTTCAGCGCACGGGTCGGCGCCCCGGCCGGCGGCGGCGGGACGCTGGAACTGCGCGTCGACTCGCCCACCGGGCCGCTGGTGGGCTCGGCGACTGTCACACCCACCGGCGGGTACGCCAATTTCGCCACGGTCACCGGCGGGGTCACCGCGCCGACCGGCACCCGCACCCTGTACCTGGTCTTCAAGGGTGCCGGGCCGTGGTTCGACATCGACGAGTTCACCCTCTCCACCAGCCCCGGCGGTCCCGGGCCGGACCCGGACCCCGACCCGGACCCCGGCACCAACCTGGCCAAGGGAAAGCCGGCGCGGGCATCCAGCTACGAGGGCGCCTTCGTCGCGGCGAACGCGTTCGACGGCGTGGCCGGCACCCGCTGGGGCAGCGCCTTCGGCGATCCACAGTGGATCGACGTCGACCTGGGTGCCACGTACGCCCTCAGCCGGGTCAAGCTGACCTGGGAGGCGGCGTACGGCAGCGGGTACCAGATCCAGACCTCGACGGACGGGGTCACCTTCACCACGGTCCGGACGGTGACCGGCGGCGACGGCGGGGTGGACGACCTGACCGGGCTCACCGGCTCCGGCAGGTACGTCCGGCTCCTCGGCACCACCCGCGGCACGGCGTGGGGCTACTCGCTCTACGAGTTCGAGGTGTACGGGAGCGCCGGCGGCCCGACCGGCGGCAACCTGCTGCTGAACAAGCCGACGACGACGTCCAGCACCGAGGGGGCCGACGTGACCGGCGCGCAGGCGGTCGACGGCAGTCTCACCACCCGCTGGTCGAGCACGTTCTCCGACCCGCAGTGGATCCGCGTCGACCTCGGCAGCCCGACCGCCATCGGTCGGGTCAAGCTGAGCTGGGAGGCGGCGTACAGCAGCGCGTACCAGATCCAGACCTCGAACGACGGCACCACCTGGACCACGGTGAAGACGGTTACCGGCGCCGACGGTGGCGTGGACGAGCACAGCGGCCTCGGCGCCAACGGCCGTTACCTGCGCATCTACGGCACGGCCCGGGGGACCGGCTACGGCCACTCGCTCTGGGAGGTGGAGGCGTACAGCAGCTGAACCACAGCGACGACGTGGCCGGCACGGCATCCCCTGCCGGCCACGCCCGTCGCTCAGCTGCTGGACTTCGGGTCGGGCTGCCTGTCGAACGCCCACCGGGGGTTCGACAAGCAGCCCGGTGCACGGCGCGGGGCCCGCTAGTCGTCGGCGACGGCCACCGGCTCGGCGCCGATGCACCGGACCTTCAACTCGTGCCTGCCGGCCGCACCCTCGAACGTGACCTCGACGTCGTCGTCCGGGCCCCGGTCCACCTCGTGCACCCGATAGCCCTGTGCGGGCGCCCAGGAGACGAGGCGTACGCCGGCGGGGCCGCACTCGGCCACGGCCGTGCCGCCGCCGGTGGCGAAACTGCGGCGGACCCCGGGGTTCGGTGACGCGGCGCTCGCGGTGCCGGGGCCGGGTGACGCGGTGCCGGGTGCGGCCGGGCCGGTGCCCGTGCTGCCGGTGGGCACCGGCTCCGGCGAGGCGAGCGCCCGTTCGATCTCCGCCTCGCTGCGTATCCCGCCCGGGGTGCCGGTGATGCTCTCGCCGACCAGCCGGATCGCGCCGAGCCCGATCACTGTCGCCACGGCGACCGTGGCCACCCAACCGGCGGCGACGAGGACAGAACGACGGCTCATGCCACCGACTATCCCCGATCGGTGGTTGTCGGCAGCACATCCGGAGGCTAAGGCACGGTTAACGTGCGTCCCGCCGGCACCGGTAGCGGCTAGCCTGCCTGCTGTGGCCCGCCTGCTGCTCATCGAGGACGACCTGACGATCCGTACGCCGCTGATCCGGGCACTGCGGGAACGCGGCCATGCGGTGGCCGCGGCCTCTACCGCGATGGCCGGACTGCGCGACGCGCTGGAGGACCAGCCCGACCTGGTCGTGCTCGACCTGGGCCTGCCCGACCTGGACGGACGCGAGCTGCTGCGGATGCTGCGCGCGGTCAGCTCGGTGCCGGTCATCGTCGCCACCGCCCGCGACGACGAGACCGAGATCGTCCGGGTCCTCGACGCGGGCGCCGACGACTACGTGGTCAAGCCGTTCACCGCCGCGCAGCTCGACGCCCGCGCCCGAGCGGTGCTGCGACGTGGCCCCGCCAGCGCCGACGCGCAGGACCCGTCCCTCGTCGTGGGCGGGCTGCGTATCGACCCCCGGTCCCGGCAGGTCACCCTGGACGGCACGCTGATGGAGCTGACGCCGCGCGAGTTCGACCTGCTGCACCACCTGGCCGGCCGGCCCGGCCAGGTGGTCACCAAACGCGAGCTGCTCACCCAGGTCTGGCAGATCCCGTACGGCGGCGCCGACAAGACTGTCGACGTGCACCTGTCCTGGCTGCGCCGCAAGCTGGGGGAGAGCGCCCAACAGCCCCGCTACCTGCACACCGTGCGCGGCGTCGGAGTGCGACTGGAGGCGCCGTGAGGGCACGGCTCGCGCTGCTGGTCGCGGCGGTCAGCGTGCTCACGCTCGTCGCCTTCCTGGTGCCGCTGGCGCTGCTGGTCCGCACCGTCGCCCAGGACCGGGCCACCGTGCGGGCCACCGCCGACGCGCAGAGCCTCGTGCCGGTCGTCGGCACCGCCGACGCGTCGACCATCCGGCTCACCGTCGAGCAACTCGCCGCGGAGTCCGGTCGACAGGTGAGCGTGTTCCTGCCCGACGGCACGGTGCTCGGCGCCCAGGCACCCCGTACGCCCGCGGTGGCGCTGGCGGCGCGCGGCCAGAGCCTCACCGGGGAGTCGGCGGCCGGCCGGGAGGTGGTCATCGCCGTGCAGGGCCGGGCGGACGGCACCGGCGTGATCCGCATCGTGGTGCCGCGGCAGGAGCTGACCGCCGGGGTGACCCGGGCCTGGCTGGTGCTGGCGCTGCTGGGTGTGGTGCTGGTGCTGATCGGGTTGGCGGTCGCCGATCGGCTGGCGCGCAGGCTGGTGCGGCCGATCAGCGACCTCTCCGCCGTGTCGCACCGGCTGGCGAACGCCGAGCTGGACGCCCGGGTCACGCCCGCCGGCCCGGCGGAGCTGCGTGAGGTGGCCGGTGCTCTCAACCACCTGGCGGCCCGGATCCAGGTTCTCCTGGTGCAGGAGCGCGAGCAGGTCGCGGACCTGTCGCACCGACTGCGGACGCCGCTGACGGCGCTGCGGCTGGAGGCGGAGTCGCTGCGTGACCCGGACGACGCGGCCCGGATCGCCGCCGCCGCCGACGGGCTCGAACGGGCGGTCACCGGTCTGATCCAGCAGGCCCGCTGGCGTCGCGTGCCGACGACGGGGACGGCCGCGTCGGATGCCGCGGCGATCGTCGCGGACCGGGTGGCGTTCTGGTCGGTGCTGGCCGAGGACACCGGTCGGGCCGTGCACCTCGACCTGACCCCCGGCCCCCTCACCGTCGGGGTGCCCGCCGACGATCTGACGGCCGCCGTGGACGCCCTGCTCGGCAACGTCTTCGCGCACACCCCCGACGGCACACCCTTCACCGTCCGGCTCGCGCGCGGCGACGGCGAGGTGCTGCTCACCGTCGCCGACGAGGGACCGGGCATGCCGTCGGGCGCGGTCCGGCGGGGTGCCAGCGCGGCCGGGTCGACCGGGCTCGGCCTGGACATCGCCCGCCGCGCCGCGCAGGCCGGCGGGGGGCGGCTGGAGCTGCGGTCCGGTCCGCAGGGCGGGGCGCAGGTGCTGCTCCGGCTCGGCCCGCCGACGTCGCGTCGAGAGGCATAGCCGCTGCGGTGCCGGGTAGCTGCCACCCATGGCGCGGTATACGAAACCCGAGCTCAGAGAGCAGATCAAGGAAGAGATCAAGGCGTCCGACAAGGGCGGCCGGCCGGGACAGTGGTCGGCGCGCAAGTCACAGCTGGTCACCCAGGAGTACAAGAAGCGCGGCGGCGGTTTCCTGGGCGAAAAGGACGAGCGGCAGAAAGCGCTCCAGCGCTGGGGCAACGAGAAGTGGCAGACCAAAGAGGGCGACACCCGTGCGCGCAAGGACGGCACGACGAGCCGCTACCTGCCCAAGAAGGCCTGGGACGAGATGTCGGAGAGCCAGAAGCGCGCGACCGACACCAAGAAGCGGGAGGCCTCCCGCACCGGCAGGCAGTACGTCGCCAACACCGGGCCGGCGAAGAAGGCACGTCGGGACGCCACCACCGCCGGCCGGATGTCGGAGATGTCGGTCGCCGAGGCCAGCAAGCTGGTCCGTGGACTCGACACGCGGCAGCTCAGAACGGCCCTGCGCAACGAGCACGCCGGCAAGGACCGCAAGACGCTCGTCCAGCGGCTCGAAGCGGAACTCCACCGACGCGGCTGAGGGACTTAACCCGGCCTTAGGGTCCGGACAGCGCGGTGCTATCGCGATCCGACCGATCCTCGGAGTCGACAACCGAGGAGAGGTGGACACCACGATGAAGCGCACCAATCTGCTTCTGGCGACGGTCGGCGGTTCGGCGGTGCTGGCCGTGGCCGGGATCGCGCTGGGCGTCGCCGCCGCGAACGACACGCGGGGCGGCGACACGGCGCTCGCCGCGGCGACCATCGCGCCGACGGGCACGGACGCGCCGGACGACAGCGCCACCGCTGTCGCGCCGGGAGCCAGCGGCACGCCGTCGGCCGCAACCCCGTCGGGTACGCCGTCGAGCGGCACGCCGTCCGCCGGCACCGCGCCGACGGGCAGCGCGGTCGACGCGCAGCGCGCCGGTGAGATCGCGCTCGCCAGGGCCGGTGGCGGCCAGATCGTCGAGGTCGAGGCCGAGCAGGAGAACGGTCGCCCGGTGTGGAGCGTCGAGATCGTCGCCGGCGACACCGAGCACGAGGTGGACGTCGACCGGGACAACGGCTCGGTGATCAAGGCCGAGCAGGAGCCGGTCGACGACGACGACAAGGGCGACCGGTCGGACGACAAGGGCGACAAGTCCGACGACGATGACGACGACTCCGGCGACGACGACTGACCAGGACTGGCGACGCCCCGACCGCATCAGTCACAGCGGTCGGGGCGTCGCCGCGTACCGGGCCGGTGCCACCACTGACTCGGATCGTCCGATCGGACGAGATCGCTCACCACGGGCCACCCACTGTGCTCCGGTACCGTTGGCAGACCGTGTGCGAGCCGGGTCGGGGGCCTGGTCCAGTGGTGGAGTGGGTGGTGGCGGTGGGTGCGGTAGGTAAGGTCATCCGGTTCGACGACGCCCGTGGTTACGGGTTCATCGCGCCGTCGAAGGGTGGAGAGGACATCTTCGTCCACGCGAACGACTTCGGCGAGCAGCGGCATCTCGTGCATCCCGGCATGCGCGTCGAGTACGAGGTGGAGGCCGGTGAGCGCGGTCTGAAGGTGGCGTCCCTGCGGATCATCGAGCCGGTCGGGGTCTCCCGGCCGGAACGGGCGCCGACCGTCACACCGAGCCGGACCGGGCTGGCCGGCGAGGACGACGGGATGTGCGACGTGCTGTCGCCGCGCGAGTTCACGTACGAGGTGACGGAGTTGCTGATCGAGCGGGTGCCGACGCTGACCGGGGCCCAGCTCTCCGCGATCCGACAGTCGCTTGTCGACCACGCCAGATCACACGGCTGGGTCGAGAGCTGAGCCGGTGATCCGGCACGGCGGTCAGAGGCCGGCGTGCAGGGTCAGGCTCTGCCGCAGGTGGAGCTTCGGCCGGGAGCCGACGACCGAGCCGACGACCTCGCCCCGACGGAACACCAGCAGCGTCGGCAGCGACATGACCGCGTAGCGGCGCGTGGTCTGCGGGTTGTCGTCGGAGTTGAGCTTGGCGATGGTCATGCGGTCGCCGAACTCCTGCGCCAGCTCGACGAGGCTCTTCTCGATCATCTTGCAGGGCGGGCACCACTCGGCCCAGAAGTCGACCACGACGGGCCGGTCACTGGCCAGCACCAGCTCGGCGAACGTGGCGTCGGTGACGGTGGTCAGGGGGCGGACTGTCGTTTCCTGGGGCATGTCTTCTCCCGGTGCGCGATGGCGTGGGTGAGCTGGGTGCGTAACTGCTGACGGACCGCGGTGAGCCGATCGAGGTAGTCGTCGACCTCGGCGAGCTTGCGCCGCAGCACCAGCACGGAGTCCGGGCAGACATCGCCGGACGCGTTGCCGGCGCGCAGGCAGGCGACGAACGGTCGGACGTCGTCGAGGCCGAAGCCGACGTCGAGCAGCGCCCGGATCTCCCGGACGACCCGCAGCTCCGCCTCGTCGTAGACGCGGTAGCCGTTGGCCGAGCGCTGCGGGCGTACCAACCCGTGCGCCTCGTAGTAGCGCAGCGTCCGGGTGCTCGTGCCGGCCCGTTCAGCCAGCTCGCCGATCAGCATCGAACCTCCTCGCCCAGCCCGTCGTGACCACGCTAAACCTTGTCGTCAGCGTCAAGGCAAGGGTCGTGCCCGGGCACGGCTCAGGGCGCCGCGGTGCAGCGCCCTGAGCGTCGGTGCGTGTGCCGTGGGGGTACTAGCCGATGCGGAACTGCTCGCCGTAGACGGCGAACGTCAGTGGCGTGTTCAGGTTGAAGTTGCCGTTGTTGAGGAACACCCGCTGGGCGGTGTCGACGCGGGAGGTGTCCGAGTGCGCCTCCTCCTTGCGCATCTCGATGACCCGCTCGTCGAGGAACGCGTTGAGCCAGGTCCGCTCGTCGCCACCCTGGGCCGGCGGCTTCGCGCGGGCGAGGGCGCGGCTGCGGATCTGGCGCATCCCCTCGTACCCGTGCATGACCGCCGCGTCGTAGTAGGCGAACTGGCCGAGTGCGCGTACCCCGTCGTTCTTGCCGTCGCGGACCGACGGGTTGAAGTAGACCCGGTCCCGCTCGGCTTCCTGCGCGGCGCGGAACACCGAGTCGTTGGCTGCGGTGCGCCAGTCGCGGGGGAAGTTGGGGTCGAGGCCGGCGTGCGACGCGGTGCCGTTGACGGCGCGCAGCGCCGGCAGGTAGCCGGCCAGCACGTTGCCCGGCTTGGTGTTGGTGTACGCCTGGACCAGTTCGAGCATGTCTCCGGTGCCGGAGCAGAAGCCGATGATGCCCGCGGTGTAGCCGCGGCCGTCGCCGATGTCCTCGATGTAGGAGAACTGCGCGCGCCAGTCGAGCGAGGAGTTCTCCGCCGCCGAGACGAGCTGCATGGCGACGTCCTTCTTCGCCGGGTCGTCCAGGTTGGTGCCGGCCGGGACCGTGGCGGTCGGCGTGGGGGTGGGGGTGCCGCCGCCGGGAAGGGTCCACTGCTGGTTGGTGGTGCCGCCGCAGGTCCAGATCTGCAGTCGGGCGCCGTTGGCGGTGCTCCGGTCGGTCACGTCGAGGCACTTGCCCGAAGCGGTGTTGATCAGGGCGCCACCGCTGGCGGCGCTCCACTTCTGGGCGCCGGTGCCGTTGCAGTCGTACAGCTGGATCTTGGCGCCGTTGGCGGTCGACGCGGCGGTGACGTCGAGGCACTTGCCGAGCGCGCGGATCGAGCTGTCGCTGTTGCCGACCGTCCACGTCTGGGCCGCGCTGCCGTTGCAGTCGTAGAGCTGCACCGGCGTGCCGTTGGCCGGATTGGCGCCCGCGACGTCGACGCACTTGCCACCGAGGCCGGTGATCGGGCCGGCGGTCGCGGCGCTGGCCGACGGGAGGCCGTAGCCGACCGCCGCGACGCCGGTCAGCAGGGTGCCCACGACGTAGGCGGCTGTTCTCTTGCGCACCATGGTGTTCCTCGGGGAAGGGGCGGCGTGCCGCCGGCCGGTCGGTGCCCGACGCGGCGATCGGCCCCGGCGGGCACCGCGAGCTTCAGGAAACAGTATTAACAGATAGCGGTACGTCGATCAACTGTCGATCGGCGACTATCGGGATCAATCGCGGAAGGCGGTGGCGGCGCCCCGCAGCGCGGAGACGCACGCGAGGACCGCGGGGTGGCCGCCCGCGCCCCTGCGGTAGGCGACGCGCGTGCGGCGGCGCATGGCCAGCGGCAGCAGCCGGACCTGCGGGGAGGGCTGCGCGATGGCGAGCTGCGGAATGAGGGCGACGCCCTGACCGGCGGCCACGAGAGCGAGCGTTGCGGTGAAATCGTCGGCGTGATGCCGCACCGCCGGCGTGAAGCCGGCCAACTGGCAGGCGTGCAGGGCTACCGAGTGGCAGAGCGTGCCGGGACTGCCGAGGATCCACTGCGCGTCGCGAGCCGCGCTGATCGGCTCGGCGGCGGTGTCGTCGGCGGTGGTGCGGGGCACGGCGAGGAAGACCGTCTCCTGCAGCAGCGCGATCGAGTCCACCGTCGGATCGGGCGGGGTCGGCGCGATGTCGTAGTCGTGCAGCAGCGCGACGTCGAGCCGTCGGCTCCGCAGGGCGGCCGGCATGTCGACCGGGTCCAGCTCACTGATCATGAGATCGAGCGCGGGATGCTCGCGGGCCAGCGTGGCCAGGGCTGCCGGCAGCAGGGTGCGTACGGCGCTGGGGAAGGCCCCGATGCGTACGCTCGCGCGCAGACCGGTTCGGGCGGCCGCCACTGTCGCGTCGGCGGCCTCCAGCGCGGCGAGGATGACCTCGGTGTGCTGCACGAGCGCGGTGGCGGTCGACGTGAGGCTGACCCGGCGTCCGGTGCGCTCCAGCAACCGGGTGCCCGCCTCCCGTTGCAGGGCGGCCAGCTGCTGCGAGACGGCCGACGGCGTGTAGGCGTGCGCCTGGGCGACCGCGGCGATGGTGCCGAGGCGGCCCAGGTCCCGCAGCAGGACCAGGCGGCGGACATCAAGCATCAGCTCAGCTTACGGATAGGTCGAGCAATCGGAACTGGACCTTCCTGGTCGGTCGACCGAGAGTGGAGGCATGACCCTGACCGGCCTGTACGTTCCGCTCATCACCCCGTTCGACCTCGCCGGAGGCGTCGCCATCGACGCCCTGGCGGCCCTCGCGAATGACGCCCTGGACGCCGGCGCGGCCGGCGTGGTCGCTCTCGGCACGACGGGAGAGCCGGCCGCCCTCAGCGACGACGAGCGCGGCTCGGTGCTCGACGTCCTGTCCGCGGTCTGCCGTGCGCGCCGCGCGCACCTGCTCGTCGGCGCCAACACCGTCGAGGCGTTGCGCGCCCTGTCCGACCGGCCCGAGGTGACGGCGGCGCTCAGCCTGGTGCCCCCGCTCCTGCGGCCGGGCGGCGCGGGAGTGCTCGCCCACTTCGCCCACCTCGCCCAGGCCAGCCCGGTGCCGCTGGTCGTCTACCACGTCCCGTACCGCACGGGGCAGCAGCTCAGCCCGGACGACCTACGACAGCTCGCCGGCCTGCCCGGCGTCATCGGCATCAAGTACGCCACCGGAGGGATCGACGGGGACACCGTCGACTTCCTCGCCGACATCCGGCCCGGTTTCGCCGTGCTCGGTGGCGAGGACCCGCTCATCTCGCCGCTGCTCGCCCTCGGCGCGCACGGCGCCATCGTGGCCTCGGCCCAGGTCGCCCCCGCGGACTTCGTCCAACTGGTCGCGCTCTGGCAGGCCGGGGACCTGGTGCGGGGGCGGGCGCTCGGCCATCGGCTCGCCGGCCTGTCCGCGGCGCTGTTCGCCGAACCCAACCCGACAGTGATCAAGTCGGTGCTCCACGCGCAGGGTCGCATCCCGACGGCCGGCGTACGGCTGCCGCTGGTGCCCGCCGGTCCGGACGCCGCCCGGCGGGCGCTCCGGCACCTGGACGAGCTGACGAGCACGTCGAGGTGACCGGACGGGCGCCCGCCGGGCCGCGTCCGCGCGGTCAGTGCTCCCGGTAGGTGGCCCGGTCGAAGTCGGCGTACACCCCGTCGCCGCCCAGATCCTGCACCCACAGGCCGACGAACGCCCCGGTGAAGCCCCACGCCGCCGGCTCCCCGTCGATGATCAGGGCGGCGTGCTCGTCGGACAGGATCGTCGCGTCCAGATCGACCGGCAGCCGCTGCCAGCCCGCGCCGAGGTCGTAGTCGAAGCGCACCACGGGCCCGTCGAACACCGCCCGCAGACCGACCCGGTCGACGCCGCTGGCATCGACGGTCAGCTCGGGGTACGGGGTGCGCCGCCCGTTGTCGGAGCTGAGCAGCTCCAGCACCGTACGGCCGTCGTCGGCGCGGGTCAGGTAGAGGTGATGCCAGTTGAGGGTGTTGTAGTACGCGGTGATCCCGGCGAGCTGACGGTGGTCGACCGGGTCGAACTCGACAACTGTCTCCAGCGAGCAGTGCGTCGCCCCGACGCGTCGCGCGACCAGGCTCGGCGCCTGCCGACCCACCGGTGACTGTCCACCGTGCACCCGCAGGTGCGAGGGGCGCGACGTCAGGTCGATCCAGTCCGCGCTGGCCGGCCGGCGCAGCGTCGACCAGCAGGAAGCCAGCTCGGCGGCCTCGAAGTCGTCGGTCGCCGGCTCCGTGGGCCACGGATGCGGGGACAGGTCGGGCCCGGCGACCTCCTCGGCGGGCACCCCGCCGGGAATCCGGGGCCAACCGCCCGAGGGCCACTCGACCCGCTGGATCGCCGTCTCCCGGCCGAGCACACAGTTGCCCAGCGGTGAGTAGGGGCGGCCGACCAGGTGGGCCAGGTACCACCCGCCGTCCGGGGTCTGGACCAGGCTGCCGTGACCGGCCTTCTGCAACGGCAGGTCCGGCCGACCGACGGAGGTGAGCAACGGACCGTCCGGGTCCACCTCGTACGGACCGAACAACTCCCGCGAGCGCGCCACGGTGACCTGGTGCTCCCAGCTCGTGCCGCCCTCGGCGGTGATCAGCCAGTACCAGCCGTCGTGGCGGTAGAGGTGCGGGCCCTCGGTGACCCCGACCGGCGTGCCGGTGAACAGGATGCGGGGCCGGCCGACGAGACGACGCGCCGCCCGGTCGTACTGCTGGATCTCGATGCCGCCGAAGCGGTCGCGGCCAGGACGCCAGTCGGCGCTCATGCTCAGCAGCCAGCTGGTGCCGTCGTCGTCGTGGAACAGGGCGGCGTCGAAGCCGCGCCCGTGCAGTTTCACCGGATCCGACCAGGGGCCGGCGATGTCGGGTGCGGTGATCAGGAAGTTCTGCGGATCCCAGTAACCGCTGGCGAAGCTGGCCACGTCGCTGTAGACGAGGTGGAACTCCCCATCGTGGTACGTCAGGTCGGGCGCCCACACACCGTTGGAGTCGCCGCAGCCCCGAAGGTCGAGCAGGCGGCGGTCGGTGATGATCCCGCCCAACGGGCGCCAGTTCACGAGGTCGCGCGAGTGGTGCACGCGGACCCCCGGATACCACTCGAAGGTCGAGGTGGCCAGGTAGAAGTCATCGCCGACGCGCAGGATCGACGGATCCGGGTGGAACCCGGCGAGGACGGGGTTGCGGATCGACCAGGCAGCGGTCGCCACGTCAGCGGTGTCGGTCGACACGGGGGCTCCTCTGTGCGGCTATGAAACTTCCGGAAACTTGCAGGGACCAGATCACTGGAAGCCCCTCGTACGGTAGCCGGTCTTATCGCGATAGGACAGGGGTCTTGACCGCTGGGGGAACTGCTCGTAGCGTCCCGGCCATCGATCGGTAATACCGACGAAGCAATGAAAGTTCCGGAGATCCAGGTTCGAACCCTTGCCGGCTCGGCCGGCGTCCGAGCACCCCGTGAGTCCCCGAAGGGATGGATCATGACAGCGCACCTTTCCCGCCGATCGCTGCTCGGCCTCGCCGGCGCCGGCGCCGGCGCCTACCTGCTGAGCGCCTGCAGTGGCGACGAGAAGTCCAGCGACCCGAACGCCCCGCAGACCATCAACTGGTGGCACATCCAGAACACCGAGCCGATGCTGCCGGTGTGGGCCGCGATGGCCAACGAGTACAAGACCGCGCACAGCAACGTCACGTTCACCATCCAGCCGCTGGAGAACGAGGCGTTCAAGGCCAAGCTGACCACCGCCACCCAGGCCGGCGACCCGCCGGACCTCTTCCAGTCCTGGGGCGGCGGCGTGCTCAAGCAGCAGGTCGACGCGGGCCTGGTCAAGGACCTCACCGACGACGTGAAGGACCTGGTCGGCGGCATCCTGCCCGCCGCCATGCAGCCGTACACGATCGACGGCAAGATCTACGGCATCCCGTTCGACATCGGCATGGTCGGGTTCTGGTACAACAAGGACCACTTCGCCCGTGCCGGCATCACCGAGCCGCCCGCCACCTGGGCCGCCCTGCTCGACGCGGTACGCAAGCTCAAGACCGCAGGCATCACCCCGGTCGCCCTGGCCGGCAAGGACAAGTGGCCGGCGCACTTCTACTGGTCCTACCTCGCCATGCGTATCGGCGGCGTCGGCGCGCTGCAGAAGGCCGTCGACGACAAGAACTTCGACACCCCCGACCTCGCCGCCGCTGGTGAGCGACTCAAGGAACTCGTCGACCTCCAGCCGTTCCAGAAGGGCTTCCTCGGCGCCGAGTTCGGCTCGCCCGACGGGCAGGCCGCCACCATGGGCAACGGCAAGGCCGGCATGGAGCTGATGGGGCAGTGGGCGCCGGCGGTCCAGGCGTCCAGCTCCACCAGCAAGAAGGGCCTCGGCGACAAGCTGGGCTTCTTCCCGTTCCCCGCCGTCGACGGCGGCAAGGGCACCGCCACCGAGGTCTTCGGCGGTGGCAACGGCTTCGCCGTCGGCAAGGACGCGCCGGCCGCCACCATCGACTTTTTGAAGTTCCTGCTGAGCGCCGACAACCAGCGTCGTTCCGCGAAGACCGGCGCGGTGCTGCCCACGGTGAAGGAGGCCACCGACGCCATCAGCGACCCCAACAACAAGGTCGTCGCGGAGACCCTGGCCAAGAACACCGGCTTCCAGCTCTACCTCGACCAGGCGTACGCGCCCGCGCTCGGGCAGCAGATCAACGACAGCGTCGCTGAGATCATCGCCGGCAAGAAGGCGCCCGCGGCGATCCTCAAGGACATCACGCAGGTGGCCAAGACCGTCTGACCGTGACCCCGTATCCATCCCTAGCCGGCGATAGAACCCGAGTGGAGCAGGCATGACCAGGCCATCGACCGTGTCGGACACGAGGCGCGGCGACACGGCGACCGATCCGCCGGCACCGGGGCCGGGCACCACGCGACAGCGTGGCCGCCAGCCCCGGCCGGGGCGGGGGGGCGTCCTCGCCGTCTTCCTGGCGCCCGCCCTGGCGCTGTTCCTGCTGCTGGTGGTCGCGCCCATCCTGGTGGCCGGCTACGCCAGCCTCTACAAGTGGAACGGCTTCGGGCTGCCCGAGAACTTCGTCGGGCTGGACAACTACACCCGTGCCTTCGGCGATCCGACCTTCCGGGGTGACCTGTGGCGCGGCCTCGTGCTCGTGCTGCTGTCCCTCGCCGTGCAGCTGCCCGCGGCGCTGGCCCTGGCCATGCTCCTCAACCAGCCGCTGCGCGGCCGGGCCGTGTACCGGCTGATCTTCTTCGCCCCGTACGTGCTCTCCGAGGTCACCACTGCCGTCCTGTTCACCCTGGTGTTCTCGCCGAACCGGGGCCTGGGCGAGTCGGTCTCCCGCTGGCTGGGCGCCGACGCGGGCGCCGTCTTCGCCGACCCGGACACCGTGCTGTTCGCCGTCTTCCTGGTGGTGTCCTGGAAGTACTTCGGCCTCTACATGATGCTCTTCCTGGCCGCCCGTCAGGGCATCCCGAAGGAGCTGTCCGAGGCCGCGGTCACCGACGGCGCCACCGCCTGGCAGGCGTTCCGGCACGTCACCCTGCCCCTGCTCGGCCCGACGATCCGCATCAGCATCTTCCTGTCGGTCATCGGCACCATCCAACTGTTCGACATGGTGTGGGTGCTGACCGGCGGTGGCCCGATCCACACCTCGGAGACCATGGCCGTCACGATGTACCAGTACGGCTTCCGCCGCTTCGAGGTCGGCTACGCCAGCGCGATCAGCATCGTCATGTTCCTGCTGAGCCTCGTCTTCGCCCTGTTCTACCAGCGCATCGTCCTGCGTCGGGACACCGCGGGCGCGATCACCAACCAGGGAGGCCAGCGATGACCGCCACCACCAGCAGCGCCCAGCGGACCCGCAGCCTCGTCCTGCACCTCATCTGCATCGGCGTCGGCGCGCTCATCGTCGTGCCGGTCTGGTTCGGTGTGATCGGCGGCTTCAAGGACAACGGCCAGTTGTCGACCAACCCGCTGGGCCTGCCCGACCCGTGGGTGCCGGAGAACTACACCGACCTCTTCGCCTCCGGTGTGTTCTGGCGACAGCTCGGCAACAGCCTGCTCATCGCCGTCAGCAGCACGTTCATCGTGGTCGCCGCTGCGGCGATGGCGGCGTTCGTCTTCGCCCGCTACGCCTTCCGGGGCCGCGAGTTTCTGGTCACCCTGTTCGCGATCGGCCTGATGTTTCCGTTCGCGGTGGCGATCCTGCCGCTGTTCGTCCTGCTCCGGGGCCTGGGCCTGCTGGACAACCCACTCGGTGTCATCCTGCCCCAGGCCGCGTTCGGGCTGCCGATCACCATCATCATCCTGCGCCAGTTCTTCCGGACCATCCCCGCCGAGGTGGAGGAGGCAGCCGTCCTCGACGGCTGCAGCTCCTTCGGGTTCTTCTGGCGGGTCCTGCTGCCGATGGCCCGTCCCGCCCTGGCCACCGTCTCGGTGCTGGCCGTCGTGACGAGCTGGAACAACTTCATGCTCCCGCTTGTCGTCTTCAGCGACCAGAGTTGGTGGACGCTCCCCGTCGGGGTCCAGGCGTTCCAGGGCCAGTACGCCGACGACACCGCCCGGGTGCTCGCCTACGTCGTCCTGTCCATGATTCCCGCCCTGGGCTTCTACGCCGTGGCCGAACGCCAACTCATCGGCGGCCTGACCGGCAGCGTCAAGGGGTGACGACACCGGATCGTCAACCCACCTGAAGCGTCCCGCCAGACCAAAGGAGCGGACCGTGGGCTCCGACAACGGCCGAAACGTCACCATCGCGATGATCGCGCGGCTGGCCGGTGTGTCAGTGCCCACGGTCTCCCGGGTCATCAACGGTCGCTCCGACGTCGCTCCCGAGACCCGGGAGCGCGTCGAGCGGCTGCTCAACCACCATGGTTACCGCCGGCGCACCCAGGCCCGGCGGACCGAGGCCGCGCTGATCGACCTGGTCTTCAACGACCTGGACAGCCCGTGGGCCGTGGAGATCATCCGCGGGGTGGAGGACGTCGCCCGGGCCAGTGGCGTCGGGACCGTCGTCTCCGCCATCCACTGGCGGATCTCGTCGGCCAAGCAGTGGCTGGACAACATGCGTACCCGCTCCACCGAGGGCGTCATCTTCGTGACCTCGATGGTGAACCCACCTCTGCAGGCGGAGCTGCGCCGGCTGCACCTGCCGGTGGTCATCATCGACCCCGCTGGTGTCGACCCGCAGGAGTCGCCCACCATCGGCGCCACCAATTGGGCGGGCAGCCTGAGCGCCAACCAGTACCTGCTCGGCCTCGGCCACCGCCGCATCGGCTTCATCGCCGGACCACCACACCTGATGTGCAGCCGGGCCCGGATGGACGGGTACCGCGCGGCGCTCGGCGCCGCCGGCGTCGCCGTCGACGACGCCCTGATCAGGCCCGGCAACTTCTACCACGAGGCCGGCTTCACCTCGGGTACGCAACTACTGGCCCTGCCCGACCCACCGACCGCCATCTTCGCCTCCAGCGACCAGATGGCGCTCGGCGTCTACGAGGCCGTCCGCAAACGCGGCCTGCGGGTGCCGGACGACGTCAGCGTGGTCGGTTTCGACGACCTGCCGGAGGTCCGCTGGTGTTCCCCGCCGCTGACCACGGTCCGCCAGCCCCTGGCCGAGATGGGCATGCTGGCCGCCCGGACCGTGCTGCGTCTCGCCGGGGGCGAGAAGACCGAGAGCCCGCGCATCGAACTCGCCACCGAACTCGTCGTGCGCGACAGCGCCGGCCCGCCCCGCTGACCGCGCGACCGTCGCGGCACCCCAGGATCGCGCCCACCCGGCCGGCGCCGAACAACCGCCGGGCGATCTCCAACCGGGCGGCGAGGACCGGCGAGGGCGTACCGTCGGCGTCCACCTTGGTGCCGAGCACCAGGGCGACCGGCGCCGCCGGCACGTCGGCTTCGCTGAAGAGGTGGCCGTCCGCGGTGTCGCGGACCCACCGCACGCTGGCCACGGTGCCGCCGGCCAGGACCACCGCACCCACCACCAGAACGAGGAGGGTACGACGGACGAGCCGCCGGTGCTCCCCGTACCACCGCGCCACACCGAAACGTCCCCGCATTCGGGCGAGACTAGTCCGGCCCGCTCAGAGCCAGCCGTTGGCCCGCGCGGTGCGGGCGGCCTCGATGCGGTTGCGGGTGCCGGTCTTTCCGATCGCGGCGGAGAGGTAGTTGCGCACGGTGCTCTCGGACAGGTGCAGCCCGGCGGCCATGTCCGCGACGGTTGCCCCGTCGACGGCGGCGGCGAGCACGTCGCGTTCCCGGTCGGTGAGCGGGTTCGGGCCGGCCGCGAGGGCCGCGGCGGCCAGTGCCGGGTCGATCACCCGCTCGCCGGCCAGGACCCGTCGGACGGCCACCGCCAGCTCCTGCACCGGCCCGTCCTTGACGAGGAAGCCGTGGGCGCCGGCCTCCATCGCCCGGCGCAGGTAGCCGGGCCGGCCGAAGGTGGTGAGGATCAGCACCCGGCAGGAGGGCAGCTGGTCGCGCAGCGCGGCGGCGGTGTCGAGGCCGCTGCCGTCGGGCATCTCGATGTCCAGGAGCGCCACGTCGGGACGTACCCGCAGAGCCACCTCCGTCGCCTGGGCCCCGGTCGCGGCCTCGGCGACCACCTCGATGTCGGGTTCGAGGTTCAACAGCAGGGCCAACGCCCCGCGCATCATGCCCTGGTCCTCGGCGAGCAGCAGTCGGATCACCGCGCCCACCGTCCCGTGGGGGAGTGGGGGATCCGGGCGGTGAGCAGCAGGCCCCCACCGCGCGCCGGGCCGACGTGCAGCGTCCCACCGGCCTGCGCCAACCGCTCGGCGAGGCCACGCAGACCGTTGCCGAACTGCGGACGACCGCCCACCCCGTCGTCGCGGATGGTCAGCACCGCCTCGTCGGCGTCGGAGGTGACGTCGACATCGCACCGCGATGCCCGGCTGTGCCGCACCACGTTCGTCACCCCTTCCCGCAGCACCCAGCCGAACGCGTCGTCCGCCTCCACGCTCAGCGGCCGGCCGACGTCGGACACGCTGACGGTGATGCCGACGTCGGCCAGGGCCGTCCGGACGCTGTCGAGTTCCCGCGCGAAGCTGCGCTCCCGATAGCCGGTGACCGCCTCGCGGACCTCGGTGAGTGCCGTCCGTCCGATCCGCTCGATGTCCGCCGCCTCCGCCGCGGCCCGTTGCGGGTCCGTCGGCGCGAGCCGGCGTACGACCTCCGCCTTCACGACCACCAGGGACAGCGTGTGGCCCAGCAGGTCGTGCAGGTCCCGGGCGAAGCGCAGCCGTTCCTGCTCCACCGCCGTGCGGGCCAGCTCCCGTTGGGTGCGGCGCAGCTCCTCGACCAGTCGGGCCGTCCGGGCGAACGCCAACGTCAGGGCGCCTGCGAGCACCGTGATCAGCGCCATCTGGGCGGTGTCGGTGGCCGACGCCCGGTCCACCACACCGATGATCACGACGGCGGCGGCAGATCCGCCCACCCAGGCGAACCCCCAGGCCACCCGCACGAAACCGACCGCGCCGGCCGTGGCGACGTACAGGAGCAGGACCAGCCAGCCTTCCGGGCCGCCGGCGTACGAGAGGGCGAGCCCGACCCCGAGCAGCGCGAAGGCGACGAGCCCGGCGTGGTGCACCGCCGGTCGGACGACCAGGTCGGCCACGGGTACGGCCACCAGCGCGAGATAGAGCAGCGCGAAGGCGCCCAGCCCCACCGCCGCCGGAGTCGCGGGGTGCACCTGCCCGCGCACGATCGCGGCGGCCGGCGTCAGCAGCAGCCACAGCCAGAGGGTGTGGGCCGCGACGAGCACGAACCCACGAGGGTTCCGGCTGAGCGCGGCGGCCCCGGACGACATGCTGGACACCGTATCGAGGGTCACCGGCGGGCGGTGGACCGCCGGTACGCCCAGGCCGAGAGGCCCAGGAACGCCACGGTCCACCCCGCGAGCACGGCGAGCCCGGACGGGGTGGGTGCCAGACCTGCTGCCGAGCGCCATCCGAGTTCCGCGAACCGGTACGTCGGCAGGGCGTGTGCCAGGTGACGCAGCACGGCGGGAAAGTACGCCACGGGCACGAGCAGGCCGCCGAGCACCGACAGGCCGAGAAAGACGAGGAAGTTGACCGACTGGGCGAACTGCGGGGTGAGGCCGTACCCGATGGCGAGCCCCAGCAGCGCGAACGGCACCGTGCCCACCCACATCAGCAGCAGCAGCGCCGCCCACCGGCCGGCGCCCAGCTCGACGTGGTGCTGGATCCGTCCGGCGCAGCCGACCGCCAGCACCGACGGCACGCCGCTGAGCGTGCAGACCAGGGCCTTCGCGGTCACCGCCTGCCAGGCGGGCAGCGGGGTGACACGCAGCTGGCGCAGCCAACCCGACGCGCGCTCGTGGGCGACCGACGCGCCCACCGAGAGCACACCCGCCACCGCGCCGTAGCCGGCCAGGCCGACCATGAGGGCGGCGGCGGCGTCGACGCCCTCCAGCCGGTCGTCGCCGGGGCCCACCGACGAGAAGATGACGTACGTGACCACCGGTGCGAGGACGGTGAACAGCAGCAGCCGTGGGTCGCGGGCCAGCCGGCGCAGCTCGAATCGCAGGTACGCGCGCATGTCAGTGCTCCGTCGAGGTGGTGGTGAGGGTGAGGAAGGCGGCTTCCAGGGCGACGGCGGTGACCTCCAGGCCCCGGAAGCCGCGGGTGCCGGCCAGTGCGAGCACCGTGGCGTCGGCGTCGTCGGTGGTGAGCACGACCCGCTCGCCCCGGAGCTGCACCGACCGGACTCCGGGGAGCGCGTCGAGGCCGTCGACCGGCCCGCCGGCGAGGTCGAAGGAGACGGTACGGCCGCCGGCCAGCGTCCGGATCTGCGCCGGCGGTCCGTCGGCCACCACCCGCCCCGCGGCGAGCACCACGACGCGGTCGGCGAACTCGTCCGCCTCGTGCAGGTGGTGGGTGCTGAACAGGACGGTGTGCCCGTCGGCGGTGTACCTGTGGATGGCCGCCCAGAACGCCTGCCGGGCGGCGACGTCCAGCGCGGCCGTGGGTTCGTCGAGGACCAGCAGGTCCGGGTCGCCGGCCAGCGCGAAGGCGAACCGCGCCCGTTGCGCCTCACCGCCGGAGAGCTTGTCGAGGCGGCGGTCGGCGCGTTCGGTCAACCCGGCCAGAGCCAGTACGCGGTCGGTGGCCACCGCTCGGGGGTAGAGCGCCCGGGCGAGGTCGACGACCTCCCGGATCGTCGCGCTCGGCACCCAGCCGGCGTCCTGGAGCATCGCGCCGACCCGTCCCGCCCGGACCGCTTCGGCGGGGGGCCGACCGAACAGGGTCACGGTGCCGCTGTCGGGCCGGTCCAGACCCAGCAGGAGCGAGAGGGCGGTGGTCTTGCCGGCGCCGTTGGGGCCGAGCAGGGCCACCGTGCTGCCCCGCGCGATGCTCAGGTCGAGCCCGTCGACGGCCCGGACGGGACCGAACCGCCGGGTGAGGCCGCTGAGGCGTACGGCTGTGTCATCCATGCCCGTCACGCTATGCACGCTCCGGCGGCGCGGGCAGAGCCACCGGTACGCGGTCGGCCAGGACATTTGTCCCGCGGATGGCCGTCCGTCCACTGTGCGGGCCGGGTCGGGCCACGGATCCCGGGGGACCGCGGGCCCGGCCCCGGACGGATTCCGGGGCCGGGCCGCACCGTCGCCGGTGGGCTACCGCGTCAGCTTCTGGTCCACCGCTGGCTGGTCCCGCCGTTGCAGGTGGAGAGGACCACCGGGCTGCCGTTGGCGGTGCCGGCGGAGTTCGGGGTGAGGCACAGACCCGACTGGACCCCGGTGACCGTGCCGTCGGATCCGAGGTTCCACTGCTGGTTGGCGCCACCGTTGCAGTCCCAGATGATCACCCGGGTGCCCGAGGTCGTCCCGGCGCCCTCGGCGTCCAGGCACTTGGTGCCGTACACCTGGAGTTGCCGACCGGCCGTCGACGTCCACTGCTGGTTGGTGCCGCCGTTGCAGTCCCACAACGCCACGTGGGTGCCGTTCGTCTGCGAGCGGGACGGGACGTCCAGACACCGGCCGGCGTTGACGTTGCGCAGGGGCGCGGCCGTGCCGCCCGGCGGCGGGCTGCTGGGGGTGGTGGTGTCGAAGCCGAGGAAGCGGATGGCCTGGGCGGCGTCGAACGGGATCGAGTGGCCGTAGCCCTGGAAGCTGATCGCCTCGACCGGGGCGGTCGGGCCGGTGCCTCCGTAGCGGGTGCGGGTGGCGCTGGTCTGCGGGTAGTCGGTGTAGCTGGGGGTCTGCGAGACGCCCAGCACGTTGGTCCACTGTTTGATCTGTTCGCCGAAGTTGACGTAGCTCAGCGTGGTGTCCGTGGTGCCGTGCCAGATCTGGACGCGGGGGCGGGCGCCGGTGTAGCCGGGGTAGGCGTTGCGGACCAGGTCACCCCACTGCTGGGGGGTGCGGGTGATCCGTCCGCCGGAGCATTCGCTGTTCCATTCCGCGCCGTTGGTGGTGGCGAAGCAGCCGAACGGGACTCCGGAGGAGCTGAAGCCGGCGCTGAACACGTCCGGATAGAGGCCGAGCATGACGTTGGTCATCATGGCGCCGGAGGAGAAGCCGCCCACCGCGATCCGGGTCGGGTCGACCGGGTAGCGGGCGCGGACGTAGTCGAGCATGGACTTGAGGCCGACGGGGTCGCTGCCGCCGTCGCGGCGCAGGGCCTGCGGGGAGGAGACGTCCCAGCACTTGCTGCTGCGGGTCACCGACGGGTAGATCACGATGAAGCCGTAGCGGTCGGCCAGGGCGCTGAGGCCGAAGCCGGTGTGCACGGCCGGGCCGCTGCCCGTGCAGTAGTGCAGGGCGAGCAGCAGCGCCGGGCGGGCCGCGACCCGGTCCGGCACGTACAGGTGCATCTGCAGGTTCGTCGGGTTGGTGCCGAAGTTGCTCACCTGGGTGAGCGTCGCGGCCGACGCCGGCGTGGCGAGCGTGACCACTGCCGTCATCGTCGCCAGGGCCGTCGCCAACCCGGCGGCCAGCAGCGCGAGCCTTGTTCTCATCGGCGGTTCCTTCACAGTGTGCGTGCGGCGGTGGCGGTGAAGCGTGCGGAAAGAAGGCCCGGACGCATCGACTGTGAGCGATAACATTCGGTTCGTCAAGGCGTGCCGTATGACGTCAATTCACCCGTGCGAGCGGGTCCACTTGAGATCCCCGATTCGACCATGACATTCTTGGCCGTCGATAACTCGCTGCGCGCGGGGCTGACGCCCGTCCACTGGGCAGCCGGGACCGGACCACGGATCCCGGGGGACGGAGCACGAGCGATGGGGCGCCGGGGCCTGTCCGTCCACGAGTCCGCCCGCCGCCGCGTCGCTGCATGCCGGCCGGGTGACCCACTGTCGTTCACGCAAAGGAACCCGACCATGCGCAAACCGATCCGCCGTGCGGCGCTCCTGGCGGGCGTGCTGCTCGCCGCGACCGCACTCCCCGGCATCGACCCACCCAACGCCAGCGCGGCAGCCGACCCCGACACCGTCGCCGTGACCGTGAACGCCCGCGCCGGGCTGGCGCGGGTGTCCGACACCGCGTTGGGCGTCAACCACGCCATCTGGGACCAGAACCTGGGCACCGCCGAGACGTCCGACCTGCTGCGCGACGCCGGTGTGCAGATGATGCGCTATCCCGGCGGCTCGTACGCCGACATCTACCACTGGAAGGACCACAGCGCGCCCGGTGGGTACGTCGCCCCGGACACCGACTTCGACACGTTCATGGCGGCGGTCAGGCGGGTCGGCGCCCAACCGATGATCATCGCGAACTACGGCACCGGTACGCCGGCCGAGGCCGCCGACTGGGTGCGCTACGCCAACGTGACCAAGGGCTACGGCGCGAAGTACTGGACGGTCGGCAACGAGAACTACGGCAACGGGCACTACGGGTCGGCGTGGGAGGCGGACGACCACCCGGACAAGAGCGCCAGCCAGTACGCGCGGCTGGTCGTCGAGTACGCCGACGCGATGAAGGCGGTCGACCCGAGCATCAGGGTGGGCGCGGTGCTCACGATGCCGGGGAACTGGCCGGACGGGATCACCGCCGGCAGCGACCCCGGCTCCTGGAACCAGACGGTGCTCTCAATCGCCGGCCCGAAGATCGACTTCGTGGACGTGCACTGGTACCCGGGTGGCACCGCCGCCGAGTCGCTGACCCGCACCAACCAGCTACCGGACGCGACGTACCTGCTCCGGCAGCAGCTCAGCAGGTACGCGGGCCCGAACGCCGACCGGATCGGCATCAGCTTCACCGAGCTGAACGTCGGCGCCGGCCAGAACACCCAGCCCGGGGCGCTGTTCCTGGCCGACGCGTACAGCGGGCTGCTGGAGAACGGCGTCTTCACCGCCCAGTGGTGGAACGTGCACAACGGCATCGGCACCGTGAGCGAGGTGGCGGGCCAGACCGACTACGGCGACTTCGGGATGCTGTCCAGCGGCGGCTGCACGGCGGACGGCTCGGTGTGCGAGCCGCCGTTGAACACGCCGTTCGCGCCGTACCACGCTCTGACGATGATGAAGCTCTTCGCGAAGACCGGCGACCAGTTCGTGCGCGCCGGCACCGACGAGCCACTGGTCAGCGCGCACGCCGTCCGGCGGGGCAACGGCGACCTGGCCGTGCTGCTGATCAACAAGGACCCGGAGGCGGCCCACGACGTCGCCATCGACTACGCCGGGTTCACGCCGTCGACGGCCGCGCCGACGGTGTCCACCCTCACCAACGGCGCGACGGGCATCGCCACCGACCAGTCCGGCTCGGCGACCAGCAGGACGCTTCCGCCGTACTCGCTGACGACGCTCGTGCTGCGCCCGGCCGGCACGACCGCCGGACGGCCGTCGGCCCCGGGCCAGCCCACCGCCAGCGGCGTCACCGACCGGGGCGCGACGATCACCTGGCCGGCGGCCACCGCCGGCAGCAGCCCGATCGCCAAGTACGAGGTGTACCGGCAGAACGGCGCGGTCAGCGAGCAGCTCGGCGAGACGGCGACGACGTCGTTCACGGTCGGCAACCTGGTGCCGGGCAGCAGGTACACCGTCAACGTGCTGGCCCGTGACACGGCCGGCCGGGTGTCCTGGGCCTCACCGCCGTTGACGTTCGCCACCGGCAGCCCGGCGACCAGCGCGTGCACGGTCCGCTTCACCGCCGCCAACGACTGGGGCAACGGCTACATCGGGGGCGTCGAGATCACCAACAACGGGACGAAGCCGATCACCGGCTGGACGCTCACCTGGACCTGGCCGACCGGCTGGCAGCAGGTGAGCAGCGGCTGGAGCGCCGGCTGGGAGCAGGTCGGCACGGCAGTGCGCGTCACGCCGACCGACGACAACCGGCAGATCGCTCCGGGCGCGAGCGTGAGCGCCGGCTTCGTCGGCGCCTACAGCGGGCCGAACGTGCTGCCCACGGCGTTCACCCTCAACGGCACCGTCTGCACGAGCGGCTGACACCGCCGCGATGAGCGTGATGCCTGTGCGTCATCTAGATGACGCACAGGCATCACGCTCGTCAGGACAGGAACTGCCCGCCGTGGTCAGCCCGCCTGTCGTACGGTCACCGTGGCCGTCCCGGTGTCGTCCGCCCACGGGTCGAGAACCAGGGTGTACGTGCCCTTCTTCGGCAGCGGGCCCGCCTCGAACCTGCCGCTGCCGCCGATCACACAACCGGTGGCCACCGTCGCACCGTCCGGACCGTTCAGCAGCAGGATTCCGCACCTGTCGGACAGGCTGGCGCCGGTCACCTCGACGGTGACGCGGCGACCGGCGTCGGCGGGGAACCGCAGCCGGCTCACCGCGCCCGGCCGGCCGACGGTCAACGTGACGGCCCGCCCGTCCGCCACGGTGTCGGCCTGCTCGTCGTGCGCGTCGCGCAGCCGCACGTCCGCCCAGCCGGTGTCGGTGGAGGTCCCGTCGACCTCCAGGACGTAGCGGCCCGTGGCCGGTAGGACGAACCCGTCCACGTTGCCCTGGCCGCCGATCACGCAGCCGGTGGCCACCTCCACTCCCGCCGGGTCGCGCAGGCCCAGCACGCCGCACCGGTCCGGCAGGGTCGCGGCGGTGACCTGGAGGAAGACCTTCTGGCCGGCACGCCCGTCGAACGCCAGGCGGCTCACCGCCCCCGGTTGGGCGAGCGTCGCCCGCACCGCCGGCCCGTCCAGCGTGAGTGTCTTCTCCTCGTCGGTGACGGTGACGACCCGTACCGTCGCGCGGCCCAGGTCGGCGTCGGCCGGGTCGAGCACCACCTGGTGGTCGCCGGTCTCGGTGAGCGTGGTGGTGTCGATGAAGCCGACACCGGAGATGACGCAGCCGGTCGCCAGTTGACGCCCCTGCGGGTCGAGCAGCAGCAGGATGCCGCACCGGTCCGGCGTGGTGGCGGCCGGCACCTCGACGAAGATCTTCTGACCGGCGCGGCCGGGCACCTTCAGGGCGGCGGTGGCACCGGGTCGGGTGACCTCCAGGGTGACGTCGCCGACGCCGGGGACGTCCCGCTGGGCCCGCGCGGCGTCGGTGGCGAACGCGACCTGTCCGGTGAGGGCGACGTCGAGTGTGCAGTCGGCGAGGGTCCGCGGGTCGGTGACGCCGGCCCGCCGGCAGATGAGTTCGGCGGTGGCCCGGTTGGGAAGGTCGCCGACGGTGAGCAGCCGGTCGGGGAAGCGCCGGTCGGTGAATGTGCCGGTGTCCTGACCCGGTTCGTAGTCGAACAGCGACCGGGGGGCCTCGACGCGCCAACTGTCGGCGAAGCCGGGGTAGAGCGCCTCGAACGT
Source organism: Micromonospora sp. NPDC049114 (assembly GCF_040648635.1). Lineage (NCBI taxonomy): Bacteria > Bacillati > Actinomycetota > Actinomycetes > Micromonosporales > Micromonosporaceae > Micromonospora > Micromonospora sp. NPDC049114. The sequence continues at coordinate 629,392 of NZ_JBEZEA010000002.1, read as the reverse complement.
GGGCGGCTGGGCCACCCGCTTACCGTCGCGGACGGTCAGATCGTCGCCCGGGTCACCGTCGTGGTCACCGAGCAGACCCTCCAGCGTCCCGGCCCGGGCGTCCGGCGCGCTGACGCTCACGCTCAGCCCCCACACGCCGAGGGGGTGCGCGGTGAGCCGGGTACCGTCCGGCCAGTCCACCGTCACCGTGCCGTCCCACCAGGTGGTGACCGTGCCGCCGTGCGGCAGCTTCGTCCCGGTCGGCGCGACGGTCGCCGGTGCGCCGTTCACCCGGACGACCGGGCCGCCGGGCGTCGCGTACACGGCGACCCGGTCGCCGCGCACCCGTGCCGCGACCGCGGAGTTGACGGCCACCGTCGAGCTGGCCGGGAACATCGTCTGTCGGGTCTGGACCTCGAAGTCGTCGGTCGTCGAGCGGCTGAGCACGAACTCGCCGGCGGCCTGGAAGTCGTACCGGAGGCCGTCGTAGGTCAGCAGGTGCGGGTCGCCGTTGCTGTTCGCGCAGCGGTAACCCTTGCCGATCACGGAGATCGAACAACCCCCGCCCGAGGGCGGGCGCGGCGCGGGCGGATCGCAGTCCTTGCCGTTCGCCGGCAGCTTCATGCCGCTGTACGTCGTGCGAAGCGGCAACCCGGCGCCTGCGCGGTACGCGTTCTCCGCCAGGACCGCGTGCACCTCGCCGGGATCCACGCCGCTGGCGAACTGGCCGCCCTGGGTGCAGAACTGACCCCGATCGGTGTCGTTGGCCAGGTCTAGGGCGTGGTTCATCTCGTGGATGAGGGTGGCGCACTGGTCCTCGGTGAAGTCCTTCCCCTCGCCCGGCAACGCGCGCCCGTCGTTCTCCGGCACCCAGTTGATCTGCACGTCGCTGCCCGGGACGTACGTCGTCGTGTCGCTCTCGTTGCCGACGATGGGCCGGCGCACCTTGATCGTCTTCTTGTGGGCCTGCAACGCGTCGAGCACCGCGCCGTTGCCCGAGCCGCGGATCTGCCCGACGCAGCCCGCGTACTCCGTCTGCACGTCGGAGTTGACGCTGATCACGGCGGACGCCGACTGGGGGGCCAGCAGCACCAGCACCCCGGCCAGGACCACGCCCAGACGGATCGCGCGCACGCCGGTCACCCGCCCCTCACCTCGAAGTCGACAGGGCCCTGCTCGGCCGTCGCGGCGCAGGCGTCCGCCGGCACGTCCGGCAGGGGTGCCCGCAGGTAGCCCACCACCAGCCGGTACGCCCCCGGCTGGTCCACCGGCCACCACGTCACCGTTGCGCCGCCGCGCCCGTCGGAGGCGGAGGTGGTCAGCGCCGCCCCGACGGGGCTCTGCGGGTCACTGCCGAGGGTCAGCTCCACCGAACCGCGCGGTGGCACCGGGACCAGGTTCTCGATGAGGTACGCCGTGAAGTCCCGGTAGTAGGCGGCAGCACCGATGGCGGGGGCGACCGGCGCTCCGTCGCGCGTGAGCGACAGCACCGTCACCGCCCCGTCCGGCACCCGGCTCAGCCGGCACTCGGCGTCCCGGTTGTTGACCAGCTTGAGCCGCAGGTTGACCTGTTCACCCACCCGGTATGCGGGCTGCGACGCCGTGACGGTGAGGCCGACAGTCGCCGTACCGCCGGAGGGGGCCGGCGCGGGACGCGACCGGCGGCATCCGACAGTCGTGGCCAGTAGCAGCACGGCGAGGCAGCCGGCGAGCGCCGCCCGCCCTGCCGACCCTGCCCGGGGTACGCCCATGGGCCGCGCGCCTCCTCGGACCGACGTCCGTCGTCGGCGATACCGGCCAGCCTGCGCCGCAGGTGCGGGTGAGCGCTGTCGTCATCCGGCCCGGCGGATGTCCAGTAGCCGACGCGCCCGACGGCCGGGCGCGGCCGTCAGGGGCGCCAGATCGCGGCCGCGCCGGCCAGTGCGGCTTCGTGGTACGGCGTCCGCGTTGAGCCGTCGGCGATGACCTCGACCGGCCACTTCTGCCGCAGCGTCGTCCACAACTGCGCCATCACTCTCGAGTACGTCGCCAGCTCGTCGGCGCCCTCGGCCACCTGCAACACGTACAGCCAGGCTGCGTTGTCCGGTGCGCCGTCGAGCGGCGCCCGCCAGACGCGGTGCAGGCTGCGGCCACCCCGACGCGGGGCATCGGTGGACAGAAGGTCGTCGGCCGGTGTCGGGTCGGGGGCGTCCGCCGGGCCGGTGGGGCTGAACCGGTAGGGCGGGGCCGGCACCTCGGCGATGATCGGCACCTCGGCCAGGTCGCTGCCGTCCGGGTCACCGAGGAAGGAGCGCATCAGGGCCTGCTCCTCGGCGGTGATGCCGACCCCGTGGTACGCGAGGTTCAGCAGCAGCGTGTCGTCGGCCAGGTCCAGTTCACCTGCGGAGTAGTGCTCCCGCACGGTGCCGAGGGTGTCGTCGGCCAGCCGCCCCGCGAGGCGGCGGCACACCTCGGCGACCGCCGCGTACGACTTCACATCCATGGTGTTCATCTCTTGTTGTAGGGGCCGAGATCGGTCGTCGTGACGTTCCCCTGGGCGTCCTGGACAACCCTGACAATCCTTCTGCCCTTCGGGCCTTCCCAGGTCCAACTGCCGTCGCCGCCGACAGCGGGATTACTGTAACGAGGCGCGACGCTGCCCGGGACTCCCCGGGGAGCGGGGGTCGGCGCATTCGGGTTCTTGATGACGCCCGGGTCGCTCGGGTCCACCGGGTAGGACGTGCGTATCTCGCCGTCGGCGAGCACCGTCGTCTTGACCTTGACGCCGTCTACAGCGCCTTCGTAGTCGTACGCCCACCGCCGATTGCCGTCCGCGTCCTTGGTCAGGTACGGCCCTTTCACCGGTGGGCCCTGCTGCGTCACCTGAATCGCGGCGTCGCGAATCTTCGACTCGTCCCAGGTCTTCGGGAACTCCGTCTTGTCGCGCAAGCCGGTGCCCGCGAGGTGGCCGCCCTGCCGGCCGCCGTCACCCTCGATGATGTGCTTCTTGGACGCATCGGTGTACCGGATGTCGCCCGGGTTCGGCGGCCGCGTCGGCTTGGCTGGCTGGGTGGGCTGCGTCGACGCGGGCGGCGTGCGCGGGGCGCTGCGCTGCGTCGGGGCGGAGTTGGTGGCGCCCGAGCCGCTCGACCCGGCCCGGGGCCGCTGCTGCGACATCCGCACCGTCGTCGGGGGGCCACTGGAGATCGGCGAACCTCCGGGCTGCGGACGGCCGAGGGGCGCCAGCGCCGCGCGGATCGCGGTGGCGCAGCGAGCCGCCGCGGCCTGATAGAGGCTCTTCGCCGCAAGCGCGGAAGCCCGAGCCTGCTCGCGTTCCGCCTCGCACAACCGCGCGGCCTGCCCGATGCGGACGACCATCGTGAAGACCGGCTCTCGTTGCCCCGCCGCGTACGACTCGTTGAGCCCGCGCCAGACACCCGGCCCGTAGGTGCGCCGACCGGTCAGGCCGCAGAACTGACCGAGCAGGTTCCGGTACTGACTGTCCGCGGCCATCGCGAGGCGCAGCGCGGCCCGGGACTGTGCCTGGGCACGCGCCAGCTCGTTCGCGAAGGCGGACAGGGCCTGTGCGCCGGCGAGGTAGGCGTCGGCCAGGGCCTTCGCCTGGTCGGGCAGTTGCGCGAGTTCGCGGTCCACGGTCGCGGCGAAGTCGCCCCGCAGGGCCAGCGCGCCGCTGCTCGCCGCGATGGACCGCAGTCGGACGTGGTGCCCGTTGGCCGCCGCGGCCCGGCGCTGGAGATCGGCCGCCATGGCCTGGATCGAGGCTGGTTCGCCGGGGGTCGGATCACCGTCGTAGAGGTCGAGGACCTGCCAGTCGTCCATGTCGGCAGGTGCTCAGCCGTTGATGCCCCCGGCCAGCCGGGCGTCCAGCTCCTGGTGCTCGCGGACGACCCCCACCAGGAACGACGACATGCCCTCCAGCCCACCGATCATGTTCTGGGCGCCGGTGGTCCACTGCTGGTAGGAGTCCTGGAAACGGCCCGACGCCAGCTGGGTGCGGAACTCGCTGTTGACCAGTTGGTCGATCATCGCCTTCAGGGCGTTCAGCTTCTGGGTCATCTCCTCCTGCCCGCTGGTCAGGCTCCGGGCCGCCGACTGGAGACCCTCGTAGCCGACGCTGACGTCACTCATGAGTCTTCCCCTTCGAAGGTTGGTTGGTTGGCAACTGACTGCCGAGTGCGCTGTCGAGCTGGGCGTGGCCCGCGACCACACCGTCGAGCCGGGCCGCGGCCGCCGCCACGGCAGCCAGCAGGCCGGCCCGGTGCCGCGTCGCCGCCGTCGTGAAGTCCGTGAGGGCGACGTCGACGTCTCGCGAACCGGTGGCCGCGAGGCGCGGGGTCTGCTGCCCGGTCGACTCCAGATCCGAGCGTACGTGCGTCAACTGTCGGGCGGCGTCGACGACCGCGTCTCGATCAAAACCGAACCCGGTTGCCATCGCCCCGTGACCCTTTCGGGAAGCCGTGTCTCCGGCGATCGGAGTCGGCCTCGCGGACCACTGGCGACGGACCCACCGGGCGGGTCGGTCTGTTGTGGACGGACACCGGCCCGTGACCGGGCGGAGTATCGTACGCGCCGACTGTAGTGCTCGACGGCAAGGAGCGCGAGGGTGTCAGATCCCCAGCCGGCGCAGCGGCTCGTCGCGGGTCGCTACCGGTTGGAGAGCGTGCTCGGCCGGGGTGGCATGGGGGTCGTGTGGCGCGCGACCGACGAGCTGATCGGGCGCGTCGTCGCGGTCAAGGAGGTCCGCGCACCGGCCGGCCTGACCGGTGAGGAACGCCTGCTGTTCGGCGAGCGGGCGCTGCGGGAGGCGCGGACCGCCGGGCAGATCAACCATCCGGCGGTCGTGGCGATCCACGACCTGGTGCCGGCCGGCGGTGACGACGAGGCCGTCTACATCGTGACGGAGCTGGTGGACGCCCCCACGCTGGCCGACCTCCTCGAACGGGAGGGGGCGTTGCCGCCGGCCCGGGTGACGGCGATCGCCGTACGCATGCTGGACGCGCTGGACGCCGCGCACTCGGTCGGTGTCGTGCACCGTGACGTCAAGCCCGGCAACATCATGGTGCTCCCCGGTGACGCGGTGAAGTTGCTCGACTTCGGCATCGCGCAGGCGGTGGGGGACGCGCGCCTGACCCGGCACGGCATGATGGGCTCGACCGGGTACCTCGCACCGGAGCTGTTCCACGGCAGCGATCCCACGCCGGCGGCCGATCTCTGGTCGGCGGGCGTGACGCTCGCCCAGGCTGTCACCGGTGAGCTGCCGTTCGAGCGGGCGTCCACCGCGGCCACCCTGCACGCCGTCCTGTACGACGACATCCCGGCCATGACGTGTGGGAATCCGCTGGCCACGGTGATCAGTGGCCTGCTCACGCGGGATGTGGCGCACCGGCTCACCGTCCAGCGGGCCCGCGATCTGCTCGCCGTTCCGGTCGACGCCGGAGCGACCGGCCGCCGGGACACCACCGCCTCCACGGCGGCCGCCGACCCGGACCCACCCGCCTCGGTCGACGCCGACGCCGACGCCGACGCCGACGCCGACGCCGACGGTGAGCCGGTGGGCGAGTCCTGGGAGCGGCAGGCCACGACCGTGCACCCGGACCGGTCCACGCCACCTCGCCAGCGGCAGAGCGCGGCGTCACCACCACCGTCGACCGGGGCGGTGGCGACCACGTTCCCGGTCGAGGTGCCGGAGAAGACCCGGGGCGCCCTCGTCCTGGCTCAGCTGGCCCTGATCGTCCTCACGATCTGGGCGGTTGTCCTGTTCGTCGAGGTGGTGACGGCAAGCGTCCTACCCGAGTGGATGCCGATCCCCGCCGCCCTCACCATCGGAGTGCTGGCGTTTTGGACGGCTGCGGAGGCGATCGTCGACCCGTGGCACGGCACGCTGCGGTTCGGCCCGGATTCCCTCCGCTTCCAGGGCGCGCGCGGATCACCGCCCGACCTGCCTTTCGAGCATGTCGCCAGCATCGCGGTGTGGCCCGGCGCCGGGTCGTCGACCGGCACCTCGCGGCTGGGGATCGAGCTGTCGGCGCGTACGCCCGCGCCGGCGCACGGGAGGGTGTTCCAGGGGCCCCCGCAGCGGGACGGCCGAGGGCCGATGTGGATCGTCGGGGACATCGGCATAGGCCCGAGAACGATGGCAGCCAGACTGGGCACCCTCGTCCCTGAGGACGTCCGGATCGATCAGTCCCGGGAGGTGCCGGTCTGGTCGGCTCGGGCGTTCCAACCGCTCGGCCCCCGGCGGCCGGGGCTGCTGCTGCGGTTCGTGGTGGTCGCCAGCCTCATCCTGTGCGGTCATCTCCTTGTGCACCAGCGGAATTCCACGATGGTGACGCTCGACGACGCCGAGGTCAGCGCGGTGGCGTTCAGCCCGGACGGCGTCACGCTCGCCAGCGCGGACGCCGGGACCTTCGCGATCACGTTCTGGGATGTGGCGACGCGCAAGACGGCAGCCGTCGCCGCGGGGCACCGCGAGGAGATCAAGGTGCTCGTCTTCAGCCCCGACGGCAAGACCCTCGCCAGTGGTGGGCGGGACGGTGTCGTCAAGCTCTGGGATGTCGCCAGCCGGCAGGTCCGGGCGACACTCGTCTTCGGCGAGTACGACACGGTGACCCGGCTGCTGTTCTCTCCCGGTGGGGACAGCATCGCGGCCGTCGGTTCCGGCGACGTCAAGGTGTGGCCGATGGCGTCGTTGGGCAAGCCGGTCGACCTGTCGGCGGGGGACATGGGGGTGCAGACGATTCGCTTCACTCCGGACGGACGTGTTCTCGTGGGCATCGACGGGCAGGGCGGGGTGCGTGCCTGGGAGGTGGCCAGCGGCCGCAGCGCCGCCCGGATCACCGGGCCCATCGCGCCGTGGGCGGAATTCAGGTCCGACGGTGACACGGTGATCCGTGCCTCCGGCACCGGCGCCGTCGTGGCGACCCTGGACGGCGGGACGACGCCTCCCGACGCGGCCGCGTTCGGGCCGGGCGACCTCTTCGTCACGGCTGAGCGGGGCGAGGTGCGGATCTGGCACACCACCACCGCCCGGACAGTCCACAGGTACAAGGAGGGCTTCCTGGACTCCGACGTCCTGCCGTCCGAGGCGGTGGTGATGGCGCCGCGCGGCGAGGTCGTCGCCCTCGGCGGCGACGAGGGGCTGCGGCTGTGGACGTACGGCCCGTCCCGGTGAGGACTCGGCGATGATCCTGCGAATGACCGTGCGGGACGCCGACACGGGGGCGACGCACGACATCGAGGTGAGCGCCGCACCGGCCACCAGCGTGCGATCCCTGCTGGCCGCGCTGCCCATCGCGGCCACCGGCCGGCGCTGCTTCGCCGGGGCCGTCGCGCTGGATCCGGCCGCGCGTCTGGCGGACACCCCGCTGCTGGCCGGCTCGGTGCTCAGTGTGGGTGGCCCCGGACCGGCCGGTCGTCTCGTCACCGACGGCGCGGTGGGCGTACTCGAGGTGGTTGCCGGACCGGACGCGGGCCTGGCTGTCGCGTTGCGGCCCGGAACCCACCCGATTGCTCGCACGTCCTCGGCGGCGCTGCCGCTGCGCGACCCGGACGTCTCGCGCCGCACGCACGCCCTGCTGGAGGTGTCGGCGGACGGCACGGCCACCCTCACCGATGGCGGATCGAGCAACGGCACGTTCGTCGACGGTGCCCGGATCACGCACCTGACCGCCGTGGCGCCGACCAGCGCACTCCAGATCGGCGGGAACGAGCTGCGGTGGACACCCCTGCCCGCCGAGGCGCGGCGGACGGTCCGGGCCGCGGATGGTCGGGTCGACTTCGACCGCGCCTTCGCCCGCGCACCGGTGATCGGAGTCGTCGAGGTGTCCATGCCGGTGCGACCGATCGTCGCCCGGGGGCCGGTGGCCGCCGGGATCCTGCTGGGCGGCGCGGGGTCCGTGGCGGCCGCCCTGTTCACCCACACGCCGATCCTGCTGCTCGGCGCGGCGATCTCCGTCGGCGCTCTCCTGCTCAACCAGTCGGCGCAGGAGAAGCAGGACGCCGAACGCCAGGCCGAGTTCACCAAGGCGAAGAAGGCAGTCGAATCGGCTGTCGCCGCCCAGGTCGAGGCCGAGCAGCGGGTACGCCGGACGCTCGCGCCGAGCCCCGCCGAGATCGTCGAGATCGCCGGCGGTGTGCGGTCCGGCCTGTGGACCCGCCGCGCCGGGGCACCGCACGCGCTGGCGCTGCGGGTTGGCGTCGCCGACGAGCCGGCGTCGGTGACGGTCCGCGGCGAGCCCTGGCCGGAGTTCCGCACCCCGAAACTGTCGGCGGTCCCGATCACCGTGGACCTGGGCGTCGTCGGTGTGCTCGGCGTGACCGGCGCGGACGAGGCGGTCCACGACGTCCTGCGCTGGCTGCTGCTGCAACTGGCCACCCTGCGCGCCCCCGACGATCTGCGGATGGTGCTGCTCAGCGCCGCGGAGGTCGGCGGCCTGACCTGGGCGCGCTGGCTGCCGCACGTCGACGCGGGTGACGCGGCGGCGTACTCGTGCCGGATCGGCAACACCGCCGCCACCCGCGCCGAGCGGGTACGGGAGCTGCGTACCCTCGTCGCGTCCCGGCGTGCCGAACGCGACCCGCAGCGGTTCGTGGACGTGGTCGTCGTCCTCGACGGCGCGCTGGCGCTGCGCGACCTGCCCGGGATGGACGAGGTGCTGCGGGACGGGCCGGCGGTCGGGGTGTACCTGATCTGCGCCGACCGGCACAGCATGAACGAGTGCCGGGGGCTGATCGAGACGTCGGGCGACCCGACGCGCCTCACCGCCAGCCCGGACGGCCAGGCGGTGACTGTCGACGCCGACGGGGTCGACGCGACGACCGCCGAGCGGCTGGCGCGGGCGCTGGCGCCGATGCGGGACCGGGCGACCCGCGGGGCGGCCCAGAACGCCATCCCACGGTCGGTACGCCTGCTGGATCTCCTCGGCCTCGGCACGCCCACCGCCGCCGACGTGCTGGAGCTGTGGGAGCGGGGTCGGGGTCCGCGGACCCGTGTGCTCCTCGGCGCGGATGCGACCGGGCCGGTGGCCGTCGACCTCGCCGGCCAGGGCCCACACACCATGCTGGGTGGCGCGACGGGCGCCGGAAAGAGCATCCTGCTGCAAACCCTGGTCACGTCGTTGCTGCTGGCCAACCGGCCGGACGAGCTCAACCTGGTGCTCGTCGACTTCAAGGGTGGCAGCGCCTTCCTGCCGTTCGAACACTGCCCGCACGTCGTCGCCCTCATCCGGTCCACCGGTGAGACCCCCGCCGACGTGTTCGACGACGCGGCGGCGGCCCGGGTCCTCGCCTCGCTCCGGGCGGAGGTGAGCCGGCGCGAGTCCCTGCTGGCCCGCCACGACGGCGAGATCGACAGGTACTGGCAGAAACGCCTGGGCGGGACGGCCCTGCCGCCGCTGCCCCGACTGGTGCTGATCTTCGACGAGTTCGGCCGGGTGCTGGACGCCTCTCCCGACTTCGTCAAGGAACTGGTGAACGTCGCCGCGAAGGGCCGCTCGCTCGGCATGCACCTCGTGCTGGCCACGCAGTCGTTGCAGGGCAAGCTGTCGCCGGAATTGAAGAACAACGTGTCCCTGCGGATCAGCCTGCGGCAGAACGAACCTGCCGACAGCACCGAGGTCCTCGGCGTGCCGGACGCCGCCAGCATCCCGGGCGTGCTGCGCGGACGCGGCATGATCCTGTGCACCACCGCCGAAAGCCGCGTCCCGCAACCGTTCCAGTCCGGCTATCTCGGCGACCCGCCGCCGGCGGGCGGGGCCACCCCGGCTCTGGTCCGGGTCCTGAGCCCGACGGACCTCGGCGCCGCGCGACCCACCGCCGCGCCGACGGCCGGCAGCGGGCCCACCGACCAGGAACTCGCCATCGCGGCGATCGAGGAGGCCGCACAGCGGTCCGGGCTACCGGCCCCCTTCCGACCGGTGCTGCCCCCGCTGCCCGCCACGCTGACGGCGGACGAGCTTCCCGCACAGTGGACCTCCGCCGCGCCGAGGACAGCCGTACCATTCGGCCTCGCCGACGACCCGGCACGCCAGGCGCAGCCGGCCGACTTCCTCGACCTCGCCGGGGTCGACCGGCTCCTCGTCGCCGGTGGCCCGCAGTCCGGGCGGACGACCTTCGCCCGGACCCTGATCACCGGCCTGGTCGGCCGCTTCCAGCCCGACCAGGCCCACCTGTACGTCGTGGAACGGCACCCGGCGGGCCTGGCCGAGTACGCGGCGCTGCCGCACTGCGGCGGGGTCTTCTCGCCCGCCGAGCCCGACCGGATCCGTCGCCTGGTCACCTGGCTCGACGAGGAGATCCAGCGCCGCTCCGGCAGCGCGTCCCCGCCGGACGCGGCGCGACCGTACATCGTGGTCGTCATCGACGGCTGGGAGCACTTCGAGGACCACGGCGACCCGACCTTCGTCGAGACGTCCCTGGTCGCCACCCTGCGCGGCGTCATCAGCGCCGGCACGCCGCTCGGAGTGCACGTCGTGCCGATCGGTGGTCAGGACATGCTCACCCACCGGTTGCCGACCCTCTACAACCGTCGGCTGCTCCTGCCGTTTCCCAAGGAGGAGACCCGACGGATGCAGCTGCTGACCAGCATGACCAGTCCGCCCGTCCTCTCCGGGAGGGCCATCGACGCCGGCAGCGGACGGCACGTGCAGATCTGCCTACCGACCCGGTCGGTAGCGGACCTCGCCGCCGAGCCGCACGACACGCCTGCGCACCGGCGGCCCCGGCGGTTCCCCGCCCTGCCGTCCCGCGTCGACCTCGCCGCGCTCGACACCACCGCGGCGGCCCAGGGCCGGTCGACGTGGATACCGCTGGGTGTCGGTGGGCCCGACACGACCACCATCGGCGTCGACCTGTTCGAGGCCGGGCCGCACCTGATGCTGATCTCCGGGACCGGCGGGACCGGCCGTACGACGGCCGCCGCCACTGTGGTCCACGCGCTGCGCCGACGCGGCATCGGCGTACTCGCCATCGCGCCGCCACAGTCCCCGCTGCCGGGGCTGCTCTCCGACGACCCCGGGCTCCGGCTGGTCACCGGCGTCGCGATCAGGGACACCGACCTCCGCGAGGCCGTCGTGGCCTTCGGCGACAGGCCGTACGCGGTGGTCGTCGACGACGTCGACCGGATCACCGTGCTGCCCACCGAACAGGGCTTCGCGAGCAGCCCCACGCTCCTCGACGACATCGTCCAACCGGCGGCTCGCGGCCGGCGGGCATTGATCGTCAGCGCCGACGCCGCGCCCCTGTTGACCGGTTTCCCCAGCCCGCTCACCCGCCTGGTCAACGCCGTCATGCTGGCCGGGACACGCCTCGTGCTGGCCCCGGGCAACCGGACGACGGCAGTGGCCCACAACATCACCCTGGAACCCGACCAGTACCTCACCGGCCCACCCGGGCGCGGCTACCTCTCCACCGGTCGTACCCCGGTGTTGGTGCAGGTGGCAGCACCCTGAGCCGCGCCGGACCGCGCCGGGCCGGGTGGTGTCGATCTGGCGTCGACCGCAGCGGCGGGCGGGCGTAGTCGCCCGGTCCGTTCGGGATCAGCGGGTACGTCGCGCCGGCCGTACCTCGGAGTGCGTTGAGGTTGGGGTCCAGCCGCCCGCGACGAGAGCCCGGCGGACGGCTTCGGCGACCTCCTCGGGGCGGGCGCGGACCAGCCAGGCCGGGAAGCGCAGGATCCGGTCGCCGCTGGTCCAGACGTCGTTCTGCCGACGCATGTCGGCCGCCCACTGCCGGGCGTCCATGTGGTGCGCGCCGTCGATCTCCACCTGCACCCGCCATTGTTTCCAGTACGCGTCCAGCCAGCGGTTGCGGCCCGCCGCGTCGACCCGGTGTTGTTGCAGGTCCGGTGCGGGCAGCCGATGCTGTCGGCACAGCCGCACAAAGTTGATCTCGGACAGCGCCTGCGCGCCGCCGCTGATGTCGCCGACGGTCTGCCGGATCAGTCGTCGGCGGGGTGCCCGGGGCAGGACGTCGAGCACGGCATCCAGCTCCGCGGGCAGCACGCGGCGCTGTTGGCAACCGGCGGCCAGCACCCCCTGCGCCTCGTCCACACCGGCCGCCCATCCGGCGGCGTCCACGAGGGCGCGTGCGGTCGTCGTGCGCGGCGGGCGGGCGAGCTGGAGATGAGCGTCGGGGAGGACCGTGGTGCGATGGACCAGCACGGCGGGCATGTCGATCGGAAGCCGCCGCAGGCTGGTCCGCGCGGCGCGACGGTCGGCGGGCACCAGCACGTGCAGGGGTTCACGCCGCAGTCCCCGTACCCCGGCCTCGGCGGCGGCGGTTGCCCCGGCCAGGACTGCTCCCGCGCCCGCCGCCAGCACGGCCACCCACAGTTGCTGGTCGCGGGTCAGCCGGCCGTTGCCGGTCAACAGGACCCCTCGGCACATCGACCGCCAGCGGCCGGTGCGGATCCGGCTCCGCACCACCCCCTCGCCGAGCAGTCGCGCGGCTTGCGCGGTCGTCAGCACGCCCGCCTGCTCGAAGGCGAGCCATTCGAGAGCGTCAGCGTCATCGGCGGGCAGCATGTCGTCGAGCGTTGCGGTTGGTTGGTCCCCGCGCCACCAGATCTTGGACAGTTACCGTCCGCAGAGGACGGTAACTGTCCAAGATCTGCGCGGACGCTGTGAGGGGAGCCCCAGGCGGTGAAGCGTTCGGTCAGTTTGGCGGGTGGGGGTGGGGTGCTCGGGTTGAGTGCGGCGAGGTGGGCGGCGGCCTCGGCCTGAAGCGCCGCCAGGTGGGCCAGTCGGGCCGGGCGATCCAGCCGGTATGTCGCGAGGAGGCGGAGCTTGGCGGGCGAGCAGGGCCACGCGATGCCGCACGTGCCGCAGCGCCACGTCGGACGGGCCGGCTGGTGGTTGGGAGCGCGACGGGGCATCAGCCGACCCGTACCGGGCCGCGCCGGATCGGTCGCCGAGCACCGGGCGGGGCGGGCGCGGCGGGTCCCGAGGACGTGGGCCGGGTGGGTGCGGAGGGCCGGGAGGGCGCGGTGGGCGGGGAGGTGAGCCAGCATCAGGTACAGCTCGCGGCGGGCGATGGCGTCGCCGTTTGGGCCGAGCTGGTAGGCGTCTATCCACAACAAACCGTGGTACGTGTGCCGGTCGGTGAGGGCGCGGATCACGCGAACGGTGATGGGGCGGGTGAACTGCGGGCTCGCGGCGCGGGTCAGGTACAGAAGGTCACCGGACCGCACCTGCGGTGGCTGGTCGATGGGCATGGTCATCCCCCTGGCAGGCGTTGGGAGGGGCCGCCCCTTGAGTGCTCGCCCAGAGGGCGGCCCCGGTACGAACGCGTCCGCCGGGTCTCGGGTCCTCCACCGGCCGCGCCGCTGGTGACACTCTGCTGTGGAGTCCATTACGCTCGGAAGGTGGTTCGCCGGCTCGGGCTGAGCTGGCGAAACATTCCACGCCGGGCAGTGGCGTGAGTAATTGATCTTCCGGCTTGGGGAGCTTTGAATGGCTGATCTGCCGCACCCGCTCGCCGCGTTCATCGTGGGCGAGATCCGTCGCGCCCGAGGAGCCGCCGGGATGACGCAGGAGGCGTTCGGTCGGGGTGCCGGCTTCAGTGCCTCGCATGTCAGTGCCGTCGAGGGCGAGACCCGGGCGCTCACGATGGACTTCATCAAGGGCGCCGACCGCGCCTTCAAGAACGGCGGCCTGTTCGAACGCATGGTCGCGAAGCTCGGGGCGCCGTCCTGGTTCCTGCCGTGGTTGGACGCCGAACGCGTCGCGACTCAGCTCCGGTCCTGGCAGCCGTCCCTGGTACCCGGCCTGCTCCAGACCGAGCAGTACGCCCGAGCGGTCATTCGCTGCGACGACACACTCAGCGATGAGGAGGTCGATAAGCGGCTTGCTGCTCGGCTCGACCGGCAATCGATCCTCACTCAGCCGAACGCACCGCAACTTGTCGCGGTCATCGGGGAGGAGGTGCTGCGGCGCGCGGGCGAGGACTTTCGAGGAATCATGGCAGGGCAGATCACGCACCTGACGGCCATGGCGGAACGCCCAAACGTCAGTGTCCACATCGTGCCGGGCGATGTGAGCATGCACGCCGGGCTGACTGGTCCGTTCATCCTGGCTCGGGCCGCCGATGGCAAATGGGTCGGCCAACTGGAGAATCAGCTTGGCGGGCTGGTCATCAGCAACGACGATGACGTGGCTACGCTTCTGTCGAAGTGGGAGACCGTACGGAACGAGGCCCTACCTCGGCGGCAGTCAACCGACCTGATGAAGGAAGTGGTGACGTCATGGACCTGATTGGCGCTACGTGGCGCAAGTCCACTCGCAGCGGCTCCAGCGGGGGCGATTGCGTCGAGGTTGCGGACAACCTGCCGGGCATCGTCGGTGTGCGGGACTCCAAGGACCCCGACGGGCCGGCCCTGGTCTTCGGGCAGGCGTCGTGGCAAGCGTTCGTCACCCAGGTCGCCGGGCGGTCGTAGCCGGCGGGCGGAGGACCGCCCCGGTACGGGAGGGCGGCGCCATCCAATGAACGCCGTGGAGCTGATGTCGCGCCTGATTCGTCGACGACATCAGCTCCACAGCCTCCATTGCCGCCCCGGGTGCCAACGCGGGGCGACGTGGTCGACATCCTCGGTGCTGGCGAGCGCCTTTCGTCAGCCGTCGATGCTGCGGAAGGTGTTGGAGGCGCAGGAGTAACCCGAGTAGTCCTGAGGACCGTTCGCCCCGCAGATCTCCATCCGGACCACGTCGTTCGCGTAGACCTGAGCCGGGTCCCAGATGACCGAACTCCCGGAGCCGCCGCCGTTGTACCTGGTGCCCCTCAGAACGCCGTTGACGTAGACCCGACCCAGGACTCCGTCGCCGTTGGCGCAGGTGTCCCGCACGACGAAATAGTCGTCGTTCATGCCGCCGCCGGGCGCACCCTCGCCGTAGTCGACGAAGTCGAGCCGACCGCCCTCGCACATCGCGTAGTCGTCCCAATAGGTCACGTCATGGTCGTCGTTGCCGGCCGCGGAGGCCGGGGAGGCGCCGACGACCAGGGCACCGGCGACCGCCGCGATCGCCATCGACATTGTGAGCGCGAGACGCTGGACCTGCATGTGCGACCTCCACGAGTGGTGCTGTCTGGCCGACGGATCCGCCGGCCCGACCCCACGGTATTGGCGCGCTTTGGCACGTTTCCAGAGGCGACGTCTGTTCCGCACGGGCCGCGTCTGTCCGCCCCGGTCAGGGGTGAGTTCGGTCCTGTCCCGAACAGGTCGTTCGGGACAGGACGTCGCTCGGCGGATCGTCGTGCGGGTCAGTCAGGCGACCACCGACCGCAGTGGCACTCCGGCGGCGCGCAGCGCGCGTACCAGATCGTTCGTGAAGGGGTGTTCGTCGGCCTGGAGGCCCTGCGGGTTGGGGAGCACGACGTACGCCGAGGTGCCCTTCGCGGACGTCCGGGCGTCGGTGGTGAAGCGTTCGACGATGGCCCTCGTGCGGGCCAGGTCCGTCGCCGCGACCTCGATGGTGATCGGCCGCCATCCGCCGCCCAGGTCCGCCGCGACCGGCGCTGCGGCGGCGCTGGCGCGCGCCGCGTCGGTGCCGGGCGTGCGTCGGGCGTCGGGTGCGCCCGGCGGGTAGAGCAGCGCGTTGGCCACCAGGTGCAGACCATTCTCGTTGTACGCGCGGAAGAGCGGGTTGAACGCGAACAGCACCGACCTGCCGGTGCCGGTCGGCTCGTCGACGACCGCCGCCGTGCCCTTGAGGATGTCCGCGCCGACGGTGTAGCCGTTGGCCCAGAACGTGTCGCCGGCCGGGTAGGTGAGCACGTTCGTCCCGGTGGTGCTGGGGTTGAGGATCGGATCGCTGTTGTTGAACTCGAAGTCCTCGGCGGGGCGGCCGAGAGCGACCGGGTTGTCGGTTTCGACGTCGACCCGCAGGTGCGAGCCGATCACCAGGTAGTCGGCCGGTTTGGTCTTCTCCGTGGTGGAGGTGAGCCCGGCGGCGCGGGCCAGCCGGGTGCCCTCGTTGCGCAGCCCGACGTAGGTGTGGCCCTGGGTGATCCAGTCGCGCAGGTTGGCCTGCCCGGCGGCGGTCAGTCCGCCGGTGGCGCTGCTGCCGTCGGGGACCAGCAGCACCGTACGCCCGGTGAACGCCGCGGTGTTGTCGTTGATGTCGGCAGTGGTGACCGGTGTGAGGTCAAGTCCCCACCGCTTGCCGAGGACGTACCGGGCCTCGCCGTGCGAGCCGGACGTGGTGGAGATGCCGGTGCCCTGGAACAGCCCGACGTCGGGCAGGTCGAGGCGCGTCCCGGTGGGGCGCCCACCGGGGGTGAGGGTGACCCCGGCGGCCTCGGCCAGGTCGTCGACCGTACGGCTCAGCCGGCTCGCCGGGATCGCGACGCGGCTGGTGGCCAGGTCGCGCACGAGCGGCACGCCGCGGCCGAGCAGGGTGAAGGTGAACTCCGCGGCGGCTGCCGAGTCCAGCGGGTACGTGTAGGAGCCCCACGGCCACGCCAGGCCGCTCCGGCCGCCGGTGATCTCCCGGACGAGCTGGGCGTTCGGCCGGACGTCGTCGCCCGTGTAGATCGTGGACACGCCCATCAGCAGCGGGTTGCTCCAGGAGGACACGTCGTAGAAGTACGGGAACGGCACGTACGGGTCCTCGCCCATGATCGCCTGGATCCAGTGTTTCTGCGGCTGGTCCATCGGGATCCAGTACGCCCCCTTGGGCACCGTCACGTTTGTGGCGCTGCGGCCGCCGAAGACCCGGGCGGTGGGCACGCGGGTGGGCTTGCGCACCTCGTACACCTCGACGTCCATGCGGCGTAGCCGCTCGACGAGCCGGCGGACGTCGGCGAGCTGCCGGTCCGGCAGCAGGAAGTACGAGCGGATCGTGATGTCGGGCACCGGGAACTGGACCTCGTTGGTGGGCTGCACCACCTCGTTCGGCTCGAGGGCGCCCGCCCGGCCCTCGGCGAGCGCGTCGGTCCAGATGTCGAAGTAGCCGTCCAGCACCTCCCGCTTGTTGGCGGCGGCCCAGCCGAGCGTCGACCACTGGGTGTGGAACTGCTGCTGCACCCGGTCGGCGACGGCCGAGGCGCTGCCCTTCTCGTACGTCATGCCGGCCGCGCCGAAACCGGTGGTCGGCACGGTGTCGCCGTACCCCATGAAGAACATGTCGTACGTGTCGTAGTTGAAGTAGCACTCGGTCGTGACGGTGTCGTCGCACGCGCCGTTGTAGCCGAAGCCGGCCTTGTTGGCCTCGCCGATCCGGTTGATCCAGTCCACCGCCTCGCCGGCGATCTCGTGGTGGATCGGGTCGGCGTTGGGCGGGAAGAAGTACTCCCGGCCGCCCATCTCGTGCGCGTCGATGAAGACTTGCGGCGGGTAGCGGCGCAGCAGTTCGAGTTTGCCGTCCGTCTCCTGCTGGGTGCGGGCGAACCAGTCCCGGTTCAGGTCGAAGCCGTACTCGTTCTGCCGCCGGGTCGCGTCGCGGCCGTCCGGGTTCTGGGTCGGGACGATGATGGTGACCAGGTTGTCGTTGCGGCGCGCGACCTCGCAGGACAGGCCGGCGGCCAACTCGTACAGTGTCTTGAGGGCCGCGTCGGTGCCGCTCTTCTCACCGCCGTGCACGTTCGCGGTGACCCAGACGATGGCGGGGCTGTCCTTAGCCGTCCGCGCGGCGGTCCGTGCGCTCGTCCGGCGGGGGTCACGCAGGTCGCGTACGTCGTCGGCGATCTTTCGCAGCGCGGACGGCCGCACGTGGCGCTCGTTGGACACCACCGCGTACGGCAGGGGCTGGCCGAGCACGCTGGTGGCCGTCACGCCCGTGACGACGCGGTCGGAGGCCCGGTCCACGGCCCCGAGGTAGGTGCGGACCTCGTCGTTGGTGACGACCCGCTCCTGTCCCGTTCCGAGGGGGAAGCCGAGCACGGCCTCCGGGGTGGGTACGCCGCCCAGCCGTGCGCCCGGGTCGGTGCTGCATCGCGACGGTGGGGCGGCGCTCGCCGATGGTGTGCCGCCGAGCAGGGGAGTCGTGCCGAGAAGGAGCGCGATCGCGGCGACGCCTGCCAGCCGCCTGGGAGGGACAGTCCAGAACGGACGCGATGATGGGGCCATGTCTCGGGTTCCCTTCTTGGGGGAAAGCCTCGCAGTGGCCGGAGCCTATGAACGGGCCGACGCGGCGGTCAAGGTCTGATCGACACCGATGACTGCATGGGATGCCGGCTCCGGGAGCGACTGGCAGGATGGTGGTGTGACTCAGCGTCGTCCTGGAGGGAGCAGAACGTGCCGGAGGCGATAACGATCGCGGTTCGTCCGGATCTTCCGTCCGCCGATGTCCAGCGCTCGTTGGCGTCCTGGCTGCGCGCCGACGACCGCCTCCGTGACGGGGTCGCCCTGACGCCACCGGAGGGGACATCCGAGGGCGGCGCGGACGTGCTGCGGGTGGCGGTCGAGGACGCCGGCACCGCCATGGTGCTCGTCCAGGCGGTCGCCGGGTGGCTCACCCACCGCCGCGACGACGTGTCGGTGGGGTTCAGCCGGCGGGACGGCTGGTCGGCCGACCTGGACGTGTCCCGCGCGCGGGACATGACCCAGGTGACCGCGCTCATCGAGGCCACCGTGCGCGCGGTGACGCCGGAGGCACGACGCCCGTGACCCCGTGCGGCGCGGGCCGCACGTGATCACGGGCGTCGGGTACGCCTACCAGGTGGTCAGGCCGAGGTCGATCGTCCTGGTCAGGGTGGCGTTGTCGTCGTCGCCGTCGAGTGACCAGACCATCGCGCCGGCCAGGCCGGCCCGCCGGATGTAGAGCGTCTTCTGCAACACGACCGCCGGGTCGTCGTACGTCCAGAAGGTCGTACCGTCGAAGAGCCAGGCGTGCCCGGCCCGCAGGTCGCGGTGCACGGTGTAGCCGTTGCCGGCCAGGGCCTTGAGGTTCTTGTAGTCCTCGTAGCCGGCCTCGAAGGTCGCCGGCGCGGGCCCGGCGGCCGGCTGGAACAGGCCGTTGCCGCCGCCGGTGACGCCGGTCCAGCCGCGACCGTAGTAGGGGATGCCCAGGACCAGCTTGCCGCGCGGCGCTCCACGGTCGATCCAGCCGTCGATGGCCACCTCGACAGAGAAGTCCGGGTTGTCCGGCGAGCCCGCCGGCACGCGCAGCGCGGACTGCTGGTTGGCCACGGCCTCCCAGCCGCCGTGGAAGTCGTACCCCTGCACGGTGGCGAAGTCGAGGTACGTGAAGATCTTGCGGCCCTCGTAGCCGGCGTCCATCGTGGCCGGGTTGGCCGGCAGGAAGGCCGTCAGCGGGTGGTGCGCGCGGGTCGTGCGCCCGTACGCGTCGAGCTGCCGGCGGAACTCGGCCAGCAGCTTGGTGAAGTTCTCCCGGTCCTGCGGGCGGATGACGTTGCCGGGCTCGCCGTCCCAGTTCGGCCACTCCCAGTCGAGGTCGACGCCGTCGAAGACGCCCGCCGCCGCGCCGGGTGCGCCGGGCAGGTTGCCCTTGAGGTACAGGTCGATGCAGGACGCGACGAACGCCTTGCGGGAGGCGTCGGTGCGGGCGGCGTTGGAGAAGTACGTCGACCAGCTCCACCCGCCCAGCGAGATCAGCACCTTCAGGCCGGGGTGCTTGGCCTTGAGCTTGGCGAGCTGGCCGAAGTTGCCGTTGAGCGCCTGGCCGGGGGCGTCGGCGACGCCGTCCACGCTCTCGTCGGCGGAAACCGGCCGTTGATAGTCGGCCCAGGCGTCGCCCTCGCCCGGCCCGCCGTCCACATAGCAGCGACCGTCCTCGCTGACGTTGCCGAAGGCATAGTTGAGGTGGGTGAGGCGGCTCGCGGCCCCCGAGGCGTCGAGCTTCTTGATCGTGAAGGCCCGGCCGTAGATGCCCCACTGGGTGAAGTAGCCGACCCGGTGGTAGCCGGGCTGGCGGTCGGGCCGGGCGGCGGCGCTCGCCGCGGTGGGCGGGGCGGCGGTGAGCAGCAGGGTCGCCACGGCGAGGACGGCGGTGAGGCGGCGGTGACGCAATTGTCGCATCGGCACTCCCACGAGGGATCAAGCAGAATTAGTAAAGACACTTATCTGATTGATGAAGTTAAGCCGATCACGCTCTGCGGTCAAGAGCCGCCGCTGTGCCGCCGTCCCCGCGTCGGACGGTCAGCCGACCTGGCTGTTGTCCTTGAGCGAGCCCCAACCGTGCCAGCGGTCGATCTCGATGAGGGCGCTGACCCGACCCCGCTCCCGCCGTGGGTAGGCATTGCCCGTGTAGTGCCGGGACAGCCTGTCGATGTCGGCGAGATCCTCATCGGCGCGCAGCTCGGCGACGTGCCCGATGATGCTGACGTGGGTGTACCAGCCGGCCTCGTCCAGCACCGTGAGCGACACCCGAGGATCGTTGCGGACGTGCTCCAACCGGCGGCGGCTCTCGTCCATGTTGACCAGGATCCGGCCGTCTTCCCACAGGTACCAGGTCGCGGCGGACACCGGCTGACCACCGTTGCGGAGCGTGGTCATGACGGCCGGGTTCGGCTTGCGCAGCATCTCGACCGCGGCCTCGGGAAGCGGTGGCTTGGACATGAAGGCTCCTCCTCGCATGAGCGTTTACCCCTGCACGGTACGCACCCGCCCGGCCCGCGCACGGCAGGACGCGGATCGCGGCGGGCAGGAGGCCGAAGGGCTCAGTCGAGCCAACTGCCGTCGCGCATGAGGACGCGTCCCCGCAGCTCGTTGGCCTCCCGCCAGGCCAGGATGCGCCGCGGCCGGATCACGAAGTACTGGTAGGGCTCGGCGATTCCGCTCGGGTCGAAACCGGTCCTGGTGGCGAACGCCGTACGCCTCTCGTCGCCCAGTTCGGCGGTGTCCACCGGCTCGGCGGCACCGTCGACGATGACGACGTCGCGCGTCGTCCCCAGGCTGAGCCGCACCCGACCGTCCCCGAGCAGGTTGCGGCCGGTGACCGAGGCGCGCGGCGTCGAGATGAGAAACACGCTCCCGTCCCAGAGGTAGGAGAGCGGGACGAGGTGCACGCCGTCCGGGGAGCCCGACGTGGCGACCCAGAGGTCGACGTCGTTCTCCAGTCTCGCGCGCGTGTCCCTCAGCCGCTCCTCACGCCCCCGCGGTGGCGTGCTCGCCACGTCTGCCCCCGTCGACCTCGTGCTCCCCGATCGGTTCGGTCGCCCCCGCCGCGACCAACGGCACGTCCGGCACGTGACGCAGCCGTGCGAGGTCGTTCAGGCTCTGCTCCTCGGCGCGTGCGCGCCCCCAGGCGGCGAGACACATGGCTCAGCGCACCTCCTGGATGCGGACCATGTTGCCGGCGGGATCGCGAAAGGCGCAGTCGCGGATGCCGTACGGCTGCTCGGTCGGCTCCTGGACGACCTCGGCGTCGCCGGACTGGATCTTCTCGAAGGTGCCGTCCAGGTCCCGGGTCGCCAGCAGGATCCACCCGTAGGTGCCCTTGGCCATCATCTCGGCGATGGTGCGCCGCTCGTCCTCGGTGATGCCGGGGTCGGCGGCCGGCGGGGCCAGCAGGATGGACGTGCCGGGCTGGTCGACGGGGCCGACGGTGATCCACCGCATCGTGCCCTTGCCGACGTCGCTGCGGACCTCGAAGCCGAGGACGTCGCGGTAGAAGGCCACCGAGGCGTCCGGGTCGACGTGCGGAAGAACTGTCGTGTGAATGGTGATGTCCATGCTGGCCATGCTAGGTAGGGCCGTTGGCGCGTACTTCTCGATTCCTGATCGATGCGGCGGTGCCGGGCGCGGATGCACCCGCCTGCGGCGTGCCCGAGCCGGCCGGAGAGGATGGGGTCATGACCGATCCCGTACTGCCCGGACGCGTCGTCGTCACCGGCGCCACCGGCAAGCTCGGCCGGGCCGTGGTCGCCCACCTGCGCGGCCTGGGCGTGGACGTGCTGGCGATGGACCGCGTCGGCGGGCGCGACCCCCGCGACGTCGACGGCGAGTTCCTCCTGTCCGACCTGACCGACTACGGGCAGGTGGTCGAGGCGTTCACCGGGGGCACCGACGAGCACGCCGGTGGCGTCGAGGCGGTCGTGCACCTGGCCGCGGTCCCGGCGCCCGGGCTGCTGTCCAACGCGGCCACGTTCGCGAACAACTCCGCCGCGACGTACAACGTCTTCGCCGCCGCCCGCGCGGCCGGCATCAAGCGGGTGGTGTGGGCGTCCAGCGAGACGGTGCTCGGGCTGCCGTTCGACACCCCGCCGCCGTACGCGCCTGTCGACGAGGAGTACGCGCCCCGGCCGGAGTCGACGTACTCGCTGAACAAGGCCCTCGAGGAGGAGATGGCGCGGCACTTCTGCCGGTGGGACCCGGAGCTGGTCATGGTGGGCCTGCGGTTCTCCAACGTGATGGACGTCGAGGACTACCTGCAGTTCCCCTCCTTCGACGCCGATCCGCGCTCGCGGCGGTGGAACCTGTGGGGCTACATCGACGCCCGCGACGGCGCCCAGGCGGTCGAGCGGGCCCTCGCGTACGACCAGCCCGGCGCGGAGGTGTTCATCATCGCCAACGCCGACACCGTCATGACCTCCTCGAGCGCCAGCCTGATGGCCGAGGTGTATCCGGGTGTCGAGATCCGCAAGGAGCTGGGCGAGCACGAGACCCTGCTCAGCATCGACAAGGCGCGGCGGCTGCTGGGCTACGACCCCCGGCACTCGTGGCGCGACCACGTCGACCAGTTGTAGGCCGTCTCAGCACGTAACCCGGTTGTGCCGCACGGTCAGAATGTATGCGTGAGCCTCGATATCGATCACGTGTACGTGCCGGTCAAGTTCGACCTCGGCGGCACGGTGCAGGACGTGGAACCAGCGCTCCCGCTGCTGGCCAGACTGGGTGCCACCTCCGTCGATGTCGTCCAGCACGAGGAGACCCGGGCCTACAACATCTCCTACCTGGCCACCCATCCGCCGGTGTTGCAGATCTCCCTCGGCACGTCGGCGGTCCGCATCGGCCGTACGACGTGGGCGACCAGCACCCAGATCGTCATCTACCCGGCGCTCGGCGTGATCTCGGTGGACCTGCGGTTCGCCGCGCCGGAGCCCGCCGTCAGCACGGAGGACATCTGCCGGTTCTACGACGACCTCGTCCGCGAGAACACCCTCGACTACTTCCGGCACCTGCGCGACCTGGACACCTTCCCGCCGAACCTGGCCGGGCACCTGAGCATGATCGAGGCCGAGCCCCGGGAGCACGGCGGGCTGACGGTGTCCGCCCACGTCCAGGCGGTGCGCGCCATCCTGCGCGAGTCGGCCGGCTTCGAACCCCGCGAGCGCCGCTACCCGTTCCAGAACATGCGTCAGTTCTTCGTCCTGCGCGGTCCCGAACGGTCCGAGAACGACCCGCTCGTGGAGTCGCTGCTGCGGCTCTCCGCCCTGCCGGTGACCGCGGGCGCGGCCGCCGACGACGGGCCGCTGCGCCTGCCCGGCCTGCTGGTCCGCACCACCGGCTGGTCCACCGTGGCGGTCCTGCACGACGGGGTACGGGGAGCGTCGGCGGCGGCCCGCATGGTCCAGGACATGTACGGCCAGATCCACGCCCAGTGGTTCTTCTGCCAACTGTGGGTGGGTGTGGACCCGAACGACCGCGACGAACTCGTCGGGCCGGGTCACTCGCTCGGCGCGCGCATCACCCAGCTGGCCCGGGTGCAGTTGCAACTGAGTCGAGGGCTGGCCGAGGTCGGCAACGTGGACCTCATGTACCGCGACCCCATGCGCATCGCGGTGGCCACGTTCCTCATCGACGGGCTGCGGGTTCCCCGGCACCTGCAGGCCGCCCGGCAGCGCCTCGAACTGCTGCGCAGCAATCTGAGCCAGCTCTTCGGGTTGCAGACGGCGCTGTTCCAGCAGCGCCTCCAGTGGTTGTTCTCGGTCACCGCGGTCGCTGGCGTCGCGGCGCTGCTGCCCGAGATGCTCCAGGTCAACAGCATGCGCTGGCGGATCGTGACCATCGCCCTGTTCGGCACGCTGGCGCTGTTCTGCTGGCTGCTGATCCGGCTGCTCGGCCGCGCCGGCCTGCGCGCCGACCGGCGGGCCCGGCGGACCCGGACGAGGCGGCGGACCGCCCGAACGAGGCGCTGGGGACGCGGCGCCGACAGTCCTCCAGGCGATCCGGCATAACCACCGGGCGTACCGACAGACCGGGATAAAGTCCCCTCAACGGGTACGAGGCGGGACCGGTCGGCGAGGGGGTGCGGCCATGCTGACGCGCACCTGGATGCGCGGGCTGGCCGACAGCAGGAGCCCACGCTCGGCGACCGTCCTGGAACTGCTCTTCGACATCGTGTACGTCTTCGCGCTCGCCCGCCTCGCCGGGCGGGTCGCGGACGACCTGACCATCGTCCGGCACACGCTGCTGTCCGAGGCGGGCCAGACGCTGCTGTTCTTCACGGCGATGTGGATGATCTGGTCGCTGAACGCGTTGCTGGCAAGCACCTACGACCCGCGCCGGGTCGAAATCCAGGTCGTCCTTCTCGCCACCATGTTCGGCACCCTGGTGCTGGCGGTCTCGCTGCCGCAGGCGTTCGGCCAACGCGGCATGATCTTCGCCTGCACGTACGTCGTCATCCAGCTCGGCAGACCGCTCTACCTGGCGTTCGCCCTGCGGGGTCACCCGGCCCAGATGTTCTCGTACCGGGTGTTGGCCTGGCACACGGTCTCCGGCGTGTTCTGGATCAGTGGCGGCATCGACGGCGGGCTCGGCCGTGGCGTTCTCTGGACGCTCGCGCTCGCCATCGAGCTCGTCGGCGCGGCCTCCGACTGGCCGGTGCCGCGTATCGGCCGGGTGCCGCTGGCCAACCTGGTCACGGTCTCCGAGGTGCACCTCGCGGAGCGGTACAACCAGTTCTTCATGATCGCGCTGGCCGAGGTGGTGCTCGAAACCGGCGCCGCCGTCAGCTTTCCGGGCTTCTCGACCGAGCGGACCATCACCCTCGTGGCCGCCTTCGTGGCCGTGGTCTCGTTCTGGCGGATCTACTTCTACCACGTGGGGCCGGGCCGCCAGGCCACCGGCAGCGCCGGCGGTGAGGGCCTGCAACTGTCCCGGTGGGCGAGCTACAGCCTGCTGCTCATCGTCGGCGGCATCATCTGCACCGCAGTCGGCTTCGGGCAGGTCATCGAGGATCCCCACCCGCCCATCGACTGGGCTCTGGTGGCCATCATCTTCGGCGGCCCGGTGCTGTTCCTGATCGGGCGGAGCTACCTGGAGCGGACGCACCGCTCCGCGCCGCGCTGCTGGATGTTGTTCGTCGGCGCGCTGGCGCTGGTCGTGGCGGCCCTGCCCAGCGTCCTTCTCCCGCCGGTCGCCGTGACCGCCGCGGCGGCGCTGATCCTGGCCGGGATCGCCCTCGCCGACGGGCGGCTCCACCAACGCGGCGCGGAGACCAACCCGACGTTGTGAGCCGGGCCCCGCGCAACGTTGTGGGACTGCCGGCGCTTCGCGTAGGTTGGCGGGCACGCCGTCGAGCCGAGAGGAGGTCAGAACAATGTCCGATGTTCTGCGCCCCCTCCGCGCACCGGCGTCCACGCGGATCTGACCCGGGGCGCTCGCTTTCCGGAGGTCCGCCATGACCAGTCTCGTCATCCGCCCGCTCTCCGCGGGCGAGGAAAACCTGTTCGACTCCATGACCGACCCGCTGCCCCAACTGCGGCAGATCGCGTACGCCGACGGCATCACCGGCGGCGGCTACCGACCCGAGAACACCTGGATCGCCCTGCGCGACGGCCGGGTGGTCGGGCGGGCGGCCTGGCTCCTCCCGCCCGGAGCGGTGGGCGCTCCCTGGCTGGAGCGGTTCGACCTGGCCGCCGAGCCGCAGGTCGGGGCCGCGCTGCTGCACGCCGCCCACGAGGCGCTGGGAGGTCCCGGTCGGTACTACGCGGCCCTGCCCGCGCACTGGCGGCGTCGACCCGAGGTGCTGGCCGTGGTCACCGCGCCGATGGAGGCGGCCCGACTCGCCGGCCTGGTCGAGGTGGGTGAGCGGCTGCGGTGCTCGTGGACGGGCACGCCGCTGCCGACGACCTCCGGCCGGTACACGTTCCGACCGCCCGTCGACGTGGCGGAGATCAACGCCCTGGTCGCCCGGGTCGCCCAACCGGACGTGCTGACCGGCGCGGAGATCGCGCGCGCCGTCAGCGGCGTCGACCTGGCCACCGATCCGTTGGCCTGGCTGGGGGAGTCGACCGACCAGTGGCGCGTCGGCGTGGCGGGCGGGCAGCCGGTCGGCCTGGTCGGCACGGCCGGCGACGCCTGCTACCCACTGCTGGCGTACCTCGGCCTGCTCGACGACGCGGCGCGCGGTGAGCTGCTGGCCGAGGCGGTCCGGGTGCTCGCCGCCGGAGGCGCCCGGGAGGTGATCGCCGACGTGGACGCCCACCGCGTCGCGGTGCTTGCCGAGCTGGAGCGGACCGGGTTCCGGCAACTCCGCTCGCGCGTGCTGTTCGCGCCGCCGGCCGAGAAGGCGTAGCCCGTCGGGGGTGCGCCCCGCGTCACCCGGGGCGCACCCCGCACCGGCGACACCGCCGGCTCCTGCCAGGATCTGTGCCCATGCCGGAGATCATCGCCCTCATCGTCGGCGGATCGGCGCTGGTCGTGGCGGCGGTCGCCGGGCTCTACCTCTGGCCGCTGCGCCGCCGTGAGCTGCGGCTCGCACCGGGCGATCCGCTGGACTTCGCCGCCGCCACCCGCATCGCCGAGACCATCAGGGCGGCGGAGACCGCCGATCCGGAGATCCGGCCGGAGTCGCGCAGCCGCCTGCTGAGCCACGGCTCCCGTACCGGCAGGGCCGTGCTGCTGCTGCACGGATACACCCTCGCGCCGGAGCAGTACGACGCGTTGGCCGAGGTGTTCTTCGCCCGGGGCTACAACGTGTGGATTCCGCGGGCCCCGCACCACGGCACCGTCGACCGGCGGGCCCACCACCGGGTCGAGGCCGCCGAGCTGACGACGTACGCCGCCCAGGCCGTGACCGTCGCGGCGGGCCTGGGGGACGAGGTGGGTGTCGTGGGCATCTCCGGCGGCGCGGTGCTGGCCGCGTGGCTGGCCCAGGTCCGTGGTGACGTCGTCCGGCGGCTGTTGCTGCTGTCGCCGTTCTTCGGCCCGGATCCCCGCCAGGCCCCGGCCTTCGCGGTCCGACCACTCATCACGCTGTACGGGCGCCGCCTCCTGCGCGACCGCGTCAACTCGCGGGGATACTCGTTCTCGGCCGTCACCCAGTACCTGACGATCGCACGGACGCTGCCGCGTCCGCCACGGCGCACCGGACTGCTGAGCGCGGCCGTGGCGATCAGCCCGCTCGACGCGGTGGTGGACCCCGCCGCGGCGGTGCGGGGGCCGCGCCGCATCGCGCGGGCGAACGGCGTCGCGCTGCGGGTCTGCGCGCTGCCGCAGGCGTGGGGTGTCCGCCACAACACCCTCGACCTCACCGCACTCGGCACCGACGCCGACGAACTGCTCCGGCTGTACGTCGACCTCTACGAGGGCGGTCCGGCGTCGACGTCCGGGCTCGTCGGGACCGTCAGCGTCGGCGGCTGAACGCGATCGTCGCCCGGCGGCGCACCGCGGAGTCGTCCACCTGCCTCCGCGGCGCACCGCCGTCCGCGGCGACTACCGCGCCGCCGCCTGTCCCGCTTCCCGGGCACCGTTGAACACCGGCGGGGCGTAACCGGCGGGCTTGTCGCCGACGCCGAGGCCGGGGCTCACCACCCAGGACTGGTACTGCGGGGTGAACATGCCGTAGGGCGGCCCGAGGGTCGGGGCACTGGCCTCGTCGAGTCGGCGGCGGGCGTCGGCCGGGATCTCGAAGTCGAGCGCACCGAAGTTGCCGCCGACCTGCTCCGGGCTGCTCGCTCCGATGATCACCGAGCCGACGGCGGGCTGGGTGACCACCCAGTTGATCGCGACCTGCGCCATGCTGCGACCCAGGTCGGCGGCCACGCTCTCCAGCGCGTCGATGACCTTCCAGTCGTTGGGGCTGATCTCCCGACCCGCGGCGTTGGGGGTGGTCAACCGTCCGGTACCGCTCAGGCCCTCGCTGGTGCGCCGGTACTTGCCGCTGAGCAGGCCGCCGCCGATCGGGCTGAACGCGGTGATGCCCATCCCCAGGGTCTGGGCCATGGACACGAACTCCGCCTCGATGTCCCGCATGACCAGGGAGTACGGCAGCTGCACGTTGATCATCGGGGCGAGCCCGTGCGCCTCGGCGTAGCTCTGCGCGCGGGCCGCGTACCAGGCCGGCACGTCGGAGAGGCCGGCGTACCGGATCTTGCCGGAGCGCACCAGGTCGTCGAGTGTGTGCACGACCTCCTCGACCGGGGTGATCCGGTCCCAGGTGTGCAGAAGGTACAGGTCGATGTAGTCGGTGCCGAGCCGGCGCAGCGACGCCTCCACGGCCCGCATGACGTGTTTGCGGCCGTTGCCGCTGGCGTTCGGGTCGGTCGGGTCGACGGTGTTGGTGGCCTTGCTGGTGAGCACGAGTCGTTCGCGGACGCCTGCCTTGTCGATGAGACGGCCGAGGATCTTCTCGCTCTCCCCAGCGGTGTAGAAGTCCGCCGTGTCGATGAGGTTCCCGCCCGCCTCCAGGTACCGCCGGAAGATCGGCTCGGCCTCCTCCTCGGTCTTGCCGTACGCGGCGTGGAACCCGTCGACGCCGAAGTTCATGGTGCCCAGCGCCAGTCGGCTCACCCGCAGGCCCGACCGTCCGAGCAGGTAGTAGTGGTTCATCGTGGTGCCCTCTCGATCGTGATGGGGGCGCGGAGCGGACCGCGCGGACCCGACCTTTGCTCGCCAAAAATGGACCTGCAAGTCCAAAACCGCGCTACGGTGGGGGCCATGACACGCGCGTTGACCCGCAAGGGTGCGGCGACCCGGGCGCGGATCGTCGCCGGCGCCGCAGCCGAGATCCGCGAGCGCGGCGTCGACGAGGTACGCCTCGAAGACGTGATGGCCCACACCGGCACCAGCAAGGGCCAGCTCTTTCACTACTTCCCGGACGGCAAGGAGGAGTTGCTGCTCGCGGTCGCCCAGCACGAGGCCGACCAGGTGCTCACCGACCAGGAGCCGATGCTCAGCAACCTGACGTCCTGGCCGGCCTGGCAGGCGTGGCGCGACCGGCTCATCGAGCGCTACCTCGCGCAGGGCGTGAAGTGCCCGCTCAACGGCCTGCTCGGCCAGACCGGCCGACGGGCGCCGGGCGCGCAGGCCATCGTGACCGGGCTCATGTGGCGGTGGCAGGAGGCGATCGCCATGGGCATCCGGCACATGCAGTCGACAGGTGACATCGCCCCGGACGTGGACGCCGACCGCGCGTCGGCGGCGTTGCTGGCCGGTATCCAGGGCGGCGTCCTGCTGCTGCTCTCCACCGGCAGGATCGACCACCTGGAGGCCGCCCTCGACCTCACCATCGACTCCCTGCGGGCCGGCGGCGACAGCCCTTCCCGCGCCTGACGGGAGGGTGGGACGATCGCCCGTCTGCCGGTCTGCTGAGTGTGGAGGTCGAGGATGTCGATGGGAACGATGGCGGCGCTGCTGGGCGGCGGAATCGTGCTCGGTGCGGCGCTCCTGCTGACGATCATCGGGGTGCTGGGCCGTCGCGCACGCGCGGGACGACTCGCGGGTCGCTACACCTCACGCCGGGGCAACTCGTCGGACAACAGTTCGTCGAGCATGGGCGGAAGCTGAACCTCCGGCTGTCGCGGAGGCCGCATGTCGCCGGTCAGCCGCTACCACTGGCAATCCTCATCGCGGTCATCGCTGCCACCAGGGCTGGCATCGATCACCTCGTCCGTCGTCACCGCCCCGAGGTGCGCCGAACGCCAGCTCTGGGCAGACGAGCAGCTCACCCGCACCGCACGCCCACCGATCCACCGGTGATCAAGAGGTTCGCGTCACGACACGCCGCTGGGATGACGCGAACCTCTTGATCACCGGGGCGGGGTGGGGGCGAGAGTGTTCAGGTTCTGCTGGTGGGTGGTGTTCGATCGGATCACCGTGGTGGCCAGTGTGGTGGTGGCCGGGTGGACGCCGTTTTCAGCTCGGCGGTGGCGACCCGGACGGTCTGCGTGAGGTACGCGCGCAGGTGCGCGGCGAGCAGGCGGTGGAACGTCGTCCCGGTGGCCGACCGCAGCGCGGTCAGCTCGTCCGTGGTGATCATGCCCGGCATGTCGTGGCCCTCGTGCGGGTTGGTCGTCGGCGCTCCCGCCTCGCGCAGCAGTTGGCGGGACCGGGTCAGGTCGGATCGGTTGCTGGCTCGCACGTCGGCGGCCAGCCGTCGCCAGGCGGGGTCGGTGGTCCGGGTCGGCACCAGGTCCAGCACCGGTAGCAGCCGGTCCGTCATCGCGGCGGTCAGTTGCAGCCAGGCGATGTCGGTGGGGCTGAAGGAGCCCGCCGATCCGACGCTCGACGGTGTGGACGCGGCCGGCGCGACAGTGGGTGGCCCGGCGCTGTCCGCGGGTGTCCCGCCGGCGCAGCCGGCGAGGAGCACCGCCGTCGTGAGCAGCGCGGCGCGGGCGCGCATACGGCCTCCTTCCGCCCGCGGCGGGCGGGCCCGGCGTGACCGGACCCGCCCCCCTCGGGTGCGACGGTGTCGGCTCAGATCGGTCGGCCGTCGTGCCCGCACTTGATGACCGGCCGGATGCAGTCCTGGACCCGGCGGGCCATCTCGGCTGTCGGCCAGGCGTTGAAGAAGTCGCCGTGCATGGTGTAGCCCGGCCCGGAGGCCAGCCGGAAGTGCGACGGGTCGCCGTTGACCGGGTACCGCAGCACCTGCCGCAACTTCGGCACGTGCACCGGGTGGGTGCTCGGGCAGGCCTGGTTCACCGGGTACGCCAGGTGGCTCTTGTGGTCCGGCGAGTCCAGGTCCCGACCGTTCCAGCACTGCGGGAAGTCCAGGTACGACTCCAGCATCGTGCCGGCGGGGCAGGTGACGAAGTCCTTCGACGGCGGCACCTGCCCGGCGTGCAGGCAGGACCAGCGGGCGATGCTGTCGTTCGGCCCGGTGGCCTTCGCGTTGCCCGCGACGAGTCGCAGGCCCTGCGGGATCGGTTGGGTGTTGGCGACGACGTCGGCGCGGACACCTTCACCGAGGTAGTAGAAGGTGGCGATGGCCGGTTCCACCGCGACGTTGTCGCGGTAGAGGGTCGGCACCCAGTAGGACGAGACGTCCACCGCCGGGTTGCAGGTGCTGGTGGATTTCACCAGGTCGGGAAGCGTGGTGTTGCCGTTCGTCACCGTGCTGCCGAAGAAGCTGTGCATGTGTGAGGCCCCGGGCAGCCCGGGAAAGACGATCGGGTCGTCGGGCAGCCGGTGGCTGTACGCGCAGTCGGCGGGGAATTCGGCGACCCGGATGACGTTGGCGACCGGGGCGGCGTCGGCCCGGTCGGTGGTCCAGGCCAGGTACGTGCCGAGGAGCGTCAGCAGGGCGCCGATCGCCGTGGCGAGGCGTAGCCGGCGGGGGACGTGGGAGAGGGGTGCGGCCCTGTCCATCTCGTGACTCCTGTCGGGGACGGGTCAGGGACAGCTCCGACGCCGCCGCCGAAAGACGTCGGAGGGTGTCCTGGCCGAAAGGGGATGGTGGCCCGGGAACCGGGGCGAGAGAGCGCTCTCACCACATCAGACTGTGCTCCGCGTCGACGGTTGTCAATACGTACGCGGTTGGTGGAAAACGCCAGAAGGGGCGGCCCGACGTGTCGGACCGCCCCTTTCGTGAGACGAGGACGTCAGAAACCGAGGACGCCCCGCCCGCCGACCACGGGCAGCCGCACCTCGCTGTCGTTCGGAGCGACCCGCAGCTCGGTGCCACCCAACGGCAGCAACGTGTACTCCTGGTCGCTGGAGAAGACGACCACGCCGATCCGGTGCCCCGCCGGGAAGATGTAGTCCTTCGGCTCCATCGTCCACCGGTAGTCGTACAGCTTGCCCTGCTTGACCGGCTCGGTGCGCGCGGCGCTCTTGCGGTTCTGCGGG
The DNA here is from genome assembly GCF_040648635.1 of Micromonospora sp. NPDC049114. Lineage (NCBI taxonomy): Bacteria > Bacillati > Actinomycetota > Actinomycetes > Micromonosporales > Micromonosporaceae > Micromonospora > Micromonospora sp. NPDC049114. Next base: position 597,507 of record NZ_JBEZEA010000002.1, on the reverse strand, counting down.
TCCATCCAACCCCGGGTCACCACGGTCGGCGCGGCGCTCGACCCGGCCGGGCCGTAGTCCACCAGGTACGCGGTCAGGTTCGCGTCGGGCTTGTTGTCGATGGCCATCCGCAGCCGCATCTCCGGTCGGCCCGAGATGCGCACGCTCTGGGTCAGCTCGGGGGAGCGGTACGCGAGCCGGTTGGGGCTGGCCGTGTCCGGATCGGCCACCAGGGTGTCCGGGTGGATGGTCCGGCCCTCGTCGACGAAGCTCTGCTCGATCTTGGCCTTCGGCGGCTTGCCAGTGGTCAGAGCGCCCGGCGCGGTGGCGTCGGTCGCCGCGAACCGCAGCCCGACCGCACGCGCTGCGGGGTCGGGCCAGTTGGCGTACGTGGTGTAGGCCCGGTCCTCGCGCTGGAGCACCGCGGTCGGCTCGTCCATGATGCCGTTGCGCACGTTCCACAGCCAGAAGTCGAACCAGCGGTTCTCGGTCTGCTTGTAGGTCCAGGTGTGGCCGTCCGGCAGGGTCACCGAGGCGTTGCTGCCCGGACCGCCGTGCCCACCCTGGTGCAGCCAGATCTTGCGCGGCACGTCGCGCTTCGCGAGCTCGTCCCACCAGCCGGCGAAGTGCTCGGTCTTGACGTTCCAGTCGTTGAGGCCGTGCACGACGAAGACGCTCGCCTTCACGTCGCGGGCGTCCAGGTAGTCGCGGTCCTTCCAGAACGTCGAGTAGTCGCCGGTGACCCGGTCCTGCTCCTTCGTGATCGTCGCGAGTTCGTCGGCGCACTGCCCCTCGGCGCGCGCCTGCCCGGCCGTGTACTGGGCCAGGATGTCCAGGTCCTCGCCCTGGAACGTCCCGGGCGCGACTACCAGGCCGTTGGCCCGGTAGTAGTCGTACCAGCTGCTGATTGCGGAGACCGGCACGATGGTCTTGAGGCCCTTGACCCCGGTGGTGGCCACCTGGTTGGGCAGCGTCCCGTTGTAGGAGACGCCGGTCATGCCGACCGCGCCGGTGGTCCAGCCGGCGGTGACCGGGGCGCCGTTCACGTCGTACGCCCTGGCCCGCCCGTTGAGCCAGTCGATGACCGCCTTGGTGCCGAGCGTCTCGGCCTGGTCGCCGCTGGTTGGGCAGCCGTCCGAGTCGCCGGTGCCGACACTCTGGCCGAGCACCACCGCGTATCCGCGGGGCACGTAGTAGTCGTCCAGTGAGCCGGGCAGGTTGGCCTTCGCCTCGGCCCGCTGGATGCCCATGTCGAGCGCCCGCCGCCCGGAGCGGTCGGTCACCCCGTTCTGCGGCAGGTCGTCGACCAGCACGCTCGGGTACGGCACGTCACCCCAGGTGTCCTTGCGGTACGGGCTGTGCTCGAAGATGACCGGCACCTTGAAGCCCTGGGTGGCGGTCTCCCGGGGGCGGGAGATGTCGATCGCCACCCGGTCGGGGCGGCCGTCGTGGTCGGTGTCCACCGGGGTCTGGACGTACACCCGCTCCTCGATGGCGTCCGCGAGCGAGAACACCGGTTGGGTCATGCCGTCGGCCACCACGATGCCGGTGGGCGTGGCAGGCGCGGGCGGCGCGGCCGTCGCGGTGGGGGCTGCGCTCAGCACCAGGGCGCCGGACACGCCGACGCTGAGAAGTGCGAGATGGCGGGGTCGACGCATGCGCGTCTCCCTTCGGTCGGGCTGGCTGCCGGGTCTCGGCACGGACCAATCGCGAAGATCCATTCGTCGCCATGCTAGGTGCGGGTGGGCGTCGCGTCGATCCCCTCGGGTGGTCACCGCCGGCCGTTTTCCGGGCCGGGGAGGCGGTCGCAATCGAACCGACATCGAACCGGGCACGGTGCCGACACACGGCGGAAACCCTTGCCCGGTGGGAAGAAAAAGTGCTCGTCGCAGGCTGCCGAAGATCGCGTACCGAGACATATGATCTTGCAAAAGTCGCCCAAGAGGCGCATTTGTCCACATGAGACAGGGAGCGAAATGCTCAGAAGAACACGCTGGCTGCTGGCCGTCGCCGTCACGGCCACGGCGCTGACCGCCGTGCCCGGCGGCACCGCCACAGCCGGTCCCGGCGCAGGAGTCCTGCCGGGCACACCCGGCGCCTCCGCCGACTCGAAGACCCACACCGTCACCCTGCTCACCGGGGACGTGGTGACCGTCCGAAGCACCGGCTCGGGGTGCCCGCAGGCCACGGTACGGCCCGTCGACGCGAACACCGTGCTCCGCCAGACCTGCGGCCCGGACGGCCACCTGCACGTCCTTCCCGCCCGCGTCGAGTCCCAGATCGGCTCGACCCTCGACCCCGACCTCTTCGACGTCACCGCGCTGATCGCCGACGGGTACGACGACGAGAGCACCTCCACGCTGCCCGTCATCGTGCAGCCCGCCACCGCCTCGGCGCGGGTGGCCGCACTCGGCGACGTGCGCTCCCTGCCCAGCATCGGCGCGGTGGCCGGCCACGTACCCAAGAAGAGCCCGGCCTCCGCGAAGCTCGCGACCAACTCGCTGCTCGCCGGCGCGAAGAAGGTCTGGCTCGACCGCAAGGTCCGCGCCACCGCGCTGACCGGCGGCGCGAAGCCCGCCGGTCTGGACCGCAACCTCGACCAGATCGACGCGCCGCAGGCGTGGAAGGCCGGCTACACCGGCAAGGGCGTCCGGGTCGCGGTCCTCGACACCGGCGCCGACTTCACCCACCCCGACCTCGCCGGCCGGGTCGTCGAACGGGCCGACTTCACCGCCGAGGGCGGTGACGCGGTCGACCACAACGGCCACGGTACGCACGTCGCGTCGACAATCGCCGGCACCGGCGCGGCCGCCCACGGTCAGCGTCGCGGTGTGGCGCCGGACGCCGGGCTGGTGATCGGCAAGGTCCTCGACGACCACGGCTCCGGCGCCGACTCCGGCATCATCGCCGCCATGGAGTGGGCCTCCACCCGGGCCGACGTCGTCAACATGAGCCTCGGCGGCAGCGAGGCCGACGACGGCAGCGACCCGCTCTCGCTGGCCGTGGACCGGCTCAGCACGTCCACCGGCGTCCTCTTCGTCATCGCGGCGGGCAACAGCGGCGCGCAGATCTCCTCGCCCGGGTCCGCCACCAGCGCGCTCACCGTCGGCGCCGTCGACCGCGACGACAAGCTCGCCGACTTCTCCAGCCGCGGACCGCTGGTGAACAGCCACGCGGCCAAGCCGGAGCTGGTCGCGCCCGGCGTCGACATCGTCGCCGCCCGTGCCGCCGGCACCAACCTCCAGGACCCGATCGACAGGTACTACGAGGGCCTCAGCGGCACCTCGATGGCCACGCCGCACGTCGCCGGTGCCGCCGCGCTGCTCGCCCAGCGTCACCCCGACTGGACCGGCGCGAAGCTCAAGGCGGCGCTCGTCGGTGCCGCCGACCCGCTCAGCGGCGTCGACGCGTACGCCGTGGGGGCCGGCCGGCTCAACGCGGCCCGGGCCCTCGGCGGCCCGACCAGCGACCAGCCGGTGGTCAACCTCGGCACCTTCGCGTACCCGCAGTCCGGCAGCAGCACCACGACGCTGAGCTGGACCGGCGGCGCCACCCCGGCCACGACGGTCCTCGACCTCGACGTGTCGGTCGTCAACCACGACGGCCAGCCGGTGCCGCGCGGCGCGGCGTCGCTGTCGACGAGCCGGGTGACGCCCAGGCGCGGAGCGACGGCGGAAGCGACACTGCGGATCAACCGCGCGGCGTTGGCCAGCCGGCCGGGCTTCTACCTGGCCACCGTCACCGCCCGCACCGGGCGCACCGTCGTCGCGGTAACCCCGGTGAGCTTCTACGTCGAGCCTCCCAGCTACGACCTGACGATCAACACGAAGCCGCTGCCGGGTCTGCGGGACGGCGCGGAGACCTGGATCAACCTCATGGTCGCCAACCTCACCGACCCCCAGATCTACTACGGCGGCGGGTCCGGCACTCCCGGGGAGACCTTCACTCTGCGGGTTCCGGCCGGCCGGTACTCGGTGCTCGGTGCCTCCGTCGCCTACTACGTCGACAGTGACGTGCTGGAGACGACCCTCACCGCCGACGCCGACCTGGACGTACGGGCCGCCCGGACCGTCACCCTCGATCCGGCGGAGGCCAAACCGGTGACGGCCACTGTCGACGGGGTTCCCACCACGCCCACCCGGGTCGACTTCACCAATCTCCAGACCGCGGCGAACGGCCTGTCCTGGTGGCACCAGATCAGCGGCTTCGGCAAGCTGACGACGGTCCGCAGCACCGCGCTGCCGCAGCCCTCGATCGGGTCGCGGCGGACCTGGGCGGCAGTCAACCTGGACTCGCCCGCCGGCACGGCCGAGCCGTACCGCTACAACCTCGTGCACGAGTACGCGGGCGGCGTACCGGCCGACCCGGCGTACCGGGTGACCAGGGCCGAGCAGGCCAGGCTGGCCCGCATCGACGAGCGGTTCCACCAGACCGACTCACCGGAGATGTACACCCAGCTGGTGCGACTCGGCTCCACAGTCGACGGTGTGCCGGTGACCCAGACGTACGAGGGCCCGCTGCCGCCGACGCGCACCGACTACCTGACACCCGAGATCGTCTGGGCCGACGAGGGTGTCTACGGCGGGTTGGCGGCCCAGGAGGCGCCCCGCAGCTACCAGCCGGGCAGTCGACAGAGCAAGGTCTGGGCGCGGCAGCCGCTGCACTCGGACTGGTACGACGACCCGGCGGGCGTCGACTCCAGCTGCGCCACCGCACCGGCCCGGACGCGGGGCAACCTGCACCTCGACCTCGTGTCGTTGACCGACCAGCACCAGCGGGCCGACTGCCTGCGGGGCGAGGCGATCGGTGTGAAGCGCACGCTGTCGCTGTACCGCGACGGCAAGCTTGTCGAGCAGCGGCAGGGCCCGTTCGGCGACTTCACGGTGCCGCAGGCGATGGCCGACTACCGGGTGACCCTCGACGTCGACACGAGCCTGATCCTGCCGATCTCGACCAGGGCCACCACCTCGTGGACGTTCCGGTCCGCCGGGCCGGACGGGACGCAGAGCGTGCCACTGCCGCTGCTCGCTGTCGACTACGCCCTGCCCATGGACCACGACAACCACCCGGTCGGCGGAACGGCCGAGCTGACCGTCCGCCAGGCGCACGGCGTGCGGGCGCAGAAGGTGACGTCGATGCAGGTCTGGACGTCGACCGACGACGGCGCCACCTGGAAGGCCGCCCGGGTCACCGGCAGCGGCGACACCTACCGCGTCGACCTGCCGAAGGTCGCCCCCGGGCAGGCCGTCTCGCTGCGGGTCAAGGCCGCCGCCAACGGCGGTAGTGGCATCGACCAGACCATCATCCGGGCGTACCACGCCGGCTGACGGTCACCGCGCGGGTGCGGTCCGGCTCCGGCCGGGCCGCGCCCGCGCTCGTCACTGGCCCTCCCAGACCGCCTTCGCGCCGGAGTCGCCGGTACGGACCACGTAGTACACGGCGATGCCGGCGGCCACCACCGACAGCACCTGCAACACAAGCGTCAGCGCCCGACCGCCGCGCGCGCCCTGCACGCCGCGCGGCGCGACGAACCAGACCAGCGCCAGCGCCACGACGCCCAGCCCGATCGCGGCGTAGAGGGTGAGGTCGCCGAAATCCTGGTGCGCCTCCAGCTTCGGCACGAACTCGGGCGTGACGCGGTTCGCCGAGCGCATCCGCGCGAAGAACGCGTCGCCGGTGAGCTTCGCCAGCAGGGCGGCGACCGGTGCGCCCACGGCGAGCAGGCCCAGCACCCAGCGCGTGTGCGGCCGGATCGGCGCGACCAGCGCGTACGCGATTGTCAGAAGGGCCAGCAGCGGCACGAACACGACAGCGGCGTGCAGCACGAGAGGGTGAGCGGGGATGCCCAGGAACTCTTCGAACATTCGGCGACTCCTCCGGCCAGAGCGGATCTCGATGATCCAGGCTTGGAGGCTATCGGTACCGACTGGGCGTGCCCAGAGCCAACTGTCAGCTCCGCGACCGCGGGAGACAGTCCTTCTTGTACTTCAGGCCGGAGCCGCACCAGCACGGATCGTTGCGCTCCGGTGGCCAGGGCACCCGCGAGCTGGGTCGCGCCGACACCTCGGCCGCGTAACCGGCGCGGATCGCCGCGTCGGTCGGGTCGCCGTCGCGTCGACCGGCGAACGCGTGCAGGCCCGCCACCGTCGCCCTGAACACGCCCAGCCCGGTCCGGCCGGCACCCGTCAGCCGTACCAGCTCCTTCTCCAGCCGGGCCCGGTGCGCGTCCCAGTCCGGCCCGTACACGTCGGTCAGCTCGGGGTGCGCGGCGAGCAGACTGTCGAACTCCTCCCGGGGCCAGAGGAGCAGATCGGTATCACCGCCCTGACGCTCCGCCGCGCGGCGGACGAGCTGGTTCTCCAGGCGGTCGGCCAGATCGTCCTGCCGGTCGTGGGTCAGGTTGAGATTCCGGCGTACCCGGTGGCGCTGTTGCAGCAGGGAAAAGAGCACACCTGGCGCGTCCGGCGGACCGACCTCCGGGTCGGCCGTCACTCCGGTCCGCTCACCCAGCAGACTGTCGACCGCCTCGCTCAGCCATGTCTCGGCGACCGCCGAGCGGCCTGCCGCGTCCAGCGCCGCGCTGACGTAGGCGGGCGCGTCGGGCTGCGTGAGCAGCAGCGGCCGCAGCGCCGTCAGCTCCGCCATCGCCTCGTCGTCGCGGTCGCCGGCCTGGAACATCACCCGGGCCCGCAGCGCGCGGACGACGCCGGCCCGGGGATCGTCGGCGGACGGGTACGCCGCGAGCGCCTCGTCCGCGTACCGCATCGCGGCATCGGGCCGGGCCCGGATCTGGGCGATCTCGGCGGCCAGGGTCAGCGCGTCCCCGGCGTCGTCCGGATCCTCCAGCCGGCCCTGCCGGGCCGCCTCGGCGACGTCGGCGGCGACACCGAGCGGGTCGGCCGTCCCGAGCACCGAACGGCGGAGTTCGGCGAGGTCAGCCTTGGTGAGTACGTCTCTCGTCGGCACGACCTCACGGTACGTCGGCGTGCTTCCGCCCGGCCGAATTATGGCCATCTGCCGTCAACCAGACCTCGATAGCGTCCGGTCGCCAGTTTCTCGACCAGATCGCACAAAGGCGGAGTTATGGGCACGGTGGATCGCCGTACGTTCCTCAAGGCAATGGGTGTTCCCGCGATCGGTGCGGCGCTCCCGCTGGACCTCAGCAAGGCGCTCGCCATCCCGGCGAACAACCGGACCGGCTCGATCAACGACGTCGAGCACGTGATCATCCTGATGCAGGAGAACCGGTCCTTCGACCACTACTTCGGCACCATGCGCGGCGTACGCGGCTTCGGCGACCCCCATCCGGCGACACTGCCGTCCGGCAAGGACGTGTGGCACCAGCCCAACGGCGCCGACGAGCTGCTGCCCTTTCGCCCCGAGGTGAAGGACCTCGGCCAGACCTTCCTGCCGGACCCGCCGCACGGCTGGAACGACGGGCACGCCGCCTGGAACGACGGTCGGTTCGACGGGTGGGTGCCCAACAAGGGCGTCACGGCGATGACGTACCACACCCGCCAGGATCTGCCCTACCACTACGCGCTCGCCGACGCCTTCACCGTCTGCGACAGCTACCACTGCTCCCTGATCGGCCCGACTGACCCGAACCGCTACCACATGTGGAGCGGCTGGGTCGGCAACGACGGCAAGGGCGGCGGCCCGGTCATCACCAACGCGGAGGCCGGCTACGACTGGTCGACGTACCCGGAGCGGCTGGAGCGCAACGGCATCTCCTGGAAGATCTACCAGGACGTCGGCACCGGCCTCAACGCCGCCGGATCCTGGGGCTGGACGAACGACCCGTACATCGGCAACTACGGCGACAACTCGCTGCTCTACTTCCACAAGTACCAGAACGCGCAGCCCGGAACGCCCCTCGCGGACCGGGCCAAGACCGGCACCGAGATCCGCACCCAGGGCCGCGACCCGGAGGCGCTGCTCGCCGACTTCCGGGCCGACGTGGAGGCGGGACGCCTGCCGCAGGTCTCCTGGATCACCGCGCCCGAGGCGTACACCGAGCACCCGAACTGGGAGCCGGCGTACGGCTCCTGGTACATCTCGCAGGTCATCGACATCCTCGCCGCGAACCCCGAGGTGTGGAGCAAGATGGCGCTCTTCATCACGTACGACGAGGAGGGTGGCTTCTTCGACCACGTGGTGCCACCGACGCCTGCGCAGACGCGCGAGCACGGGCAGTCGACAGTGCCCACCACCAACGAGATCTTCCCCGGCGACGCCGACCACCCGGCCGGCCCGTACGGCCTGGGCATCCGCGTCCCGATGATCATCGTGTCGCCGTGGACCCGCGGTGGCTACGTCAACTCCCAGGTCTTCGACCACACCTCGCTCATCAAGTTCCTGGAGACGCGGTTCGGGCACGGCCGGCCCGACCTGGTCGAGAAGAACATCACCCCGTGGCGGCGGGCCGTCGTCGGTGACCTGACCACGGCCTTCGACTTCCGGCACCCGAACCGGTCGCGCGAGGTCAAGCTGCCGGACACGGACGACTTCAAGCCCGACGACCTGGTCCGGCACCCCGACGAGGTGCCGGTGCCCCCGGCGAAGGGGCGGCTGCCGAAGCAGGAGCGCGGCGTACGCCCGGCACGGCCGATCCCGTACACCCTGCACGCCGACGGCCAGGTCACCGACGGCGCGTTCCGGATCGACTTCCGCAACACCGGCGGCGCTGGCGCGGTCTTCCAGGTCCGCCAGGCGGGCAGCACGGCGGCCCCGCGCAGCTACACCGTCGAGCCGGGCAAGCGCCTCACGGACACCTGGGCGATCGAGTCCTCCTACGACCTGTCGGTGCACGGGCCGAACGGCTTCTACCGCCGGTTCACCGGCGGCCGGTCACCGCTCGACGTCACCGCCGCGTACGACGAGCACGACCACAAGATCGTCCTCACGCTGGGCAACCGGGGCGCGAAGCGGGTCGAGGTGACCGTCCGGGACGGCTACCACTCCCGTCCGGTGACGCTGGCGCTGCGGCCCGGCCAGGCGGAGCGGGCGACGTGGGAGCTCACCCGCACCCACGGCTGGTACGACCTGGCGCTCACCGTCGCGGGTGACGCCGGCTTCGAGCGCCGGTACGCCGGTCACGTCGAGAACGGCAAGGACAGCATCAGCGACCCGGCCCTCGGCGGGCTCGTCTGACCGGCGCCGCGCCACCCGGGTCGTTACCGGCCCGGGTGGCGCGGCGTTTCAGTCGTCGTCGCCGTGCCCGGCGGAGGCGGCCGGGGTGTTGCCCCACACGGCCTTGGCCCCGGAGTCACCCACCCGGTAGACCTGCACCAGGTTCGCGACCGCCACGACCACGGCCAGCACCGCGACCACCACCGCGAGCGCCCTCGGCGTCCGGCGGGAGTCGCCCGGCCGGGTGTCGCGGCGGTGCAGCCAAAAGAGCGCGACGGCGGCGACCAGCAGGGGAATGGCGAACCAGAGCAGCGTGTCACCGAGTTCGGCGTGCTCGCCCGGGTCGCCGACCCGGTGCTCCAGGCTCTCCCCGCTGGAGGTGGCGAGCGGGATCGCGGCCGTCGCCAGCGCGGTGATCAGGACGACGAGCCCACCGTAGCGGCCCCGCCACGACGGTCGGACGGCCAGCGCGACGACACCGAGCGCGGCCAGCGGCAGGAGGACCACCACCGCGTGCACGACGAGTGGGTGCAGCGGCAGTCCGTTGACGGTGTCGGGCACGGGGTCTCCTCGGCGCTCGGGATGTCACTGCCCGTCACCATATTGCCGATTTCTTGCGAAGTTCTTGCGGCGTCGAACGTCATCCGACCCAGCGACGGCGTCGATGGGTCGCTCAGGCTGCCGGCAGCAGCAGCGTGAACGTGGCACCCCCACCCGGAGCGCCGGCCACCGTGATCGACCCCTGGTGCGCGTGCGCGACCTGCTGCACGAGCGCCAGGCCCAGCCCGAACCGGCGGCCCGCCCCGGCCGTGCCGTGCGCGAAGCGCTCGAAGAGCCGGTCCGCCTCGGCCGGGTCGAGGCCCACACCGTCGTCGGTGACCTCGACGGCCACCTGACCGGCGTGCCGTCGCACGGTCACGGTGACGTGCCCGCCAGCGGCCACGTGCCCGATCGCGTTGTCCACCAGTGCGGTCGTCGCTCGGCGCAGCGCCGTGCGCGCTCCGCGGACCGGGGTTTCGCCGGAGGCCTCCACGCGCAGCTCGACCGTCCGCTCCCGGGCGTACTCCCGCATGCTCGCGACCACCTCGCGGGCCACCTCGCTCAGATCGACGACCGCTGCCGGTGGCGGCTCATGCTCGGCAGCGGCGGACACCAGCAGGTCCTCGACCACGTCGCCGAGCGCCCGGGTGTCCGCCACGAGCTGGTCGAGCTGATCGGTGAGTCGCGCCGCCGGCCCCGTCTGGGATCGTCGGGCCAGCACCTGCGCACGGGTGTGCAACACGGTGAGCGGGGTGCGTAACTCGTGCGAGGCGTCCGCGACGAAACGGCGTTGCAGAGTCAGCGCGGTGGCCAGGGGCGCGACCGCCCGCCGGGCGAGCAGCGCCGCGGCCACCAGCGCTCCCGTCAGGCCGGCCAGTTCGGCGACCAGCAGCGCGATGCCGAGTTGCCCCTGGCGTTGGCGCAGCGGCGCGAGATCGGCGGCGACGGCCCAGCGGCTGCCGTCCGCTCGGTCGGCGACCAACACCCGTACCCGCTGGTCGTCTCCCGCGTCCGTGTCGAATCGCCCCGGCTGCCGTTCCAGCGCGTCGCCGAGCACGCGGGCCAGCTCCGGCGAGGCGCTCTCGGTCACCTCGACGGCACCGGAGCCGGCTGCCCGCTGGGCCAGGAACTCGCCGGGCGGCGGGTCGTCGGTGTCCTCGGCCATCGTGAGCACCTGCGCCAGCTCGGTGTTCAGCGCCCGCGATTCCTGCCGACTGGTGAGGACGAACATCAGCGCACCGACCAGCAGCAGCACCACGCCGATCGCCCCGGCGGTCTGCGCCACACTGCGCCGTCGGGCCTGAACCAGCCGGGCCTCGTCCACGCCGTCAGACCGCGCCGATCCGGTAGCCGAGACCGTGCACCGTACGGATCGCCCCCCGACCCAGTTTGCGACGCAGGTGGTGCACGCAGGCGTCGACGCTGCCCGGCGCGTCGGCGTGGTCGAACGCGCTGCTCAGCAGCTCGGCACGCGTGAAGACCTTCGTCGGCCGGCCGGCGAGGGCGCGCAGCACGGCGAACTCGCGGGCGGAGAGCGGAATCTCCTCGTCGTCGTCAAGCACCTGTCGGTTTCCCACGTCCAGCCACCGTCGCCGCCCCAGCGGCAACCGGCCCGCCGCGTCCTGGTGTCGACGGCGCAGTGCCCGCAGTCTGGCCAGCAGTTCAGGGACCTCGAAGGGCTTGACGAGGTAGTCCTCGGCGCCCGCGTCGAGCCCTTGCACCCGGTCGTCCAGGGTGCCCCGGGCGGTGAGCAGCAACACCGGGCACGTCACACCCCGCGCCCGCAACCGGGTGACCAACCCCAGCCCGTCCAGCACGGGCAGCCCTCGGTCGACCACCAGCACGTCGTAGTCGCGGGCCAGGGCGCGGTGCAGGCCGCTCTGCCCGTCGCCGGCCACCTCGACCTCGTACCCCTCCTCGGTGAGCAGGTCGGTGAGCAGCGCGCTCAGCGCGTTGTCGTCCTCGACCAGCAGCAGGCGCGGGCGGTCAATCTCCACCCGCCCAGTATTCCCCCTGGCCACGATCCCGCTTGGGAGGCTCAGAACTCCTCGTACACCGCCGGGTCCTGGTCCGCGAGCCGCCCGTCCGGGCGGCCCAGCGCGGTGATGGCCTCGACCTGCGCGTCGCTGAGCGTGATGTCGAAGACGTCCAGGTTCTCGATCTGCCGCTGCGGCGACGCGGCCTTGGGCAGCGGGATCACCTGGCGGGCCACGTGCCAGGCGAGGATGGTCTGCGCCGGGCTGACGCCGTGGGCGTTCGCGATCTCGGTGATGACGGGATGCCGCTGCAGGTCGTTGCCGTGGCCGAGCGGGCTCCAACCCTGCACGAGGATCCCGTGCTCCCGGTGGTAGGCGAGCGCCTCCCGCTGCGGGAAGTACGGATGCACCTCGATCTGGTTGACCACCGGAGCGACCCCGGTCTCGGCCACCAGCCGGTCGATGTGCTCGGGCAGGAAGTTCGACAGACCGATGTGTCGCACCAGCCCGCGCTCCCGTGCCTCGATGAGCGCGCGCCACGCCTGCACGTACCTGTCGACACTGGGGTTCGGCCAGTGGATCAGGTACAGGTCGATCCGGTCGAGGCCGGTGCGGAACACACTCTCCTCGATCGTCGTCAGCGCCTCGTCGAAGCCGTGGTGCCGCCCCGGCAGCTTCGAGGTGACCACCAGTTCACCGCGTACGTCGCCCGCCGCCCGAGCGGCCCGACCCACCGCGCCCTCGTTCTCGTAGTTCACCGCCGAGTCGAGCAACCGGTAGCCCGCCCGGATCGCCTGCCCGATCGCGTCGACACCCGCCGAGCCGTTCAGCCGGTACGTGCCGAGCCCGATCGCCGGCAGTGTGGTGCCGTCGGCGGCCGTCAGGTGCGGAATCGTCATGATCGAAACCCTACCCGCGCGAGCCGCCCGTGGGCCGTGCCTCCCGCCCGGACGATCCCTCAGGCCGACCTGTCACCAGTGGGGGAGTCTCGGATGGCGAGCGCGGCCTGGATGAGGGCGGCGTGGGTCAGCGTCTGGGGGTAGTTGCCGAGGTGGGCGCCCGTCGCGGGGTCCACCTCCTCGGGATAGAGGCCGAGTGGGCTGGCGTAATCAACAACGGCCTGGAACAGCTCGACGGCCTCGCCGCGACGCCCGGTGCGGGCAAGTCCCTGAACGAGCCAGAACGAGCAGGGCAGGAACGCGCCCTCGGTGCCGGGGAGGCCGTCCCGGCCGGGCGGATAGCGGTAGAGCAGCGGACCGCCGGCGGACAGCCGACCCCGGATGGCGTCGATGGTGCCCCGTACCCGGGGTGACCCGGTCCCGTCCAGGCCGAGCAGCGGCAGGACGAGCAGCGCCGCGTCGAGGTCCTGCGACCCGTAGCTGCGGACGTAGCTGCCGGCCGTCGGGTCGAAGCCGCGCGTGCGGACCTCGGCGGCGATGGCGTCCCGGGCCTTCTGCCAGCGCCGACGTTGGCGCTCGGGCAGGCGGTGCCGGTCGGCGATGGCCAGGGCGCGGTCCAGCGCGAGCCAGCCCATGAGCTTGGAATGGACGTGGTGGGCGGGCTCGCGTACCTCCCAGATGCCGGCGTCCGGCTCCTGCCAACAACCGGCGACGACGTCGGCGAAACCGCGCACCGCCCGCCACGTCTCGGGATAGAGGCGGTGCCCGGCCTGGGCGAACGCCCAGGCGGCGTCGATCACCCAGCCGTAGCCGTCGAGCTGGTGTTGGCCGGCGGCGCCGTTGCCGATCCGCACCGGACGGCTGTCGAGGTAGCCGGGCCAACCCACCAGTTCCCGTTCCGCCGGCACGTGCCGGCCGTGCAGGGTGAGCAGCGCCGGCAGGCGTGGCCGTTGCAACCGGCTGGCGTGCAACAGCCACGCGAGGAAACCTTGGGCCTCGTCGGTCTTGCCGACGCTGAGGAAGGCGCTCACGCCGATGCTGGCGTCACGGGGCCAGACGTAGCGGTAGTCCCAGTTGCGTACCCCACCGGGGTCCTCGGGCAGTGACGTGGTGGGCGCGGCCACCGGCGCTCCCGACGGCGAGTAGGTCAACAGCCGCAACGTGAGCAGGCTTCGTGCGACGTGTTCGCGGAACGGCAGCCGGTCGTCGATCTCCGCCGTCCAGGATCGCCACCGGGCCTCGTCCGCGACGAGCAGTTCCCAGGCGACAGGTGGCTCGACGTGGATCACCGGTTCGCGGTGCGCCACAGCCAGCACGAGGGTGACCGGCCGCCCGGGCCGGACCGTGATCGAGGTGGGCCGACCCGGTTCGATCCGGAACCTGGGCGTGCTGTCCAGCGCGACCGCGAGCGCCCCCCACTCACACACGAGGCCCTGGCGTCGGTGGTGGACCCGGGGCCGGCGGCGCCGAGCGCCAAGGCGGGGATCGAACTCCACCACCGCGTCGACCGCTGCCTGCTCGGCCGACAGTCGTCGCACGACAAGTGTCGTGGGCAGCAGACGACCGCTGACCTCGGCCACCATCGCCTCCGTGAGGCGGAGCCGGCCGCCGCCCACCGCCCAGGTCGTCTCCAGAGTGGCGGTGTGCTGCCGGTAACGCCGCTCGACGACAGTGGCCGGTCCGACCGGGCCGACCCGGAACGTTCCCGCGTCCGGGCCCCCGACCAGTCTGCCGAACAGGGGATCGCCGTCGAAGCGGGGCACGCAGAGCCAGTCCATGCCGCCGTCACTCGCGACCAGGGCGGTCGTACGCGTGTCACCCAGCAGGCCGTAGTCGCCGATCGGCGGCCTATCGGTCATGGAGATCGCCCCGTGCCAACTCGGGTGGGGTCACCGGGCTTGCAGGAGCAGCCCGAGAAAGACCCCGTAGACGACGTGGACGACAGCAGTGACCACGGGAGTCTGGATGCCGTAGTTGACGGCGAACAGACCGGGCGGCTCCAACACCGCAGTGCTGGCCGGCCCCGCTCGCTGCGAGGCCATCCGCGGGTGGACACCGGGAAGCAGCGGCAGAATCACCGTCAGCGCGATCCCGACGTGCACAATCCCGAACAGCGCCCCGATCCACCAGGTCGCCCGGTGCAGCAGCGCGAACGCGGCCGCGTAACCGAGGGCGAAACCCTGACCGGTGCAGAGGTGCAGGAAGAACCCGACGACGCGCGCCCGATCGGGATCCTCGGTGACGAAGGTCCCGAGCACCAGGGGAAGGTCGAGCCGCGTCAGGCCGGCCAGTTGAGCCGTGATCATCGCCGCGGTGAGCGCCGCGGTGGCCACCAACCCGAACAACGCCCATCCGGCCCAGTCCATCTCAGCAGTCGACGACGTCGCGGGCGTTCTCGGTCATCGGTCCACCCTCCGGCTGAGCAGCGTGAATCCCACGGCCCGGACCAGGCACCCGCCCACCGGGTGCCCGGTTTCTCACCATAAGCCACCGCAGGGGTCGCCCTGACCCGCTCCCGCAGACGTCCCTTCGACGAGTTTGCAGCGCGACGGGGCAGCCAATCAGGGCCGTGCCCCTACCTCAAGCAGGATCTCCACCACGTCAGCACGCAGCGACCGGGTGGCGAGTGTTCTTCGCACGTGATGGGCAGCCGCTCTCAACCGTTCGTCAGCCGAGGTCGCCTTCGATGGCCGTCTCGTACACCGTCTCGACTGGCCGGGTCGCCTTGACCATCGAGGCGAGGTACTCCCGTGTCTCCCGATCGGTCGAGTAGATGATCGTGCCCTTCATCCCGCGAGTGAACAGGACCTTGTAGGTGTTGCGGATCAGCAGATCCGCTTCGGCGTCGCTGACCGTCTTGCGACTGCGGAACGCCGGATCCTTCGACTCCTCGCGTCGGGTCACCAAGTAGCCGTCCCTGGCAACCAGGTCCGGCCCGATGATGACGCCCGACCAGTCGTACTCGAAGCCCTGCGCCGTGTAGACGCAGCCCACCTGGCCGAAACCGTTCGGATCCGTGGCCCAGAACGCGCTGCCTGGTGCATCTCCGACGCTGCGGTCGCTCTTGACGTTCCATGGCCGCGACCAAGCGCCGATCTGGACATCCGGCACCAGGCTGTCGTCCGGACGCGGATCGCTCCACGGCCAGCAGTACCCAGCGGACATTCTGGCGTTGACGCCGGACGCCTGTCTGCTGGCGAGGAAGGCTTCCATCTCCTCCGGAGACTCTGCGAGACGCAGGTCGACCCTGCCGTCGCCGGTCCAGACCGACGGCTCACCCCCGTCGAGACCGAGAAAGTCGACGACCCATTGCTCGTACGTTTCGCTGCCTCCGCAGCGGAACTGGCTGTGCAACGACACGACCTCAACCTCAAGGTCGAGCTGCCTCGCGTACGACGAGATGACCTCGACATTGCCCAACTCTCCCGGCTTCACCACTTGGTGCTCGTCGAGTAAGAAAACCGGCACCCGAGCGGCGGCGATGAGTTCGTCAATCTGCCGACGAGACTTCTCCCGCTTGGCTTTCGGGGTGAACCGGTTGACTGAGGTCTCCCGGATGCGGTGGGCCTCGTCGCAGATCAGGACGTCCAGCCCGTTGCGTTCGGCGGACATGAAGCTGTTGAAGTAACCAAAAAGATTCTTCAGCCGGGTCGACCCCTTGCCGGCGTACCGACGCAATGTCTGAGTGAACGACCGCGAGCCGGTCGCGTGCATGACGGAGCGGTTCTGACGTGCCAACTCACCGAGCACCGACAGCGCGATCACACTCTTGCCGCTGCCCGGTCCACCCGAAACGACCACGACAGACTTGCGATCCGCCGATCGCGCCCGCTCAACGGCATGTAGGACCAACTCGTACGCCACACGCTGCTGGTCCAGCAGCGTGAAGTGCGAACGGTCCTTCAGCTCCTGTGCGGCGTACCTGAGTAGATGGCGGCTGGGCCGGACAGAGCTGGTCAGGAAACGGTCTGCGGCGCCTGCGCCTGATGCTGGGGCTAGGTGGCTACGTAGGTAGTCGAGAAACTGGCCACGCCGCTGTTTCGTGAAGATCCGGCTCTGCTCGGTCGCCGGCCGGTCGAACAGGTCACTGATGTCGCGGTCGACCGCGTTGTGCAGGTAGGCGACCCCACGCACCGGGTGGTGATGCCCGGCGAGGATGCCGAGGAAGTCCGTCAGGTACTCGCAGTACTGCTCGACCTGGACGCCGGGGTGCAGCCGCGGGCCACTCGCGTGCTCGATCGCCACGAGTGTGTCGGAGCCCTCGTAGGACTCGGCGTAGGACCACTGCTTCAGCTCTACAACCACGTACGAGTCGTCAGACGTCCTCGGGTCCACACCAGCCAGCACCACGTCGACCCGCTTGCTGGTCAGCGGTAGCTGGTACTCGATGAGCATCTCGACCCGGCCCAGCCCAGCGTCGGCGAGATCCTGACCCAGCACCTCAAGGCTCCGCGACCAGGCACGGCGTTCCGCCGGGCTCACGTTGCGGCCAATCTGCTCCACGATCCGGTCTGCGAGTGTGCTGCTGGCAACCAGACGCAGCAGACCGTCGGCGGACGTACGGAACGCTGACAACACTTGCCCCCGGGCAGCACGAAGTGATCGTGCGCATGGGGGGCGTGTCCGGTAGCCGCCGGAAGCCCGTCGTGACGCGCTCCTACGTGATGGACTGTAGCGGAGAGATCAACTCAGCGCCATGTTGACGCTGCCGCCAGCTATCGCTTCGCGGCCGACCCGCGAGCCTGGTCGACCGGGTAGCGACGGGCCACGTCCTCGAGTTTGGTCGATGCCGCCTCGACCAGGTCGATGCCGAGGACATCAGCGAGCCGGGTTAGATAGATCATCACATCGCCGATCTCGGCCTTGACCCGGTCACCGGCCGTCCTGTCGGACATGACGGCCTCGGCCTGCTCAGGTGTGAGCCACTGGAATTCGGCGATCAGCTCACCGACCTCACCGGCGAGAGCCATCGCCAGGTTCTTGGGCGTGTGGAACTGCTGCCAGTCCCGCTCTTCGGCAAACGTCCGTACGCGGCCTGTCAGGTCATCCATGGCTGGGAGCATCGCAGATGTCATGTACCGCCCGCGTTCTCTTACTCGGGGAGGCTGGCCGATTTCACGGCGGCTGTGAACATGAGCCAGGCACGGTGCTCGAAGCGAAGAGCTGGCCCATCAAGATGTTTGGAA
The DNA here is from genome assembly GCF_040648635.1 of Micromonospora sp. NPDC049114. Lineage (NCBI taxonomy): Bacteria > Bacillati > Actinomycetota > Actinomycetes > Micromonosporales > Micromonosporaceae > Micromonospora > Micromonospora sp. NPDC049114. The sequence goes on along the minus strand of NZ_JBEZEA010000002.1, from coordinate 579,795 downwards.
TCGCGTACGGCGACCAGGCCGGGCATGTTGGTGGCGACCTCGACGCAGTCGCCGCCGTTGTCGCCACTGCGGGTGCTCTTGCGCCAGACGGCGCCGGTCAGGTCAGTCATGCCGCATCTCCCCAGCGATCCGCTTGATCATGTCAGTCGATTCTGCCTCGCTGAGGGCCAGCGCATCCAGCCCTCGCCAGACGCGCTCGTAGGCGGCCAGCTCGTCAGGCTTGTCGAGGTACAGGGCACCAGTCAGCGACTCGCTGTAGACCACGGACGGTTCCGGCGCGGTACGACCGCCCTTTGTCGCCGGGAAGTCGAGGATCACGAAGGATCCCGCAACCGCGCCAGGCTGTGGGCCTGCTGCCAGGGGCAGCACCCTGACGCTGACGTTCGGTAGCTCGCACAGCTTGGTGAGGTGAGCGAGCTGCTCGGCCATGACCGGCGAGCCGCCGACGCCACGTCGAAGCACCGCCTCAGACAGCACGGATTCAACCCCGGGGGCTGCCGGCAAGCGCCGAAAGAGCAATGCCTGCCGTTGAAGTCGGACCTGTACCGCCCGCTCGCGATCCTCCTCATTCAACATCCCGCCAAGGCGATAGAGCGCGCGAGCGTACTCCTTCGTCTGAAGGATCCCAGGGATGAGCGACTCGTCATAACGGCGGAGGTGGGCGGCGGCGGATTCCAGACCGACGTACAACTCGAACCAGTTCGGCACCGCGTCCCCGTACGCGTGCCACCAGCCCTTCGACTTTGTCTCCACGGCCAGCCCGCGCATCGCCTCGGTCATCTCGGGCGACACCCCGTACAGCTCGCACATCGCCTTGACGTCGAGCACCCGGACGGAGCCCTGGCCGCATTCGAGGCGCCAGATCTTCTGCCGGCTGTATTCGAGGGCCTCGGCGGCGGCGTCGAGGGTCACCCCGGCCTCGTTGCGGAACTGCCGCAGCAGTCGGCCGAGCTGCCGACGCGGCACTGTCGATCCGATGTCTTCGGGCATCCGCACACTCCCTGGTTCCATGACGCAACGCTGCGTGACGTGCTCATGCAACTCCTACGGGTTTCAGCAAAGAAAGTCAATGCACAACGGCGAAATTGCGGTTTAGAACGTTGCGTTTCCACTGCGGACTGTCGCAGGCTGGTCACAGCACGGCGGCCGTCCGGTCCCCGAACGGCCGCCGTGCCTCCCAGCGCACCCTCGCCCCTCCGCATGAGGAAGGCAGGCAGGCATGAACGCCAGAAACCAGCGACCGGAGCCGAGCGGTCCAACGGCGTACTGCTCCGCCCCGTACACCAGTCTGTTGCCGTGGCAGGTGCGTGAGCGCCGCTTCGCGCCGGTCGGGCTCGGACGTCGCGGACTGAACCCCGACGACGTGTACGCCTTCCTCGACCGGGTCGCCGCCGACATGGCCGCCGTCTACGCTGCTCTCGCCGAGAGCCGCCTCGAGACGGCCCGGATCAAGGCCGGCCTGCGTCGCCGGCAGGCCGACCACGCCGGTGCCCGCAACGAGCAGGGCCGGGCCTGATGAGCCAGCGGTACGTCATCCACCTGCCCGTCGTTGCTAACGACCTGCCTGCCGCGCAACGTCTGGCCCGGGTCATCGGTCGGTGGATGCTGGTGCTGCCGATGGCGGACCCGGGGGAGACCACCGTCTCCGAGGAGGACCAGCAGTTCCTGCGCCACCGGGTCTTCTGCGACCTGCTGATGCCCGGTGGTCGGCGCTGCCTCCTGCGCGACGGACACGACGGCGAATGCTCCCGCCGTTTGCGCCGGTGAGGGAAGCGCAGCCGGCCACGCCGGACGAAAGGCCAGCGACCGGGAGTGCGTAAATCAGGAGGTGAAGGTCCAGAGGAAGTAGAGCCCGGGTGCGGTGGGGCCGTACTGGCGGTACTCGCAGTAGTACCAGCTCCACTGGCCAGCTTGAGCGCCCTCGCTGCCGTAGCTTTTGCAGAACTGGCCGTCGTAGTAGACGCCGCGTAGCGTGCCGCCCTGCGGGTCCGCCGTTGCCGGAGTGGCGCTGGCCCCGATCAGCCCGCCCAGGGCGAGGGTCACCGTCGCCAGCAGCATCGCCCATCTGCGTCCGCGCATGGAGTCTCCTTCCGTCGCTTCCACGGTGCACGGTTCAGCGTCGAGCCGCGACCGGGGCATCGAAGTTCGTGAAAGTAAGGCTGGCATGGGCGCGGGCGGCCCGACCCCCGACAACGGGCGGCGTCCCGCAATGATCCGTCAGGGCGGCCTCCGACGAACGGGCAGCCGGCGCGACTGGAGCGACGGCCACGAGAACGTGGCCGGAATTCAGACCGGTCAGCGATCAGGCAGAGGAGATATCCCTGTGACGAGAAGCAATCCGCATCGGGAGTGACCCCAGCGAACGGCCCGGGAGTTGGTTAACGTCGCCATCGACTTCCTGATCGGCGAGGCGCTTGAGGCGGTACTTGGGTAGGCGTGGCCGCAAGGGCGTCGGCTGGATCCTCACCGGCGGCACCGACCTCGCCAGCGCCACCGGACGTAAGGAGCAAAGTCTTGCTCAACCTCGCACGTACCCTCGGGATGCGGGCGAGCGCCGCAACCGAGGGTTTCTACCTAGCCGAGGGGGGACCGAGTCCTCTCAGCGTGCGCCAACCGGTTCAGCTTGCGAACAACATCCTTGTCGGGAACTCGCCGCTGGCCCGCCAGGCCTTCACGATCTTTGCCGTGATCGCACCGGCAGCGGAGTTGAAGTCGCCATCTTCGACGCGGGCGTCGAGGGTGGCTGGATCGATCGTGAGAATGCGGTCGAACTTGTCATCCAAACCGAACTCGTACCGCACCTCGCCCGCACCAGCCTCGACGCGTCGGGCGGTCACCATCATTCCCATGCCCTAGCCTCCCATGTCGGCGTAGTCCTCGTAGGTCGGCCCAGGAATCGACGATCCCCAGTCGGACACCTGGTTGGCGGCAAGATGCGCCTCACGGTATGCCGCCTGCGGGTGTGCCCGGTAGTACTGCAGCTCCGCCAGCTCGTGCTCCAGCAGAGCGTGATCCTCGGGCAACGGGCTGCCTCGCCGCAAGCGTAACCATGCTTCAGCCATGGGAGGGCTCGGATCATATCGTTGATGGATGATTCCGCCCGCGTAGTCATCCATCGGGTGCTCATCAAAGAAGATGTGCCGACGGATCTGTTCGATCTCCTCCCGCGAGAATCCGCGGGAACCGTCAAGGCGAGGGGCATCCGCGACCTGGCGGGCTATGAGTTCGGCATCGTCCTGACTGCGGATGGCGTCGTAGGCATCCTCTGCCCAACGGTCCTGCCGTCCATAGTCCGCCAGATCGCGGGGGCGAGTGGTGTGGCCCCCATGTAAGCCTCGTGCCCCCACTCTCGCGCTCCCTGACCGGGCAGCCGGCGAATCGCGCAGCCGCCCGAGCGCCTGCTGGAGTTTCTCGATGAGGTCGCCGAGCCGGCGTACCTCCGGGATCAGTCGGCGCAGGCTGGCCAGCAGCCCCCGCAGCAACCGCGCGATCCGCGCCGCCCACGACGCCACCAGTGTCGAAACCTGTTCCACGACCAGTGGTGCGGCAAGTCCGCCGGTGACGACGAGTTCGCCCGCGTACGTGATGAGGCGGGACACGCAGGTGGCGATGGCGTCGCGGACCAGGAGCCGGACGGCGGCCACCAGGCCGGCGGCGCCTTCGGTGATCGCGGCCATGGTGTCGGCGCCCTGGGCGAGGCCGGTGATGGCCTGTTGTTGTTCGGCGGCCCAGGCGCGGTAGGCGGGGCCGGCGCTGCCGCCCCAGCCGGCGACGTCGTCGCGGACGGCGCGGGTCAGTTCGGCTGCTTCCTCGCGGAGCGAGGCGGCAACGTTGCGCCAGGTCTGGGCGTGTGCGGTGATCTGTGCCGGGTCGCCGGCGAGCCAGTCGAGCGCCTCACTGAGCGGCTTGACGTGCTCGATGAGCCAGGCGATCCCGTACTGGAGCAGGGCGCCGACCGGGTCGGAGACGAAGACGAGGGCGTCGAGGCCCGCGCTCACCACGCCGAGGCTGCCGTCGATCCAACTGCCGGTGCGGACGCCCTGCGCGATGAGTTCGATGTCCTCGCAGATCCACACACCCGCCCAGGCGCTGGGCGGGGTGTCCGCTGCGGCGGCGACGAGCGGGTTGGACGTCACGGGCGCTGCCGCACCTCGTCGAGCAGGTGCTTGGCGTGGGCGTCGGAGCTTCGGTAGTGGTCTGCCCCGGCCCGCAGCCTGCCGGCGGTGTCCCGTACCGACGCGGCGGCGGCGCCGATGCCGTCGACCAGGGTCCGCTGGAGGCCGTCGAGCAGCGTCGGCATCAGGGCGCAGAGCTGACCGTACGCGTCGGTGCCCAACCGGACGTGCTGGCCGGCCTGTTGGGCGGTGTCGAGGCTGCCGGCGCAGCGATCGAGGCGGGCCGCGTGGGCAGTCAGGTCGTCCGGGTCGACCTGGATGCCGTCACCGCCGGGCATCGCTGGACCCCTGATCGTGGCTCAGCCGGCTGCGGTAGGAGTCGATGATGGCCCGGGTGCTCGCGTCGTCGCCGAGGAGTTCCCCGGTCACCTCGCGGACCTGGCGGAGCAGGTCGGTGCGCGCGGCCCTGGTGGTCTCCAGGATCTGCCGGGCGGTGTGTGCCGCGGACTGTTGCCGGACGCGTTCGTCGAGTCGCAGGTCGATCAGCAGGCCAGCCCCGTCGACGGTGACGTCGACGGTCCGGTCGGTGTTGTGCGCGGTGCCGGTCAGCTCCTGAATCCTCGCCGACAGTGTCTTCGCCTGCTCCGCCCGCGCGGCGATCGACGACTCCCACTCGTCGAGCCGGCGTCCAGCCGCGTCGAGCGCGGCCTCGTCCGCCCACATGTGACCCTCCCCAGGGGACCACCGCCGACGGCAGTCGGCGAGATCACCGGCACGTTATCAACCGGTGGCGCTCCGTGCATGCCCTGAATGAGGAGGACGTCACACCGGCCATCGCCAGGTGCCCGAATCCGAACCACGTGACGGTCCGGTCAACGAAGATTGACCCCGTGACGAGCGACAACCCGCACCGCGGCTGGACCAGCAGGACCAACTGGGAGGGGCGGATCAACGCTCCGCTGCGCGCGTTCCTGCGCACCGAGACCGGCGGCGCACGGGTGGTGCTCGTCGCGGTGGTGGTGGCCCTGCTCTGGGCCAACCTGGACGTGTCGTCGTACGAGTCGCTCTGGAGCACCTCCCTCTCCGTCCAGCTCGGCGAGTGGCACCTGACACACGACCTGCGCACCTGGGTCAACAGCGGTCTCATGACGTTCTTCTTCCTGGTCGCGGGGCTGGAGTTGCGACGCGAGTTCGACATCGGCGAGCTGCGCGAACGGCGGCGACTGGCGTTGCCGATGCTGGCCGGGTTCGGCGGCATGCTCCTGCCGATCGGGATCTATCTGGCGATCAACGCCGGGCGTCCCACCGCGGCGGGTTGGGGCGCGGTGATGGCAACGGACACCGCGCTCGCGCTCGGCGCGCTGGCCGTCTTCGGGCCGCGCTTCTCGGATCGGCTGCGGGGTTTCCTGCTGACCGTCGCTGTCGTCGACGACGTGGTGGCGATCGCGGTGCTGGCGATCGCGTACCCCGAACACCCCTCGCCGACGGCGCTGCTCGTCGCGGCGGCGATCTTCGGTGTCGTTCTGCTCGTCCGGGGCGTCGGCGTGCGGTTCGGGCCGGTCTACGCGCTGCTGGGGGTGGCGGCCTGGGTCGCCGTCTCGGAGTCCGGTGTCGACCCGGTCGCGGTGGGCCTGGTGATGGGGTTGCTGAGCTACGCCTACGCTCCCGGTCGCGGCGACCTGCAGCGGGCCAGTGACCAGTTCCGCCTCTTCCGGGAACAGCCCACCCCGCAGCTCGCCCGCATGGCCCAGGCCGGGCTCACCTCGGCGCTGTCGCCGAACGAGCGGTTGCAGACGCTCTACCACCCGTGGGCGAGCTACGTGATCGTGCCGCTCTTCGCCCTGGCGAACGCCGGGATCGTGATCGACGGGGAGCTGCTGACCAGGGCCGTCACCTCCCCGGTCACGCTCGGCGTCGTGGTCGCGTACGTCGTGGGGAAGCCGGCCGGGATCGTGGCCACCTCGTGGTTGGTGGCCCGGTTGAGCGGCAACCGGTTCCGGCCTCCGGTCGGCTGGCTCGCCGTCGCGGGGGTCGGCACGGTGTCCGGCATCGGGTTCACCGTCGCGCTCCTGATCGCCACTCACGCCCTGAGCGGCCCCGCCCTGGATGAGGCGAAGCTGGGCATCCTCGTGGCGACCGTCGGTGCGTCAGTTGTCACCTGGCTGGTGTTCCGCTGGATTGCCCGGCTCTCGCCGGCACGGCGTGCGCGCGGGCTGCTGGGCGTCGCCGAGGCCATCGTCGACCTGAAGCTGCCTGTCGATCCGGAGCGCGACCACATCCGCGGATCGCTCGACGCGCCGGTGACTGTCGTCGAGTACGGCGACTTCGAGTGCCCCTACTGTGGGCAGGCCGAGCCGGTGGTCCGGGAACTGCTCGCCGACTTCGCCAACATCAGGTACGTCTGGCGGCACCTGCCGCTCACCGACGTGCACCCGCACGCGCAGCTCGCCGCCGAGGCCGCCGAGGCGGCGGGGGAACAGGGCGCGTTCTGGGGGATGCACGATCTGCTTCTCGCCCATCAGGACGCGCTCGGTCCCGCCGAGCTGCTCGGTTATGCCGAGCAGCTCGACCTGGACCTCGACGGGTTCCGGGAGCACATGGCGAAGCGGATGGGCGTCGACCGGATCGCCGAGGACGTCGACTCCGCCGACCTCAGCGGCGTCACCGGCACCCCGACGTTCTTCATCAACGGCCGGCGCCACCACGGCGCGTACGACATCGCCGCGCTCTCGGCGGCGGTGAAGTCGGCGTTCGCGAGCGTGCGCCTCCAGCCCGAGTATCACCGACGCGAGCGTGGCCAGCGTCAGGACAGCTAGCCCGCTCCCGAGTGGACAGGACGCGGGCTCTTGACTCCCGGGGAACATCAGGCCACCATCTGACAACGTTGTCACCGACTTCCCCGCCATCTGACAACGTTGTTATCCCTGGAGGCGCAATGTCCGAGCCATCGCCCGTTTCGCGGCGTACCTTCCTCTCCGCCGGAGCGACGCTGCTGGCGTCGGTCGGGGTGGGTGCCGTCCTGCCGGACGTGGCCGCCAGCGCCGCCGCGCCGCAGACCGGCGGCCCGTCATCCACCGATCTCGCCAGGTACCGCCCGGTGTCGGTCTCCTCGACCGACTACGCGCCGACGCCCGCCGCGTTCGCCGTGGACGGTCTGCCCCAGGTCGGCGTACGGGGCAGCGGATGGCGCGCGGCGAACGGCGATCCGCAGTGGATCTCGGTGGACCTTCAGGCGCAGTGCCGCGTCGAGGCCGTCACCCTGGTCTTCGAGGCGACCCTCGCCGACAGACCGTTCGACGGTAACTACACCGACACCGACACCGACGGCGACGAGATCCTCTCCAGCGCCGCGAAGGCGTACCGCATCGACGTCTCCACCGACGGCCACGACTGGCGGTCGGTGTACGAGACCAGCGACGGTCCGGGTGGTGTGCAGGCGATCAAGCTCCCGCAGCCCGTCACCGCGCGCTGGGTCCGGATGACCGTCACCGCACGGTCGAACAGCAACCCGGTCGGCCTGAACGGCTTGCAGGTCTACGGCGTCGCCCTGTCCCCTCGCCCGAGGGCCGCGGGCTGGACGAGCTGGGAGGGAGGCAACACCGGCCGGACCCCCGAGCTCACGGTGGCCCCGGACGGCACTGTCGCGCTGGAGTCCGGCTGGTCGCTGACGATGGACGACTTCGCGGGCACCACCGACGGCGCCGAGCTGTCCCGCGCGGGCGTCGACGTCAGCTCCTGGCTGCCGGCGACAGTGCCCGGCACCGTGCTGGGCACCCTGGTCGAGCAGGGACACCTGCCCGACCCGGTCGCCGGCTTCAACAACCTGCGCATCCCGGAGGCGCTGTCGCGGCACACCTGGTGGTACCGGCGGGCTCTGCGGCTGCCACGCGGCCTGGACACCTCCGCCGGCCGCCGGATCTGGCTGGAGTTCGACGGCATCAACCACGAGGCCACCGTCTGGGTCAACGGCGTGCGGGTCGGCAGCGTCAAGCACCCGTTCGCGCGGGCCGCCTTCGACATCACTGACGCTCTCGCGGGCCACCGCGACCACGTGCTGGCCGTGCGGGTCACCCCGATGCCCCACCCCGGCACCCCCGGCGACAAGGGCGCCGACGGCCGTACCTTCCTGCAGTCGGCCCACCACTACCTCGACGCGCCCACCTACCTGGCGGTGTCCGGTTGGGACTGGATGCCCGCCGTCCGTGACCGGGTCACCGGCCTGTGGGACCACGTGCGGCTGCGCAGCACCGGCGCGGTGGTCGTCGGCGACCCGCACGTCGAGACCACGCTGCCGAAGCTGCCGGACACCGGCACGGCCGAGGTCACCATCCGGGTGCCCGTACGCAACGCCACGGCCACCGCGACCACAGTCACCGTGCGCGCGGAGTTCGACAAGGTACGCGTCGAGTCCACAGTGACCCTCGCCGGGCACGGATCCGCGACGGTCACCTTCACCCCGGAGCGTTTCGGGGCCCTGCGCCTCGCCAAGCCCCGCCTCTGGTGGCCCAACGGCTACGGCGAGCCCCACCTGTACGACCTGACGCTCACCGCCACTGTCAAGCGCGCGGTCAGCGACCGGCGCGAGCTGCGCTTCGGTGTCCGCGAGTTCGGCTACGACTGGCATCAGCCGATCGTGATCTCCCCGCCCGGCCAGCCCCCGCTGGACTTCGTCGACGGCGCCGCCACGCAGACCGTCACGTTCAATCGGCAGCACGCCCGACACGTGCGCATCCAGGCCGGCCAGCGCGCCACCGGGTGGGGCATCTCCATGTACGCGCTGTCGGTGGCCGACGGCGCCGGCCCGGACCTCGCCCGGGGGCGCGACGCGACCGCGTCGTCGTCGGAGAACGACACCAACGTGCCCGCCAGGGCCGTGGACGGTGACCCCGCGACCCGCTGGGCCTCGCGGGCCGAGGACGACCAGTGGATCCAGGTCGACCTCGGCGCGGCCGCCGACTTCGACCGGGTCACCATCGTCTGGGAGCAGGCGTACGCCCTGGACTACCGCGTCCAGGTCTCCGCCGACGGGAACGCCTGGACCGACGTGAAGGCCGTCAGCAACGACACCCCGCTGGGCAGCCGTGCCACCCAGGTCGAGACGTTCGCCAGCCGGACCGCCCGGCACCTGCGCATCCAGACCGGCGCGCGGGTGACGTCGTGGGGCGTGTCCATGTGGGCGCTCTCGGTGCAGCGCCAGGCCGAGCCGGGCGTCGACCTGGCCCTGCACGGGACGGCCACCGCGTCGTCGTCCGACGGCGACTCCAACGGTCCGGAGCGGGCCGTCGACGGCAACCCGCGTACCCGGTGGTCGTCGGCGTTCGAGGACAACCAGTGGATCGCTGTCGACCTCGGTGCTCTGGTCGCCTTCGACCAGGTGACGATCGTCTGGGAGCAGGCGTACGCCCGCGACTTCGTCATCCAGGTGTCCGACGACGGGCAGCGGTGGACCGACGTCAAGGCGGTCAGCAACAAGATCACCGAGTTGAAGATCAGCGTCAACGGGGTGCCGGTGTTCGCCCGGGGCGGCAACTGGGGCTGGGACGAGCTGCTGCGCCGGGTGCTGCCCGACCGGCTGGCCGACACGGTCGAGATGCACCGCGACATGAACTTCACGATGATCCGCAACTGGCTGGGCAGCAGCAACCGCGAGGAGCTGTACCGGGCCTGCGACGAGCAGGGCATCCTGGTGTGGAACGACTTCTGGCAGGCGGGTGCCTTCCTGCCCAACCCACCGGGCTACGTCGACATCGCTGCCGACACCATCCGGCGTTTCCGCCACCACCCCAGCATCGTCGTGTGGTGCGGCGCCAACGAGGGCGACCCGCCGCCGATCGTCGACGCCGGCCTCAAGCAGGCCGTCGCCACCGAACACCCGGAGATCCTCTACATCCCCAACTCCGCCAGCGGCATCGTGAGCGGGCGCGGGCCGTACGGCTGGGTCGACCCGACCACCTACACCGACGCGACGATCTACGAGGCCGACTCGTTCGGCTTCCATACCGAGATCGGCATGCCTGTGGTGTCGGTCGCGGAGAGCATGCGCAACCTGGTCGGCGACGCGCCGGAGTGGCCGATCGGCGAGGTGTGGAACTACCACGACTGGTCGACGATCGGTAACCAGCGCGTCGGCACGTACCAGGCGGCGATCGACGCCCGGCTCGGCGCGTCCGGCTCGCTCGACGAGTTCGCCGCCCGGGCGCAGTTCGTCAACTACGAGAGCCACCGCGCCATGTTCGAGGCGTGGAACGCCAACCTGTGGCAGGACGCGACCGGCCTGCTGCTGTGGATGTCGCACCCGGCGTGGCACAGCACGGTCTGGCAGACCTACGACTACGACCTCGACGTCAATGGCGCCTACTACGGCGCCCGCAAGGGGTGCGAGCCGGTGCACGTCCAGGCCGACCCGGGCACCTGGCAGGCACGGGTGGTCAACCACACCACTGCCGCCCTCACCGGCGTGACGGTCACCGCCCGCCGGTACGACCTCAACGGCCGCTCGCTGGGTGCCGCCCAGCGCCAGCGGGTGGACGTGGCCCGCTCGTCGACGACTCCCGTGTTCGCCGTCGCCGCGCCGGACGGCGGTGGACTGCACCTGGTCCGGTTGGAGCTGCGCGACGGCAGTGACCGGCTGCTCGCGGAGAACACCTACTGGCGCTACGACAAGGCCGAGCAGATGCGGGCGCTCAACACCCTGGCGAGCCCTCGCCTGGTGACGTCGACCAGCTCCGTACGCGTCGTGGACGGCCGCAACACCGTCACCACGACGGTCCGCAACCAGGGCCGTACGGTCGCCGCGATGATCCGGCTCGCCGTCCGCGACAAGCACGGCAAGCGGGTCCTCCCGGCCCGCTACGACGACAACTACTTCTGGCTGTTGCCGGGAGAGACACGTCAGGTGGGGATCTCCTGGCCGGCGCGGCCGGGCCTCGCCCGCCAGGCCACCGTCACCGCCCAGGCGTACGGCACGCCATAGCATTGCGCGCTGGGGAGCGGCTGCCCGGAGCCGCTTCCCAGCGCCACCGGACCCCCAGTGAGGTGTTGTCATGACGTTCACCACCAGACCGACCCTGCAGGGAACCTTCGGCATGGTGTCGTCGACGCACTGGCTCGCCAGCCAGTCCGCGATGGGGGTCCTGGAACGCGGCGGAAACGCTTTCGACGCCGCGGTGACCGCCGGGTTCGTCCTGCACGTCGTCGAGCCCCACCTCAACGGCCCGGGGGGCGAGGTGCCGGCCATCGTGGCGACCGCTGCGGATCCTCGCCCGAAGGTGCTGTGCGGGCAGGGCCCGGCCCCGGCCGCCGCGACCATCGCCCACTTCCGGTCCCTCGGCATGGATCTCATCCCGGGGGCCGGCCCGCTCGCGGCAGCCGTGCCCGGCGCGGTGGACGCGTGGCTCCTGCTGCTGCGCGAGCACGGCACGTTCACCCTCGCCGACGTGCTGGAGCCGGCGATCGGCTACGCCGCCGCCGGCCACCCCCTGGTGGGCCGGGTCGGTGAAACCGTGGCGGCCGTGCGGTCGCTGTTCGAGGAGCACTGGCCGACGTCCGCCCAGCTCTGGCTGCGCGACGGCCGGCCACCGGCAGCGGGGGAGCGGTTCACCAACCCGGCGTACGCGCGCACGCTGCGCCGACTCGTCGAGGCCGGGCAGGCGGCCGGCGGCGACCGGGAGGCGCAGATCGAGGCCGCGCGCCGAGCCTGGGGTACGGGTTTCGTGGCCGAGGCGATCGACGAGTTCAGCCGGCGGCCGTTCCGTGACTCCAGCGGCCGCGCACATGCGGGGCTGGTCACGGGCGACGACCTGGCCGCGTACTCGGCGACCTGGGAGGCCCCGACCACCCTCGACTGGCAGGGCTACTCGGTGGCGAAGACCGGGTTCTGGGGCCAGGGCCCGGTGCTGCTCCAGACGCTGGCCGTCCTCGACGCGCGCAACGACGACGGCGCGTACGACACGGCCACCGCCGCCGGCGTCCACGCCCAGGTCGAGGCGCTCAAGCTCGCCTTCGCCGACCGCGAGGCGTGGTACGGCGACAGCGCCGACGTGCCCGCCACCGCGCTGCTCTCCCCGGCGTACGCGCGGGAGCGCGCGGGGTTGATCGGTGACCGCGCGTCGACCGAGCTGCGACCCGGGCGTCCCGCCGGGGCGCAACCGCGCCTGCCGGCCCACGTCCGACGCGGCGCCGGCAGCCGCGTCGACGCGCCGGACCCGACCACGGGGGAGCCGACGGTGCGCTCCGACGGGGTGACCCGGGGCGACACCTGCCACGTGGACGTCGTCGACCGCTGGGGCAACATGATCTCGGCGACGCCCAGTGGTGGCTGGTTGCAGAGTTCGCCAACGATCCCGGAACTCGGCTTTCCGCTGGGCAGTCGACTGCAGATGTTCTGGCTGGAGGAGGGGCTCCCCTCGTCGCTCGCCCCGGGCCGCCGACCGCGCACCACGCTGAGCCCGACCATGGTGCACCGCGACGGGGAGCCGATCCTGGCGTGCGGCACGCCCGGCGGCGACCAGCAGGACCAGTGGCAGGTGCCCTTCCTGCTGCGCCACCTCGTCGGCGGTCAGCACCTCCAGGAGGCCATCGACGCGCCCGCGTGGCACACCGTCAGCCTGCCGGCGTCGTTCTATCCCCGCGACTCGGAGCCCGGCGTCCTGCTCATGGAGGACCGGTTCGACGCCGACGTGGTGACGGCCCTGCGGGCGTACGGGCACGAGGTGCGGCTCGTCGACGCGTGGAGTCTGGGCCGGCTCTGCGCCGTCAGCCGGGACCCGGGCACGGGCGTGCTCGCCGCCGGCGCGAACCCGAGAGGTATGCAGGGCTACGCCTGCGGCCGGTAGCGGTCAGGTCCCGCGCGCGAACAGCGCCAGGCGTACGCGGTTGGGGCTGTCGGTCTTGGTCATGAGGCTCGTGATGTGGGTCTTGACGGTGGTGACGCCGATGTGGAGGCGTTCGGCGATCTCGCTGTTGGACAGGCCCTCGGCGACCAGGGTCAGCACGTCCTGCTCGCGGGCGGTAAGCCCCTGCACGGGTCGGGGTGGCTCGGCGCGGGCGTGCACCGCGCGTTGGACGAGGCGGTGCAGCACCTCCGGGGTGAACGGGCTGTCGCCCGCGGCGGCCCGGCGGATGCCGTCCAGCAGCTCGGTCGGGGGCGCGTCCTTGAGCAGGAAGCCGCACGCTCCGGCGCTCAGCGCGGGATAGAGGTGGTCGTCGTCGCCGAACGTGGTCAGCACCAGCACCCGGGTGGCGGGACGCTCGGCGAGGATCCGCGACGTCGCGGTGATTCCGTCGACGCCGGGCATGCGCAGGTCCATGACGACGACGTCGGGGAGGAGCCGCGCGGCGAGGACCACCGCCTCGCGGCCGTTGTCGGCCTCACCGACGACCTCGATGTCGGGCTGCGCGTCGCACAGCATGCGCAGCCCCGCGCGGATGAGGTGCTGGTCGTCGACCAGCAGGACGCGGATCACGCCGGCCTCCGGGTGGGTGTTCCGGCCGGGGCCGCGCGGGCCCGGGGCGCCGCATCGGCGGCGGTCTCGGGGAGCGTGTTCGGCAGGACGGTCCGCACGCGCCAGCCCGTGCCGGTCCGGCCCGCCTCCAGCCGGCCGCCGAGCACCTCGGCGCGTTCGGACATGCCGGTGATGCCGTGGCCGCCGCCGGCCGGCACGTGCGTCGGCGCACTGTCGCCGTCGACGCCGCCCCCGTCGTCGGTGACCTCCCAGTGCACCGCCCCGTCGCGCAGGGCCACCACCAGGTGCGCCCGCGCGGCCGGCCCGGCGTGGCGTGCCACGTTGGTCAGCGCCTCCTGGGTCAACCGCAGCACCGCCAGGCCACGTACCGCGTCGAGGGAGCCGATCGCCGCGTCGATGTCGGCCTCGACGGCGATGCCGGCCTGGCGGGCCCGGTCGACGGCGGCGCCGAGCGCCGAGGGGAGCGCCGAGGGCTCGATCGCGGTCAGCGCGGCGTCACCGCGTACCCCGTCGGGGTTGCGCAGCACCGCGACCAGCCGGCGCAGCTCCGCCAGGGCCGCGGTGCCCGTGCCGTGCACGTCGTCGAACACCTCGTCCACCCGGGGGTCCAGGTCGGTGAGGACGTGCCGGGCCACACCGACCCGCAGCACCATCGACGCCACGTGGTGGGCGACGACGTCGTGCAGTTCGCGGGCGATGGCGCTGCGTTCGTCGGCGCGCGCCGCGCGGCTCTCCGACTCGCGCCGCCGCTGCTCGGCCAGCGCCCGCTCGACGGCCTGCCGGCCCAGCTCCCGGCTGGTCCGGATGACCAGGCCGAGCAGCACCGGCACGCCGACCTCCAGGGCCAGTCCGACGATCCCGGAGGCGACCTGGCGCAGCGGGTCGCCTATCGAGTCGGTCAGGTCGACCACGGCCAGCAGCCCGGCGCTCAACCAGATGGTGCGGGCGCGACCTGCTCGCATGGTGACTTCGAGCAGGGCCCAGCTCGCGCCGACCTGGTTGATCGTGATGTCGTCGATCAGGCAGATCGCGGCAGCCAGCAGCGCGGCCTGCGCCACGAGGTTGACCACCGGCCGACGGTGCGACACCAGCGCGACGCTGAACGCGGCGACCGCGAGGGCCCACTGCGTCGCCGTCGGCGCGGGGCCGGCGTGGGGCACGAAGAGCAGGTAACCCACTCCGGTGAGGTCGAGCAGCACCATCCGCAGGAGCGTGTCCCGCGCCCCGAACAGTCGCTCCGCCCATCGCACAGGGTCAGCCTAGGTGCTGCGGATCGGCGGTACGAGCACGCGTCCACCGGGTGCGGACGCCCAGGTAGGCGGCCAGGCCGAGCGGCCCGAGCAGGATGGTCAGCACCAGCACCGGAGCCATGACCAGCGCCGGCACCCCCCGTTCCCGGCTGTCCAACCATGCCCAGCGGCCCACGAACAGATCGAACGCGATCAGGTGCGCCCAGCCCGCCGCCGCGCCGTCGGGCGTGCCGAGCAGTTCGCGTACCCCGGCCAGCGTCGGCGACGCGACGGCCGGCAGCACCTCGCCGAACGCCGGGATGACCAGCAGCGCGTAGATCACCACGACGGGCAGCACGATCAGCGGTGAGCCGATGATCCGGGCGGTCCAGGACCACCGCGGCACCAGGATCATCAGCGCCCAGAACGGCGCGGCCACCGCGAACGTCAGGGAGAACAGCGTCGTGGTCATGCCGCGAGCGCCAGTTCCGGGCGGCGCCGGCGGGCCAGGACCAGCCCGCTGGCGGTCGCCGTCGCGACCACCAGGGCCGCGACGGCGACCAGCGTGCGGGCGTCCGGGCGCAGCAGCGGCTGCCCGCGCAGGGCCTGCCAGGTCAACAGCATCGTGAGTACGCCGTACGCGCCGCCCGCGATGACCAGCAGCCGGACGCGGGTGCGCGCGTCGAGCCGGGTAGCGAACCGGGTCAGCAGGATCGCCAGGATCGGCAGGGCCTGCAGGGCGTGCAGCCCCACGAAGTGCCCGATCCGCAGGTCGCCGCCGGTGGTGCTCCAGCCGACGACCGGCAGCCCCGGCCCACCGTCCGCCACGCCCACGCTGTGCGCCCCGGAGATGCCCTCGATGCCCGGGTCCTGCATCGGCAGCGCCATCGGTACCGCCGCGAGCATCCCCAGCAGGGACAGGCCGAGCCCCCACCCGACGGCGGTCGCGGCGACCCGGTCGGGTATCCGCCGGATCAGCACGACGATGCCGATGACGAGGTGCGCGACGAACAGCACCATGATCGCCGCACCCATCGCCGCGAACAGGGCGGTGTTGAGCGGGGTGGTGTCGTTGAAGTGGCTGGTCTGCCCGCGCAGCACCTGGCCGACGATCCACACGTTCTCCAGGACCGCCACCGTGACGATGACCGCGACCGCTCGTTCGGCGATCCGGCTGCGGCGGGGCAGCAGGGAGAGCATCCAGGCGAGCGTAGCGCCGTACAGCACGAAGGACACCGCGAACTTGAACGGCTTGAGCCAGATCGGCGCCCCGGTGAGGACGCGCGGGTCGACGAGGATGCCGACCGTGGCGACGACGGCGAGCACCGCCATCGCGCAGACGAGAAGCATGAGGGGGCGGTTCCAGTGTGTCGCCCGACGCAGAACTGTTGTCATGCCTGTAGATGCTCGTGACCGTTCCCGCCGGTCGCGTCCGACCGCGGGCCCCGGTTGCGGCCCCGGGTCGGAGCGCGCCTCCTCCCCGGGTAGGAGGCGGGATCCGCCCGCAGCGCCGCCGGTGCTGGCACAATGGCCGGCCTGCCGAGCGGACCGGAGTGACGATGACGACCAATGAGGACCGTGTCCAGCCGAACGAGACCACCGTGCCGTTGCTGCCCTGCCCGGCGCCGGAGGAGACCCTGGCCTTCTGGCGTGCGCTCGGCTTCGAGGTGACCTACGAGCAGATGCGGCCGTACGTTTATCTCGTCGTCCAGTGGAGCGGGTTCGCCCTGCACTACGGGCCCGCACCGAAGGGCCTCGACCCGGCGAAGGAACAGACCGGCGGCTGCCTGGTGATGGTCGACGCGGTAGCGGCGTACCACGCGGCGTTCGTCGACGCGATGCGCGGCGCGTACGGCAAGGTGCTGGCCAAGGGACTGCCCCGGATCACCCGCTACCGTGCCGGGGCGTCGCGGTTCAGCGTCGTCGACCCGTCGGGCAACACGGTCGTCTTCATCCAGCGCGACGAGCCGCAGGATCTGGAGTACGGCGGGTCGTCCGAGCTTGAGGGGCTGGCCCGGGTGCTCGACAACGCGCGGATCCTGCGCGAGTTCAAGATGGACGACCGGGCCGCCTACCGGGCGCTGGACTCGGGGATGCGTCGGCGGGCCGAGGACGCTCCGACGGTCGAGCAGGCGACGGCGCTCGCCGGGCTGATCGAACTGTCGGTCGCGCTGGGCAAGACCGACCGGGTGCCCGAATGGGGTGCCCAACTGCGCGCGCTCACGTTGACCGAGCCGGAGCGCGCGCAGGTCAGGGGCTTCGTCGCCGACCCGGCTCTGCTCGAACCGTGGTGGCGGCCTCAGGAGGCCTGATGTTCAGTGTCCGTGGGTATGCTCCGCTCATGGAACTCGACGATCTTCCACCTGCCGAGTTCGCGTTTCCGGGTCCCCTGCGGGACCGGCTCGTGGCGGCGATCCTCTCCGGAGCGAAAACCTCCACGTCCGCCCTGCTGGTCGGCTACGAGCGAGCGAACGAGCCACTGCCCGAGGTCGGCCAGCAGTCCGCCGTGGTGAACTCCGCGGGCCAGCGGGTCGCCGTGATCGAACTGACCGACGTGCGGGTCGTCCGACTCGGCGACGTCGATCTGCAGCACGCCCTCGACGAGGGCGAGGGGGACGAGTCGGTGGCGCAGTGGAGGGCCGGGCACGAGGCGTTCTGGCACAGCGCCGAGGTACGCGCCGAGCTGGGCGACCCCGACTTCACCGTCGACGACGACACGTCGGTGGTGGCCCAGCGCTTCCGGCTGGTGCACGCCGTCTGAGCGGGCGATCTCCGTCCTGCGCGTCCGTCGGCAGTGTCAGGACTCGCGGCGGGTGCGTCGGCGTACCAGGGCGAGCCCGGCAACCAGCAGGACACCGAGAGCAGCGGCGCTTGCCCCGAGTGTCGTGAGGGCTGTCGGACGGCTACCGGTGACCGGCCTGGGTGGAACGGGCCCAGCGACGGTGAACACGGGTGTGCCGAGCTGGGGGTCTCCGGGCAGGCAGCCCCGCAGCCCTCGGTTCAGAAGGGCCAGCGGTCGTCGGACCCGGCCTCGATCAGCGGGATCATCGCGAACGCGGCGTCGGACAGCCCGCCGAAGGTGTGCCGGTTCGTGCTGGTCGGCGTGTGCCCGATCCGGTATCCGGCCAGGTTCCAGGTGTAGACGGGCACCTCCGCCGGTACCGCCGCTACGACATTCGTCGAACCGTGCCACTGGGCCTGCTCGTCGGTGAGGATGATCAGACGGTCGTGCCGGTCGTAGTGCTCGCGGACCGCCTTCTCGGTGTCGGTTCCCCTGCCGAGGAAGTAACCGCCCTCTCTGAACCGCCGCACCGCCGCGAGGACCGACTCGCCCGCCACCTCGGGAAACACCAGGCGGTCGTCGGAGAATGACACCACGGTGGCCGACTGTGCGCGGGCCGCCAGCGCGAGACCGAACACCGCTGCGGCGTCCCAGCAGAGCAGCGTGCCGTCCTTGCTGAACGGGTTCTGCATCGAGCCGGACGTGTCGATGAGGATCAGCGTCCGCCCGTCCAGGGCGGGCACGTTCGCCAGGGCGTGCTGCAACGCCCTCTCCAGCGGGTACGACCAGCGCAGGCTCGGCGCGGCGTTGTACGCCGACAGGAAGCGCATCGGCAGCACTCGCGACCTCGCCACCTGCGCGGGGTCGGCGAGCGTGGCGGCCACGGTCTCCGCGACGGTGTCACTGACCCCGGCCCGGTCGAAGTTGCGCAGGTTACGCAGCAGCGCCAGGTAGCCCATCGTCGGGATGACCGACTCCCATGCCACCGCGTCCATCGCGCTCTGTCGCCAGCCGGCCAGCGCCTCCCACGTCATGGCGGCAGCGTCAAGCATCGCCGGATCGGTGAATTCCCGGCGCTGCTCGACAGGCATCGCCATGAGCGTTTCCCGCGCCCTGAGCATCTGCAGGGACGGGGGGAGCGGGTTGTCCCGCCGGTGCCGCCGATCCAGCGCGTGCCGGAACAGGTCGCCCTGCCGCTCGTCCCGGGCGGTGGGGTGGGTCAGCTCGATGACGTCACCAAAGCGGACCTGGCTGGCGACGGAGTCGTACTTGAGCAGACTCCGCTCGGTGTAGAGCCGGACCGCCGCGTCGGCGATGCCTCGCTTCACCGGCTTGGGCAGTGCCCGGCCATGACGAGCCAACCAGTACGCGAGGGCCTCGCCCGGCTCGTCCGCACGCTGCAACGCCGCATCCACCACGGCGCGCGAACCCGGGATTCCCGCCGCCACCTGGGCGCGGGCACCCTCAAGGGCCGCCACCACTGAGGCTGAGCGCATCATCGCTCCGGTGCGGAGCCACGGTACGAAGCGCGCGAACCAGTCGGGATCAGTGACGGCGACGGTGGCGACCAGGTCCCGGAAGCGGCCGTCGCGGTCGGTGGCGCGCTCGTAGAAGCTGGCCTCGCCCACCATGTTCGAGACACCGAGCAGGAACAGTTCGAGGCGCGGCTCACGGACGAAACCGGGTGCGCCCTCGCCGGTCGCCGGCCGATGCCGGCCCGTGCGCAGCTTGAGGTTGAACTTGGCCATGACGTCCCCCACGTCAGTCGGCCGAGAAGACGCCACCACAGCGCACACCCGAGATCAGAGTCGGCCACGGACTAGTCCGCCGTTCTGTCCGTTGAACCACCCACCCGAAGGCGTCGGGGGGATTCGAACCCCCATCTGCGGAGCCGGGAAGTAACCGTTGCCTGCGCACCGGGTGTGCGTGTGGTCGCGCTTTCCCGAGATCGAGGTTGGCGACGGATGTCCTTCACCGGGGCCGGAACCCCTCCAGATGTAGCCGTCGCCCACGCACCGGGAAGTGCGGTCACGACCGTAGCGGCAGCTGTCGCGGACGGGCAACAACTTTTGCGATCTTGTGATCGGAGGCGGTGTGGTCGCGCCGCACGCCCGAGATCAAAAGTGGACACGGCGTTCGCGGGCTCGAACCGCAGGCCCTTGCCGGACCTTTACCAGAAGTAGCCGTATCCGTCGCACCGGGCGTGCGGCGAGAGCGCACCTCCCGAGATCGAAGCGGCGACGGCGACCGGCCCTCGCGGGCCAAGGTGACCTAGGCCGCTGGTCGACGCCACCCGAAGTGGCGGTGGGATTCGAACCCCCGTCTCCCCGATTGGATGCGGAAGTAGCCGTTGCCTGCGCACCGGGAGGTGCCCCACGACAGTAGGGCCGCCCTGCCACGCGGACAACCCCATTACGTGTCCGCCGTCGGGGACTCCGGGCGGCCGAACCGCCGAGGAGCCGGGACCTCAGATCATGGACAGGACCAGCGCGGACGAGGCCGCCAGTTCCCGGTCGAACACCTCCTCGCGCGGGACGAACACCATGGCCTGGCCCTCGCCGAGCACGACGTCCTCCTGTCGCGCGGTGGTGGTGCCACGGAAGACATGCACCGTCACCGTGTGCTCGAAGCCCGCCTCGTACGGGCGCGGACCGCTCCACAGCAGGTGCAGCTCACCGGCGCTCAGGCCGGTCTCCTCCAGCAACTCGCGGCGGGCGGCCTGCTCGGGCGACTCGCCGGGCTCAATGTGGCCGCCGGGAAGGCTCCACTGGTTCGGCGAGATGGGCGCGTGGTCGTCGCGATGCTGCATCAGCACCGCCCCACAAGGGTCGACGAGCAGTACGAGGGCGACGTCGTAGATGGCCATGCGGGAGACCCTGCCACGCTGGCCGGCGGAGTCGGAGGATCTCGGCGCCCAGGCTGGTCTTCGGAACCCGAATCCGCGAGACTCCCCGTATGGGTGATCGTTCCCGCCGGTGGGCGTGGGTCGGAGTGCTCGTCGTCGGGCTGATCCTGTATCTCGCGGTGCTGCGGACCCTCGTCCGCACCCAGAACCCGAACTTCGTGCCGGCACTGATCCTGCTCGGCGCGACAGTGGCGCCGCTGACGTTCCTCACGTTCGCCCAGGCCCGTACCGGGCGCTGGCAGGTGCCGGCGTCGGTGCTGGTGACCTCGGCGTTCTTCGGCGGGGTGATCGGTACGGTGGTCGCCGGCACCCTGGAGTACGACACCCTGCGCGGCCTCGGTGCCCTGCCCATGCTGTTCGTGGCGCTGATCGAGGAGTCGGCGAAGCTGATCGTCCCCGTGGTGCTGCTGTTCACGGCGCTGGCGCAGCACCGTCGTCGCCTGCCGTCCGACGGTCTGGTCATCGGTGTGGCCGCCGGCATGGGTTTCGCCGCGCTGGAGACGATGGGGTACGCCTTCACCGCGCTGCTGAGTTCGCAGGGCAACATCGGTGCGGTGGAGCAGACCCTGTTCATCCGTGGTCTGACCGCGCCCGCCGGGCACACCGCGTGGACCGGGCTCACCGCCGGAGCGCTGTGGGCGCTGCTGGCCAGCCCGAGCGTCGGCCGGCTGTTCGGGTTCCTCGGCACCTTCGGAGGTGTCGTCGTCCTGCACACCCTCTGGGACACGTTCTCCGGTTGGCTGGTCTTCGTCGTGCTGGCGATCGTCAGCATCGGCTGGCTGTTCTGGGAGCTGCACCGCTACCGCACCTTCGGTGACCGCCTGGTGGTCCAGCGTCCGTCGAGCTGATCGCGACCCTTCTACACCATGCCTCCCCCGGCCAGTGCGAATTGGCCGGGGGAGGCATCGCTCTGCTGATCCCGCTGCGGCCGGGCCGGCACCTCAACTACTGTCGGACTGTTCACATTTAGTAGCTTTCGTCGGGAAGGTGCAGCGATGGGGGTGCGCCGCTGGGTCGAGAGCTGGCCCCTCTACCGCCAGCTCACCGGCACCGACCCGCTCGGGCGGGGCGCGGCGGCCAAGTCCGCCCAGTCACTGTCGCTGACCGCCCGCACCGACACCGCCGACAGCGTGGCCCGTTCGGTGTGCCCGTACTGTGCGGTGGGTTGTGGCCAGCGGGTGTTCGTCAAGGACGGGCAGGTCACGCAGATCGAGGGCGATCCGGACAGCCCGATCTCGCGGGGCCGGCTCTGTCCGAAGGGTTCGGCGAGCAAGAGCCTGGTGACCAGTCCGCTGCGGCAGACGACGGTCCGCTACCGGCGGCCGTACGGCACCGAGTGGGAGGACCTCGACCTCGACACGGCGATGAACATGATCGCCGACCGGGTCCTGGCTGCCCGGGACGAGACCTGGGAAGACCGTGACGACGAGGGCCGGCCGCTCAACCGGACGTTGGGGATCTCCAGTCTGGGCGGGGCGACGCTGGACAACGAGGAGAACTACCTCATCAAGAAGTTGTTCACCGCGATGGGGGCGCTCCAGATCGAGAACCAGGCCCGTATTTGACACTCCGCCACCGTCCCCGGTCTGGGGACCAGCTTCGGTCGCGGCGGCGCCACCCAGTTCCAGCAGGACCTGTCGAACTCCGACATGATCGTCATCCAAGGTTCGAACATGGCCGAGGCGCACCCGGTGGGTTTCCAGTGGGTGATGGAGGCCAAGCGTCGCGGGGCGAAGGTCTTCCACGTCGACCCGCGGTTCACCCGGACCAGCGCGGTGGCGGACGCGTACCTGCCGATCCGGGCCGGCACGGACATCGCACTGCTCGGCGGCGTGATCCACTACATCCTCGACAACGAGCTGGACTTCCGCGAGTACGTCGTGGCGTACACCAACGCCGCCACCATCGTGACCGAGGAGTTCCGGGACACCGAGGACATGCACGGGCTCTTCTCGGGCTTCGCCGAGGAGAACGCCAGCTACGACCAGAGCAGCTGGCAGTACGAGGGCGCCGAGGAGAACATCTCCCCCCAGGACACCGAGACGCAGCGGGAGACGGCGGCCGGGCTGGAGCACGAGTCGCACGGCGCCCCGGTGAGCGGCGACACCCAGCGGGACGAGACGTTGCAACACCCCCGCTGCGTCTACCAGATCCTCAAGCGGCACTTCTCCCGCTACACGCCGGAGATGGTGGAGCGGGTGTGCGGTATTCCGCAGGCGAAGTTCCTCGAACTGGCCCAGGCATGGACCGCCAACTCCGGCCGGGACCGGACCAGCATGCTCGTCTACTCGGTGGGGTGGACGCAGCACAGCGTGGGCGTGCAGTACATCCGCGCCGGGGCGATCATCCAGCTGCTGCTGGGCAACATGGGCCGCCCGGGTGGCGGCGTCATGGCCCTGCGGGGCCACGCCAGCATCCAGGGCTCCACCGACGTTCCGACGCTGTTCAACCTGCTGCCCGGCTACCTGCCGATGCCGCACCACGCCGACCACCCGACCTTCGACGAGTGGGTGGACAGCATCCGGCACCCCGGCCAGAAGGGCTTCTGGGGCAACGCGCGCGCCTACGCCGTGAACCTGCTCAAGGCGTACTGGGGGGACGCCGCGACCGCGGACAACGACTACTGCTACGACCACATGCCCCGGATGACCGGCGACCACGGCACCTACCAGCAGGTGTTGAACATGATCGACGGGAAGATCAAGGGGTACTTCCTGCTCGGGCAGAACCCGGCGGTCGGCTCGGCCCACGGCCGGGCGCAGCGCCTGGGCATGGCCAACCTGGACTGGCTTGTCGTCCGGGACCTGTTCATGATCGAGAGCGCCACGTTTTGGCAGCGTGCCCCGGAGATCGAGACGGGTGAGATCGTTCCGGAGCAGTGTCGTACCGAGGTGTTCTTCCTGCCCGCCGCCTCGCACGTGGAGAAGGAGGGCTCGTTCACCCAGACGCAGCGGTTGTTGCAGTGGCGCGAGAAGGCCGTCGAGCCGCCGGGCGACGCCCGCTCCGAGCTGTGGTTCTTCTACCACCTCGGCCGCATCATCAGGGAACGGCTGGCCGGCTCGACCCGGGCCCGCGACCGCGCGCTGCTTCACCTCACCTGGGACTACCCCACGCACGGTCCGCACGCCGAGCCGAGCGCGGAGTCGGTGCTCTACGAGATCAACGGGTACGAGGTGGCCAGCGGTCGACCGCTGTCGAGCTACACGGAGATGACTGACGACGGTTCCACCGCCGGCGGCTGCTGGATCTACACCGGCGTGTACGCCGACGGCGTCAACCAGGCCGCGCGCCGCAAGCCCGGCTCGGAGCAGTCCCTGGTGGCGCTCGAGTGGGGCTGGGCGTGGCCGTCCAACCGCCGCATCCTCTACAACCGTGCCTCGGCCGACCCGGACGGTAGGCCGTGGAGCGAGCGCAAGAAGTACGTGTGGTGGGACGCGGAGAAGGCCGAGTGGACCGGCTACGACGTGCCGGACTTCGAGAAGACCAAGGCGCCCTCGTACCGGCCCGAGCCGAACTCGTCAGGCGTGGCGGGCATCGCGGGGGACGACCCGTTCATCCTTCAGGGCGACGGCAAGGGCTGGCTCTACGCGCCCAGCGGCGTGCTTGACGGGCCGCTGCCGACGCACTACGAGCCGGTGGAGTCGCCGGTACGCAACCCCCTCTACCGCCAGCAGGCCAACCCGGCCCGCAAGGTCTACACCCATCCGATCAACTACCTCAACCCGAGCCCGCCGGAGCAGCACAGCGACGTCTTCCCGTACGTCTTCACGGTCAGCCGGCTCACCGAGCACCACACGGCCGGTGGCATGAGCCGGACCGTCGCGCACCTCGCCGAGCTGCAACCGGAGATGTTCGTCGAGGTGTCACCGGAACTGGCCGCCCACCGCGGCCTGACGCACCTGGGATGGGCGCACCTGGTCAGCACCCGCGCGGCCATCGAGGCGAAGGTCCTGGTCACCGACCGGGTCACTCCGCTGCGGGTGGACGGTCGGATCATCCACCAGGTGTGGCTGCCGTACCACTTCGGTTACGAGGGCCTGGTCACCGGCGACTCGGCCAACGACCTGTTCGGCATCACCCTCGACCCCAACGTCCTCATCCAGGAGAGCAAGGTCGGCACCTGCGACGTGCGGCCCGGTCGGCGTCCGAGGGGCCAGCGGCTGCTGGAACTCGTCGTCGACTACCGGCGACGGTCGGGAGACCTGAGCCACCGCTACCCGCCGCTGATCACGACCGACGTCGCCGACAGCAGCAGTGACCGGGAGGACTGACCGATGCCGCACACCAACGCCCTGTACGGGCCGCTCGATCCGGCGCCGGATGCCGGTTACGTGGACGCGCCGCCGCGGATGGGGTTCTTCACCGACACGAGTGTGTGTATCGGGTGCAAGGCGTGCGAGGTGGCCTGCAAGGAGTGGAACGGTGTTCCGGAGAGTGGCCTGGATCTGTTGGGCATGTCGTACGACAACACGGGGGCGTTGACCGCGAACTCGTGGCGGCACGTCGCGTTCGTCGAGCAGCCGCGTTCGGTCGGGCCGGAGATACCGGCGTTCGAGGGTTACCCGGACGGGCCGACGGTCAGCCCGACGACGGCGGCTGTGGGTGCGCGGACCAGCGCCGACACCGGCACGGATCCGGGCCTGCCACCCGGTTCGCCGGTCGCGGCGGCCCGCATGTCAGGTGGGCCCGAGTTTCTGGGGATGCCGGGTGGGCAGCCGCCGGGGCGGGGTACCGGTGTGGAGCAGCGGTCGGATTTTCGGTGGTTGATGATGTCGGATGTGTGTAAGCACTGCACGCATGCGGCTTGTCTGGATGTGTGTCCGACGGGTTCGTTGTTCCGGACGGAGTTCGGGACGGTGGTGGTGCAGGAGGACATCTGTAATGGGTGTGGGTACTGCATTTCGGCGTGCCCGTACGGGGTGATCGATCAGCGCAAGGGTGATGGTCGGGCGTGGAAGTGCACGCTCTGTTACGACCGGTTGGGTGCGGGGATGACGCCGGCGTGTGCGCAGGCGTGTCCGACGGAGTCGATTCAGTACGGGCCTCTGGAGGAGTTGCGGGAGCGGGCGGCGGCGCGGGTGGCGACGTTGCATGAGCGGGGTGTGCCTGAGGCGCGGTTGTACGGGGAGGATCCGAACGACGGCGTGGGTGGTGATGGTGCGTTTTTCTTGTTGTTGGATGAGCCGGAGGTGTACGGGTTGCCGCCGGATCCGGTGGTGACGACGCGGGATCTGCCGGCGATGTGGAAACGCGCCGGCCTCGCCGCGCTCACGATGGCTGCCGTCACGGCGCTCGCGTTCCTGGGCCGGCGGCCATGACCGACACGACACCGCTCGACGGGCACCGGCGGCGGAGACGCGGCGGGGACGGCGAACAGCTCACCGTGCCGCCTGCCGACTTCAGCTCCTACTACGGCCGGCCGGTGCTCAAACCACCGGTCTGGAAGCACGACATAGCGGGCTACCTGTTCACCGGCGGCCTCGCCGCCGGCGGCTCGCTGATCGCCGCGGGCGCCCAGGTGACCGGTCGTCCCGAGTTGCGCACGATCGGCCGGTGGACGGCCCTCGGCGGTGTCACCGCCAGCACGTACCTGCTCATTCACGACCTCGGGCGGCCGAGCCGGTTCCACCACATGCTCCGGGTCGCCAAGGTGACCTCACCCATGTCCGTCGGCACCTGGATCCTCGCCGCGTTCGGGCCACTGGCCGGCGTGGCGGCGGTCGCCGAACTCGCGCCGCTGATCCCACAGCACGGCGTGCTCGGCCTCGCCCGCCGGCTGGCGCCCCCGGTCGGCCACGCCGCCGGTCTGGCGGCCGCCGCTGTCGCACCGGCGCTGGCCACGTACACCGGGGTGCTCCTCGCCGACACGGCCGTGCCGTCCTGGCACGACGCCTACCCGTCGCTGCCCTTCGTCTTCGCCGGGAGCGCGCTCGCCGCCGCGTCCGGGGTCGGCCTGATCGCGGCGCCGGCCACGCAGACCGCCCCGCTGCGGCGACTCGCCCTCGCCGCCGCAACCGTCGAGCTGGTCGGCGGACGGCGGCTGGAGCGGCTGGGTCTGACCGGTGAGCCGTACCGGCGCGGCCGCAGCGGGCGACTGGTCACCGCGGGGCGGGCGCTGCTCGCCGTGGGCACCGCCGCGGCACTGGTCAGCCGCCGCAGCCGGCTTCTGGCGGCGATCTCCGGCGCGGCCCTCGTGGCCTCGTCGGTCGCCACCCGGTTCGGTGTCTTCGAGGCGGGCCGGGTCTCCGCGCGCGATCCGAAGTACACGGTCGTGCCCCAGCGGGAGAGACTCGACGAGAAGAACGGCCCCGCGCTCCGGCCCTGAACTGGCGCGACGCGTCAGCCGGTGAACAGTTTCGCCGCGGTGATGGCGGTCTGGACGATGCCGTATCCGAGCAGCGCCGCGACCAGCAGCCAGGACACCCAGAGTCGACCGGTCTGGGTGCCGACGTGCTCGGGCACCGCAGGGGTGCTCTGCGGGCCGAGGGCGACCGGCTCGGTGACCGTGGCCTTGGCCACCGGCGACGTCGGTCCCCGGTCCGGCTCGTGGAACCGGTCGGGCACGGGACGTACCAGCAGGTTGGCGATGAAACCGATGGCCAGGATGCCGACCATGGTGAACAGCGCGGGCCGGTACGCCGAGGCGGTGAGGGTGCCGGGCTTGCCCTGCGTGTCGAGGATCCCGTTGACGATCAGCGGCCCGGCGACACCCGCGGCCGACCACGCGGTCAGGATCCGGCCGTGGATGGCGCCGACCTGGAAGGTGCCGAACAGGTCGCGCAGGTACGCGGGCATGGTGGCGAAGCCGCCGCCGTAGAAGGAGATGATCGCGGCGGCGACCAGCACGAAGACGGCCGTCGCGGCGTGGCCGGCGACGGCGAGCAGCACGTACAGCACCATACCGACGCCGAGGTAGACCATGTAGATGGGCTTGCGGCCGATGAGGTCGGACGTCGTCGACCAGACGAACCGGCCGGCCATGTTGAACAGCGACAGGACACCCACGAAGCCGGCCGCCGCCGACACCGACACCGCGGTGGAGCCGTTGTCCCGGAAGAAGTCCTGGATCATCGGGCTGGCCTGCTCCAGGATGCCGATGCCGGCCGTGACGTTGCAGAACAGCACGATCCACAGCAGCCAGAACGATCGGGTACGTACCGCGTTCGTCGCGGACACGCTCGCCCGTGTCACCAGGGGGCGGCTGGCGACGCTGGCGGGATCGAACCCGGCGGGCCGCCAGTCCGGTGCCGGAACCCGGACGTTGAACGGGCCGAACATCATGATCACGAAGTAGCCGAGGCCGAACGTGACGAAGAGCGCCACGAGGGCGTGGCCCGACGCGACGGCTCCCGGATTGTCCGGGTTGTAGTTGGAGTCGTACAGCGAGAGCAGCTGGCGTGCGAGCGGGCCGGCGACCAGGGCGCCGCCGCCGAACCCCATGATGGCGAGGCCGGTGGCGAGACCCGGCCGGTCCGGGAACCACTTGATCAGCGTGGAGACGGGCGAGATGTAGCCGATGCCCAGCCCGATGCCGCCGATGACGCCGTAGCCGAGGTAAAGCAGCCAGAGTTGCTGGGTCGCGATGCCGATCGCGCCGACCAGGAATCCGGTGGCCCAGAAACAGGCGGAGACGAACATGGCCCGGCGGGGGCCGTTTCGCTCCACCCACCGGCCGCCCACCGCCGCCGACGAACCCAGCATGACGATGGCGATGCTGAAGATCGCCCCGATCGCCGTCTGGCTGGTGTCGAAGTGCGCGATGAGGGAGTTCTTGTAGACGCTCGTCGCGTAGACCTGGCCGATGCAGACGTGCACGGCCAAAGCCGCGGTCGGGATGAGCCAGCGGCTGTATCCCGGGGGAGCGACGGTGTGCCGAGGGTTGAATACCGACAGCATGGGGTCCGCACCTCCTGCGACTGAACGGGCAGACGGCGGGGCAGAGCTGCCCGTGCCGGTAGCCGACAGAGCGGTGCCGCCCCCGGTGGCGGCCCGGTGCACGCCTGCGTCAGCCGCTGACCGGCTGCATTCTCACGTTACGTGGCGGCAGGTTCGCACTTCGTCATAACTCCGAAACGCGGAAGTGCTGGTGGCGGGCTCGCGCTCCTGCTCCGTGCCAACCGGCCTCGCTAGGCGGCCACCGACGGGTCCGGTCCCGGTGTGCGGGGAACGGCGCCGGTGGTCTCCAGGATGAGCGTGGCGACCAGATCCGGGTCGTCGCTCATCGGCACGTGCCCGCAACCGGCAAGCGTCACCACGCGGGCCGCCGGCAGCCCGGCCCGGGCGCGCTCGGCCTGGTGGACGGCGAAGATGCGGTCATGGTCGCCCCAGCCGATGGTCACCGGCACCGCCGCGTCGGCCAGCCGGAGGCAGTCGAAGCGGTAGTCGCGGGAGGCTCGGGCCACGGCGTTGAAGCCCACCGCTCGCCGCAGGGCGAGCGCGTCGCCCACCGCGCGGTCGACGTCCAACAACGTCGGGCGGGCCATCAGCGGCGCGAAGCACAACGCCCGCAGGTACGCCGAGCGCAACGCGACCCGCATGATCGGGGTGGGCAGGCGCGAGTTGGCCCGCAGCATCCTGAGGATGGCCAGTGCCCGGCGCCGCTCGGCCGGTGTGAAGAAGCCGGCGGGGGAGAAGGCGGTGGCCGACGCGACCGCCCCGGTCGCGGCCAGCTCCAGACCGATCGCCCCACCGAGGCTGTAACCGGCCACATGTGGACGCTCCAGCCCCCACTCGGTCAGGACGGGCAGCATCGCGGCGACGGTGGCGGCCATGTCGGCGGGCATCCCGGTGTCGGGCACCGGTGAGTTCCCGAAGCCGGGCAGGTCGAGGGCGATCACCTCGTGGTGGGCGGTGAGCCTGTCGAACACGGGCTCCCACGCCTGGTGGCGGTGACCGATGCCGTGGATGAGCACGAGCGGTTCACCGCTGCCCGCGCGACGGAAGTGGATGCTCATCTGCGCCCCTCCACCGACGACCTGCCGAAGGACCGGCCGAGCTGGCGTACCTCGTCCTCCATCTGACCGACCATCGTGCGGCCGCCCAACCTGGTGATCAGCGCGTCCGAGAGGCCGCTGAGCACCACCGGCCGCAGCGCCTGCACCAAGGCCAGCGACCGTGGCACGTACACCTTGCGTCTGCGGCGTTCGATGCCGCTCAGCAGTGCGTCGGCGCACTGCTCGACAGGGACGACTGTGGACAGCGGCCACGGCAGCCGGCGCAGCGTGGCGTTGAACGACGCCAGGTCGGCACGGATGTCGCGGACCAGGTCGGTGTCGATCCAGATCGGATGCGCGGTGCCGACGGTGACGCCAGCCGAGCGCGTCTCCAGGCGTAGCACGTTGGCGAACTGCTCCACGCCCGCCTTGGACGCGCAGTAGGCAGCCATGCCGGGCATCGCCGTGAAGGCCGCGGCCGACGAGACGATCAGGACGTGACCCCGCGCGGCGGTGACGTGCGGCAGCGCCGCGCTGACGGTGCGGATCGCGCCGCAGAGGTTCACCTCGACGGTACGCACCAACGCGTCGACCGGCCCTACGGCAACGGTGCCGAGGTTGGCGATGCCGGCGTTCGCCACCACCACGTCGACACCACCGAATCGGTCCACTGTGGAAGCCACCGCGGCGTCCAGCGCCGCCTGGTCGGTGACGTCGCACTCGTACCAGTGCGCGCCGAGCTCGTCGCCGAGCTGCCGGAGCCGCTCGCCCTCCAGACCCGCCAGCGCGACCCGGGCGCCCCGGGCGACGGCCGCGCGGGCCAGTTCGGCGCCGATGCCGCGCGCCGCGCCGGTGATGAAGATGGTCCGGCCCGCCAGGTCATACCGCATCGGCGTGCTCCCGTTCCGGTTCGTTGGGGCTGTGGCCGGCCGTGATCAGCCGGTGGTCGGCGGGGTGGAACCGGCGCAGGCGCATCCGGAAGCTGGTGGCGAAGCCCGGCCAGATGGTGGTGTTGCGGCCGGTGGCGTCGAGATACCAGCTCGAACAGCCGGTCTGCCAGACGGTCCCGGCCATCTTCCTGTCGATCTGTTCGGTCCAGCGTCGTTGGGCCTCCGTGGTCGGCTCGATGGCCTGCGCGCCGGTGGCCCGCAGGTGGCGCAGAGCCGCGAGCACCAGGCGCAACTGCGCCTCGATCATCAGCACCACCGAGGTGTGCCCGAGCCCGGTGTTCGGGCCGAGCAGGAAGAACAGGTTGGGGAAGCCGGCGATGGTCGTGCCCCGGTACGCGTGCATGCTGGGCGTCCAGGCCGTACCCAGGCTGCACCCGCCGCGGCCGTGGATGCGCCGCACGACGGGGGAGTCGGTGACGTGGAAGCCGGTGCCGAGGATGATCGTGTCCGCCGGGTGGTGCACGCCGTCGGCGGTGACCAGGCCGTCCGGCACGACCCGGGCGATGCCCTCGGTGACCACGTCGACGTTCGGCCGGGTGAGCGACGGCCAGTAGTCGTTCGAGATCAGGACCCGTTTGCAGCCCATGGCGTACCGGGGGGTGAGCTTGTCGCGCAGGGCCGGGTCGGTGACCTGACGCCGCAGCGTCCGCAGGGACAACCGGGAGGCGAGGCGGTTGACCGTCGGGTGCAGGAAGCCCAGACCCATGGTCTCGCGGAGCAGGTACAGCCCGGCCCTGGCGGCCCGCTGCGCGCCGGGCACGGTGCGGAACGCGGCCTGCTCGACCCGGCTGATGCGGCGCGAGCGCCTCGGCATGATCCAGGCGGGGGAGCGCTGGAACAGCGTCAGTCTGTCGACGGCCGGCTGGATCCGCGGCACGAACTGGACCGCCGACGCGCCGGTGCCGATGACCGCGACACGGCGGCCGGTCAGGTCGTGGTCGTGCCGCCAGCGGGCGGAGTGGAAGACCGTACCGGCGAACTCGTCGATGCCCGGCAGATCGGGCATGGCGGGCTCGCTCAGGGGGCCGGCCGCGCAGATCAGCACCCGGGCCGTGTGATCCCCGCCGGAGGTGCGCAGCAGCCAGCGTTGGCGCTTGTCGTCCCAGCGTGCCTCGTGCACCTCGTGGCGCAGCCGCAGCTTCGGGCCGATCCCGAAGCGGTCGACGCAGCCGCGTAGGTAGTCCCTGATCTCCGGCTGGCTGGAGAAGGTGGTGGACCAGCGGGGATTGGGGGCGAAGGAGAAGGAGTAGAGGTGCGACGGGACGTCGCAGGCGCAGCCGGGGTAGGTGTTGTCCCGCCAGGTGCCGCCGACGTCGTCGCCCCGGTCGAAGACGAGGTAGTCGTTGAAGCCGGCCCGTTGCAGGGCGATGGCCGCGCCCAGGCCGCCAAAACCGGCCCCGACGATGGCAACGTCCGTGTCCATCAGTCCTCCAGATGCTCGGACGCGACGTCCGGTCCGGCTTGCGAGGGCCAGGGCGGATCACCCACGCCGGTGATCCGTACGCCGCCCCACGGGTCGACCTCGGCCAGTCGGGCGGGCCGGGCCCGGTCGGCGATGCGCAGCTCGACGTCGCGGCGACCGGAGCGCAGCAGTCGTGCCACGGTCGGGTCCGGCTCGATGCGCCCACCCCAGTGGAAGCGGCCGTCGACGGGTTCCCACCGTCCGCTGAGGTGTGCCCGTACCGCGTTGCCCGCGATACTCGCCGGACCGTGATAGCTCACGGCACGATCCGTTCGTGGGCGCGGGTCAGCTCGGGTGGCAGGTCGGCGCTGGCCCGGACGCCCTCGATCCCGCTCCAGAGCAGGGTGGTCAGGTAGCCGGTGAGGGCGCTGCGGCTGAGCGGCTGTCCGTGTGTGGTCCACCAGTCGCCGACCGCCTGCACGAACCCCACCAGGCCGTACGCCCAGGGTTCGGCCGGGCCGGCGTCCAGGCCGAGCGCGCGCAGCCGGTCGCCGATCACCCGGGCCAGCCCGGCGGCCACCTGCCGGCTGGTCCCGGCGACGACCTGGTGGATGCCGGGTTGCCCGGACTGGCTCATGAGGAACCGGTAGAGCGCGGGCTGTGACTCGATCACGCCGAGGTACGCGTCGATAGTCGCCTCGACCAGGGCGCGTTCCTCTCGGACCTGCTCGATCGCGGGCGCGATGGCGTCCACGACCCGGGCCGCCACCACCTCGCTCACCGCGATCCAGAGCTGCGACTTGTCGGTGAAGTAGCGGTAGAGCACCGGCTTGCTGACGCCGGCGATGGCCGCGACCTGGTCCATGTCGACCTCGGGTCCGTGCCGCAGCAGGGCCTGTACGGCGGCGCCGACGAGCGCCTGTCTGCGCTGCTCGCGGTGGCCTGCCCAGCGGTCCCGGCGACCGTTGCCCTTCACTCTCGGGGCGTCGGCGTCGGATGCGCCCGGCGGGTCGGATCCATTGACATCCTTACGCGGCGATTGCATGCTACTACTCGTAACAGTTACCGGTCGTCACGTCAATATGGAGGAACCATGGAGACGGCGGAACCCCAGGGCGCTGCGGTCGCCGAACGGCTGCTCACGTCGTCGCTGCGGACCAGCTACGACCCGGTGGTCGAGATCGACTGGGACGCGCCGCACACCCCGGGCGCCTACTGGCTTCCGCCGCACCGCAGCAGCCTCTACGGCACCCCGCTCTGGTCCGGGTTGAGCGAGGAGCAGCGGATCGAACTCACCAAGCACGAGGTGGCCAGCGCGGCCAGCGCCGGTCTGTGGTTCGAGACGATCCTCATGCAGATGCTGATCCGGCACTACTACGACGCCGACCCGACCAGCCCGCGCGCCCAGTACGCGCTGACCGAGGTCGCCGACGAGTGCCGGCACTCGATCATGTTCGGTCGGCTGATCGAGGCGATGGGCTGTCCCGTCTACCGGGCGGACCCGCTCGACCACCTGCTCGGCCGGTTCCTCAAGGCGACCGCCAGCGGCCCCCGGATGTACGCCGCGATCCTCGTCGCCGAGGAGATCCTCGACGCGTTCCAGCGCGAGATCATGGTGGACGAGTCGCTGCAGCCGCTCATCCGGATGGTCTCGCGCATCCACGTCGTCGAGGAGGCGCGACACGTGCGGTTCGCCCGCGACGAGCTGGCCCGCCAGGTCGCGGCTGCCGGACCGGTGGGCATGGCGTACGCCCGCCTGCTGGTCGGTCGTGCCGCACACTCGATCGCCAACCGTCTCGTGCACCCCGACGCGTACGCGGCGGTGGGGATCCCGCCGGCGGTGGGCCGGGCCGCCGCCCGCGCCAACCCGCACTGGCAGGCCACGCTGCGGTGGTCGGCGGCCCGGGTGCACGACCACCTCGCGGGCGTCGGGCTGGTGGGCGGGCCGGGGCGGCGGTTGTGGGCCCGGGCCGGGCTGATCTGACGGCCGTCGTCCGGGCGGGCGCGGCGTCGACGGGTTCTGCCGGCGGCGGGACGGTGGCGATGAACTGCCCACATCAGGCAGCCGTCAGGCACGCCCGATCCGCGGCTCGTGCCGGCCGGTGAGGCGCAATCCGACACCGCGTACGGCCTCGATCGTGGCACCGGCGCCGAGGGCCCGCAACTTGGGGCGCAGCCGCTTCACCAGAGACTGCACGTCCGCTCTGCGCTCGCGTCCCTCGTCGTGCCAGACCGACCGGTGCAGCTCGGCGTAGCTCCAGATCCGGACCGGCTCGGTGATCAGGCAGGTCAGCAGGTCGTGCTCCAGCCGGGTCAGGTCGACCTCGCGACCCGCGTACCGGGCGGTGGACCGGGCCGAGTCGATGACCAGGGCGGGCTCGGGCTCGACGGTGGGCGTCGGGCTCGACTGTGGTTCGCCGAGAGGGCCGGCTCGTTGCTGCGGCACCGCGATCAGCCGGCGCAGCTCGTCGAGGTCGGCCACCAGCAGCAGCGGCGCGATCCCGTCGAGACGCTCCGCGAGCCGGATGCGCTCGGTAGGGGACGGCGTCACCGCGATCAGCAACGGAAACGGCTCGTCGGTCGGGTCGGACCCGTCCGCCGCCGTCTCGTCGTCCTCGGCCACCACACCGCCCGGGATCGATGGGCATCCCTGCCCAGCTGTCGTCATGGTCCTGACAATGATTGGCAAGCGCGCCGCCAGCAGGGCAACCGTTAGCGACAAGTTGCTCACAGCAAGTTCTTGATCGTCCTTTCCTCTCGATCATAGTGTCCACTCGGGCAACCGGCGTGACCCGCGCGGTGCATGGGGAGGCATGAGGGGGTCCGTTCGCTCGGCTCCACCGAGCTGGATCTCGCGCACTCTCACCATGGCCCACTACACCCCTGGGTCGTTCTGAGGGAGGCAGCACCGATGTTCAGACGTCCACAATGGAGACGCACGGCCAAATCGCTGGTCAGCGCCAGCGCGGCGACGATCCTCGCCGCCACATGCCTGGTCAGCGTCAGCTCCGGCGCGCAGGCCGCGCCCGGTTCGCTGGGAGCGGGCACCGCCGCCGGGGACAAGATCCGCCCGGAGCTCGCCCGGCAGCTTGAGGCCAAGACCGCAGGGGACTTCTGGATTCGGTTCAAGGACCGGGCCGACCTGAGCAAGGCCAGTGCCATCAAGGACTGGACGAAGCGCGGCGCGGCAGTCGCGCAGACGCTGCGCGAGACCGCCGCCGGGAGCCAGGGCAAGATCCGCGCCGAACTCGACAGCTCGGGTACGAAGTACCAGACCTTCTGGGCCACCAACGCCATCAAGGTGAACAGCGGCTCCCTGGCGATGGCGCAGAAGTTCGCCGCCCACGCCGAGGTCGAGGGCCTCTACGCCCCGGTCGCCTACAAGCTGCCCGAACTCACCAAGGGCACCGACGAGAAGACCGTCAACTCCGTCGAGTGGGGCGTTGCCAACATCAACGCCGACGACGTCTGGTCCCAGTACGGCGTCACCGGCGAGGGCGTCACCATCGCCAGCATCGACAGCGGCGTGCAGTACGACCACCCGGCGTTGGTGAACTCCTACCGCGGCAACAACGGCGACGGCACGTTCGACCACAACTACAACTGGTTCAACGCCGCCGGGACGTGCGCCGACGCGCCCTGCGACGACGACGGCCACGGTACGCACACCATGGGCACCATGGCCGGCTCCGCCGGCGCGAACCAGATCGGTGTCGCGCCCGGCGTCAAGTGGATCGCCGCGAACGGCTGCTGCCCGACCGACGCGGCGCTGATCGAATCCGGCCAGTGGATGCTCGAACCGACCGACCTGCGCGGTCAGAACCCGGACGCCAGCAAGCGGCCGAACATCATCAACAACTCCTGGGGCACCCGGAACCCGTCGAACGAGCCCTTCATGGAGGACGTGACGCTGGCCTGGGCCGCGTCCGGCATCTTCGGGGTCTTCTCCAACGGCAACAGCGGGCCGGCGTGCCAGACCAGCGGCTCACCGGGAAGCCTCGCCAGCAACTACTCAGCCGGCGCGTACGACGTCAACAACACCATCGCGAGCTTCTCGGCGCGCGGCGTCGGGCAGAACGGCGAGATCAAGCCCAACATCTCCGCGCCCGGCGTGAACGTCCGGTCGAGCGTTCCCGGCAACGGGTACGCCGCCGCCAGCGGCACGTCGATGGCCGCCCCGCACCTGGTGGGCGCGATCGCCCTGCTGTACTCGGCCGCGCCGTCGCTGATCGGTGACGTCGACGGAACCCGCGCGCTGCTCAACGGCACCGCTGTCGACAAGGCCGACGACCAGTGCGGCGGTACCGCCGCGGACAACAACGTCTGGGGTGAGGGCCGGCTGGACGCCCTCGCGCTGCTCAACGCCGCCCCGACCGGCGACGTCGGCACCCTGGCCGGCACGGTCACCGACGCGGCCACCGGCGCACCGATCGCCGGCGCGACAGTGACCCTCACCGGTCCGGCGTCGCGTGAGATCACCACCGGCGCCGACGGCACCTACTCGACCCAGGTCCCGACCGGCGACTACCAGGTCGTCGTGTCGGCGTTCGGCTACGGCAGCACCACGAAGTCCGCGACTGTCGCCAACCGCGCGACCACGACGCTCGACGTCGCCCTGACGGCGGTGCCGCGCGTCAACGTCACCGGCTCGGTCACCGACGGCTCCGGCCACGGCTGGCCGTTGTACGCGAAGGTGACCGTGAGCGGCCCGTCCGGCGTGTACGACTACACGACGCCCTCGAACGGCCGATACAGCATCACGCTGCCGGCCGGGCAGACGTACACCCTGACGTACGAGGTGCAGTACCCGGGCTACCAGAGGGTCACCAAGGAGGTCGTGGTCGGGACGCGGAACGTGACCGCCAACGTCGCGGTGCCGGTGGACACCACCAGGTGCACGACGGCGCCCGGCTACACGTTCGGCTCCGACGGCGAGTACGAGACCTTCGACGCGACGACCACCCCGGCCGGTTGGACGGTGGTGGACAACGCGGGCAGCGGTCAGGTCTGGAAGTTCACCGACGACGGCGGTCGGGGCAACCTGACCGGTGGCACCGGCAACTTCGCGATGATCGACAGCGACGACTACGGCGCGGGCACCAGCCAGGACACCTCCCTGGTCAGCCCGGTGGTCGACCTGACCGGCGTCACGGCCCCGGTCATCCGGTTCAACCAGGACTTCAACCAGCTCAACGACGACACCGCAGACGTCGACCTGAGCATTGACAATGGCGCGACCTGGACGAACGTGCTCCGACAGGAGACCGACGTCCGGGGCCCGAAGCTCACCGAGATCCCGATTCCGCAGGCGGCCGGCAAGGCGCAGGTCCAGGTGCGGTTCCACTACTACGACGCCTCGTACGAGTGGTGGTGGGAGGTCGACAACGTTCTCATCGGCAGTCAGGTCACCTGCGTGCCGGTCGACGGCGGTCTGGTCGTGGGCAACGTCCGCGACAAGAACGACAACAGCTACGTCAACGGCGCCACCGTCACCAGCAACGACCGGCCCGCCGAGAAGGCGGTCACCGTGGCGACCCCGGACGACCCGGGACTGCCCGACGGGTTCTACTGGATCTACTCGACGCTGACCGGCACCCACAAGTTCACCGCGACGGCCGGCAACTACGTCAGCCAGAGCAAGCAGGTCGACGTCGAACCCGACTGGGCCACCGCCGCGAACTTCGTCCTCGCGGCCGGCCGGTTGTCGGTGACACCCACCCAGTTGAGCGCGACGGTCCAGATGCCCAGCGGCAAGGCCACCAGGACGTTCACCGTGACCAACACCGGCGGAGCACCGGTCGAGGTCGGCTTCGGCGAGCGGGACAACGGCTTCGAGCTGCTGCGGGCGGACGGTTCCCGGGTGACCCGGCAGCAGGTGCTCGGCGCGGCCGGCGCACCGGAGCAGCGGCTGAGCGTCCCGACGTCGTTCGCGGCCAGGGCGTCCGGCAAGGCGACGTCGGCGACCACCGCCGCGGCCGGCCCGCAGGCCGCCCCGTGGACGGACATCACCGACTTCCCGACCAACATCATGGACAACCGGGTCGTCACCCTGGACGGCAAGGTGTACTCGATCGGCGGTGGCGACGGAAGCGCCTCCACCGCGAAGACCTACGCCTACGACCCGGTCGCGCAGACCTGGACGGCGGCGGCCGACCTGCCGGGCGCCCGTAACGCGCTGACCGTTGGCGTGGTCGGCGGGAAGATCATCGCAACGGGTGGCTGGGGCGCCGAGGGCCCCGACGCCGCCACCTGGTCGTACGACCCGGGGGCCAACAGCTGGACCGAACTGGCCGACAACCCGGCGCCGCGTTCCGCGGCCGGGCAGGCCGTCGTCGGCGGCAAGCTCTACGCCGTCGGCGGCTGCACCACCGCGGAATGTGTGCCGATGTCGAACACCGTGGTCCGCTACGACCCGGGCACCGACGCCTGGGAGACGCTGGCGAACTACCCGAAGTCGGTGGCCTTCGCCTCCTGCGGCGGGATCGACGGTGTTCTCTACTGCACCGGTGGCAACGACGGCACCGCGGCGCAGAAGGCCAGCTACGCCTACGACCCGGGTGCCAACACGTGGACCGCCATCGCCGACGCGCCGACGGACAACTGGGCCAGCTCGTACGCGGTGGCCAGCGGCAAGCTCCTCGTCGTGGGTGGTTCGCAGGGCGGCGCCATCAGCAACGCCGGCTTCGCCTACGACCCGGCCACCAGCTCGTGGTCGAACCTGCCGAACGCCAACACCGCCCGGTACCGGGGTGGCGCGGCGTGTGGCTTCTACAAGATCGGTGGCTCGTCGGGCAGCTTCAACGCGGCACCGGACAGTGAGGTGCTGCCGGGCTTCGAGGGGTGTGTCGAGGCGGCGGCCGACGTCAGCTGGATGACGATCGACAAGTCGACTGTCACCCTCGCGCCGGGGGAGAAGGTCACTGTCACCGTCGGGATGACGGCGAACGTGGACCAGCCGGGCACCTACTCGGGTGCGGTCACGATCAAGGAGAACACGCCGTACTCGGTGGCGCCGGTGGCGGTGACCATGACGGCGACGCCCCCGAAGACCTGGGGCAAGCTGATGGGCACGGTGACCGGGACCAGTTGCCAGGGCGCGACCTCGCCGATCGCCGGCGCGGTGGTCCAGGTGGACTCGTGGGCGATGTCGTGGACGTTCGCGACCGACAGCGCCGGCAAGTACGCCTACTGGGTGGACCGCCGGAACAACCCGCTCACGATGATCGTCGCCAAGGACGGCTGGAAGCCCCAGACCCGTCAGACGAGGATCGACACCACCACTCCCGCGGTGGAGAACTTCGCGTTGGCACCCATCCGGTGCTGACACCCTGCGGTAAGCGGTAGCGCACCATCCGGCCCGCCTGGTCCTCGACCAGGCGGGCCGGACCGGCCTTCGCGACGGCGGGGCGCGCGCTCAGACGGGCGCGAGCCGGAAGCCGACGCCGCGGACCGCGTGGATGGTGGTGGCGGCGTCGAGCCGGGCCAGCTTGCGACGCACCCGACGAACCACGGAGTGCATGTCGGACCCGCGGCCGAGGTGCCGGTTGCCCCAGACCTCAAGGTGCAGTCGCTCGTAGGTCCAGACCTGCCCGGGAGCGTCGACCAGGCAGAGCAGCACGTCGTGCTCCAGTCGGGTCAGGTCGATCTCCTGGTCGCGCCAGCGCAGCACCCGGCGGTCGGAGTCGACGCTCAGATCCGGCGGCGGCTGCGGGCTCGGCGCCACCTCCGCGAGCACGGTCTGGGCGGGAGGAGGTGCGACGGGGGGCATCTCGACCACCCCGAGGAACTCCCGCGCCTGGTCCACGTTCGAGACGATCAGGAAGGCGTCGGTCCCGCCGAGCAGGCGGGCCAACTGCCGGCGCTCAGCCGGCGAGGACGCGATGCCGATGACCAGCGAGGCGACCGGAATTCCCTGCATTGCCCAACCCCTTCCGGTTCCCCACAATCACTCCGGATGGTTTTCGCACCGCCGAGGACGACCATCGATCGGCGTCCTGACCCTAGTGGTGGCTCGTCTCGGCTGGGTAAAACATAGTTGCATGTAAGCATGTGAATGACTGTCGACGTCACGGCCGTGCGGACGGCTTGGCGACAACGAAGGGTCGGCGGGGGTTCGGGAAGCGGGATCGCCCGGTTTTCTCCGGTGGTGACCGGCGGTTGTGACAGAACGAAGACAATCCACGGACGGCGTCCGGACCTGGCCGGCCGAACATGGTCGACATGCCTCACGGATCGTCGTACCCCGTCAGTCGGTCCTCGCCTCGACCCGCGCGGGCGCTGCCGTCCGGCGGCGCCGCCGTTGCGCCGGGCCTGCGGCTGCTCGCAGCGGCTGTCTGTTTCCTGTTCGCCCTGGGCCTCACCGGCCTGTTGTTCGTGTGGACCGACCGGGGTCAGTTGATCGACGGGCTGCTCCTGCCGCGTGCCGAACGGGGTGGCGGATACGAGCAGCCCGGCGATCTGTTCGGGCCGGCGACTGTCGTCCTGCGGCACTTCGGCCGGCCCTCGACGCTCGCCGCCCTGCTCGGCGGGGTGCTGGTGGTGGGTCTGCTCGGTCGTCGACTGCTGGCCGGCCTCACGGGTGTGGGCCTGGTGCTGTGCGCGGTCGTGACGGCCGGTGCGGTGAAGTCGGCACTGCCCCGTCCGGACTTCGCGATCGAGGGCTCGACCACCCACAACAGTTTTCCCAGTGGCCACGTCGCGGTCGCGACGGCTCTGGTGCTGGCCTACCTGCTGGTCCTGCCGGGCTGGGCCCGACGGTGGTCGGTCGTGCCGGGCGCGGCGGCTGTCTCGGTGATCGGCGCGGCCACGATGATCGCGGGCTGGCACCGGTTCAGTGACGTGCTCGGTGGCGTCCTGCTGAGTGCGGCGCTGTTCTGCCTGGCCGCGGCGGCGCTGACGCTCCGACGTGGCGGCGACGCGCCGCGCCCAGGTGCCATGCCGGTCGCCGGTCGCGCCTGGCGCGCGTTCGCCGAGGCGGCGGTGGGGTTGATCGTGCTCGGCTGGGTGGTTCGGGTGCTGCTGCCCGGTCCGGCCGCCGGACTGCCGTGGGGGCCGCTCGTGGCCATTTCGGCGGCGGCCGTGCTGACGGCGCTGGCGGTGGGCGTGGCGGTCTTCCTGGTGGCGTCGGTGGAGTTCACAGGGCCGGTGGATCGGCCGCAGCGGGAGGCGGCCCACCCGGGGTCCATGGAGCGCCTGCTGGCGACGGACAGCAGGACGGCAGGGCGCTGACGGGTCGATACCCGACCCGCGAGACATCGACCAAAGGCGAATAAATCTCATGATGGGATACTGGACGGCATGCCACAGGTCCTGCTGATCGAAGATCACCAGACGGTCCGCGACGGACTGCAGCTGGCGCTCACCCGGCAGGGCCACTCGGTCGTCGCCGTGGCGACCGGCGAACAAGGCTTGGAACGACTGCAGACGGCGGCGTCCGACGTGGTGGTCCTCGATCTCATGCTGCCCGGTATGGACGGGTTCGAGGTTTGCCGCCGGATC
Organism: Micromonospora sp. NPDC049114; assembly: GCF_040648635.1. NCBI lineage: Bacteria > Bacillati > Actinomycetota > Actinomycetes > Micromonosporales > Micromonosporaceae > Micromonospora > Micromonospora sp. NPDC049114. The sequence goes on along the minus strand of NZ_JBEZEA010000002.1, from coordinate 538,517 downwards.
CGGCAGCAGGGCGACCTGCCCATCATCATGCTCACCGCCCGCAACGACGACATGGACGTGGTTGCCGGCCTGGAGGCAGGCGCCGACGACTACGTGGTCAAGCCGGTGCAGGCCCGGGTGCTCGAAGCGCGCATCCGGGCGGTGCTGCGACGCACCGGCGGCGACTCGCGGCGCCCCGGCCCCGAGCGGCCCGGGCTGCACCAGCACGGCGCCCTGACCATCGACCGGGCCGCGCTGGTGGTCAGCAAGGACGGGGCGCCGGTCAGCCTGGCCCCGACGGAGCTGCGGCTGCTGCTCGAACTCTCGCACACGCCAGGCCAGGTGCTCAGCCGCCAGCAACTGCTGGAGGCCGTGTGGGAGCACGGGTACCTCGGCGACTCACGGCTGGTGGACGCCTGCGTCCAGCGGCTGCGCGCCAAGATCGAGGACGAGCCGTCGGCGCCGGTCTACATCCAGACGGTACGTGGCTTCGGATACCGGTTCGGGCCGCTGTGACCCCCTGGCACTGGGCCTGGGCCATGGCACTGGGCCTGCGCGTCCGCCTGCTCCTGGCCTTCGCCCTGCTGGGCGTGACCACCACGGCGGTGGTGGCCAGCGGAAGCTACTTCCAGGCCCGGACGGTCATCCTCCAGCAGGCGCAGGACGCGGCTGTGGCGTCGCTGACCGACGAGCTGTCGAAGGTGTATCCGATCGTCGGTCTGCCGCCGAACCAGGAGGAACTCGACATGCTGGCCCAGCGCCTCTCCGACCGGGAGGGGGACGCCGTGGTCCGCTACGGGGATCTGTGGGCGCAGAGCGTCGTCGACGAGTCCGACGTGCTCACCCCGGAGCTGCGGCAGGAGGTGGCGGGCGGTCGCATCGCCTGGCAGCGCGTCGATCGCCACGGCAAGCACCTGCTGCTCATCGGCACGCAGCTCAGGTTCGACAGGTCCGACGGAACGTCCGTGCCGTCGGGCGTGGAGGTCTACTCGGTGCGCAGCCTCGACTCCGAACAGCAGAGCATCGACCGGCTCGCCATGCTGGCGTGGGTGACTGGCGGTCTCTCCCTGATCCTCGCCGTCCTGCTGGCCCTGCTGGCCGCGCGGGGCGTGTTGCGGCCGGTACGGGAGCTGGGCCGCGCGGCACGCCGGCTCGGCGAGGGCGACCTGTCCACCCGGTTGACCGTTCGGGGTGTCGACGAACTGGCCGACGTGGCCCGCACCTTCAACGACACCGCTGGGACCCTGGAGCGTCAGGTCGGGGAGCTGCGGCGGATGGAGGCCGACGCGCGGCGCTTCGTGGCCGACGTGTCGCACGAACTCCGTACGCCCCTGGCCGCGATGACGGCGGTCACCGACGTGCTGGACGAGGAGGCGGACCGGCTGCCGGGGGACGCCGGCCAGGCCGCCCGGCTCGTCAGTCAGGAGACCCAGAACCTCACCCAGCTGGTCAACGACCTCATCGAGGTCAGCAGGTTCGACTCCGGCACCGCCCGGCTCGCCCTCGACGACGTCGACGTCGCGGCGGCGGTCAACGCGACCCTGCGGCTGCGCCGGTGGGCCGATCGGGTGGAGGCGGATCTGCCGTCCGGTGTCATCGCCCGGCTCGATCCCCGCCGGCTGGACGTCATAGTCGCCAACCTGGTCGGCAACGCCTTCCGGCACGGCCACGAGCCGGTGTCCGTACGCCTGCGCGCCGAACCGGACTGGATCACCATCGAGGTCGCCGACCACGGGCCGGGGCTGGACCCGGAGGTGCTGCCGCACGTCTTCGACCGCTTCTACAAGGCCGACACCGCGCGGACCCGCTCCGAGGGCAGCGGCCTGGGCCTCGCCATCGCGTGGGAGAACGCGCGACTGCACCGGCACGCCGGTCAGCCGGGAAGTCTGGTGGCGGGCAACACCCCCGACTGCGGAGCGGTGTTCACGCTGCGCCTGCCCCGGGTGGCGTCGGAGACCGTGGACGCCGGAGGCGTACGGTGATCGGCGCGTGGCGGACACGTACGGCGCCGCGCCGACGCGTGACGCGGACGCTGCTCGCGGTCGGGCTTCTGCTCACCCTGCTCACGGCCGGCTGCGGAGTCCGGCCCAGCGACGTCATCACCGGCCGCGCCGCGGTGAGCGGGCCGTCCGCGGGCGCGGGTCTCTACCTCATCTCGCACGGCGAGCTGGCGCTCGTCCTGCGCGCGACGAAACCCGGCCCCGGTCCGTCGTCGCCGGCCGACGCGCTCGCGCTGCTCGCGGCCGGTCCCACCCCGACCGAGCGGGAGGCGGGGCTCAGCAGCGAGGTGCCATCCGACGCCGCGCCGGCCAAGGTGGCGCCGAGCGTCGACGAGCCCGGCATCACGGTGACGATGTCGGGTGCCGTGCTGCCGCTGTCGACAGTCGCGGCCAACCAGATCATCTGCACCGTGGTGTTCTCCATGTCGGGAAACGGTGCCACCCCGGTCACCCTCGTCGGGCCGGACGGCACCCGGCCAGCGTGGCCCTGCTGGCTCGAGTGACCGGGGCGAACGCCGCTCACACCAGATCGACAGCCCGTGCCGGCCGGGGCAGCCCGAACGAGGCGACCCGAGGACTGTCGACGAGCGCGCCGGAGATCAGGATGTCGAGCAGGGCGGGAAACTCGATCCCGGCCCGCTGCCAGATCTGCGGGAACTGCGACGCGGCGGTGAATCCCGGGAAGGTGTTGACCTCGTTCACGATGGGCTCCGCGCCCTCGCCGGAGAGGAAGAAGTCGACCCGCAGCAGGCCTCGGCAGTCGAGGGCGTGGAAGGCGCGGATCGCCCGGTCCTGGAGCACCTCGGTGGTGGCCGGATCGAGCGGGGCGGGGATCTCAAAGACGGCCCCGCCGTCGTACTTCGCGTCGTAGTCGAAGAAGCCCGCGCCGTTCACCCGGATCTCCAGGGGCGGCCCGGCCTGCACCCGGCCGTCGGGGTACTGCAGGACGGCGACGTCGATCTCCCGTCCGCGCGCCCCCTGCTCGACGAGCACCTTCGGATCGACCTCGCGGGCCTGCTCGACTGCGGCGGGCAGCGCCGCCCAGTCCGTCACCCGGACCACGCCCAGGCTGGAGCCGGCCCGCGCCGGCTTGACGAAGACCGGCAGGTCCAGTCGCTGCCGCTCGGCCGGCGACAGGTGCTCCCCGGGTCGCAGGGTCACACCCGGGCTCACCCGCAGGCCGTCCGCGGCGAGGAGCCGCTTGGTGACGCCCTTGTCCATGCCCGCCGCGCTGGCGAAGACACCGTTGCCGACGTACGGCACGCCGAGCCATTCCAGCAGCGACGCGACGGTTCCGTCCTCGCCGTACGGACCGTGCAGGGCCGGGAACACCACGTCCTGGGCGCGCAGCACCCGAAGCGCCTGCGGCAGGGGAGTGGGACGGCCGTCGACGTGCCACCCGCCGTCGGTGTCGATGAGCACCTCGGTGACCTGGTACCGCTCGTGGTCCAGCCCGGCCAGAATGCTCTCTCCCGAGCGCCGCGACACCTCGTGCTCGCCGCTCTGTCCGCCGTACAGCACTGCCAGTCGCGTTGTCATGCGACGTCCGCCCTTTCGTGGAGATGATCGCGGCCCACCCGGGCCCCGATGCCGGTCAAGATCTCGTTTGGGTTGGTGCCGGCCCAGCGCGCCCACTCGGTGGCGGTCGGCGGGGTGGCGTCGTCGCCGGCGGGGCCGAGCACGACGACCGGATCGCCGATGGTCACCGGCAGGTCACCGGCGTCGACCACGCACTGGTCCATGGCGATGCGCCCGACGATCGGGCAGCGCCGGCCGCCGAGCCACACCTCGGCGCGGCCCTCGGTGGCCCGGGGCAGCCCGTCGGCGTAACCGAGTGGCAGCAGCGCCAGCGTCGTCGGCGCGGAGGTCACGTGCTCCGGCCCGTAGGAGACACCCGTGCCGGCGGCCACCCGCTTCACGTTGACCACTGTCGTCCGCAGCGTCAGGGCCGCCCGCAGCCCGAACGCGCCGGGGCCGAGCGCGCCGAACGGGTCGACGCCATAGAGGGCCAGCCCGATCCGGCAGAGGTCGAAGCGGGTCCGGGGCGCCGACAGCGCCGCCGCCGAGTTGGCCAGGTGCACGAGGTCGGGATCGAGGCCGGCGCCGCGGGCGATGTGCAGCGCCTCGGTGAACGTCCGCACCTGACGGGCCAGCCCGGGGGTGCCGGGCACGTCCGCGTCGGCCAGGTGCGACCACACGCCGCGCACCCGGACGGCACCCTCCGCCTCGTACTTGCGGGCCCAGGTGACCAGGTCGGGCCAGTCGTCGCGGCCGGCGCCGTTGCGGGTCAGGCCGGTGTCGGCCTTGAGCTGCACCGTCGCGGGCACGCCGAGGCGCACTGCCGCGTCGGCCACGGCGTGCAGGTGGGTGATCGTCGAGACGCCGACGTCGACACCCGCGTCGATCAACGTGTCGAAGTCGTCGTCCGGTCGGTGCAGCCAGCTCAAGGTGGGCGCGGTGATGCCCGCGTCCCGCAGGGCCAGCGCCTCGGACGCCGAGGTCACCCCCAGCCAGGTGGCGCCGGCGCGCAGCGCGGCCCGGGCGACCGGCACCGCCCCGTGGCCGAACCCGTCCGCCTTCACCACGGCCATCAGCTCGGTGTCGGTGACCGCGGCGACCGTACGCACGTTGTCGGCGATCGCCCCGAGGTCGATCACCGCCTCGGCCAGCGCGCTCATCCGGCCACCGCCGGGCGGCGCGTGCCGGGAAGCGCGAACAGCCAGTGGCCGTGCAGCCGCAGCACGCCGCGGTGCACGGCGAGGCTCAGGCCGATCACGAGCGCGGTCAGCAGGATCGGGTAGCCGAGCACGAGCAGGCTCTGGGCAACCGGGTCCAGCCCCGAGACCGGGGCGGACAGCAGCCGGTGCAGCAGCGCGAGGAGCGGCATGTGGATGACGTAGATGGGCAGCGTGACGCGTCCGAGCGCGGCCAGCCGGTCGCTGAGGGCGGGCCGCCGCGCCAGCCGGGCGGCGGCGGTGACGCCGAACGCCACCGCCACGACGGAGACCACCGGCCACACGCCGAACCACCGCTGGGCGCCGGCCGCCGCCATCGCGACGAGCGCGACGGCGTACGCCCCGGACGTCAGCACGAGTCGCCGCCGGGTGGCCGTGGCCGCCCACCGCTCGATCCACGGCCGCAGGTACAGGCCGGCGAGGAAGAAGACCAGGTTCTGATAGAGGCCCGCGCGGTTGCCCGGGGTGGCCAGCAGGCCGGCGGCCGCGACGGCGGACAACACCGCCGCGGGTACGCCCACCAGCAACCGGGGCAGCCGGCGGGTCGCCTTGGCGAGCGTGAAGTAGAGCGCCAGGGCGTACAGGTACCAGAGGTTGGAGGGCGTGAGGGTGAGCTGCGCCAGCAGGCCGAGGACGGACGTGGCCCGGTCGGTCGGGAAGTCCGGTGTCAGGGCGAGGACCGCCGTGTGGATCAGCAACCACACCGCGTACAGGTAGAGGAACCCGGCGATGCGGCCGCGGCCGACGGTGCGCCAGGGCCGCTGCACGGCGTTGGCCGCGAAGACGCCGGAGATGGTGAAGAAGAGCGGCATCCGCAGCGGCAGGAACTGCTCGCCGAGCGTGCCCCACAGGCCGGGCACCGGCAGGCCGACGTGCCAGTCGATCTGGAGGTAGTCCTTGACGACGACGTGCCACGCGACGACGAGGATGATGCACACGCCCTTCGCGGCGTCGGCCCACTGCACGCGCGGTGACCGGCCCGAGGCGACGCCGGCCTCGGGCCGCCGTCGGTGGCGGAACCGGACGCGCGTGTCGGCGTCGTACCCCTCGGGCCGCGATTCGGTGAAAGACAGCTCTTGGATCACTCAGCAGAAGGTGCCAGCCGGATATCCGCGCCCGATCCACGAATTGTCATGAACCGGTAATGGACTCGGCCGGATCGTCGTGCGGGAACCACGACCATCGAGCCGGCGACGCGTTGGGAACCGGGGGGAGCGCTACTAGGCTCGATCGCGGAGGTGCCGAACATGAAGCTCGGGCTGCACTACTGGAATTTCTCGACTCCGGCCGATCCGGCCGCCATCGCGCCGACCCTCACCGAGGCGGCGACCGTCGCCGAACAGGCCGGCGTGGCCTCGTTCACGGTCATGGACCACTTCTTCCAGATGGAGGCGCTGGCCCCGGCCGAGGAGCCGATGCTGGAGGCGTACACGACGCTGGGCTACGTCGCGGCGCAGACCCGCCGCATGACGCTCGGTGTGCTGGTCACCGGTGTGATGTACCGCTATCCGGGGCTGCTGGCCAAGACCGTGACGACCCTCGACGTGCTCTCCGGCGGCCGGGCCCGGCTCGGCATCGGGGCGTCCTGGTACGAGCGGGAGCAGCGCGGGCTCGGCGTGCCCGTGGTGCCGGTCGCCGAGCGGTTCGAGCGGCTGGAGGAGACGCTGCGGATCTGCCGGCAGATGTGGAGCGACGACAACGGGCCGTTCGACGGGCGGCACTACCAGCTTACGGAGACGATCAACTCGCCCCAGCCGTTGCGCCGTCCGCACCCGCCGATCATGATCGGCGGCAGCGGCGAGAAGAAGACGCTGCTGCTGGTCGCCCGGTACGCCGACGCCTGCAACCTGTTCGGCACGGGCGCCGAGGGGATCGCGCACAAGCTGGACGTGCTGCGCGGGCACTGCGCCGCCGAGGGCCGCGACTACGACAGCATCGAGAAGACCGTGCTGGCCAGCAAGCCGCCGCTGGAGGATCTCGACGCGTTCCTCGCCGAGGTGTCCGACTACGCCGCGCTCGGCGTCAGCGAGGTGCAGGTCACGCCGGACCGGCACCCCGTGGAGTTCGCCCGGCGGCTCGGCGACGAGGTGCTGCCGCGGCTGGCCGACATCGGCTGACGCGGGCGTGGCCGAGCATTGTGAACGCAAGGCCAATTCGCGGTGGATTGCTGGTGCGGCACCCGCCGAGTCGCAATGACAAGGTTCAAACAAATGGCTGCTCCGCCCGTCGGAAATTGTTTTTCCGGCGGGTCGGGCAGCCTCGCCGACCGCCACCGATCTGGAGTCGCCCGATCCAGGGCGAATTGCTGACGAGGAGCCGGCTGCTCGCCCACGACGACGAGGGCCGCCCTCCCGCCGGAGCGGGGGGACGGCCCTCGTCGGTGACCGGTCAGCGGACCGAGGCGGGGAACCTCTCCCACACCCGGTGCGCGGCCATCAACTGCTGCACTCCGGTCAGCGCCTCGGCGCCCGAGCCGGCGGACACGATGCCCGGGGTGCCGGCCACCCCGGCCTGCTCCAGCACGGTGACGCCGGCGCCCCAGGCGCCGATCGCCTTGGCGTGCCGCCAGCACTCCTCGACCAGGAGCAGCACGCGGGGATCGACTGTCGACGCGTCCGGCCGGCCGGCCTTGGCGTCGCGGGCGGGCAGCGCGTCCGGCGCGGGCACCGGCGCCCCGGCCAGCAGGAGCGCGTCCAGCTCGACCGACCGGCCGGTGGCGAAGGTCCGCTGGACGGGCATGTCGCCCACCATCCCGCCGTGCGGGGCGATCAGCAGCGGCACCATGCCGGCCTCGAACACGGCCCGGCGGACCTCGTGGACGCCGTCCAGGTCACCGTCGGGGTCCACGACGATCCCGACCATGCGACCGTCGGCGGGCCATGCCTTGCCGACCTGCGACAGGGCCGGGCTCGGCGCGACGTCGGCCAGCGGCACCGTCGGCTGCGGCGCGGGCAGCCCCAGGCCGGTGGCGACCTGCTCGCACAGCACCGGGTCGATGTTGGCGAGGCACTGGAGCTGGCGCTCCTTGATCGCCTGGTGGTAGCACTTGCCCAGCTCGAAGGTGTACGCCCGGATGATGTGCTCCTTCTCGACCGGCGACATGCTCAGCCAGAACAGGCGGACCTGGCTGTAGTGGTCGTCGAACGAGGCCGGGTTGGCGCGGACCTTGGGCGCCTGCGCCACGGTCACCGGCACGTCCAGGAACGCGTGCTGGGCGTCGCCGGCCGGGAAGGGGTTGCCACCGTCGAGCGAGTTCGGCCGGTACGGCGCCACTCCGGCGTGTACGGCGTGCTGGTGGAAGCCGTCGCGCAGCATGTCGTTGACGGCGGCGTGCGGGCGGTTGATCGGGATCTGCGCGAAGTTCGGCCCGCCGAGGCGGGTGAGCTGCGTGTCGACGTACGAGAAGAGCCGGCCCTGCAACAGCGGGTCGTTCGTGACGTCGATGCCCGGCGGCAGGTGGCCGAGGTGGAAGGCGACCTGCTCGGTCTCGGCGAAGAAGTTCGTCGGCGTCCGGTTGAGGACGAGCCTGCCGATCGGCTGCACCTCGGCCAGTTCCTCCGGGACGATCTTGGTGGCGTCCAGCAGGTCGATCCCGGCGAAGGTCTCCTCGGGGGTGTCGGGGAAGACCTGGATGCCGAGTTCCCACTCGGGGAACGCGCCGGCCTCGATCGCGTCGTAGAGGTCCCGACGGTGGAAGTCGGGGTCGATGCCGCCGAGCATCTGCGCCTCCTCCCAGGTCAGGGAGTGCACGCCGAGCTTCGGCTTCCAGTGGAACTTCGCCAGCACCGTCTCCCCGGCCTCGTTGACGAGGCGGAAGGTGTGCACACCGAAGCCCTCCATCGTCCGGTACGAGCGCGGGATGCCCCGGTCGGACATGTTCCACATGGTGTGGTGCTGCGCCTCGGTGTGCAGCGAGACGAAGTCCCAGAAGGTGTCGTGCGCGCTCTGCGCCTGCGGGATCTCCCGGTCGGGATGCGGCTTCGCGGCGTGGATGATGTCGGGGAACTTGATGGCGTCCTGGATGAAGAAGACCGGCATGTTGTTGCCGACCAGGTCGAAGGTGCCCTCGTCGGTGTAGAACTTCGTCGCGAAGCCACGGGTGTCCCGGACGGTGTCGGCCGAGCCGCGCGATCCGAGCACGGTGGAGAACCGGACGAAGACGTCCGTCTCGCGCCCCTTGGCGAGGAAGCCGGCCCGGGTGACCGCCTCGGCGGTGCCGTAGGCCGTGAACACCCCGTGCGCGCCGGCGCCCCGGGCGTGCACCACACGCTCCGGAATGCGCTCGTGGTCGAAGTGCGTGATCTTCTCGCGCAGGTGGTGGTCCTGGAGCAGCACCGGCCCCCGGGGTCCGGCCTTGAGCGAGTGGTCGGTGTCGCGCAGTCGGGCCCCGTTGGCCGTGGTGAGGTACGCGCCCTGCTGGCCCTTCGCGGTCGAAGGCACGCCGGTCTCGGCGCCGGTCGGCGTACGGGTCTGCGGTTGGCCCTGCTCCGGCTTCGGCGGCAGCGGGTCGTGGGGCGTGGTCGGTTCCTCGACCGGTGGGGGTGCGCTGCCCGGGGCGCCGGGCACCTCGGGCGTCAGAGCGTCGGCGATCTTCTCGGAGGCGGTCTTCACGACGTTCTTGACCGCCTCGGCGGGCTTGCTGGAATCCACTGGGTGAACCTCTCCATGGAGCGTTTGGGCAGGCCCCTGCACCCCTACCCCTGGTCGGAGGGTCGAAACGCGCGGTAGATCCGATCTGCGGGTGGGACTGGTGATTTCACCGATGCGGGGGTCGAGCGAAGCGGCGAAGACTGACGAACGTCGATATCGCTCGACTCTAGGGAGTGCCCGACGTGTCGTCACCAACCACCACCCGTCCCCGTTCCGGGCCCGCTCGGGCCGTCCGGCTCGCGCTGGCCGCCACTCTGCTCGCCGCCGGCGTCCTCGCCGGTCCCGCCCCCGCGCAGGCGGCGAGCCCGTACGAGCGGGGCCCCGCCCCGACCGCCGCGATCCTGGAGGCCAGCCGCGGCCCCTTCGCCACCGCCTCGCAGAGCGTGTCCTCGCTGAGCGTCACCGGCTTCGGCGGCGGGGTCATCTACTACCCGACCAGCACCAGCGAGGGCACGTTCGGCGCCATCGCCATCTCGCCCGGCTACACGGCCGCCTGGTCCAGCATCAGCTGGCTCGGACCGCGCATCGCCTCGCACGGCTTCGTGGTGATCGGGATCGAGACCAACACCCGGCTCGACCAGCCCGACAGCCGCGGCCGGCAGCTGCTCGCCGCGCTCGACTACCTCACCGAGCGCAGCTCGGTGCGTAGCCGGATCGACAGCAGCCGCCTCGCGGTCGCCGGCCACTCGATGGGTGGCGGCGGCACCCTGGAGGCCGCGTCGGCCCGGCCGTCGCTCCAGGCCGCCGTGCCGCTGGCGCCGTGGAACCTGGACAAGAGCTGGTCCGAGCTGCGGGTGCCCACGCTGATCATCGGAGGCGAGAGCGACACTGTCGCGCCTGTCGCGTCGCACTCGGTGCCGTTCTACACCAGCATCCCGGCCTCGGCCGAGAAGGCGTACCTGGAGTTGAACGGCGCGAGCCACTTCTTCCCGCAGACGGTCAACACGCCGACGGCCCGGCAGATGGTGGCCTGGTTGAAGCGGTTCGTCGACGACGACACCCGCTACGAGCAGTTCCTCTGCCCGGGCCCGAGCGGGTCGGCGATCGAGGAGTACCGCAACACCTGCCCCAGCTACTGAGCGGGTCGGTTCGGGGCGGTCGCCGGTGGCGGCCGCCCCGGTCGCGTCGGCGCATTGAAGGTCTTGACGCCGCAACCGAGAAACGTACACTGCGAGTGTAAATAACACCCGCCACGGCAGAGGGATGGGTGATGGAGCGCGGGCTCGAACTGCACGGCATCGGCGTCCGTTTCGGCGGCCTCACCGCCCTCGACGACGTCTCGCTGCAGGTGCCACCCAACCGGGTGGTGGGCGTGATCGGGCCCAACGGCGCCGGCAAGACCACGTTGTTCAACGTGATCTGCGGCTTCGTGACGCCCGAGTCGGGTTCGCTCACGCTGGACGGTCGTCCGCTGCGACCACGGCCGCACCGGCTGACCAGACTGGGCATCGCCCGGACGCTGCAGGGGACCGGGCTCTTCGCCGGTCTCAGCGTCCTGGAGAACGTGATGACCGGCGCGTCGCACACCGCCCGCGCCGGCTTCGCGTCGGCGCTGTTCGGGCTGCCCCGCAGCGACCGCGACGAGCGCCGGCTGCGCGAGCACGCCCTGGAGGTCCTCGACGACCTGGGGATCGCCCGGCACGCCGACGCCGCGCCGGGCACGCTGCCCTTCGCCGTACGCCAGCGGGTCGCCCTGGCCCGCGCGCTCGCCGCGCGGCCCCGGCTGCTGCTGCTCGACGAACCCGCGGGCGGCCTCGGCGCCGACGACATCGCCGAGCTCGCCGAGCTGGTGCGGCAGCTTCCCCGGCGTGACGCCGACCCGTGCGCGGTGCTGCTCGTCGAGCACCACATGGACCTGGTGATGGCCGTCTGCGACGAGCTCGTGGTGCTCGACTTCGGTCGGGTGATCGCCGCCGGCACGCCGGACGAGATCCGCGACGACACGACTGTCGCCGACGCCTACCTCGGCGCCCTCGTCGAGGAGGCCGCACCGTGAGCGCGAGGAGTGAGCCGGGTTTGCGAGCCCCGCAGTCGCGAACGAAAGGTGGCTCACCGTGAGCGCGAGGAGTGAGCCGGGTTTGCGAGCCCCGCAGTCGCGAACGAAAGGTGGCTCAGCGTGAGCGCGGCCGAGCTGCTCGTGGTGCGGGGGCTGGTGGCGGGTTACGGTGCCGCGCCGGTGTTGCGGGCCGTCGACCTCACCGTGCCCGCCGGCACGATCGCCGCCGTCGTCGGCGCCAACGGCGCCGGCAAGACGACGCTGCTGCGCGCGCTCTCCGGCATGATCCGCCCGTCCGCCGGCCAGGTCGTCCTCGCGGGGGAGGACCTGGGGGGTACGCCTGTGGAGCAGCTCGTCCGGCGCGGCATGGCGCACGTGCCGGAGGGGCGGGGCGTGATCAGCGAGTTGACCGTCGACGAGAACCTGCGGCTCGGCGGGCTGTGGCGGCGGGACCGGGCGGACGCCGGCCGTGCCCTCGACGAGGTCTACCAGCTCTTCGAGCCACTCGCCAGGCGTCGCCGGCACCTCGGCCACCAGCTCTCCGGTGGTGAGCGGCAGATGCTCGCGTTGGGCCGGGCGCTGGTCGGCCGGCCGCGCCTGCTGCTGCTCGACGAGCCGTCGCTCGGCCTGGCGCCCCGGGTGGTCGCCCGGACCATGGCGCTGCTGCGCCACCTGCGCGACCGCACGGGCCTGACCGTGCTGCTCGTCGAGCAGAACGTGCGCAGCGCGCTCGCCGTGGCCGACCAGGGCGTCGTGATGTCACTGGGCCAGGTGGTGATCGCCGCCCCGGCGGCGACGCTGCGGGACGACGACGACCTGCGCCACGCGTACCTCGGTTTCTGACCCACCTCGTCCCCTGGAGGGAGGACTGTTGGACCGCTTCGTCTTCCTCACCGTCGACGGTCTGTCGCGGGGCGCGGTGTATGCCGCGTTCGCGCTGGCGCTGGTGCTCATCTGGCGGGCGGCGCGGGTCGTCAACTTCGCCCAGGGGGCGATGGCCGTCGCCGCCGCGTACGTCGCGTACTCGGTGTCCGCCGCGACCGGCTCCTACTGGCTCGGCTTCCTGGTCGCGATCGTCGCCGGCCTGCTGCTCGGCGCGCTGGTGGACCGGGTCGTGATGCGGCACGTCGACCACGCGTCGCCGCTCAACCCGGTGATCGTCGCGCTCGGGCTGGTGCTGGTGCTCCAGGCCGTGCTGGGCATGGTGTACGGCAACGAGTTCCGACCCGCCGACGTCCCGTTCAGTCGGTCCGCCCTCACCGTCGGCGGGGTCGCCGTGCTGTCGCCGTACGACCTGTTCGTCTTCGCCACGATCGGGGTGGTGGTCAGCGCGTTGGCCTGGATGTTCGCGCGTACCGCTGTCGGGTTGCGGATGCGCGCGGCGGCCTTCGCACCGGAGGTCTCCCGTCTGCTCGGTGTCAACGTCGGCGGGATGTTGACGCTCGGCTGGGCGCTCGCCTCCGGGGTGGGCGCGCTCGCCGCGATGCTTGTCATCCCGACCGAGTTGGGCCTGCACCCGCACGCCATGGACCTGGTGTTCGTCTCGGCGTTCACCGCGGCGGTGGTCGGCGGGCTGGACAGTCCACCGGGCGCGGTGGTCGGTGGCCTGGTGGTGGGTCTGCTGCTCTCCTACGTCAGCGGGTACGCCGGCAGCGACCTCACCCCCCTCGCCGTGCTCGTCCTGCTGCTGGCGGTGCTGCTGGTCCGGCCCGGCGGGTTGTTCGCCCCGGTCGCGGCGAGGCGGGTGTGAGCGCCACCCGGGCGGCCCTGCCGCCGAGGCAGCGGGCCGCCGAGACCGGCGATCGTCCCCTCGACCGCGGGCGTCGCGGTTCCACGCTGCTGCGGCACCTCGCCGTGCTGCTCGTCGTGGGGCTGGTGCTGGTGGCGGTCAGCTACGCCGTCGAGCCGTTCCGCAACTTCCAGCTCGCCACCGTGGCGGCGTATCTCTGCGCCACCGCCGGGTTGACAGTCCTCACCGGGCTCAACGGTCAGCTGTCGCTGGGGCACGGGGCGTTGATGGCGACCGGCGCGTACACCGTGGCCCTGTGCCAGAACGCGTTCGCCGACCGGGGGTTGACCGGCGGCTGGCTGTTGCCGCTGTCGCTGGTCGCGGCCGTCCTGGGCACTGTCGCGGTAGGCGCGGTGGTAGGTGTGGCGGCGGCCCGGCTGCGCGGGCCCTACCTCGCCGGGGTGACGCTCGCCGTGGCCGTCGTGGTGCCGGCGTTGGCCGTCACCTTCGACGGCGTCTTCAACGGCGAGCAGGGGCTGTCGGTGCCGGTGGAGCCGCCGCCGCTGGCGCTCGGCGCGTACTTCCCGTACGAGCGGTGGCAGCTCTGGCTCTCGGGCGCTGCCACCCTGCTGGCCCTGCTGCTGGTGGCGAACCTGGTCCGCAGCCGGTACGGGCGGACCTTCCGGGCGGTCCGCGACGACGAGGTGGCGGCCCGGCTCGCGGGCATCCACGTGGCCCGCACGCAGGTTCTCGCCTTCGTGGTCAGTGCCGCCACCGCCGGGCTCGGCGGCGGTCTGCTCGCGATGCTCGCGCAGAGCGTCTCGCCCGGGGCGTTCTCGTTGACCCTGTCGCTCTTCCTGCTGATGGCTGTGGTGATCGGTGGCCTCGGTCGCCTCGCCGGCGCGCTGTGGGGGGCGGTGCTGCTGGTCGCCCTGCCCGATCTCACCCATTCCGTGACCGAGCTGCTCACCCTCTCGCCGGCGGTGGCGCAGCGGCTGGAGGGCAACCTCCCGTTGGCGATCTTCGGCGTCACGCTGATCGTCGTGATGATCGCCGCGCCCGGCGGTGTGCAGGGTCTGCTGTCCCGTCTCGGCCGAGGGCTGCTGGCCCGCTGGCCGGCGCGGCGTTCCTGAGCTGTCCCCGGCCCGGCCTCGGCCGGGCGCCTCACCACCACACCGTTCCCAGAAGAACCGGACCGAGAAAGGTCGGTGTTTCCCATGCACCGTACGGCACGACGCGGTCTCGCGATCGCCAGCACCATCGCCCTGCTCGTCACCGCCGCGGGCTGCAGCGGCGACGACGGCCCCACCTCCGGCGGGGGGTCGGTGCCGGGGGTCACCGACACCGAGATCGTCGTCGGCACCCACATGCCGCTCACCGGGCCGGCCTCGGCCGGCTACTCCAAGATCGCCCCGGCGACGAAGGCGTACTTCGACTACGTCAACGCCAACGGCGGCGTGCACGGCCGCAAGATCACCTACAAGATCATGGACGACGGCTACAACCCGGCGAACACCCAGCAGGTGGTACGCCAGCTCGTCCTGCAGGACAAGGTCTTCGCCGTCCTCAACGGCCTGGGCACGCCGACGCACACCGGTGTGCTCGACTTCCTCAAGAGCAACCGGGTGCCCGATCTCTTCGTCGCATCCGGCAGCCGCAGCTGGGACCAGCCCGACAAGTATCCCGGCACGTTCGGCTTCAACCCGGACTACACGATCGAGGGCAAGATCCTGGCCAACTACGCGAAGACGAACCTGGCCGGCCGCAAGGTCTGCTTCCTCGGTCAGGACGACGACTTCGGCCGCGACAGCCTGGCCGGCGTGGAGAAGGTGCTCGGCGCGGGGGCGGTGGCCGTCAAGCAGACGTACGTCACCAGCAACACCAACGTCGCGCCGCAGATCGGCGCGTTCAAGGCGGCCGGCTGTCAGGTCGTCATGCTGGCGACCGTGCCCGGCTTCACCGCGCTGTCCATCGGCACCGCCGCACGGCTGGGCTTCAAGCCGCAGTGGCTGGTCTCCAACGTCGGCGCCGACCACCCGACCCTGGCCAAGCAGCTCGGCGCCGCCGCCCCGCTGCTGGAGGGCATGGTCGGCACCAACTACCTGCCGATGCAGAACGACACCGCGAACCCGTGGATCCAGCTCTTCACGAAGATCAACAAGACGCACAACGGTGACGCGCCCTTCGACGGCAACACCGTCTACGGCATGTCGGTCGGCTACCTCTTCGTGCAGGTGCTGCTCGCCGCCGGCAAGGACCTCACCCGCGAGAAGGTGCTCGACGCGGTCCAGAAGGGCGGCTTCACCGGCCCCGGGCTCGCGCCGCTGCGCTTCTCCGCCGACGACCACTCCGGCTACGGCGGGCAGCGGTTGAGCCGGGTGAGCGGGGGAGTGCAGAGCTACTTCGGGCCGACGTACGAGACCGACGAGGGGGACGGCCCGGTCACCGAGTACACCGCCGCGCCGGTCGCGCCGCCGGCGAACGGGGTGCCCACCGTCTCCTGACGGGCCCGCCATCGCTGTCGTACGACCCGGGGGTCACCGCCTCCGGGTCGTACGACAGTGCCCGGACCCGGTGCGCCGTGCCGGATGCCGGCCGTTGACCGACACCGATCAGTCCTCCTACTATCTGCACTGTGGATGCAACTTCAGGTCGACTCGCCGGTCGGGTCGCCATCGTCACCGGCGCCAGTCGCGGGATCGGCCTGGCCATCGCCCAACGCCTCGTCGCCGAGGGCGTCCGGGTGGGTCTGACCGCCCGCCGCCCCGAGGCGCTCGCCGACGCGGTCGTCGCCCTCGGCGGCCCCGCGTACGCCGTGGCCGTGCCCGGCCGGGCCGACGACCCCGAGCACCGGGCCGAGGCGGTGCGGCAGGTCGGCGCGGCGTTCGGGCCGGTGGATCTGCTGGTCAACAACACCGGCATCAACCCCGTGCACGGCCCGCTGGTCGAGCTGGACCTGGCCGCCGCCCGCAAGATCCTCGACGTCAACCTCGTCGCCGCGCTGGGCTGGGTGCAGGAGGTCTGCGCCGCAGGCATGACCGAGCGGGGCGGCTGCGTGGTCAACGTCTCCTCGATCGCCGGCCTCGCGCCGTCGCCGGGCATCGCCTTCTACGGCGTGAGCAAGGCGGCGCTCATCCACCTCACCGCAGGTCTCGCCGTCGAGCTGGGGCCGACGATCCGGGTCAACGCCGTCGCCCCCGGTGTGGTCAAGACCCGCTTCGCCGCGGCGCTCTACGAGGGTCGTGAGGACGAGGTCGCCGCGCGGTACCCCCTCGGCCGGCTCGGCGTCGCCCCGGACGTGGCGGGCGCGGTCGCCTTCCTGGCCGGCCCCGACGCCGCCTGGATCACCGGGCAGACGATCGTCTGCGACGGTGGCGTCACGCTGGCCGGCCGGGCCGGATGACACCGTCCGTGCACGCTCGCCGGTGCCTGATCATCGCCTGTCTAGACTCGGCGGGGAGCCGGGCGACGTCGTGGCGGTGAAGGGGCGGGGGCGGATGAACAGGGTCGAGGCCCCGGGGCGGGTGGACGGGCGGACGGCCCGGGCCGAGCGCACCCGGGCAGCCATCGTCGAGGCGCACCTGGCGCTCATCGCCGAGGGCGACCTGCGGCCGACCGGGGAGCGCATCGCCGAACGGGCCGGCATCTCGCTGCGCACACTCTGGACCAACTTCAAGGACATGGAGACGCTCTTCGAGGCCAGCGGCGCCGAGGTGCTGCGCCAGCAGGATGCCGCCTACCGGCCGATCTCGCCCGCGTTGCCGCTGGCCAAGCGGGTCGACGCGTACTGCCGGCAGCGGGCGCGGCTGCTCCAGCTCATCGCGCCGTCGGCGCGGGCCGCGCAGATGCGCGAGCCGGTCTCCGACCAGCTGCACCGCAACCGCCTCAAGCACATCGACCGGGTGCGCGACGAGGTCGAGCACCTCTTCGCCGCCGAGCTGGCGCAGGCCGGGCGGGGGCGCGAACAGCTGCTCAACGCGTTGGTGGCGGCGAGCATGTGGCCGGCCTGGTCGATGCTGCGTTACGGCCTCGGGCTCGGCGTGGACCAGGCCCGCGCGGTGATGTCCCGGACGGTGGGCGCGCTGCTGGCCGAGGTCACGACCGACTGATCCCGGCTCGTCCCCTCTTTCCATCCGGTGACCGATGGGTAACACTGGGACGCATGGTTACTGCATACTCAGTGCAAATAACCGTGTTGCGCGGCCGGGACGACCAGTGCCGGGCCATCCGGGCTCTGCTCGACGGTGTGCCCGGCGGCGGCGGGGCTCTGCTGCTTCACGGCGAGCCGGGCTCGGGCCGGACGGCGCTGCTCTCCTACGCCCACCGGTACGCGAAGGACTGCACAGTCCTCGCCGGGGCCGGGCTGCCCGAGGAGGCCACGCTGCCGTACGCCGGCCTGCAACGCCTGCTCGATCCGGTGCTCGACCGGGCCGCCGCCCTGCCCGAGCCGCGCCGGCACCTGCTGCGCCGGGCGTTGGACGGCGAGGGCTGCCCGCCCGAGCGCCGGCTGGCCCTGTCGGTGGCCGTCCTCGGTCTGCTCGCCGCGGCCGCCCGGGAGCGCCCGCTGCTCGCCACAATGGACGACGTCGACCGGGGTGACCCGCAGACCGCGCAGGTGCTGGCGTTCGTCGCCCGCCGGCTCCGGCACCTGCCGGCGGCCGTCCTGCTCACCGCGGACGTCACCGCCACCGTCGACGGCATCGCGGCGCACCGCCTGCCGCCGCTGGGCGAGCGGGACAGCATCGCCGTCCTGGCCGACCGGCTACCCGAGCGACCCGCCGCGCCGGTCGCGGCCACGCTCGCCGCGGTCGGCGGTGGCAACCCGCAGGCTCTCGTGGACCTCGCCGAGGCGCTGAGTCCCGGGCAGTGGCGCGGGGAGGAGCCCCTGCCGGCCGCGCCGCCGGCGGATGGCGCACTGGCCCGCGCCTACCGGGCCCGGCTCGACCGGTTGCCGCCGGATACCCGCCGGATGCTGCTGCTCGCGGCGCTCGACGACTCGGACGAACCGGCGACCTTCGTGCGCGCGGCCGACGCCGCCGGCCTGGCAGTCGAGGTGCTCGCACCGGCCGAGGCCGCCGGGCTGGTCCGGGTCGAGCCCGGGGGAGTCACGTTCGCGCAGCCGCTGGCCCGCACGATGGTCGCGGCCGGTGCCCCGCTGGCCCAGCGGCGCGCGGCGCACCGGTTGCTCGCGGAGGTTCTCGACCCGGACGGGCAGCGGCTGCTGCGGGCGATGCACCTCGCCGCCGCGACGGCGGGCACCGACCCGGCCCTCGCCGACGAGTTGGAGCGAGCGGCGGCCGGTGGACGCGACAGCTGGGGCGTGGCGTCGGCCGCGCTGTGCCGGGCCGCCGCGCTCAGCGACCACCCGCGCGACGCCGCCGCGCGCCTGCTCGCCGCCGCCCGCTACGCCTGGACCGCCGGGCAACCCGGCGAGGCCCGACTCCTGCTCGACCGCCTCCGCGCGACCTGCGCGGACCCGACCGTCACCGGCCACGCCGGGCTGCTGCGCGGCGAGCTGCAACTGCGCTGTGACGACGCCGCCGGCGCGGCGGCCACGCTGGTGTCCGCCGCGCGTGCGGTGGCCGGGACCGACCGTGCCGTGGCCATGGAGGCGCTGGCGCGGGCCGGCGAGGCCGTGTGCTTCGCCGGTGACCAGTACCGGTACGCGGAGGTCGGCCGCCGGGCGGCGGCTCTGCGGCACCCGAACGACCCGCCGGCCGTGGAGCTGACGGGCTGCCTCGTCACCGGGGTGGCCGCCACGCTGCGGGGTGACCACGAGCGGGCCGGGCCCGCGCTACGCCGAGCCGTCGTGCTGGGCGGCCGGTTGGCCGGGCCGGCGCTGACCCCGACCGCGCTCAGCTGCGCGGCGGCGGCCGGGCTGGTGGTGGCCGTGGACGGCGCCGCGCACCGGCTCGCCGAGCGCGCCGTCGGGTTGGCGCGGGAGCGGGGCGAGCTGTCCATGCTGTCCCGGGCGTTGGAGCTGCGCGCGGTCGCCGAGTACTGGCTGGGGCGGCACGAGGCGGCGGCGGAGACCTCCCGTGACGGGCTGCGGGTCGCCCGCGCCACCGGGCAGTTCAACTGCGCCAACGTCCACCTGGGCATGCTCGCCGTGCTGGCCGCCGTCCGGGCCGACCGGGAGGCCAGCCTGCGATGGATCCGCGAGATCGGCCCGACGCCGACGCCGGGCAGCCGACCACACGCGCTCGCCGGGTGGGCGCTGGCCGTGCTCGACCTCGTCGACGGTCGGCACGCCGAGGCGGCGGCCCGACTGGCGTCGCTGGCCCGGCTCGGCACCGGCCGGGGTCAGGTGCTCGTCCAGGTGATGGCGACCCCGTACCTGGTGGAGGCGGCGGCCCACCTGCCGCACCGGCCGGCGGCGACGGCCGCGCTCGCCGCCTTCGACAGGTGGGCGAGCAGCACCGCGAGCCCGCTGCGGCGGGCGCTCTCGGCCCGGTGTCACGCGCTGCTCGCGCCCCGGGGCGGCGTCGAGGCGGAGCAGGAGTTCCGGACCGCGCTGCGACTGCACCCGACGGAGGACGGCGCGTTCGAACGGGCGCGCACGGAGCAGCTCTTCGGTCAGGAGCTGCGGCGCAGCCGGCGTCCGCGGGACGCCCGGGGGCACCTGCACCAGGCCCGGGAGACGTTCACGTTGCTCGGCGCGGATCGCTGGGCCGAGCAGGCCACGGCCGAGCTGCGTGCCGCCGGGGAGTCGGTCGGTCCGCCGGACCTGCCGGCGGCGCGGTTGCTGACCGGTCAGCAGCTGCGGATCGCGCAACTGGTCGCCGAGGGCGCGACCAACCGGGAGATCGCCGCCCGGATGTTCCTGTCCACCCGCACTGTCGACCACCACCTGCGCAACGTCTTTCACCGGCTGGGCATCCGCTCCCGTACCGAGCTGGCCCGTACCTTCGCCGCCGAGCCGCACGCCGGTCTGGCCTCCGACAGGTGAGCGCGCAACGGGGACGGTCCGGTCTGGACGGCGTAAACTATCACCGCTAGTTTATCCGTCATGGAGCTCACCCTGTCCGCCGAGCAGACGGCGGTCCGTCAGCTCGCCGCCGAGTTCGCCGACCGGGAGTTGACGCCGCACGCCGCCGCGTGGGATCGGCGCGAGTCGGTCGACCCGGCCATCGTCGGCAAGCTCGGCGACCTCGGCTTCCTCGGGCTGACCATCCCCGAGTCCGACGGTGGCTCCGGCGGCGACCACCTCGCGTACTGCCTGGTCCTTGAGGAGCTGGGCCGGGGCGACTCGGCCGTGCGTGGCATCGTCTCCGTCTCACTCGGCCTGGTCGCCAAGTCGATCGCCGCCCACGGGTCGGCCGCGCAGCGGGCCGAGTGGTTGCCCCGGCTCTGCTCCGGGGCCGTGCTCGGCTGTTTCGGGCTCACCGAGCCGGACAGCGGATCCGACGCGGCCGCGTTGCGCACCCGCGCGGTCCGCAACGGCGACGACTGGCTGCTCACCGGCACGAAGACGTTCATCACCAACGGCACGACCGCCGACGTCGCCCTGATCTTCGCCCGCACCGGCGGTCCCGGCCACCGGGGGATCACCGCGTTCCTGGTGCCCACCGACAGTCCGGGCCTGACCCGCCGCGAGATCCACGGCAAGCTCGGCCTGCGCGGGCAGGCCACCGGCGAGCTGCGTCTCGACGACGTACGGGTGCCCGACGCCGCCCGCCTCGGGGCCGAGGGCGCCGGCTTCCGGCTGGCCCTGGCCACCCTCGCCAAGGGACGGATGTCGGTGGCGGCCGGCTGCGTCGGCATCGCCCAGGGGTGCCTCGACGCGGCGGTCGGCTACGCCGGGCAGCGGACCCAGTTCGGCAAGCCGATCGCCGGTCACCAGCTCGTCCAGCAGCTGCTCGCGGCCATCGCCGTCGACACGGCGGCCGCCCGCCTGCTGGTCTGGCAGGTCGCCGACCTGATCGACCGCGACCAGCCGTTCGCCACCGAGGCGTCGATGGCGAAGCTCTTCGCCAGCGAGGCCGCCGTCCGCGCGGCCAACAACGCGGTCCAGGTCTTCGGCGGGTACGGCTACATCGACGAGTACCCGGTCGGCAAGTACCTGCGCGACGCGCGGGTCGCCACCCTCTACGAGGGCACCAGCCAGATCCAACAGCTCCTGATCGGACGCGCGCTCACCGGCGTCAACGCCTTCTAGCTCAAAGGACATCCGGATGCGAGTCTTCACCTCTGTCGACGAGCTGACCACCGCGGTCGGCGAGACCCTCGGGCCCGGCCCCTGGCAGCGGATCGAGCAGGACCGCGTGAACCTCTTCGCCGACGCCACCGACGACCACCAGTGGATCCACATCGACCCGGTGCGCGCGGCGGCCGGACCGTTCGGCGCCACGATCGCGCACGGCTACCTGACCCTGTCGCTGTTGCCGGCGTTGGCCGGTCGGCTGTACCGCGTCGAGGGGGTCGCGATGGGAGTCAACTACGGGCTGAACCGGGTGCGCTTCCCCGCGCCGCTGCGGGTCGGCGCCGCCGTGCGGGCCACCGCCGTCATCGCTGAGGTGTCACCGGTCAGCGGTGGGGTGCAGATGGTCACGGCGGTGACGGTGGAGAGTGACGCCGGGGGCAAGCCCGTGTGCGTCGCCGAGACGGTGAGCCGCCTCTACGGCGAGGCGAGCCGCTGACCGGTGCGGGGGCGGGCGACTTCTGTCGCCGCCCCCGCAGCCCGTCGTCTGTCCGGCCCCGAGCGGCGCCGCGTTGGTTGCGCCGCCGCTGCTTGCGCTGCGCTGCCTGGCGTTACCGGCGCGGGGTCAAGGACCACCAGCGGGCCCTTTGCTCTGCTTCAACCGACGCAACAGTGAGAGCCCGTTTGTGTTGCGTGGGTTGAAGCAGAGCAAAGGGTGTGGGGAAGGTGTGCCCGCCCCCGCGTCCCGCTGCCGGTACGAAGGTCAGGCGACCGCGCAGGCGGTGCCGTTGAGCGCGAAGGCGGACGGCCGGCCGGTGTTGCCGGTGTGGGTGGCCTGGAAGCCGATGTCGACAGACGTGTTCGGGGCGATGGTGCCGTTGTACGAGACGTTGCTCGCGGTCACCGCCCCGCTCGACGGGGAGTAGCTGGCGTTCCAGCCGCCGGTGATGGTCTGGCCGCTGGGCAGGGTGAACGTCAGCGCCCAGCCGTTGACCGCGCTGCTACCGATGTTGGTCACCGACACGGCAGCGGTGAGCCCGTTGTTCCAGGCGTTGACCGTGTACGTGACCCGGCATCCCCCGGACGGCGCGGTCGTGGGCGGTGCCGTGGTCGGCGGCGCGGTCGTGGGCGGTGCCGTGGTCGGCGGTGCAGTGGTGGGTGGCGCGGTGGTCGGTGGCGCGGTGGTCGGCGGCGTGTCGCCGCCGATGCTGCCGGGCACCGTGCGCAGCGCGTCGTACCAGGCGACGGCCATCTTGCGGTAACCCGTGGCGTTGGGGTGTACGCCGTCGGCCAGGTCGCTGAGCGTCAGCGCGCGGTACATGTCGACCAGGTGGACGCGCTTGCCGGCGGCGGCCCGGGTCTGCACGATCCCCGGGATCGCCGCGTTGTAGCCGCGGACCTGGGTGTCCGCGCCGGACTTCGGGATGATCGTCGCGACGAACACGTCCGCGTTCGGTGCGGTGTTGGTGATGCGATCGACCAGGGTGGCCAGGCGGGCCGGAGCGCCGGACGTGTCCCCGTACATGTCATTGGTGCCGATGTGCAGCAGCACGGTCCGCGGGTTCGTGGCGCGCAGCCAGTTGACGATGTTGGCGTCGATCTGGGCGATGGTCCAGCCGGAGTGGCCCTCGTGGTCGTGGTCACCGAGACTCGCCGGGCCGTTGAACCCGGAACCGACGAAGTCGATCCGGTATCCGCCGGAGACGAACCGGTTCCAGAGTTCGATGCGGTAGCCACCGGCGACGTTGAAGCCGTCGGTGATCGAGTCGCCGAGGGGCATGACACGTACCCCGCCGTTGGACTCGGCGCTCGCGGGCGTCGTCGCCACCGGGACGGCGGCGGTCATGGCCGCGACGGCGGCCAGGGCCGCCCACCACAGTCGGGCCCGGCGGGGCCTCGACGTCGGCGCGGTGGTGGCGGGCGGTGGGGGGACGGGGTTGCCAAGGGTCGGTTTGCTCATGGGGCTTCCTCAGGTGGTGGGAGCACGACAGCGGCGGCCCACCGACGAGGCGGAACCGCGCGGTACGCGAGAGTGAGCTGCGCGAGGACCAGGAACCCGGACGTCATCACACCGCTGGTCGAACGCTCTGGTCATCGACGGTCGGAGGCGACGGATCGATGAGCCCCGGCCGGGATGTGCCCTGCACCCCGCCTGGACGCACCATAGCTTGTTATCGCTAACACCGGCAATGGATCGAACGTCGACGATGCTCGGGAGTGGACGAGGCGGTCAGTCCCGGCCGGTCGTGTCGGTCGGCGCGAGCCGCGCGGCGAGCCAGCGCAGCTGCCGCCGGACGTGCACGGCCTCGCCGCCCTCGTGGCCGTTGAACGGGTAGACGTGCATCTCCCGCTCGGGCGGGACGGGTTGTCCGGCCGCGGCGCCGTACTGGTTGTAGGCGGCGAAGCCGGTGCTCGGCGGGCAGACGGTGTCGCGCAGGCCGATCCCGAAGTGCGCCGGCGCGGTCGCCCGCCGGGCGAAGGTCACCCCGTCGACGTAGGACAGAGTGTGTCGGACCGCGTCCTCGGCCTCCCGGTGCACCGCCAGGTAACGGCCGATCTCACCGTACGGCGAGACGTCGCTGAGTGTGATGGCGCGCTGGACGTCGCAGAGGAACGGTGCCGTCGCCAGCACCGCCGCGAGGTCGTCGACGAGGCCGGCCACCGCCAGGGCCAGGCCGCCGCCCTGGCTGTTGCCGACCACGGCGATCCGGTCCGCGTCGACCCCGGGCAGGGCGCGTACGGCGTCGACGGCCCGGACCGCGTCGGTGATCAGACGTCGGTAGTGGTAGTCGTGCGGGTCGAGGATTCCCGAGGTGGCCGGCCAGGGGCCGCCGGGCCTGCCGTGCGGGTCGGCCGTGTCACCGGCGCCGTGCTGCCCCGCCTGGCCCCGGTTGTCCATCAGCAGGTGCGCGTACCCGGCGACCGGCCAGGTCAGCCGCTCGTGCGGCAGGCCGCGTCCGCGCCCGTAGCCGGCGTACTCCACCACGGCCGGCAGCGGTCCGGGTACGCCCGCGGGGCGGGTGTACCAGGCGCGCACCGGGTCACCGCCGAAGCCGGCGAACGTGACGTCCCAGGAGTCGAGCAGGCGGAGGTCGGTGGGCTCGGGGCGGACGTCCACCAGCACCGGACGGGCGGCCGCCTCGGCGAGGGTGTTCCGCCAGAACCTGTCGAAGTCCGCGGGCTCGGCGACGGTCGGCACGTATCGCGCAAGCTCGTCGAGGGCGGGGTCGGAGTACGGCACGGGTCCTCGCAGGGTCAGGGCTGCTGGGCGGGGGGTGCGGTGCTCTCCCGGACGACCAGCTCGGTCACCAGGTCGATCCGGCTGGTCGCCGGGCCATTGCCGGCGATCAGGTCGAGCAACATCTGGGTGGCGATGCCCGCCATGTCGCGCAGCGGCTGGTTGATGGTGGTCAGCGCCGGATAGGTCCAGGTGGCGACGGGCAGGTTGTCGTACCCGATCACGGAGAGGTCCTCGGGGACCCGCAGGCCGCACTGCCGGGCGGCCCGGAGCACCCCCATGGCCTGGGTGTCCGAGCCGGCGAATATCGCCGTCGGCCGGTCCGGCCGTCTCAGCAACTCGAGCCCGTGGGCGTGCCCGGCGCCGGCCGAGAAGCTGCCGTAGCGGACCAGCTCGCGGTCGACGGTCAACCCGATCTCCTCGTGCGCGTGCTGGAAGCCCGCGGCGCGGGCCCGGCTGCACAGCACGTCGGGCGGCCCGGAGATGACGGCGTTTCGTCGGTGACCCAGCTCCAGCAGGTGGCGAGCGGCGAGCAGGCCGCCGTTCCAGTTGTTCGACCCGACGGTGGGCACGGAGGCCGAGGTCGCGCTGTCGGTGTCGATCACGACGAACGGGACGCCCTGGCGGCGCAGCTGCTGTTGCTGCGTCTCGGCCAGGTGGCACAGGACGAGCAGCACGCCCAGCGGGCGTTGGCTGAGCAGCGTGTCGAGCCACCGTTGCGGTGGCCGGTGCGCGCCGTCGAGTTGGGACACCGCGAGGCCGATGCCGGCGATGCTGGTCACCGCCTCGGCGCCGCGCAGGACCTCCATCGCCCAGCCGGTGTCGAACTCGTGGAACACCAGATCGATCCGCCCCGCGCCGGACGACCGCCGCGCACGGCGCTGGTACCGGTGCCGGTCGAGACTCTCCTCGACCCGTGCCCTGGTGCCGGCGGCGACATCCTCGTGGCCGTTGAGGACCTTGGACACCGTTGCCACCGACACGCCGACGTCGTGGGCGATCGTCGCGATGGTGGTGGAGGCGGGTGGGTCGAGCGGGCGGTGCTCTGTCATCGCAGCCTCATGCAGCGTCGAAATTTTCGGAAGACCTTAACACGACCAGCCGGTCATGACGGTCGATGTGGCCGCAGGTCGGGCGCGGCCGCAGCGGTTCTGGGGCCCGGTCATGACTGAGCGCTATGGGCGGTGCCACTGGCCGTACGAAGGAGCCGCCTCGCAACCAATCGAGCCCCTTGACTACATCCCGGCGGTGGACTTAGGTTGCCGAAAAGGTTGCTTGGGTTTCCGGAAAGTTTCGGATCGCACACCGTCCGCCACGGACCGGTCCCACGAGGGTGCGGGAACGTGGCCGGAGCTAAGGGGTCTCGGCATGAGAAGTCAGCTGCCCGCCGACGGCGAACCGGCGTCGCGCGACGCCACACCCTGGCGGGACGCGCGGCTGTCACCGGCCGAGCGGGCCGAGGCGCTGCTCCCGCTGATGTCGGTGCAGGAGAAGATCGCCCAGCTCGTCGGCGTCTGGGTCGGCGCCGACGCCTCCGGCGAGGGCGTCGCTCCCCACCAGTCCGACATGGTCGCCGAGACGCCGGCCTGGGACGACGTCATCTCCCACGGGCTGGGCCAGCTCACCCGGCCGTTCGGCACCGCGCCTGTCGACCCGGTGCTCGGCGCCCGGTCGCTGGCGGCGTCCCAGGCACAGATCGTCGCCGCCAGCCGGTTCGGCATTCCCGCCCAGGTGCACGAGGAGTGCCTCACCGGGTTCGCGGCCTGGCAGGCCACCGTCTACCCGACCCCGCTGGGCTGGGGCGCGTCCTTCGACCCCGACCTGGTCCAGGAGATGGCCGGCCGGATCGGCAGGTCCATGCGCGCCGCGGGCGTGCATCAGGGGCTCGCGCCAGTCGTCGACGTCACCCGCGACTACCGCTGGGGCCGCACCGAGGAGACGATCGGGGAGGACCCGTACCTGGTGGGAACGACCGGCGCGGCGTACGTGCGGGGCCTGGAGAACGCCGGCGTGGTGGCCACCCTCAAGCACTTCGCCGGCTACTCGGCCTCCCGGGGTGGCCGCAACCTCGCCCCGGTGTCGATGGGACGCCGCGAACTGGCCGACGTCATCCTGCCGCCGTTCGAGATGGCCCTGCGCCTCGGCGGCGCGCGGTCGGTGATGAACTCCTACGCCGAGATCGACGGCATGCCGGCCGCCGCCGACGAGCAGCTGCTGACCGGGCTGCTGCGCGACGAGTGGGGTTTCACCGGCACCGTCGTGGCCGACTACTTCGCCGTACGGTTCCTGCAGACCCTGCACGGTGTCGCCGAGGGCGCGGCCGACGCCGCCCACCTGGCCCTGCGCGCCGGGATCGACGTCGAGCTGCCCACCGTGGACGCCTTCGGCGGCGCGCTGGTGGAGGCCGTCCGCGCCGGCGAGGTCGACGAGGCGCTGATCGACCGGGCGTTGCGTCGGGTGCTGATCCAGAAGATCGAGCTCGGCCTGCTCGACGAGGATTGGCGCGAGTTGCCCGAGGACGTCGCGGACCTGCGCCTCGACGACGAGGCCAGCCGGGACGTCGCCGTACGCCTGGCTCGCGAGTCCGTCGTCCTGCTGCGCAACGACGGTGTCCTGCCGTTGCCCATCGCGAGCCGGGTCGCCCTGGTGGGTCCGGTCGCCGACGATCCGATGGCCATGCTGGGCTGTTACTCCTTTCCCAACCACGTCGGCGTCAACCACAGCGACCACGGCATGGGCCTGGACATCGCGTCGCTGCGCGAGGAACTGGCCCGCCGCGTCCCCCTGCTCACCCACGAGCCGGGTTGCACCATCACCGGCGAGGACACCTCGGGCATCCCGGCCGCGGTCGCCGCGGCCAGCGCGGCCGACGTGTGTGTGCTCGCCGTCGGCGACCGGGCGGGAATGTTCGGCCGGGGCACCTCCGGTGAGGGCTGCGACGCCGCCGACCTGCGCCTGCCCGGGGTGCAGGCCGACCTCGTCCGGGCCGTCCTCGCCACCGGCACTCCCGTCGTGCTGGTGCTGATGACCGGCCGGCCGTACGCGCTCGGCCCGGAGTTCGACACCGCAGCGGCCGTGGTGCAGGCGTTCTTCCTCGGCCAACTCGGCGCTCAGGCGCTCGCCGAGGTGCTCATCGGCGCGGTGAACCCGTCCGGGCGGTTGCCGGTCAGCGTCCCGCGCGACGCCGGCGGCCTGCCGGGCACCTACCTGTCGCCGCCGCTCGGGCACCGCAGCAAGGTGTCCTCGATCGACACGACAGCGGCGTACCCGTTCGGCCACGGCCTGAGCTACACCAGCTTCGAGTGGTCCGACGCCACGGTCGTGTCGCCGGCGGACGGGACCGAGGGCGGGACGACCGCCTGGCCGGTCGACGGCGAGGTACGGGTGCGGATCACCGTCCGCAACACGGGTGACCGGGCCGGCACCGAGGTGGTGCAGCTCTATCTGCACGACCCGGTGGCGCAGACCACCCGCCCGGTGAACCGGCTCGTCGGCTTCGCCCGGGTGCCCCTGGAGCCCGGGGCGGAGGCGCACGTGACGTTCGGCGTACCTGCCGACATCGCGTCGTTCACCGGTCGGTCCGGCCGGCGCATCGTCGAGCCCGGCGCGGTGGAGCTGCGGTTCGGGCGGTCGAGCGGGGAGATGGCGGCGGCCGTGGCGCTGCTGCTGACCGGGCCCGAGCGCCAGGTCGGCCACCAGCGGGCACTACTCACGTCGGTGCGGGTCGAGCCCCTGGTGGCCGTACCGCACTCCGCATAGGAGGCGAGGATGACATCCGGAACGTTACGGCCACCGCCACCGGCGCCACCCGGCGCTCCGGCGGAGGCCGCCGTCGGGGCGCCCCGCGCGCCGCGCCGTCGCCGCACCTGGCGGCAGGCGCTGCGCCGGGACTGGCAGCTCTACTCGCTCGCCATCGGGCCTCTGCTGTTCTTCCTCGTCTTCCGGTACCTCCCGATGATCGGCAACATCATCGCGTTCCGCCGGTTCAAGCCCGGCGGCAGCATCTTCGGTGAGTACTGGGTGGGGCTGCGGTACTTCCGGATGTTCCTCGCCGACCCGACGTTCTGGGACGTCTTCACCAACACGCTGGTGCTCGGGACGCTGACCCTGCTGTTCTGCTTCCCGCTGCCGATCGTCCTGGCGCTGCTGCTCAACGAGGTGCGCGCCCGTCGCCTGCGGCGGTTCGTCCAGTCCGTGTCCTACCTGCCGCACTTCCTGTCGATCGTGATCGTGGCGGCCATGGTCATGCAGTTGACCTCGGTCGACGGCACCATCAACCAGATCGTGCAGGCCACCGGCGGCGACGCGGTGCCGTTCCTGCAACGGGCCGAGTGGTTCCGGACCATCTACGTGTCGTCCGAGGTCTGGCAGACGGTCGGCTGGGGCACCATTCTCTACCTCGCCGCGCTCACCACGGTCGACGACGACCTGTACGAGGCGGCCCGGATCGACGGCGCCAACCGGTGGCGGCAGACCTGGCACGTGACGCTGCCGGGCATCCGCCCGACAATGGTGACGTTGCTGATCCTCAACATCGGCAGCTTCATGGCCGTCGGGTTCGAGAAGATCCTGCTGCTCTACAACCCGCTGACCTATCCGACCGCCGACGTTCTCTCCACGTACCTGTTCCGGATGGGCTTCGGGTCCAGCAACTTCAGCTACGCCGCCGCCATCGGGCTGTTCGAGGCGGTCATCGGGCTCACGCTGGTCCTGACGGCGAACCTGATCGCCCGCCGCACCGTGGGGACGAGCCTGTGGTGACCGTCGACGCGGCCGACACGGCCAGCGGCAGCGACCTGCCCGCGCGTGCGCGGCCGCGCGGAATCCGCCCGACCCGGGGCTACCGCGTGTTCCAGGCGTGCAACGCGGTAGTGCTCACCATCGTCGTGGTGGTGACGCTGTTCCCGTTCGTCAACGTCGTGGCCCGCTCGCTCAGCGACGAGCAGTACATCATCGCCGGCAAGGTCAACCTCGTGCCGCGCGGCTTCAACCTGGACACCTACCGGCTGGTGCTGAACGACTCGCTGTTCTGGACGAACTACCGCAACACCGTCTTCTACACGGTCGTCGCCACTGTCATCTCGATCGTGCTGACCACCTGTTACGCCTACGTGCTGTCCAAGAAGCACCTGCGCGGCCGTACGGCTCTGATCGGTATCGCGGTGTTCACCATGTTCTTCACCGGCGGCCTGATCCCCAACTACGTGCTGGTCACCAGCCTGGGCATGAAGAACACCGTCTGGGCCATCGCGGTGCCCAACGCGATAAACGTGTTCAACCTGCTGGTGATGAAGGCGTTCTTCGAGAGTCTGCCCACGGACCTGGAGGAGGCCGCGGCCGTCGACGGGCTCAACACGTACGGCATCCTGCTGCGCATCGTGCTGCCGTTGTCGAAGGCGATCGTCGCCACGATGGTGCTGTTCTACGCCGTTGCCTTCTGGAACTCCTGGTTCGCCGCCTTCCTCTACATGGACCAGCAGGAGCTGTGGCCGGTGACCGTCTATCTGCGCAACCTGATCGCGGGGGCCACCGGCGCGGAGAACGTCGGCGTCATCGCCGAGGCCGACGAGGTGCAGGCCGACGCGACGCTCAAGGCCGTGACGATCGTGCTCACGACCCTGCCGATCCTCGCTGTCTACCCCTTCGTCCAGCGGTACTTCGTCCGCGGCGTGATGCTCGGCGCCGTCAAGGGCTGACCGGCACGTCCACCATTTCCCTTCACCGAACCCGAAAGGACCGCCATGCTCCACCGATCGTGGCGCCGCGCCGCGACAGCGGCAGTAGCCGCGCTGCTCGCGGCCAGCAGTATCGCCGCCTGTAGCGAGGACTCGTCCGACGCCAAGGACCTGTCGGAGAACCGGGCCGGTGCGATGGCCGACTACGGCATCGGCAAGCAGTTCAAGGCGAGCGAGCCGGTTTCCTTCTCCATCCTCTACAACAACCATCCGAACTACCCGCTGCGCGAGGACTGGCTCTTCTGGAACGAGCTGAAGTCGCGGGCCAACGTCACGCTCTCGCCGGTCGCCGTGCCGCTGAGCGACTACGAACAGAAGCGCAGCCTGCTGATCGGTGCCGGCGACGCTCCGATGATCATCCCGAAGACGTACCCCGGCCAGGAGGACGCCTACGTCTCCTCCGGGGCGGTCCTGCCGGTCAGCGACTACCTGGACCTCATGCCGAACCTCCAGGACAAGATCTCGCGGTGGAACCTCAAGCCCGAGATCGACACGCGACGTCAGGAGGACGGCAAGTTCTACCTGCTGCCCGGCCTGCACGAGAAGCCGTGGCAGGACTACTCGCTGGCGATCCGCACCGACATCCTCGACGAGCTGAAGCTGAGCCCGCCGAAGACCTGGGACGAGCTGTACACGGTGCTCAAGGCCATGAAGGCCAAGTACCCGAACGTGTATCCGTTCTCCGACCGGTGGAGCAAGCCCAACCCGGCCGGCAACCTGCTCAACATCCTGGCCGTGTCGTACGGACTGCAGGGCGCGGGCTGGAACTTCCAGCACACCTCCTGGGACGCGAACGCCAAGAAGTTCGTCTACACCGGCGCCACGGAGCAGTACAAGCAGATGCTCCAGTACCTCAACAAGCTGGTGTCGGAGAAGCTGCTCGACCCGGAGAGCTTCACCCAGACCGACGAACAGGCCCGGCAGAAGCTCGCCAACAGCAAGTCCTTCGTGATCAGCGCCAACGCGCAGGCGGTCGTGAACGACTACCGGCCCGACCTCGCCAAGACCAACCCCAAGGCGAAGATCGCCAAGATCCCGCTGCCGATCGGGCCGGCGGGTGAGGTCAACCCCGCCAGCCGGTTGGAGAACGGCGTGATGATCTCCTCGAAGGCCCGCGAGAGCAAGAACTTCGTGGCGATGATGCAGTTCATCGACTGGCTCTGGTATTCCGACGCCGGTCAGGAGTTCGCCAAGTGGGGCGTCGAGGGAACGACGTTCGTCCGGGACGCCGCCGGCCAGCCCAAGCTCGCGCCCGACGTCAACGTCATCGGCCTGAACCCGAAGGCACCCAAGCATCTGCAGAAGGACTTCGGCTTCTACAACGGCGTGTTCGCCTACGGTGGCAAGCCGGAGCTGGTGCAGGGCTTCTTCTCCCCGGAGGAGCAGGAGTTCCAGAAGGTGCTGAACGCCCGTCCGCCGGTCGCGGTGCCCCCGCCGCACCCCCTCAGCGACGAGGAGCGCGAGCAGGCGTCACTGTGGGAGACACCGCTGAAGGACGCCGTCTACCAGGCGACCCTGCAGTTCGCGCTCGGCCAGCGCGACCTCTCCCAGTGGGACGCCTACCTGGCCGAGTTGAAGGGCAAGAACATGGACGCCTACCTGACCATGGTCAACAAGGCGTACGACAGGTACCAGAAGGACCACGGCTGACCGTCGGCCGGTCCGGTCGTGCCCGTCACGACCGGACCGGCCGCGCACCGTCAGCCGCGCACCGCACCGGCCGCGCACCGCACCGAAGAGGACGAGATGACGCGCATGACCGTGTCGGCGGATCCGCAGGGCCGCCTGTCCGATGCCTGGCGCTTCGCCGTCGGCACCGGCCGTTTCGAGTTGGCCCTGCGCCGCGACTACCAGGACTCGCTGGCGCTCATCCAACGCGACATCGGGTTTCGGCACATTCGCGGGCACGGGCTGCTCAGCGACGGTGTCGGTGTGCACCGCCCGTACGAGTACGCCGGCGAGCGCCGGGTGCACCACTCGTTCACCTACGTCGACCAGGTCGTCGACGCGTACCTCGACCTGGGCATCCGCCCCTTCGTGGAGCTGGGGTTCATGCCCAGCGGCCTCGCGTCGGGCGACCAGACGGTGTTCTGGTGGCGGGGCAACGTCACGCCACCGGAGTCCCACAAGGAGTGGGCCGACCTGGTCCGCGCCACGGTCGCCCACCTGGTCGACAGGTACGGGATCGACGAGGTCCGTGGCTGGCCGATCGAGGTGTGGAACGAGCCGAACCTCGCCGACTTCTGGGCGGGCGCCGACCGCGACGCGTACCACCACCTGTACGAGGTGAGCGCGCACGCCGTCAAGGAGGTGGACGCGTCGTTGCAGGTCGGCGGCCCGGCGATCTCGCCCGGGGCGGACGGGTGGCTGGCGCCGTTCGCCGAGTTCGTCACCGAGCGGCAGGTGCCCGTCGACTTCGTCAGCCGGCACGCGTACACCTCCGGCCCGGCGCGGCACGTGCCGTTCGGCACCCACCAGTCCCTCGCCCCGGCCACGGATTTGCTCACCCAGTTCGCCGCGCCGCGCCGGCACCTGGCCGGCACCGCGCTGGCGGACCTGCCGGTGCACATCACCGAGTTCAACTCCTCCTACCGGCCGGACAACCCGATCCACGACACGGCGTTCCACGCCGCCTACCTCGCACCCGTGCTGGCCGCCGGCGGCGACCTCGTGGACTCCTTCGCGTACTGGACCTTCAGCGACATGTTCGAGGAGGCGGGGATCCCGACCGCGCTGTTCCACGGCGGGTTCGGCCTGCTCACCCACCGCCAGATCAAGAAACCCACCTACCACCTGTACGCCTTCATGGCCCGCCTCGGCCCGGAGGTGCTGGCGCGCGGCGACGACCACCTGGTCACCCGCCATCCCGACGGGCGGGTGGCCGTGCTGGCGTGGGCGCCGGTGGACGTCACCGGACGGTCACCGGCACCCGACCGACACCCCCTGGCGCTGTCGATTCCGCTCGGCTCGCCCGCGACGACCTCGGCGTTCCTGCTCCGCTCGTCGGTCGGCGAGGAGGCCGGCAACGCCTGGGCGGCGTGGGCCGAGATGGGCCGCCCCCGCTCGCCGGGCGTCCGGCAGCTCGACGCGCTGCGGGAGGCGGCGGAACCGTCGCGGACGCACCGTGCCCTGCCGGTCGCCGCCGGCCGGGTCGAGGTGGACCTCACCCTCAGCCGGCACGAGGTCACCCTCCTCGAACTGACTCCGGTGGTGGACGAGACCCCGCCGTGGTGGGACGCCGACGGCCTGCTGGGCGCCGAGCCGGGGGACGACCGATGAGCACCGCGCACGCCTGGCGGCAGTTCGGCGACGGGCCGCTGTCCCGGTTCGCGTCCCGCGTCTACACGCTGCTCGTGGTCGAGGTGCTGCTCCTGGTCACCACACTGCCCGGCCTGCTCCCGCTGCTGCTGCTCGGCCGCGACCCCAGCAACCTGCCGCTTGTCGCGCTCCTGCTGCTGCCGGTCGGTCCGGCGGTCTGCGCGGCCCTGTACGCCCTGCGCCACCAGCGGCCCGACCTGACGGACCTGCGGCCCGCCGCCCTGTTCTGGCGGGGCTACCGGAGCAACGCCACGGGCGCGCTGCGGGTCTGGGCGCCGACGTTGCTGTGGCTAACCGTGCTCGCGCTGAACCTCGCCTATCGAGATGCGGTAGGCCTCGGGAGGTGGTGGGTGGTGCCGCTGGTCCTGATCGCCGTCGGGGTGACCCTCTGCGCCGCCAACGCGCTGGTGATCACCTCACTGTTCGAGTTCCGCACCCGCGACGTCCTGCGCCTGGCCGTGCACTTTCTCGTCCGTACCCCCGGGGTCACCGTCGGCAACGCCCTGCTGCTCGCCGCGGCGGCCGGGGTCACCGCGGTCTTCTCCGAGGCCGTCCTGGTGCTGCTCGCCTCGGTCGTGGTGCTGGCGGTCCTGCGCGTCGGCGACCCGATGATCCACCTGATCCGGAAGGAGTTCACCGCATGAGCCTGCCCGCGACCGCCGAGGTGCGCTTCGGCCGGGAGGACGCGTGAACGCGCACGAGTCGATGCACCTGGAGGAGCCGGTGTTCGTGGCGGAGCCGGGCGACATCGAGGAACCGCGGGTACACCCCGCCTGGCTCCCACCGGAGGCGTTCCGCGCGCTCGGCGCGCGCCGCGTCCTCGTGCACGGCGACGGGCTGCTCGTCGACACCGTCCTCGACGAGGTGACCCGTGCCTGCGCGCGCTACGGCGGGCGGGTCTGGCATTCGCCCTCCTGGGACGTCGACGTCGACCTGGTGCTCACCCTGCGCGACGCCGACGAGCTGCCCAGCGCCGCGGTCGAGGCGGCGCGGTCGGCGGGGGAGGCGGCGCTCGTCGACCTGGGCGACGGTGCGACGCTCGGCGACGAGGGGTTCCTGCTGGCCCGTGCCGGCGAGACGACTGTGGTGCTCGCCGACGCGCCCGCCGGCCTGCTGTACGGGCTCTTCCACGTCGTACGGCTCTGCGCGGCGGCCTTCGACCCGGCCCGCCCACCCGAGCTGCACCGGCCCGCGCTGCGCCGCCGGATGTTGAACCACTGGGACAACGTGGCCGTGCACCCGGTGATGGGTCAGGTCGAACGGGGGTATGCGGGCGGCTCGATCTTCTGGGCCGATGGCCGTCCGCGCGGGGACCTGGCCCGGATCCGGGAGTACGGGCGGCTGCTGGCCGCCAGCGGGATCAACGCGATCTCGGTGAACAACGTCAACGTGGGTCACGCCGAGGCGCTGCTGCTCACCGACCGGCTCGGCGACGTGGCGCGGATCGCGGACGTGCTGCGCCCGTACGGCATCCGGGTACACCTGTCGGTCACCTTCGCCGCGCCTGTGGTTCTCGGTGGACTGTCGAGCGCCGATCCGTTCGACGAGGAGGTACGCGCCTGGTGGGCGGCCACCACCCGGCGGGTGTACGAGCGCATCGACGACTTCGGCGGCTACGTGGTGAAGGCCGACTCGGAGGGGCAACCCGGCCCGTTCACCTACGGGCGCGACCACGCCGACGGGGCGAACCTGCTCGCCGAGGCCCTCGCCCCGTACGGGGGAGTGGTGCACTGGCGGGCGTTCGTCTACAACCACCACCAGGACTGGCGGGACCGCTCCACCGACCGGGCGCGGGCGGCGTACGACCATTTCGCCCCGCTCGACGGGCGGTTCCGCACCAACGTGGTCCTGCAGGTGAAGTTCGGCCCGGTGGACTTCCAGACGCGGGAGCCGGTCTCGCCGGT
Source organism: Micromonospora sp. NPDC049114 (assembly GCF_040648635.1). Taxonomy (NCBI): domain Bacteria; kingdom Bacillati; phylum Actinomycetota; class Actinomycetes; order Micromonosporales; family Micromonosporaceae; genus Micromonospora; species Micromonospora sp. NPDC049114. Next base: position 503,093 of record NZ_JBEZEA010000002.1, on the reverse strand, counting down.
GCTCGCCACCATGCCGGCCACCCGGATCGCTGTCGAGTTGCAGGTCACCCAGGAGTACACGGGTCAGCAGCGGCACGTCTGCCACCTCGGGCCCTGCTGGAGCGACGTGCTGCGCTTCGAGCCCTGGGGCCCGGGCGGGCGGACGATCGCCGACCTGGTCACCGGGGAGGCCGGCAAGGGCGGTGGCCTGGTCGCCGTCGCCAACACCGGCGACGACCCCTTCTGGACGGGGCACCCGCTGGCCCAGGCCAACCTGTACACGGTCGGCCGGCTCGCCTGGGATCCGCTGCTCGACCCGACGGCGGTCCTCGACGAGTGGATGACGTTGACGTTCCCGCCGTCGGCGACGGCCGAGCCGGAGCTGGTACGACGGACACTGCACGAGATCATGGACGACTCGTGGCGGACGTACGAGCGGTACACCGCCCCGTTGGGCGTCGGCTTCATGGTCCATCCCGGCGACCACTACGGCCCCGACGTCGACGGGTACGAGTACTCGCGGTGGGGCACCTACCACTTCGCCGACCGGGACGGCGTCGGCGTGGACCGCAGTCGCGCCTCGGGCACCGGCTTCGCCGGCCAGTACCCGCCCCACTGGGCGCAGGTGTACGAGTCGCCCCGCACCTGCCCGGACGAGCTGCTGCTCTTCTTTCACCACGTCCCGTACACGCACGTCCTGCACAGCGGCTCCACGGTCATCCAGCACATCTACGACACCCACTTCGCGGGCGTCGAGGAGGTGGCGGTGATGCGGCGGCGGTGGCAGACCCTGAACGGGATGATCGATCCGGCCGTGTACGAACGGGTGGCCGAGCGCCTCGACGAGCAGCTGCGCTGCGCCACCGAGTGGCGGGATCAGATCAACACGTACTTCTTCCGCAAGTCCGGGGTGCCCGACGAGCGGGGGCGGCGCATCCACTGACCCGGCCGGCCCGGCCGGGCCGGCCGGAGCATCGGCGCCGGCGCGCTCACCAGGGGTGCACGGTCCCGTCCTCCAGCCGGTTCACCGGCAGGTACGCGGGCGCGTACGGGTAGCGGGCCGCCGCCTCCTCGTCGATGTCGACGCCGAGGCCGGGGGTCTCGGCGGGGTGCAGGTAGCCGTCGGCGTAGTGGTAGCCGTGCGGGAACACCTCGTCGGTCTGCGCGGTGTGCCGCATGTACTCCTGCAGGCCGAAGTTGGGGATCGAGATGTCGAGCTGGAGCGCGGCGGCCATACACACGGGCGACAGGTCGGTGGCGCCGTGTGAGCCGCTGCGGACGTGGTGCAGCGCGGCGAGGTCGAAGATGCGACGCAGGTGGGTGATGCCGCCGGCGTGCACCACCGTGGCCCGGATGTAGTCGATGAGCTGTTCCCGGATGAGCTGCGCCGCGTCGAAGACGCTGTTGAAGACCTCGCCCACGGCGATCGGGGTGGTGGTGTGCTGCCGGATCAGCCGGAAGCCCTCCTGCAGGTCGGCGGGGACCGGATCCTCCATCCAGGTCAGCGCGTAGGGCTCCAGGCTCTGGCCGAGCCGGGCCGCCTCGATGGGCGTGAGCCGGTGGTGCACGTCGTGCAGCAGCCGCAGGGTGGGGCCGAACTCGTCGCGGACCCGGGCGAACACGGTGGGCACGTGGGCCAGGTAGCGCGGCGTCGACCAGGTGGCCTCGCTGGGCAGCGCCGCGTCGGCCGGCTCGTAGAAGAGCTTGTCGGCGCTGACCCCGTACGTCTTGGGCAGGCCCGGCACGCCGCACTGCACCCGGACCGCCCGGTAGCCGAGGTCGACGTAGCGGGCGACCTCGACCAGGACCTCCTCGACGGTTTCGCCGTTGGCGTGGCCGTACACCGTGACGCCCTCGCGGGACCGGCCGCCGAGCAGCTGGTAGACCGGCAGGCCCGCCACCTTGCCCTTGATGTCCCACAGCGCGGTGTCCACCGCGGCGATCGCGCTCATCGTGACCGGCCCGCGCCGCCAGTACGCGCCCTGGTACAGGTACTGCCAGGTGTCCTCGATCCGGGCCGGGTCCCGGCCGATCAGCAGCGGCGCCACGTGGTCGCGCAGGTACGACGCGACGGCCAGCTCCCGGCCGTTGAGGGTGGCGTCCCCGACGCCTGTGACGCCCTCGTCAGTGACGATCTTGAGGGTGACGAAGTTGCGGCCCGGACAGGTCACGATGACCCGGGCGTCGACGATCTTCACTCGATCTCCTTCGTGCCCGCGGGAGTCGCGTGAGGACGCTCGCAGGGGGTGCGTGCGAGGGCGGTCTGCCTATCGGGAACGTGCCGATAATATCCCGCCGGCTGCCGGTGGTGAATGGTGTTGCTGAGCGGGGAGTGCGTGCAGGTGACGGCCCAATCCCTTGCACCGAAAGGTTTCCGGGAACCTTGACAATCGAGTGCGCTCGATCGAAGCTGACATCGGTCACGCGAGCCGCGGTCACGGTCGGGCGAAGGGCAGTCCTCGACTCACCCCCCTTCCATGCGCCATTCTCCCGAGGAATCGCGAACCATGACACTGAAGACAAGGCTGCTCGGCGTCCTCGCGGCGGTCGCGACAGTCGCCGCCGCGGCGCTGACGTTCGCCAGCCCCGCGTCGGCCGCGACGCTCACCCAGGTGACCGGCTTCGGCAACAACCCCACAAACCTCCAGATGCACCTGTACGTCCCGGACCGGGTCGCATCCCGGCCAGGAATCCTGCTCGCCCTGCACTACTGCACCGGGACGGGCCCCGCCTTCTACTCCGGCACGCAGTACGCGTCGCTCGCCGACCGGTACGGATTCATCGTCATCTACCCGTCCGCGACCCGCAGCAGCAAGTGCTGGGACGTGGCCTCGCCGCAGGCGCTGCGCCGAGGTGGCGGCAGCGACCCGGTCGGGCTCATCTCGATGATCGACTACGTGAAGCAGCGGTACTCCGCCGACCCGGACCGCGTCTTCGCCACCGGCACCTCGTCGGGCGCGATGATGACCAACGTCATGCTCGGCGACTACCCGGACGTGTTCGCGGCGGGCGCGTCCTTCGCCGGGGTGCCGTTCGCCTGCTTCGCCACCGGGGGCACCTCGGAGTGGAACAGCGAGTGCGCGAACGGGCAGTCCATCAAGACCGCCCAGCAGTGGGGTGACCTGGTCCGCGGGGCGTACCCCGGCTACACCGGCCGGCGACCGCGGATGCAGATCTGGCACGGCACCAGCGACGAGACGCTGCGCTACCCGAACTTCGGCGAGCAGATCAAGCAGTGGACGAACGTGCACGGTCTCAGCCAGACCCCGACGTACACCGACTCCCCGCAGTCCGGGTACACCCGCACCCGGTACGGCAGCAGCGGCCCGATGGCGCCGGTCGAGGCGATCAGCATGCAGGGCGTCACGCACAACATCCCCGTCGACGCGGCCCAGGTGATCCGCTTCTTCGGGCTGGACGGCACGCCGCCCCCGACGACGGCGCCCCCGACCACGCCGCCCCCGACCACGCCTCCGCCGACCACGCCTCCGCCCACGACGCCGCCTCCGACGACTCCGCCGCCGACCACGCCGCCGCCGGGTGCGGGTGCGTGCCGCGTCGGATACACGGTCAACGCCTGGAACTCGGGTCTCACCGCGAGCGTGATCATCACCAACACCGGGACCGCAGCCGTCAACGGGTGGGCGCTGACCTTCACGCTGCCCAGCGGCCAGGCCATCACCAACGGCTGGAACGCCACCTACTCCCCGACGAGCGGAGCGGTCACCGCCCGCAACGTCTCCTACAACGGCACCATCGCGCCGAACGCGTCGGTCGAGATCGGGTTCCAGGCCACCCACACCGGCGGCACCGGCAAACCGTCGTCGTTCGCGCTCAACGGGGCCACCTGCGCCGTCTCCTGACCACCCACCACCATCGACAAACGGAGTCGCACGATGAGCAGAACGAAATGGAAGGCGGCATCGAGAGCCGCGATCGCGCTGACCGGCGCGGGCGCTCTCGCCGCCGGCATGGCAATGGTCCTGGTGACGCCCGCGTCCGCCGGGACCACCCTGGGCGCGTCCGCGGCGGAGAAGGGCCGCTACTTCGGTACGGCGGTGGCCGCGAACAAGCTCTCGGACAGCACGTACACCACGATCTTGAACCGCGAGTTCACCATGGTGACGGCCGAGAACGAGATGAAGATCGACGCGACGGAGCCGCAGCAGGGCCAGTTCCGCTACTCCCAGGCGGACCCGATCGTCAACCACGCGCGCAGCCACGGCATGCAGGTACGCGGTCACACCCTGGCCTGGCACGGCCAGCAGCCGGGGTGGATGCAGGGCATGGAGGGCACCGCGCTGCGTAACGCGATGCTCAACCACGTGACGCAGGTGGTGACCCACTACCGGGGACAGATCTATTCCTGGGACGTGGTGAACGAGGCGTTCGCCGACGGCAACTCCGGAGGACGCCGCGACTCGAACCTGCAGCGCACCGGCAACGACTGGATCGAGGCCGCGTTCCGCGCTGCCCGCGCCGCCGACCCGGGCGCGAAGCTCTGTTACAACGACTACAACATCGACAACTGGACCTGGGCCAAGACCCAGGGCGTCTACAACATGGTGCGGGACTTCAAGTCCCGTGGTGTGCCGATCGACTGCGTGGGCTTCCAGTCGCACTTCAACAGCGACTCGCCGTACGTCAGCAACTACCGCACCACGCTGTCGAGTTTCGCGGCGCTGGGCGTGGACGTGCAGATCACCGAGCTGGACATCCAGGGCGCTCCGGCGAACACCTACCGCAGCGTGACGGAGGACTGCCTCGCGGTGGCCCGCTGCAACGGGATCACGGTGTGGGGCATCCGCGACAGCGACTCGTGGCGGTCCTCGCAGACCCCGCTGCTGTTCAACAACGACGGCTCGAAGAAGGCCGCGTACGACGCGGTCCTCGCGGCGCTGAACAACGGCACCCCGCCACCCACCACGCCCCCGCCCACGACCCCTCCACCCACCACTCCGCCGCCCACGACCCCGCCGCCCACCACTCCTCCGCCCACGACCCCGCCTCCGGGGCAGGGCGGCTGCACCGCGACGGTGACGGTGAACCAGTGGACCGGTGGCTTCGTGGCGAACGTACGGGTGACGGCCGGCTCGTCGGCGCTCAACGGTTGGACCGTGACGATCGCGTTGCCGTCCGGCGCGACGGTCACCAACGCCTGGAGCGCCACCAACAGCGGTAGCACCGGCACGACGACCTGGAGAAACGTGTCGTACAACGGTCAGGTCGGCGCGGGACAGTCCACCGAGTTCGGGTTCCAGGGCAACGGCACCGCCGGCAGCCTCAGCCCGACCTGCGCGGCGGGCTGACGGAGCCCCGGCCGGTGCGGAGGTCGGCCCGGACCCTCCGCACCGGCCGGCACGTCCCGGTCGAGTCCGCTATCTCCGGGCGGCGACGGGAGCGAGTCGGCCTTGGCGTGCACGAGACGGCGGGTCGTGTCCGACTCGTCCGAGTCGATGGCGATCAGGTCCCAGTCCTGGCCGAGCAGCACGGCCCGCCCGCCCGGTGCGAGGACCCGGCGGGCCTCGTCGACGGCTCGCGCCGGGTCGTCGAGCAGGTGGCCTCGATCCTGCGCGCGAAGCAGGCCGGCCTGTCACCGCCCGACATCGGTGCGTTCCTCGCCGCGCACGACCCGGCCGCCCGCAAGGACGTTCTGCGCCGCAACCACAGCGCGCTGCACGCCAGGATGGCGGTGCTGCGGTCGGCGCTCGATCTGCTGAAGGCCGGGTTGGACTGCACGCACGAGGACATCTCGACCTGCCCGAACTACCGCGCCCACCTCACGGAGCTGGTGGACGTCGGCGTCCCGGGCTAACCGTCGATGCGGGTGATGTTGCGGATCTTGTTGGACGCGTCCAACGCGGCCACCTTGTACGCCTCGGCCAGGGTCGGATAGTTGAACACGGCGTCGACCAGGTAGTCGATCGTGCCGCCGCAGCCGATGACCGCCTGACCGATGTGGACGATCTCGGTCGCCGCGGTGCCGAACACGTGCACCCCGAGCAGCCGGCCGTCCTCGGGGGAGACGAGCAGCTTCAGCATCCCGTACGAGTCGCCCACGATCTGGCCGCGCGCCAGCTCGCGGTAGCGCGCGACGCCCACCTCGAAGGGCGTCGACGCGTCGGTCAACTCGGCCTCGGTCTGGCCGACGAAACTGATCTCCGGGATGGTGTAGATGCCGATCGGCTGCAGGCCGTGCATCTCCCGGATCGGCTCGCCGCAGGCGTGCTGCGCGGCCAGCCGGCCCTGCTCCATCGAGGTGGACGCCAACGCCGGGAAGCCGATCACGTCGCCGACGGCGTAGATGTTGTCGACCGGGGTGCGGTAGTTGGCGTCGACAGCGATCCGGCCGCGCCGGTCGGCCTGCAACCCGGCCGCCTCCAACGCCAGGTCGTCGGTCTGGCCCTGCCGGCCGGCCGAGTACATGACGGTGTCCGCGACGATCTTCTTGCCGCTCTTGAGAATGCACAGCGCCGCCGTCTGGTGCTTCTCCACCGCGGCGACCTCCTCGCCGAAGCGGAACGCCACCGACAGGTCGCGCAGGTGGTACTTCAGCGACTCGACGATCTCCTCGTCGCAGAATTCCAGCATCCGCTCGCGGCGCTCCACGACTGTCACCTTGGTGCCGAGGGCGGCGAACATCGACGCGTACTCCATGCCGATCACACCGGCGCCGACCACGACCATGCTGCGGGGGACAGCCTGCAGGTTGATGACGCCGTCGGAGTCCACGATGGTCCGGTCGTCGAAGTCGACGCTGTCCGGGCGGGCCGGGCGGGTGCCGGCCGCGATGATGGCCTTGTCGAACGTCACCTTCGACTCGCGCCCGGAGCCGGCGTCGACCCAGATGGAGTGCGCGTCCGCGAAGCGTCCGGTCCCGGTGATCATCGCGACCCGGTTGCGGGCGAGCTGGTTGCGGATGACGTCGGTCTGTCGGGTGATCACATGCTGGGTGCGGGCGGCCAGGTCGCTGACCGTGATCTCCTCCTTGACCCGGTAGCTGCTGCCGTACAGGTCGCGCTGGCTCAGGCCGGTCAGATAGAGCACGGCCTCGCGCAGCGTCTTGGACGGGACGGTGCCGGTGTTGATGCACACCCCGCCGATCATGTCGCGGCGGTCCACGATGCCGACCCGCCTGCCGAGCTTGGCGGCGGCGATCGCGGCCTTCTGACCGCTGGGTCCGGAGCCCAGCACCAACAGGTCGTAGTCATACACGATCGCTAGCGTCGCAAGATGTCGCCGTCGACGCCAGAGTCCGGACGCGAGCGTTACTTGTCTGCCACCACGCGGACACCGCCGTTCGCCGCAGGCCGGCCAGCTCCTGCGAAAGAGGCCTAGCCGACGAGGCGGCGTTCCCAGGCCCAGGCGGCGATCTCGACACGGTTGCGGGCCGGGAGCTTGGTCTGCACGCTGGCGAGGTGGGTCTTGACGGTGCCGACGGCGATGAAGAGCCGACCGGCGATCTCCGCGTTGGTCAGGCCCCGGGCGACGAGCTTCACGACGTCGAGTTCGCGCGGGGACAGGCCGGCGTCGTCGCGCGGCGCGGTGGGCGGGCTGAGGTGCTCCAGCAGTCGTACGGTGATGGACGGGCTGATCAGCGCGTCACCGGAGACGGCAGCGCGGACCGCCTCGACGAGCAGCGCCGGGCCGGAGTCCTTCAGGAGAAACCCGCAGGCGCCGTTGGACAGCGCGGTGTGCACGTACTCGTCGAGGTCGAAGGTCGTCACCACGACCACCCGCACCGGGTCGGCGACGCCCGGCCCGGCGAGCAGCCGCAACGCCTCCAGGCCGTCCAGGCGGGGCATCCGGATGTCCAGCAGCACCACGTCCGGGCGTAGCCGCCGGACCATCTCGACGGCGGCGACCCCGTCGGCGGCCTCACCGACCACCGCCATGTCCGGCTGCGCTGAAATGATCATGCCGAAGCCGGTGCGGACCATCGCCTGGTCATCCGCGATCAGCACCCGGATCATCGGGTCACCGCCGACCGCAGCGGGAACGCGGCGTCGAGCACCCAGCCGCCGGAGATCCCCGGCCCGGCGGTGATCGTGCCGCCGAGGGCGCGTACCCGCTCGGTGAGGCCCAGCAGGCCGAAGCCGTGCCCCCGGGCGGGAGCGGTACGCGGGGTCGCGCCGTCGTCGGCGACCCGGACCAGGAGCCAGTCCGGCGTACGACGCACGGACACGGCCACCGACCGGGCGTCCGGGGCGTGCTGGCGGGCGTTGGTGAGCCCCTCCATCACCACCCGGTACGCCGAGGTCGACACCTCCACCGGCAGCTCGTCGAGCGGGCCGTCGACGTACAGCCGGGCCGGCGCGTTGGTGGTGTCGTTGTGGCCCTCCACCAGGGGTGCGAGATCGGCCACGCCGGCCAGCGGGGCCAGCGGCGCGTCCGGCGGGGCGTCCGGATTGCGCAGGACGCCGACCATCCGTCGCATGGAGGCCATCGTCTCGGCGCCGGCCCGCTCGATCTGCTCCAGGGCGACGATCACCCGTTGCGGGTCCTGCTCGGCGACGAACCGGGCACCCTGCGCCTGGACCACGATGCCGGTCACGTGGTGGGCGATGAAGTCGTGCAGGTCGCGGGCGAACTCGGCGCGCTGCTCGGCCCGTACCAGCGCGATGGCCCGCTCCCGCCCGGCGGCGACGACGCGCAGGTAGATCCCGACGGCGGCGGCGCCAACCGCGGCGAGCGCCTGGAGCAGCCCGAAGATCACGTAGACGTAGTCGGCGCCGGCGCGCAGCGGCAGCGCGGCGGCGGCGAGCGCGACGAGCACCGCCGCCCACGGCGCGAGCCGCGCGGCGGCCCACCGGGTCACCACGAACACCACAGCGATCATCCCGGCGGACTCGGCCAGCCCCCAGCTGCCGCCCAGCAGATAACTGCCGCTCGCGCTGAGCACCAGGAAGCCGAAGGTGACAGCGAGTGAGACGGTGCCGAGCGCGAGCGCCGCGAGCGGCAGGGTTCGGGACCCCTGCCGGTGCACGGGCAGCCAGACCACGGCGGTCAGCAACGCCAACCCCACCTGCAGGAGGGCGCGCAGGGCGTCGGCAGCGCTCGCCCCGCTGTAGAGGCCGTACCGCAGGTCGAAGGCACCGAGCAGGGCCAGCGCCGCCAGACCGGCGAGCTGACCCAGGCGTACCCACCATGTCGAGAATCCCGGCGCGTTCATCGTGACCCAGCGTAGCCAGACGACCGGCGCGGGCAGATCGGCCGAAAGACAGACCCGGCGCGGGCGTTCCCCGACCGCGGGCCGATGCGGCTCCCACCCGGCGCGGGCGAGGCTTCCCCTGTCACATCGCAGCCCCTGGAGGAACCCATGACAACCCACGCCCCGCCGCCGACCGGGCAGGCCGCCGTCGCCGCGGTCGACCTGGTCAAGGTGTACGGCAGCGGCGACACCGCGGTCCGCGCCCTGGACGGCGTCTCGGTCGGCTTCGGCCGGGCCGAGTTCACCGCGATCATGGGCTCGTCCGGGTCGGGCAAGTCGACGCTGATGCACTGCCTCGCCGGCCTGGACACGGCCACGTCCGGCCGGGTCCTGCTCGGCGGCACGGAGTTGACCGGTCAGTCCGACCGCACGCTGACCCGCGCGCGCCGCGACCGGATCGGCTTCGTCTTCCAGTCGTTCAACCTGCTGCCGCAGCTGACCGCCGCGCAGAACATCACCCTGCCGCTGGACCTCGCCGGTCGCGAACCCGACCGTGACCTGCTCGCGCGCCTCGTCGACGTGCTGGGCCTCGGGCAGCGGCTCGGGCACCGGCCCAGCGAACTCTCCGGCGGCCAGCAGCAGCGGGTGGCGCTGGCCCGGGCCCTGGTGTCGCGGCCCGAGGTCGTCTTCGCCGACGAGCCGACCGGCAACCTCGACTCCCGCTCCGGGGCGGAGGTCCTGGGCATCCTGCGCGACTCGGTACGCGACCTGGGGCAGACGGTCGTCATGGTCACCCACGATCCGATCGCGGCCGCGTACGCCGACCGGGTGGTGCTGCTCGCCGACGGCCGGGTCGCCGGCGAGATCGACGAACCGGACCAGGGCTCGGTCACCGACGCGCTGCGCGAGCTGGCGGTTCCCGCGTGAGGGCCACGGTGCTGCGTACCCAGGTGAGCGCCGCGGCCCGACGCCCGGGGCGACTGATCCTGACCGGCCTGGCGATCCTCGTCGCGTCGTTCGTCGTCTTCGGCACCGTCCTGGCGCAGGACATCACCGAACGGACCGCGCGGGACAACCTCAGTGGCACGCCGGCCGCCACCGACCTGGTCATCGGCGACCCGCAGCAACCCCCGCCCACCGTGGCGGCGCTGCGTGCCGTCCGCGCCGTGGCGGGTGTCACCGAGGCGGTGGGCCGGACGACGCTCGGTGTCTCCCTCGCCGGGGGCTACCTCAACCTGCGCAGCGACCCGGGCGCCGGCCCGCTGGCCACGGTCCGCCTGGTCCAGGGCAGCTACCCGGACCGGCCCGGCGAGATCGCGGTGACCCGCCGTACGGTCGAGCGGCTGGGGTTGGCGGTCGGGACCGTGACCACCGGCACGGGCGGTGACCTCACCACCGGCGCCCCGCTCACCGTCACCGGCCTGGTCGACACCCCCGACGACGACGGCTACAACGCGTACGCCCCGGACGACGCGGTCGTCGCCTGGGGTCACCTGAGCACCGTGGAGCGGATCGACCTGCGTGCGACTGCCGGCACGGCGCAGGCGGTTCGTGACCGGGTGACAGCGGTGGTCCCGGCCGATCAGCCGGTGCGCTCCGGCGCCGAGGTGCGTGACGCCGAGGCCGACGCGGCGGCCGAGCAGGTGGGGAGACTGTTCGCGCTTGTCGGAATGTTCGTCGCGGTCGCTGTGGTCGCCGCGGCGCTGGTGGTCACCTCGACGTTCCGCATCGTCTTCGCCCAGCGGATGCAGCATCTCGCGCTGCTGCGGGCGGTGGGCGCGGGCCGCAGCGGACTGGTGGTCGCGCTGACCGCCGAGGGCGCCCTGACCGGGCTGGTAGCGGGTGTCGTGGGGGTCGTCGGCGCCCTCGCCGCCGGGCAGGTCCTCCCCGTGGTCCTGCGCGCCTCGGGCATGGCGGTCTCGTCGCCCGGCCTGTCGCCGGGGGCGGCGGTCGCCGTGGTGCTCGGCGCGGTGGTCCTCACCGTGGTGGCGGTCCTGGCGCCGGCGTTCTCCGCCGCCCGGGTCTCGCCCCTGGAGGCGCTGCGGGCGGCGAGCGTGACCGCCGGGCGGCGCGGCATTTCAGCGCCGCGTCTGGTGTCCGGCGGGCTGCTGGTCCTCGGCGCGCTGCTGGCCGGCGTCGTCGCGGTGCGGCGGTTGCCGACGCCGGGCCAGGAGTCCTACGACCCGAGCACGCCGCTGTTGCTGCTGGTCACCTCGGGAGCGCTGGCGTTCTTCGCCCTGGTCGCCCTCGGGCCGCTGCTGGTGCGCCCGGTGCTGGCCGTGGCGGGTTGGCCGCTGCGCCAGGTCGGGCCGCTGGGGCGGCTGGCGGTCGGCGGGATCGGTGGCACGCCCCGGCGGGCCGCCGCCGTCTCCGTCGTGGTCGCGCTCGGCGTGACCCTGATCTCCGGGGTGGTCATCGGCGGAGCGTCGATGCGGGTCGTCGCCGATCGGGACATGGCGCTGTCCGCGCCGGCCGACTTCGAGGTGTCCTCCGGTGAGGGTGCCACCCTGCCGGTCGCCGTGGTGACGAGGGCGCGGGCGGCGAGCGGCGCGCTGACCCGGGTGGTGCCGTACCGGATGGTCCACGACGTCGCGCTGATGCGGGGCGCCGATCGGCTCGGCGACGGCGAGTCCGGGTACTCGACGACCGACCTCGACATGTCGGCGCTGCCGACCACCGCGGCCCTGGACGTGGCGCAGGGCACCCTCGCCGACCGGGGACCCGGCCGGGTCGTGCTCGGTGACTGGGTCGCCCGCGACGCCGGGCTGCGGGCCGGTGACACCGTCACACTGGCCCGCGAAGGGCGGACTGTCGACGTACGGGTGTCGGCGGTCCTGCCCGACCGTGGCCCCCTGTACGCGGGCATCGTCGTCGACCGTGCCGACCTGGACCGGATCGGCGGGCCGACGGCGTACACCGGTCTGCTGGCCGACGCGGCGCGGGCGGGTGAGGACGGTCGTACCGCCGGGGTACGGGCGCTGCGGCAGGCGATCGGGAACGGCGCCGGCCTGGGCATCGGGGTGCTCGCCGACGAGCGGGACCGCAACGACGCGGTGCTGAACGCCCTGGTCTGGATCACTGCCGGCCTGGTCAGCCTGACCGTGCTGATCGCTGTGGTCGGCGTGGGCTCCACGACCGCGCTGTCGGTCGTCGAGCGGGTCCGCGAATCCGGGCTGCTGCGCGCCGTCGGCCTGTCCCGGGCGGGGCTGCGCACGATGCTGACCGTCGAGTCCGGTCTCTACGGGGTGATCGGGGCGAGCTTCGGTCTGCTGCTCGGCGTCCCGTACGCCTGGTTGGCGGTGCGGGCGCTCGGGCTCAACGCGCCGCTGTCGCTGCCGGTGCTGTCGCTGGTCGGGCTCTTCGCGGCGCTGGTCGGGCTGACCGCGCTGGCCGGCGTGCTGCCGGCGCGGCGGGCGTCGCGGGTCAGCCCGGTGGTGGCGCTGGGCGTCGAGGGCTGAGCGCGCCCAGGTGCGGGGCGGGCCGGCGTCGAGAGGGTCTCGGCGCCGGCCCGTCGCGGCGCGGTCAGTTGGGGTTGCTCGCGTGGGTCAGCGTCTCCCAGGCGACGAAGAGGTTGTTGGTGCCGGCGGGTCGCTGTTGCAGCGTGAGGGTCTGCGTGTTGGTCATGACATTGCCCAGCCGGTTGCTCAGCGCGTTGAAGCCGACCTCGGTGACGGGGCCGAGGCCCCGGGTGAGGGTGCCGCCGCAGAGCCAGGAGGGTGCCGCCTCGCCGAGTTGGTAGCGCGAGTGCAGGCCGAGCGCCTGCCGCAGCCGCTCACCGACCTGCGGGTACAGGTCGCGGCCCTGGATGCGCGAGGTCTCCGCGACGTGCGAGATGGCGGAGATCCCGTACCCGGTGTGGACGAAGTCCCGGCAGGTCTCCTGCGCGAGGCCGGCGACGAAGGTGGACTGGCCCTGCCAGTAGCCGATGATCTCGCTGCTGGTGTCCAGGCCGCTGCCGGGCACGGTGTACGGCAGCGCGCCGTCGCTGGGCAGGTAGATGAAGGCGCGGGCGCGGTTGAGGAAGCGGGTGACCGCCGCGTCGTAGGCGGTGCGGTCCTCCAGGAAGACGGCGATGCCGACGGCGGCCTCCATCATCGTCAGTTCCCAGTTGCCGTTGCTGTTCGACCCGTTGCGGACGACCGGCAGGTAGACGGTGCGCAGCATGGTGGCGAACCGGTTGGCGTTGGGCCAGCTCCCGTAGGTGTACTTGATGATCTCGGCGGCGCGGGGCCAGGTCGAGGCCGCCCAGCCGGTCTGCAGGGGTCCGTTGCTGCCGGTGTGCGAGGTGATCGTCGCCGACCAGGCGTCCATGATCTGGATCGCCTTCTGCGCGTACCGGGAGTCACCGGTGAGGTACCAGGCGAGCGCGTCGGTGTACGCCGCGATGGCGTCCTCGCGCTCGTCGGTGCAGCCGTTGTTCGGGTTGGAGTAGGAGCCGCACTCGACGACGGCGCGGGGCGCCGGGGTGCGCGAGAGCGAGGCGTACCGGCTGCTCATCATCTGGTTGTACGCCGCCGCCCACGGCTGCGCGCCCGCCTGCACCCGCCCCCGGACGAAGTCGAGCTGGCCGCGGCTGACCAGCACCCCGGGGTGGGTGAAGCCGCTCGACGGCGGTCCAGTGGTGCCACCGCTGGGCAGGGTCCAGAGCTGGTTGGCGCTGCCGGTGCAGCTCCAGATCTGCAACGGCGTGCCGTCGGCCGAACTGGGGCCGGTCGCGTCGAGGCACTTGCCCGAGGTCGGGTTGACCACCTGTCCGGCGCTGGACGACCACTGCTGCGCGCCGGTGCCGTTGCAGTCGTAGATCTGCACCCGGGCGCCGTTGGTGGTGCTGGCGGCGGCGATGTCGAGGCACTTGCCCAGGGCTCTGATCGTGCCGTCGTCGGCCACCGTCCACTGCTGTGCGGTGGAGCCGTTGCACGTGTAGAGCTGCACGGCTGTGGAGTTGGCCGGGTTCGCTGCGGCCACGTCGACGCACTTGCCGCCGTAACCCGTGATGGCGCCCGTGGTGGCGGCCGTCGCGGGGGAGGCGCCGACGAACAGCCCGGTCGGCACGGCGAGCAGGGCCGCGGCGAGCGCGGCGGCGAACCTGGTACGGGGGTGGCGGGGCGCGAGCCCGGCCAATCGTCGCGCCATGTCGGGGTCCTTCCGGGCGGCGAAGACAACTGTAAAGTGTGTTAATCATTACAGTCGTACCCATTGATATCAATGTCTTCGCCGCGACGGTGCGCTCACGGATGCATGGCCGCGCCCTTGAGGACCTTGTCGACCACGGCGCGCGGCGCGTGCAGGGCCAGCCCCACCAGGTCCAGCTCTTCCCGGCCGACCGCCTGCACCGCCGCCCGGTTGTCCCGGTCGTTGCCGGTGGCGAACAGCTCGGACGTGAAGATCGCCAGGCGCAGCCCGCGGGTGAGCGCCCGCGAGTGCGCGGCGGTGAGGGTGGCCCGGTCACCGGCGAAGACCAGCACCGGCTGACGGAACATCGGCAGGTACGAGGTGCCGTCCGCGTCGCGGTACTCCTCACCGAGCAACTCCGGCTCGGTGCTCGCGACACCACTGACCAGGAAGGCGGTGACGTTCAGCCGCTGCCAGCCCGCCAGGTCGTTGCGGAGCAGCACGGCGATCTTGGTGGGGAAACGGATCGGTTCGGTCATGCCGTCGAGCCTGCCCGCCCGGCGCCCGGCCGTTCTTGTACGTTCTTAGCGTGGTCACCCGACCGACCGGCGCACAGGTCAGCGCGTGGCGACCCGCTGTCGCCGGGGTCGCCGAGGTGTTCCACGCCCACTTCCCGGATCACGCGTACCCCCTGCACACCCACGACGTGTGGACGCTGCTGATCGTCGACGACGGCGCGGTCCGCTTCGACCTGGACCGGCACCGCCACGGCGCGCTGCGCACGTCGGTCACGCTGCTGCCGCCGCACGTGCCGCACGACGGCCGGGCCGCCACGCCGAACGGCTTTCGCAAACGGGTCCTGTACCTCGACACCACGGCGCTCGACGCCGCGCTCGTCGGTCCGGCGGTCGACCGGCCGGACCTGGCCGATCCGCGCCTACGGGACCGCATCCACCACCTGCACCGGGTGCTCGCCGCGCCGGGGGACGAGTTCGAGGCCGACAGCCGGCTCGCGCTCATCCTGGACCGGCTGCGCCAGCGGCTGCGCCCGCGCTCCCCGGCCGGCGACCCGCCGGCCGCGCCCGGCCTCGCCGTACGACTACGCGAGCTGCTGGACGCCCGGACCGTCGAGGGCCTCACGCTGCGCCAGGCCGCCGAGCTGCTGCACGCCCACCCGACCCACCTGGTCCGGACGTTCACCCACACGCACGGGCTGCCGCCGCACTCGTACCTGACCGGTCGTCGTGTCGAACTGGCCCGCCGTCTGCTCCTCGCGGGGCAGCGCCCCGCCGAGGTCGCCGTCGCGGCCGGGTTCTTCGACCAGGCGCACCTGACGCGCCACTTCCGGCGGCACCTGGGCGTCAGCCCGTCCCGCTACGCGGCCCCGCGCGCGCTCCTGGCGAGCCGGCCGCGATCAGACGAGCTGGCCGCCGATGACGGACAGCAGGCGTAGCTTCTCGTCGCTCTCCGACCCGGGCGCGGCGGTGAAGACCAGCAGCGTCTGGGACCCGTCGGGATCCACGAGCGTCTGACAGTGCAGCTCCAGCGGGCCCACCTCGGGGTGCCGGAGACGCTTCGTCGGGCAGGGGGCGTCGGGCACCGGGTGCTCCCGCCACAGGCGGGCGAACTCCGGGCTGCGAGCCAGCAGGTCGTCGACGAGCGTCGCCGCCCGCGAGCCCCGGCCGTCGCGGGTGTACGACGCGTGCAGGTGCGCCACGAACAGTCGGCTCTGCGTCTCGTGGTCGTCGCCGGGGTGCAGCTGTCGCGCCGCCGGGTCGGTGAACCAGCGGTGGTGCGCGCTGCGCGCCAGCCCGGTGTACCGGGTCTCGTCGCCGAGCAGGGCGATGGCCGGCGCGGTCTGCACCAGCGTCTCGCCGAGGTGGTTCACCACCTGGGCGGGAGTGTCGTGCATCCGGTCGAGGATGCGCATCATCCCGGGGTTGACGTGGTCGGCCCGGACGGCGCGGTGCGGAACGGCGTGACCGGCGAGTCGGAACAGGTGGTCCCGTTCGGCGAGCGACAGCCGCAGGCCGCGGGCGAGGGCGGCCAGCATCTGCTCGGAGGGGTGCGGCCCGCGCTGCTGCTCCAGTCGGCTGTAGTAGTCGGTGGACATACCGCTCAACGCGGCGACCTCCTCGCGCCGCAGGCCACCGGTGCGTCGGCGCTGACCCCGGGGCAGACCCACGTCCTCGGGTTGCAGCGCCGCACGTCTGGTGCGCAGGAAGCTGGCGAGCTGGGCGCGGTCCACGGCATCTCCTTCTGCCACCCGGGGTGGATCGGTGTGGGCCGGCGGTGCACCGGCACGTCGGGTGCAACAGCCGGGGCCGGCCGCGCTGTTCCGCGGACGTTCCCGTGCCGGGTCGGTCCGCCGGCTGATCGACACCCCGACTACCGGTTCCAATCGGGCGGCCGATCGGTTCCGCCACGTGGTCGTCACGAAATCCGGCCGCAATCCGTCACAGTCCCCGGATAGTCTGCCTCCGCGCGTCGTCGCCCCGGCACGTCGCGTCCCGCGCCTGGTCGGCGTGGCATACGCCGCCACCGCCCACCTTCCGCCGGATCAACCGACCTCAGGAGAGTCAGTGACACAGCAATCCGTCGCGACATCGGACAAACTCGACGCCGCGGTGCTCAAGGTGGCGGGCGTCGTCGTCCTTGGCGCGATCATGTCGATCCTCGACGTGACGGTGGTCAGCGTCGCGCTGCCCACGTTCCAGACCGAGTTCGACGCGTCCTACGCCCGGGTGGCCTGGACGATGACGGGCTACACGCTCGCCCTGGCCACGGTGATCCCCCTCAGCGGATGGGCGGCCGACCGGTTCGGCACCAAGCGCCTCTACATGGTGGCGCTCGCCCTGTTCACGATCGGGTCCGGCCTCTGCGCCACCGCCGACTCGATCGGCCAACTGATCGGCTACCGCGTCCTTCAGGGCCTCGGCGGCGGCATGCTCATGCCGCTCGGCATGACGATCATGACGCGCGCGGCCGGGCCGCACCGGATCGGCCGGCTGATGGCGGTCCTCGGCATCCCGATGCTCCTCGGCCCGATCGGCGGCCCGATCCTCGGCGGCTGGCTGATCGACACGGCGAGCTGGCACTGGATCTTCCTGATCAACCTGCCGATCGGTGTCGTCGCCCTCATCTACGCGCAGCTGGCGCTCCCGAAGGACGCCCCCGAGCCGTCGGAGTCCTTCGACTTCCTCGGCATGCTGATGCTCTCCCCGGGCCTCGCGCTCTTCCTCTACGGCGTCTCGTCGCTGCCGGAGGCGGGCACCTTCTCCGCGACCAAGGTGTGGGCCCCGATGCTGGTCGGCGGCGCGCTGGTGGTGGCGTTCGTGCTCTACTCGTTCAAGCCCCGGCACCCGCTGCTCGACCTGCGGCTGTTCCGCAACCGCAACCTGACCATCGCCTCGGTGACGCTGTTCGTGTTCATCATCGCGTTCATGGGCGCCGGCCTGCTGTTCCCGAGCTACTTCCTGCAGGTGCGCGGCGAGTCGACGCTGGCCGCCGGCCTGCTGATGGCGCCCCAGGGCCTCGGCGCCATGATCACCATGCCGATCGCCGGCACGCTCGCCGACCGGGTGCCCATCGGGCGCACCGTCCCGTTCGCGCTGGCGTTGATCGTCGCCGGTTTCTTCGGCTTCACCCAGGTCGACGCGCAGACCTCGTACTGGCTGCTCGGTGGGTCGTTGTTCGTGATGGGCCTGGGCATGGGCGGCACGATGATGCCGATCATGACCTCGGCGCTGCGGACGTTGCAGGCACAGGAGGTGGCGCGCGGCTCGACGCTCGTCAACATCCTCCAGCAGATCGGCGGTTCGGTCGGCGCCGCGGTGATGTCGGTGATCCTCACCAACGAGCTGAACGGCTCCCGGCCGATCCCCGGCGCGGTGGACCCGAGCGGCAAGCCGATCACCGAGGCCGGGCTGGCCATCGCCGCCCAGCAGCGGCCGGAGCTGCTCCAGCAGATGCCGGTGGATCCGTCGATCATCGAACGTGGTCTCGACTTCGCCGCGCGGTCGTTCGCCCACACGTTCTGGGTGGCGTTCGCGCTGGTGCTGGCCACGTTCATCCCGGCCGCCCTGCTGCCGCGCCGGCGCACGCCCGCGCAGCCGCTCGGCGACGAGCAGGCCGAGCTGGCCAAGGCGCCGGTCGTCATCCACTGACCGACGCGCTCGACCACCCGCCGCGCTCGGCACCCATCGTGGTGTCGAGCGCGGCGGTGTGTCGATCAGCGCAGCGGACCGTCGCCCGGCCCGTCGGGGTCCTCGATTACGTGGACCGCCGCCTCCTCGGCACTGGCGGCACCCGCGTCGATCCCGGCGTCCCACGCCACCGACTCGGCCTCGTCGTCCTCGCGGACGCCCTCGTCGTACTCGACGAGACGGCCCGCGCGCGCCTCGGTCTCGTACCCCCGGCGGGTCAGCTCGTCCTCGTCGTCGCCGCCCTCGGCGTACGGGTCGACGTCCGGCTCCTCCTGGGCGAGGTACTGATCCAGCGACTCGCCCGCCCGCTCCTCGGCGGGGGTGGTGCCGAACCGGTTCGCCGCCGTCCAGTGGTCCGCGGCGACGATGCCGGTGTCGAGGGGGTCGCCGACACGGTCGTCGTCCAGGGTGTCGGAGGCGTCCAGCACCCCGTCGTCCTCGGCCACGTTCCACTCGTCGACGGAATCCGTCTGGCTCACGGCGGTATCTCCTTCGTCACGGCGCAGCGAAGTGCCAAGCCTATGACCGTCCAACGCCGCCGCCCCCCGGGGTCTGCCCGCTGTGACGAACGGACCTCGGGGCGCGGCGCGCGCTCAGCGCTTCAGCAACTCCGCAACGGCGTCGGTGAACTCCGTCGGCTGCTCGACGTGCGCGAAGTGCCCGCTGCGCTCCAGCACCACCAGGCGCGAGTCCTTGAGGCCCGCGTGCAGCTCCTCGGCGTACCGAGGGCCGCAGATGAAGTCGTACGCGCCGACGATCACCACGGCCGGCACGGTGATCTCAGCGAGCCGGTCGCGTACGTCGAAGGGCGTGGGGTCCTGCGCGCCGGCCGGCGCCGCCGAGATCCGCACGGCCGCCTGGAACGGGACGAACTCGGCCTGCCGACCCCAGAAGTCCGCGAAGTACACCGGAAGGGCGGCGCGCAGGGCGCTTCCCAGGGACTCGTCGTCGGTGGCGGCCCCGATCTGCGCGAAGGCGGCCGGGATCTCCGCCGCCTCCGGGCGGTCCGGGTGCCGCTGCGGGTACGCGGCGAGGTTGGCCATCGCCTCGGCCCAGAAGTCGGCGCCGGTGACGGGTGAGGTGTCGTACAGGGCGAGGCCGGCGACCCGGTCCGGGTGGTCCAGGGCGTACCGCTGGATGACGAATCCGCCGTACGAGTGGCCGAGGAGGTACACCCGGGGCTCGCCGAGGTGCGCGATGACGGCGTCGAGGAACCGGACATACGTGACGAGGCGATAGTCGTCGACGGTGTCGAGCCGACCCGACGCGCCGGTGCCGACCGGCTCGACGTACACCATCGTGAAGTGCTCCTCGAGGCCCGGCGTCCGCAGGTAGGCCCACTCGATCCCGGGGCCGCCGGAGTGCGCCACACACACCGGGCCGCTGCCGGCGACGTGGTAGACCTGCCGGACGCCGTCAACGGTGAAGGTGTGCGTGCCCGGTGCGAGGGCGTCGACGTCGTGGCCTGTGGAACCCATGAATCATCTCCCGATCCGTGACCCGCGCGGCGTGTGCCCGCCGCGCGGCTGGTGACTGACACGGACCAGATGCACGGGTCGAGGAGAAAGTTCGCTCGGTCGGCGAACGTTCTGTCAGACCAGCGCC
The DNA here is from genome assembly GCF_040648635.1 of Micromonospora sp. NPDC049114. Taxonomy (NCBI): domain Bacteria; kingdom Bacillati; phylum Actinomycetota; class Actinomycetes; order Micromonosporales; family Micromonosporaceae; genus Micromonospora; species Micromonospora sp. NPDC049114. The sequence continues at coordinate 483,041 of NZ_JBEZEA010000002.1, read as the reverse complement.
GGGACGGGGTGAAAGAGGGTGATCCGGCGGACCCGGCCCCGGTGCAGTTGCTGCAACCACAGCGCGCCGGGTGGGCAGTGCTCCGGGTCGTCCGGCGGGCTGATCAGGTCGGTCTCCCAGATCAGCACGTCGCCGCTGGCGACCACGTTGCGCAGCCGCTGGCGTACCCCGGCTTCCAGATCGGTGGTCATGCCGCGGATCGCCAGGTCACGGCCGCCGCGGGGCCCACCCGGCACGACCATCTCGGCGTGCGGCCACCAGCTCTCGTGCACGACCCGGTCGAAGTCGCCCCGCATCGCCGTGGCGATCATGTCGCGGCCCTCACGCCAGCGGGCGTCGCCGGCCGCGCTGACATCGGCGTGCGCGGTGGTCGCCGCCGTCCGCAGGCCGCCGGCGAGGGCCCGACGGGCGTGGCTGAGGCGGCTGCGGACGGTACCGACCGGCACGCCGCACACGGTCGCGATCTGCTCGTACGAGGAGGCGTCGCTGAAGTACCGCAGCAGCGTGACCAGCCGGTCCGGCTCGGACAGCTCGCCGATGGCGTGCCACACCCAGTCGCGCAGCGCGCCGGAGTCCAGGGCCTCCTCGGGGGTGGGGCTGGTAGCGGGCTGGGCGAACCACTCCGGCTCGGCGACCGGGAGGGTGCGCGGCCCGCGCCGGGTCGTCCGGGCGTTGTTGCGCACGATCGTGCGCAGCCACGGGCCGACGGCGGCCGGGTTGCGGACCTCGCCGATGCGCCGCAGTGCCGTCACCATCGCGTCCTGCACCGCGTCCTCGGCGTCCGGCCCGTAGCCCAGGACGCCCAGCGCCACGGCCCGCATTCCGGCCTCGTGACGGGTCAGCAGCGCACCGAGCGCCGCCGCGTCTCCCGCCTGCGCGAGCGCGACCAGCTCCGCATCACCCTGCGTCACGTCCAGTTCCTCCCCGAACCGCCCGTTCTGAACGCTTCTGCTCATTCAAGCGTACGGCGGACCGGCGTGCCCCCGGGGCGGCCCGTCTCCGCAGCCTGCGGGCCGGCGGCGCGGGTGGCCCGGACCCCGATCTGCCGCAGGTACGCGATCAACTCCGGCGGCTCGTGCACCTCGATATCGCAACCCAGGGTCAGCAGGCGCCAGGCCAGCCACTCCAGGGTGTCCGCGTCGCTGCGCAACCGGCACGAGGTGGCGTCGATCGGCTCCAGGTCGACCCCGGCGCCGCCGAGCGGGCCGGCGACCCGCTCTACCGGTGCGTGCAGCGTCACCACCGCCCGGTGGACGGGCGTCAGCTCGAGCAGCTTCTCCGCCATGAACGACGCCGCGTCGGTGGCCGGCAGCCGACGGGCGGCGACCCGGGTCCGGGTGACCCGCGGGTCGGTGATCCGGTCCACCCGGAAGATCCGCCAGTCGGCGCGATCGTTGTCGTAGCCCACCAGATACCAGCGCCGGCCCGCCGACACCAGCTTGTACGGCTCGACGAGCCGTTCGCCGTCCACGCCGTCGCGACGGCGGTAGGTGAACCGCAGTTGCGCGCGGCTGTCGACGGCGGCTGCCAGGGCGTTCAGGTGTTCGGGGTCGACGGGCGGCGGACCCCAGGTGAGCAGCGGTTCGGTGGCCGCCCCCAGCGCCCTGACGCGCTGTCGCAGCCGGGACGGCAGCACCTGTTCGAGCTTCGCCAGCGCCCGTACCGAGGCCTCCTCGATACCGGCCACCGCGTGACCGGCGGCGGTCCGCAGACCGACCGCGATCGCCACCGCCTCCTCGTCGTCGAGCAACAGTGGTGGCATCGCCTTGCCCGCGACCAGGCGGTAGCCGCCGATCACGCCCATCGTCGCCTGCACCGGGTAGCCGAGGTCGCGCAGCCGCTGGACATCGCGGCGAATGGTGCGCAGGCTGACGCCGAGCCGGGCGGCCAGTTCGCTGCCGGGCCACTCCCGGGACGTCTGCAACAGCGACAGCAGGCCCAGCAGTCGGGCGGGGGTGTCGGACATGGCCTCCACCATGCCAGCGATGTGTGCCAGATCCTGACCTATATCGGCCCTAGCGTTTCCCGGCATGACGCCGTTTCGCATCGACATTCCCGAGTCCGACCTCGACGACCTGCGCGAGCGGCTCGCCCGCACCCGGTGGCCCCGCCCGCTGCCCGGCGCCGGCTGGGACCGAGGGGTGCCGGTGGACTACCTCCGCGAGCTGACCGGGCACTGGGCACACGGTTACGACTGGCGGGCGCACGAAGCGCGCCTGAACGATTTTCCCCAGTTCGTCACCGAGATCGACGGCCTGGACGTGCACCTGCTGCACGTACGCTCGCCGGAACCCGACGCGCTGCCGCTGCTGCTGACGCACGGCTGGCCCAACTCGGTGGTCGAGTTCACCGAGCTGATCGGCCCGTTGACCGACCCGCGTGCCCACGGCGGTGACCCCGCGCAGGCGTTCCACGTGGTGGTGCCGTCGGTGCCCGGCTTCGGTTTCTCGCAGGCGCCACCGGCCGGGTTCACGATCGACCGGCTCGCCCGGATGTGGGCCGAGCTGATGGCCCGCCTCGGCTACGACCGCTACGGCACCCAGGGCGGCGACCTCGGCGCGTACGTCGCGCCCCGGGTGGCGGCGGTGGCGCCGGAGCGCGTGGTGGGCGTGCACATCGACGGCGGATTCGGCTTTCCGACCGCCGCCGACGAGCCCGACCTGAGCGAGGCGGAACGCGCCGAGTGGGAACAGATGCAGCGGTGGATGAGCGGTGGGGTGGACCACCACGCCCTGCTGCGGGCCGCGCCACAGACCGTCGCGTACGCCTGGACCGATTCGCCGGTCGGGCTGCTGGCCTGGATGATGCAGAAGTTCAAGGAGTTCACCATGACGGTACCGACACCCGAGCAGGCCATCGACCGGGACCATCTGCTCACCAACGTGAGCCTCTACTGGTTCACCGGCACCTCGGGAACCTCCTCGTGGCCGATGTACGAGCGGCTCACCCTCGCCGACGACGGCGGTTTCGCCTGGCCCCGGGGTCAACGGCGGGTGCCGTCGGGCGTCTACGGCGGCGGGACCGCGCTGATGCGCCGCCTCGCCGCACGGGACAACACCATCGTGCACTGGCCGCAGGGCAACCCGGGCAGCCACTTCGTGGCGATGGACGAGCCGTCGGCGCACGCGGCGGACATCCGCGCCTTCTTCGCGAGCCTGCGATGACCGACCTGAGCTGGGCGCAGGTGGCCGCCCGGCGTCTGGCGCGGCACCGGCTCACGACTCCGACACCGGACACCACGCCGGACGTCGACCGCGTCGCCGACGTGGTGTCCGTGATGTGTGGCGCGCACGCCCAGGTCGCCTCCGCCGCCGAACTGTCCGTCGGGCTCCGCGCCCCCGGCGCCACCCGGGCCCTGGTGCGCCAGGCGCTCTGGCGGGACCGCACAGTGGTCAAGACCCGTGGACCACGCGGGACCGTGCACCTGCTCGCCGCCGCGGACCTGCCGATGTGGACCGGCGCGCTGAGCGCGATGCCCACTCCGCCCCGGGAGCGGAGTGTGGCCCTGTTGACTCCCCGGCAGACCGAGCGGGTCCTCGCGGCCATCGCCGAGGCGCTGGCCGAGGCCGAGCTGACCACCGCCGAGCTGACCGAGGAGGTCGTCGCCCGCACCGGCGAGTGGGCGGGCGAACGGGTCATGGAGGCATTCCAGGACAGGTGGCCCCGATGGTTCGCGGCGATGGGGCAGGCAACCCGCAGCGGAATCGTCTGCTTCGGCCCGAACCGGGGCCGCGCCGCCACGTACACCAGCCCGAACCGCTGGCTACCCGGGTTCGCCCCGATGGCCGGCCGGGCCGCGCTGGCCGACCTCGTGCGTCGCTACCTGTACGCGTACGGTCCGGCCACGCCGGCCCAGTTCGCCCAGTGGCTGTCGGCGCCCCGGCCCTGGGCGACATGGCTGTTCACCCTGCTGGACCTGACCGAGGTGACGGTCGAGGGCACGCCCGCGTGGGTGGCCGCCGACGACACCGACTTTCCGGACGACCCGCCGTCCGGGTTGCGGTTACTGCCCTACTTCGACGCGTACGTGGTCGGCTGTCATCCGCGCGACCGGCTCTATCCCGGTGCGGCCGCCGAGCGGGCGTTGGCCGGTGGACAGGCGGGTAACTATCCCGTGCTCCTGGTGGACGGGATAGTCGCCGGAGTGTGGCACCAACGCCGCTCCGGCCGCACCACCCGCGTCACGGTCGAGCCGCTGCGGGCCCTCGACGCCCGTCGGCGGCGAGAGTTGGCCGTGGAGATCGAGCGGGTCGGCCACATCCTGGAGGGGGACGCCGCACTGACCGTCGGGACGGTGCGTGTCGGTCCGCACGCCTGAGTCAGGATGAGGGGGTGGACATCGAACCGGTCGACGACGCGCCCCGCCGAACGTTCGTCCCGACGGTCCTGCGGCAGCGCTGGGAGGACCTCACCTTCCTGCACTGGGCTGTCGCTCCGGAACTCGTCGCGCCGCTGCTGCCCCCCGGCACTCGTCCGGACACGCTGGACGGCGTGAGCTTCGTCGGGCTGATCGGCTTCCGGATGGTCGGGCTGGGCTTCGGTCGCGGCCCGGGGGTGCCGTACTTCGGCACGTTCGCCGAGACGAACGTCCGGCTCTACTCGGTCGACGACACCGGCCGACGGGCGGTCGTGTTCCGCTCGCTCGACGCGTCCCGCCTGGTGCCGGTGCTGGTGGCACAGGCGACGCTGCGTCTGCCGTACCTCTGGTCGTCGATGCGGTTGGACCGCGACGGCGACCGACTCACCTACCGCTGCCGGCGTCGCTGGCCCGGTCCTGCGGGTACGACGAGCCGGATGGCGGTCCGGGTGGGGGAGCCGATCGCCGACCCCACCCCCCTGGACCACTTCCTCACCGCCCGGTGGGGGCTGCACACCCGGGCGTACGGTCGCACGCTGCACCTGCCGAACTGGCATCCCCGCTGGCCGCTGCACCGGGCCGAGCTGCTGCATCTGGACGACGGGTTGGTCGCCGCCGCCGGGCTGCCGGCACCTGTCGGACCGCCGGTCAGCGTGCTCTACTCGCCAGGTGTCGGGGTGCGGTTCGGCCCGCCCGTGACGGCCCGGCGGCCCGGTTGGAGCGCCGGGCCGCCGGATGCTCAGTAGCGCCCGCCCTCGGGTGCGGGCAGCGCGTCGAGGTCGGCCAGGTCCTCGGCGCCGAGCCGCACGTCGCCGGCCGCGCAGTTGTCCACCAGGTACTTCGGTGTCTTGGTGCCGGGGATCGGGATGACCCGGTCGCCCTGGGCGACCACCCACGCCAGCGCGACCTGCGCGGGAGTGACGCCGGCCCGGTCGGCGATCTCCCGGACCCGGGCGACGATGGCCAGGTTGGCCCGCAGCGCGTCCTGTTGGAAGCGCGGCAGGCCGCGTCGGAAGTCGTCGGCCGGCAGGTCGTCGAACGACGAGAACCGGCCGGTCAGAAAGCCCCGGCCCAGCGGGGAGAACGGCAGGAAGGCGATGCCGTGCGCGACGCAGTACGGCAGAACCTCGGCAAGCGGGTCCCGGGTCCACAGCGACAACTCGGACTGCACCGACGCCACCGGGTGCACGGCCTGGGCCCGCGCGATCTGGTCCACGGTTACCTCGGACAGGCCGATCTGCCGCGCCTTGCCCGCCGCGACGACCTCCGCCATCGCGCCCCAGGACTCCTCGATCGGCACCTCGGGGTCGACGCGGTGCAGCTGGTAGAGGTCGACATGGTCGGTGTCGAGGCGGCGCAGGCTGTCGTCGATCGCCGTGCGGATGTGCTCCGGCCGGCCGTTGTTGCCGATCTTCGGTGAGTTGCCGGGGCCTCCGGTCAGGGACGTGGCCACCAGCCCGACCTTGGTCGCCAGGACGGCCCGCTCCCGGTGGCCGTCGGCCAGCGCCCGCCCGACCAGTTCCTCGTTGGTGTACGGCCCGTACACGTCGGACGTGTCGATCAGCGTGGCGCCCAGGTCCAGCGCCTGGCGGATCACCGAGATCGAGGTGTCGTCGTCGCGGGGGCCGGTGATGTCGTATCCGTGGCTCATGCCCATGCACCCGAGACCGATGACGCCGACCTCGGGCCCTGCGCTGCCCAGCGTGGTGGTTCTCATGGGCACCACGCTACGACCGCTGCCGCCCGGCGGCATCCGGCGGCGGTCGAACGCGGTCGGAAAGAGTTCGGCGGGCGTGTCGAGGACGGCAGCGCCTGCTTCGACCACGGGGTGAGGGCCGGGCACGACCGGCAGGCTGACACCGCAGAGACCAGGGAGTGGACCGATGACGAAGGTGACGACCGGGGCGACGATGTCGTTGGACGGCTACATCGCGGACGCCTCCCACGGCGGCTTCGAGCACCTCTTCCAGTGGTACGGCAGCGGCGCCGTCGAGACGCCCACGGCCAACCCCGAGATGACGTTCCGGACGTCCGCCGCGAGCGCCCGCCACCTGCGGGACCTCACCGCACGTACCGGCGCGTTGGTCGTCGGCCGTCGGCTGTTCGACATGACCGGCGGGTGGGGCGGCCGGCACCCTATGGATGTGCCCGTCGTGGTCGTCACGCACACCGTGCCGCAGGGCTGGGAGCCGGAGAACGACTCCTTCGTCTTCGTCACCGACGGCATCGTCAGCGCCATCGACCGTGCGAAGGCGCTCGCCGGTGCCAAGGAGGTCGGCGTCAACGGCGGCACCATCGCGGCCCAGGTCGTCGAGGCTGGCCTGCTCGACGAGGTGCACGTCGACCTCGTCCCGGTCGTGCTCGGCGCCGGCATACCGTTCTTCGCCGGCCTGACGATCGCGCCACTGCACCTCGACGGCCCCTTCCGCGTCGTCGAGGGCGACGGCGTCACGCACCTGGCCTACCGCGTACGCCCGGCGGCCTGACCACCTCGGGGCCGGCCGGCCTGGGCCGGCCCCGCACCGTACGCCGGCGTCGAGCGTGACCGGAATTGGTGTGGCGTGCTGGGGCGTCGCCACCCAGTGACGATGGCGACGCGGCCATGGCGGAGCCGGCGTCCCGGCGGTATGCTCCGGCGTGATGATCACTTCCTCTCTCTTCAGATTGGGGGTCCGATCCGCGAACGGTGAGTGCTGATGCACTCCCGGGCCGCGAATGCGGATTCTCGACTGTCCTTCTGGCGGTGCGTGCGCGAGTTCGCCGTGCCGCCGTCCATGATCGAGCGTGCGACAGCTCGGCGTCTGGTCGGTGACTGGGCCGGAGCATGCGCCGCCGCCCGCGTCGACCCCGACATCAACCTGCGAGCCGTGGCCGGCCGCCACGGGCGGGAGCTGGCGGCCCGAGTCCGGGCCGACCTTCGTCAGCTGGCCCCGGATCTGCTGCGCTGGCATCTGCCGAGGACCGCTCCCGACGGTCTGCTGCGCCCGAGCCTGATCGTCCCGCTGGCCCGGTACGGCCAGGAGCGGCCCGGCGGTGGCGCGGTGCACCTGGTGGCCCGGACACCACCGGCGTGGGCCGATGCCGGGCAGCGGATCAGCCTCGGGTTGTGGGACGGGACGCGCGACGGATCCGGCGCCCATCCCCACCCCGACCGGCGGTTCCGGCTCGACCTGCACCGCCACCTGTGGGACGCGCGTCGGGCGGGCGAGTTGCGGACCCGATCCGGTGCGGACCGGCTGCCGTGGGACACCCCGCCCTCCGTCGTCCCCGGCGAGTGGGGAGAGGCGTCCGGGCACGCGACGGACCGATGGGCGGCCGAGGCCGCGCTTCTGCTGCGGGTCGAGGGGCGTACCGGCGGAGCTGTCGCGGTGCGGCTCGGCGGCGGGCGTCGGCTGGTCCTCGAGGTGGCCCCTGGTGGGCACGACGGGCCGCCTTCGGCCCGGGCCTTCAGGTCGGACGACGGGCGACTGCCGGTGCTGCCCGACGCGGCGACGTGGGTGCTGCCCGACCTGGCGCTGCTGCGTGCCGGGCTGATCGAGGCGGATCGGCTGCATCCCCTGGTCGCGTCGGCACTGGTGCCTGAGCATCAGGTGTCGAGCGCACCGGCCACGCCGGACCCTGCCGCGCTTCCGCGCGTGGTGCTGTGCCGGGGCGCTCATCATCGCATCGGCCTGGTCGACGGCGTGCTCACCGCGCTGGATCACGACGCGGCAGAGATCCGCCGGGAGGAGTTGCTGGCGGCGCTCACCGGGTCGCCGCTGCCCTGCCTGCGGGAGATCGACGAGGCGCACCGGCAGCCGGAGTGCCTGCCCGACGTGCGGGCCCGCCTGGACCACGGGGACACCGCCGGGGCACTGGCCACCGTGGAGGCGCTGCTCGGCCCCCGGGCGCTGCTGCGGGACGGCGCCCTGCGCGACGAACTCGAGACCGCCGCGCAGCGGCGGATAACCCACGGCCTGTTCCGGGCCGGCCTGATCGGGGCCGAGCCGGGCCACACCTCCGCGGAACCTCGCCGCGTCGGCGTGCGCCGCCGGCGCGCGCGGCACGCGACACACCGCTGACCGCGGTACGCCAGCACTTCACCCACCACGACCTCACAAGGTGATGACCATGTCTGCAACCAGTCCTCAGCTCGACGTCGCCGAAGATCTGCTCGCCCTGCTCGGCGCGACCACCACCGAACCCCGTTCCGACGACCAGTTGGCGGCCCTGACCCTGACCGTGGCCGCCGACCTGCCCGTACTCCTGTGGGGTGAGCCCGGCATCGGCAAGACGGCGGCGCTGACCCACCTCGCCGCCACCCTGGACCTGCCCCTGACCACAGTCGTGGCGAGCGTCCACGAGCCGTCCGACTTCTCGGGACTGCCGATCATCGGCGCCGACCCGGCGACCCAGGGCGTCCCGATGGCCCCACCGGACTGGGCCGTGCGTCTGGTGCGGGCCGGTCGAGGGCTCCTGTTCCTCGACGAACTGTCCACCGCCCCGCCCGCCGTTCAGGCCGCCCTGCTGCGCCTCGTGCTGGAACGCCGCGTCGGTGCCCTGCGGCTGCCGCCCGGCGTACGGATCGTGGCCGCCGCCAATCCACGGTCGTCGGCGGCCGACGGATGGGAGCTGAGCCCGCCGCTGGCCAACCGCTTCGTCCACCTCCAGTGGAGGCACGACCACGAGGTCGTCGTGCGCGGACTCGGTGGCACGTGGCCCCGCGCGGCGCTGCCCCGGCTCGACCCGGCGCTGCTGCCGGAGGCCGTCGCCTTCGCCCGCCGCGCGGTGTGCGGACTGCTGGCGGTCCGCCCGGATCTCGTGCACCGGCTGCCCGCCACCGACGTCGCCCGGGGTGGACCGTGGCCGTCGCCGCGCAGTTGGGAGATGGCGCTGCGGCTGACCGCCTTCGCGAGCGCGGCCGGCGTGTCCCGCGAGGTGCTGTCCACGCTGGTGCGGGGCACGGTCGGCGACGGTCCGGGGCTGGAGCTGCTGGCCAGCATGGACCGGATGGACCTTCCTGATCCGGAGGACCTGTTGGCCGACCCGGCGGCGGCCGTACTGCCCGAACGGGGTGATCTGCGCCAGGCGGTGCTGGACGCCGTCGTGGCGGCGGTCCGCAACCGCCCGGAACGGTCGCGCTGGGACGCGGCGTGGGCGCTGCTGGCCCGGGCTGTGGAGACCGGTGCGCCGGATCTGGTCGTGGTTCCCGCGACCACCCTCGCCACACTGCGCCGCGAGGACTGGGACGTCCCGGACACGATCGAACGCCTCGGCGGGGCGGTGTCGCTGTCCCGGCGGGCCGACCAGGCCGCAGCGCGCGTCGCGGCGGCCGCCGGGGTGCGACGGTGAGCGCCCCGAGCACGTTCCGCCTGGACGTCGACAAGCTGTACGCGGCCCGGCTGCACGCCGCCCGCGCACGGCCCTACCTGGCGACGGCGTTGTTCGCCCTGCACCCGGTGGCGTCTTCGCAGGTGCCGACAATGGCGGTGGACCGGTACTGGCGCTGCTACGTCTCGCCCGCGTTCGTGGACCGCACTCCGCTGGAGGAGTTGGCCGGGGTGTGGGTGCACGAGGTGTCGCACCTGCTGCGCGACCACCACGGTCGGGGTGACCGGGTCGCCCGGGCCCGGGGGCTGACCGGCCCGGGGGAGCGGCTGCGGATGAACATCGCCGCGGACTGCGAGATCAACGACGACGCGTTCGGTGACGGGTTGACGATGCCCGAGGGTGCCGTCCAGCCGGCATCGCTCGGGCTCAACCCGGGGGAGCTGATGGAGGACTACCTGCGCCAGTTCGGGCTGGGACCGCGTACGCAGGATCTGGTCTGGTTGGACTGCGGCAGCGGCGCGGACGGCCTGGACCGGCGGTGGGACCTGGGGCCGGACGGCGCGCACGGCCTCAGCGAGCAGGAGCGGGACGCGGTGCGGCACCGGGTGGCGGAGGGCATCACCGGACACCCCGGTTCCATTCCCGGGGGGTGGCGGCGGTGGGCGGAGCAGGCGTTTCACCCGCCGCAGCCGTGGCGGGACCTGCTGGGCGCGGCGATCCGCTCCGCGGCGGTGGCCGCCGGGGTCGGCTCGGACCACACCTACGGGCGGCCGTCCCGGCGGTCCGCCAGCCTGCCCGGTGTGATCCTGCCCAGCCTGCGCCGTCGACCTCCGACGGTCTGCGTCATCGTCGACACGTCCGGGTCGGTCAGCGACGCCGAACTGGGCAGTGCGTTGCTCGAGGTGGCGGCCATCGCCCGGGCCCTGGGCGGCCGGCGCGACCTGGTGAGCGTGCTGCCGTGCGACGCCGCGGCCCGGGTCGTGCACCCGCTGTGCCGCGCGGAGGAGATCCCGCTGATCGGTGGCGGCGGCACGGACCTGCGCAGTGGCTTCGCCCGGGCGCTGCGGGCACGCCCTCGACCGGACGTCATCGTGGCGTTGACCGACGGGCAGACGCCCTGGCCGTCGGCCCGCCCGACGTCGCGGACGGTGGTCGGCCTGTTCCCTCGCGGCCGGGCGTCGTGGAGCGAGGAGGAGGACCGCGTACCGAACGCGCCGCCGCAGTGGGCGCGGGTGGTGACCATCGGGGCGACCTAGAATCGACGAGTCTCACTGCTTTTGGCGGTGTGGGCTGGGGGCGACCACGAAAGGCGGTGCGCACGATGGGACCGGACGAGCGGCGACGGTTGTTCGAGCAGGCGCGGGAGCGTTCGGCGCGACAGGAGACCTGGGCGGAGGCGGACCGGTTGTGGGTCCGGGTGATCGAGGCGTACCGGGAGGCGGTGCGCGGACCGGGTGGGGTCCGCGAGGACCAGCAGCAGTTGGCGCGGGCGCTGTGGCGGCACAGCATGCTGCTCTCGGCGCGCGGCCGGGCCGCCGACGGGATGGCCCCCGGCGGTGAGGCGGTGGTCGTCTTCGAGCGGGTGTACGACGCCGTGGCGGCCGAGGGCGGGAACGTGGCTGCCGCACCCCGGGACGACGCCCTCGCCGAGCTGATCACCGCGCTCGTGGACCTGGCCGAGGTCTCGTTCGCCGCCGGTCAGCCCGCCACGCGCCGGGACCTGCTGGAACGGGCCGTGACCGTGGGTCTGACCTCCGCCGGGAATCCGCCGTCCGCCGGGCCCCGCACCCGCGAGGCGATGGGCACCGCCTACCACAACCAGGCGACGGCGCTGCTGCACCGGCACCTCACCCGGCCGTCGTCGGGCGCCGGCGCCCAGGAGGCGGCGCTGGCCGCGTCGCGGGCCTGCGAGCTGCGCCAGGGGCTGCTCGATCTGGCGCGTCCGCTGACCTTCTGGGAGATGGCCAACACCTACGGGGTGTACGCCCAGTGCCTCGTGCTGATCGGCGACCTCGACCGGGCGGCAATGGTGCTGGCGATGGGCAACCGCTTTGTGGAGACGCTGGGCCCGGCCGCCGCGGAGCCCGCCCAGAAGCTGCGGGTCGCGGCCGAGATGCTGGCCCGGGAGAAGGGTGGGTCGGGAGGATCTGCCGGTTCGCGGCGGTGGGGCTGGCGGCGGGGTTGACCTACCGGGCCTCCGCGCGCCCCGGCTTGCATGACATCGTCGTTGATCGATACTCTGCGTGAAGGCGCCGCCCCGCCTCGGACCATCACCGTCGAAGAGAAGCGGGTTCCGCATGCGCACACTGAGACTTGTCACGTCGCTGGCCGTCGCCGGCCTGCTCGCCGGCGCGGTGGCGATGATCGCCACGCCGGCCAGCGCGGCGACTGTCGTGTTCTCCGTGACCAACAGCTGGGGCAGTGGCTATCAGGGCCAGGTCACGGTCACCAACGACACCTCCGCGCCGATCAGCAGTTGGCGGGTCGAGTTCGACCTGCCGGCCGGCACGAGCATCAGCCAGTCGTGGAACGCCCAGCAGGTGACCTCGGGCAACCACTACACCTTCAGCAACGTGTCGTGGAACGGCACTCTCGGGGCCGGCGCCTCGACGTCGTTCGGCTTCCTCGTCAACGGCTCCGGAACTCCGGTGAACTGCACCGTCAACGGCAACGGCGTGTCCTGCACCGGCGGCACGCCGCCCACGACGCCGCCGCCCACCACCCCGCCCCCGACGACCCCGCCCCCGACCACTCCGCCCCCGACGACCCCGCCCCCGACCACTCCGCCGCCGACGACCCCGCCCCCGACCACTCCGCCGCCGACGACCGGCACGCCGGTGCAGCGGTACGGGCAACTGCGAGTCTGCGGCACGACGATGTGCGACAAGAACGGCGCGCGGGTGCAGCTGCGCGGCGTCAGCAGCATGTGGCTCAACTGGGAGACCGCTCCGTACGCCGAGAACCTGTCCGCGCTGACCTGGATGCGCGACAACTGGAACCTCCAGGTGATTCGGGCGGCGATGGGCGTGGAACCGGCCGGGGCGTACCTGAGTGACCCGGGCCGGGCGCGGGCGCAGGTGGAGACGATCATCAACAACGCGGTCACCGCAGGGGTGTACGTGATCGTCGACTGGCACGCGCACGAGGCGCAGAACAACCAGTCGCGGGCGGTGGCGTTCTTCGGTGACCTGGCCCGCCGCTACGGTCACCTGCCCAACGTGATCTGGGAGACGTGGAACGAGCCGTTACAGTTCAGCTGGACCGGCGTCATCAAGCCGTACCACCAGGCGGTCGTGTCCGCGATCCGCGCCGCCGACCCGGACAACATCGTCGTGCTCGGCACGCCGACGTGGTCGCAGGACGTGGACGCCGCGGCGGCCAGCCCCGTCTCCGGCACCAACCTCATGTACACGCTGCACTTCTACTCGTGCACCCACGGCGGGTCACTGCGCGCCAAGGGCGACGCGGCGATCCGGGCGGGGCTCGCGTTGTTCGTCACCGAGTGGGGCGCCAGCAACGCCGACGGCGGCCTCGACGGCCGGGCCTGCCTGCCGGAGGCGCAGTCCTGGATCGACTGGATGAAGGCGAACGGCATCTCCTGGACCGCCTGGAAGCTGGACGTCGGCACCGACACCACGAACCTGCTCAGCCCCGGGGCGCCGGTGACCGGCGGGTGGAGCAACTACCTGCACGGCCACGCGCCGTTCGTGGTCGCCAACATGAGGTGACCCCGTAGCGCGCTTGATCAACTCCAGATCGCCGATGTCGGGGTATCCGAGCCAGTGGGATGCCCCGACATCGCCGATCCCGTGTCGATCACCCACGCGCGGCCCTCGCCGGGGCGGTCGCTTTGGCAGGCGATATGCCTGTCAGTCATATTCATACCTGTGCGGTATACGGCTCTCGAACCGTGGCGGGTCATCCGATGCAGTCGTCGGGACCGTTCCTTCGCCGGTGCCGAGCGAGCGGCATCCGCCGGCTCGGTGACCGGATACGACACATGACCGAATCGCAGGCGCCGATGTTGGAGATGCTGTGGGAGCCGCACGACCCTTGCCACGCGCTCGACGAACGGTTCGGCTTCGGTGACGCAGAGTCGGCCGGCCGTTGGGTCGCCGCGATGCTGAAGGAGCACTGGGGCGTTCGCATCGACTCCTGTGAGCGAATAGTCATGAGCGGGGGCAACGCGATAGCTTGGGTCGGCGTGCCGTCCGGCCGACTGCTCGCGAAATGGTCGGTGGTGCTCGAGCGATTTCCGCGTTTGATGGAGACGGCGCGTCTCACGTGCTGGCTCCATGGTCGAGGGCTGCCGGTTTCGGCGCCGGTTCCCGCACGAGATGGCCGCCTCCAGGTCGAGGTCGACGGTGTCTCGATGGGCCTGCAGCGCGAGGTCGTGGGCGACCTCCTCGACACCACGGATCTCCACCAGGTGCGGGCGGCCGGAGTCCTACTCGCCCAGTTGCAGGACGCGCTGGCCGCATACCCGGACGCTGATCAGCTTCTCTTCTCCGCCGTTGCGTTCAAGCCGTTGACGGCCCGGGTCACCGACTGGCTGGACTCCCACGCGGACCATCTGCCGATGGCCGCTCGTGACACGCTGCGCGGGCTGGTCATCAGCGCGCCGCCCGACCGGCTTCCCCGCCAACTCGTCCATTTCGACATCCGCTCCGCCAACATCTTGTGGGCACACGGCGAGGTCGCTGCGATCCTCGACTTCGAGGAGGCCCAGCATGATCACCGAATCGTCGAGCTGGCCCGCGCGGCGGTCCTGCTCGGCACCCGCTACCACGACTGGGGGCCGGTGTCGGCCGACGTTCGCGCGGAATTCCTTACCAGCTACCAGTCCGAGCGTCCGCTGACCCCGGCCGAGGCGGGCTGGTTGGACATCCTTCTGCTCTGGCAGGCCCTGGCGATGGTGCCGCCGGGCGACGACCCGACCGGGTGGGGACCGTCCGTCCTGAGCCAGCTGAGCAAGGAAACCGCAGAGTAAGGCGGCGAGCTGCTCGCCGCGCTGGCCGCCGGCCGACTGTCAGGCACCACGCGCCCCTACCGGGGTCACCGGATCCAACCCCGGAGCGTCAGTTCAGGGCGTGAAAGCCCGTCGGTACGCGGTGGGAGTGGTGGCGAAGGCCCGCTGAAAATGCGCACGCAGGTTGGTGGCCGTGCCCAGCCCGGTGCGGCGGGCGACCTCGTCGACGCTGATCCCGTTGTCCTCCAGCAGGGTGCAGGCGGCGCGCAGCCGTTGCTGGATCAGCCAGGCCCGCGGACCCATGCCGAACTGGCTCTGGAACGCCCGGTGCAGTGTGCGGGTGGACATCACCGCCTGTCTCGCGAGGTCCGCGACGGTGATCGGCTGCCGCAGGTTGCTGCTCGCCCAGGCGGTGACCGCGGCCAGCTCGTCGCCCTCACCCGTCACCCCGACCGGGATGAACTGCGCCTGGCCGCCCGCTCGGTGCAGCGGGGTGACCATGTGACGGGCCCGTTCGATGGCGACCGCCTGCCCATGGTCGCGGCCGACGAGGTAGAGGCACATGTCGAGGCCCGCGGCGAGTCCGGCGCTGGTGAGCACCTGGCCCTCGTCGACGTAGAGGGCGTTGGCGTCGACGAGCACCCCGGGGTGTTCGCGGGCGAGCGCCTCGGCGTGCACCCAGTGGGTCGTCGCGCGGCGCCCGTCGAGCAGGCCGGCCTGAGCCAGCGCGAACGCGCCGGTGCAGATCGACGCGATGCGCGCCCCGCGACGGTGTGCCAGTCGCAGCGCCTGGAGAGCGCGCGCCGGTGCCGGGCCGCGGCGGAATCCGGGCACGATCACCGTGTCGGCGTCGCCGAGGGCGTCGAGCGTCGCCGCGACTGTCAGGTTCAGGCCCGCGGTGGTGGTGACGACCTGACCCTCGTCCAACGAACACACAGTCGTCGCGTACCGGCCGTGACCCTCGTGGCCGAAGACATGCGTCGCGATGGTCAGGTCGAAGGCCACGACCCCGGGGAGAGCGAGAACGGCGACCCGATGCGTGGCGGAACTCTTACGCATGATGGCAAGGATGCCACTCGTCAGCTCCTGGTCGACGAGTGATCCTGACCGGGTGCGAATTGACATCGTGGTGTTCGACGGCTTCGACGAACTGGACGTCTTCGGGCCTTTCGAGGTGCTCTCGATCGCCGGGTTGGACGTGCGACTGGTCGCCGTCGAGCGGCCCGGCCCGGTCACCAGCATGCGTGGGGTCGAGCTCCGGGTCCCCGACGTGCTGGGTCCGGCCGACGGCGTGATCGTTCCCGGCGGCGGGTGGCTCAACCGGGCCGCCGAGGGCGCCTGGGCGCAGGCGCAGCGCGGTGAGCTTGCGGCGAAGCTTTCCGCGCTGGCGCCGTCGACGCGGTGGATGGCGTCGGTGTGCACCGGCGCGCTGCTGCTCGCGGCTGCCGGCCTGCTGACCGGCCGCCGGGCGACCACCAACCGCAACGCGTACGACGAACTGCGCGGCTACGACGTGACGGTCCTCGACGAGCGCGTCGTCGACGACGGCGACCGTGTCACGGCGGGCGCGCTCACGGCCGGGCTCGATCTGGGACTGTGGCTCACCGAACGGGAACTCGGCGCCGCCACCGCCAACCGGGTCGCTACCGCCATCGAATACGCCCGCGCCTGAGGCTTGCGGCGCGGTGTCCGAAGAGGATCAGCGGCCACCCGCATGGTCGACCCTCTGCCGGTAGAACGGCGCGTCACCTTAACGCGCCGGAAACGCTCCCGGTACCAAGCCTGGGAACGCTCGTCGGACAGTCGAGACCACCGACACGCGAACCGGGGTGACCATGGTCGACAACACCACGAACGCGGCGACGTACGACGGGCCGGTGGGCCGGTCCGGCAACGGTCGGGCCGCGCCCACGCCCCGGCCCGCCCCGGCGACGGCGGTGCACGACGACCCGGCGGACCTCGCCACCATCGGCGTGGAGGAGGAGTTCCACGTCGTCGACCTGCACACCCGGGAGCTGGTGCCCCGGGCCGGGGAACTGCTCGACCGGCTGCCGGCCACGTCGTTCACCGCCGAACTGCACCGCAGCGTGGTGGAGACCAACACCGAAGTCTGTCGCACCCTGGACGAGATCCGCGCCGAGCTGACCCGGCTGCGCCAGTCGGCGGTCCAGGTCGCCGACCGGGCCGGACTGGGCATCGTGGCGGCCGGCACGGTGCCGCTGCGCGCCGACGGCGACCCGAGCGTCACCCCCACCTCGCGCTACCGACGGATGCTCGACGAGTACCAGATGCTCGCCCGGGAACAGCTGATCTGCGGCGCGCAGGTGCACGTCGGTGTCTCGGACCGGGACCTGGCGGTGGCCGTCACCCGGCGGGTGCAGCCGTGGCTGCCGGTGCTGCTCGCCCTGTCCACCAGCTCGCCGTACTGGATGGGTCAGGACAGCGGCTACGCCAGCGTCCGGTCGCTGGTCTGGCAACGCTGGCCCACGGCCGGCGACCCGGGCGAGGTGACCAGCGCGGCCGACCACGAGGCCCTCGTCGCCGAGCTGATCTCCTCGGAGACCATCACCGACCCCGCCATGATCTACTTCGATGTCCGGCCGTCGGCGCACGTGCCCACCGTGGAGCTGCGCATCACCGACGCCAACGCCGACGTGGAGACGATCGTCCTGCTCACCGGGCTGTTCCGGGCGCTGGTGCGCCGGGAGGTCGCCGCCCTGCGCGCCGGAGTCGAGCGCACCGCCGTCCGCCCGCCGGTGCTGCGCGCCGCCGTGTGGCGGGCCGCCCGCTCCGGGCTGGAGGGCGACCTGCTCGACCTGCCCCGCTCGGCGCGGCCGGTGCCGGCCGCCGAGGCGGTCGGCCGCCTGGTGACCGACCTGCGCCCGCAGTTGGAGGCGACAGGTGACGCCGAGCAGGTCCGCGAGCTGACCCGGTACGCGCTGGAGCGCGGCAGCTCCGCGGCGCGGCAGCGACGGGCGTACGAGCGGCGGGGCCGGCTGGCCGACGTGGTCGACCTGCTGCTCGACGAGACGCGGGGCCGGGCGGCGCGTACGCCCCTGCCCGGTGTGCCGCCACCGCCCGCGCTGTCCGCGTACGCCGACGCGGGCGACGAGGTCTTCGGCCCGGACGGGCCGGAGCCGACGTTCCGGCCGCTGCTCGCCGCCCTGCGCACCCTCGGCGCCGCCGGCCTGCGCCAACGTGAGCACGACCGGGACGAGGAGCAGCGCGCCCGGGGCGTGACCTTCAGCGTGGCCGGTGAGGCCAGCACCCGGCTCTTCCCGGTCGACCTGGTGCCCCGGGTCGTGCCCGCCGACGACTGGCGGGCGCTGCGCGCCGGCCTGGTGCAGCGCGCCCGCGCGCTGGACACGTTCCTGCGCGACGTGTACGCCGACCGGGCGGTGGTCGCCGACGGGATCGTCCCGGCCTGGGTGGTGGAGTCCTCGCCGGGTCTGCGTCCCACCGGCGCGCTGATGAGCCGGCGCGGCGCGCGGGCCCAGGTGTCCGGAACCGATCTCGTCCGTGACCCGGACGGCGGCTGGTACGTGCTGGAGGACAACCTCCGGGTGCCCTCGGGCATCGGCTACGCCGTGCAGAACCGGCGGCTGACCCGTGCGGTGCTGCCCGAGCTGCCGGTGCCGGACGACCTGCTGCCCGCCGACGAGACACCCGCGATGCTGCGCCGGGCGCTGCTCGCCGCCGCTCCCGCCGCCGCCGACGACCCCGCAGTGGTGGTGCTCAGCAGCGGCCCGGGCGACCCGGCCTGGTTCGAGCACCGGCTGCTCGCCGACGAGATGGGCGTGCCGCTGGCCGAGAGCGGCGACCTGCTGGTGTCCGACGGCCGCGTCCACCTGGTCTCCGAGGGCCGCCGCAGCCAGGTCGACGTGCTCTACCTGCGGATGGACGAGGACGCGTTGCTGCACGCCCCGGGCGCCGACGGCGTGCCGCTGGGCTGGCCGCTGCTGGCGGCGGTGCACGCCGGGCGGCTCACGCTTGCCAACGCGCTGGGCAACGGCGTCGGCGACGACAAGGCGTTGTACGCGTACGTGCCCCGGCTCGTCGAGTACTACCTGGGGGAGAAGGCGCTGCTCGGCGACGTGCCGACGTACCTGTGCGGGCTGCCCGAGCAGCGGGCCGAGGTGCTGGGCCGGCTCGACGAGCTGGTGCTCAAGCCTGTCGACGGGTACGGCGGCGACCGCGTGGTGATCGGCCCCCGCGCCGAGGCCGAGGAGCTGGACGCTGTCCGGGAGCAGATCCTCGCCGCGCCGCACCGGTGGATCGCCCAGGAGGTGGTCGCTCTCACCACCCACCCGGTCTTCGACGGTACGGCGCTCGCGCCGCGTCACGTCGACCTGCGGGCCTTCGTGTTCCTCGGTGAGACGGCCGAGGTGGCCCCGGTGGCGCTGACCCGGGTCGCGCCGGCCGGCAGCATGATCGTGAACTCCTCGCGGGGCGGCGGGTCGAAGGACACCTGGCTGCTCGGCGGAACCGATCAGCCCCCGGCGTAACTCACGCTTGATGAAGATGACATCGGGACGCAACCCGGTCCGCCAAGCCTGGACCGGTCAGCGGCCCGAGCGGACCGAGCCGATGAGAGGTGTGTGCCATGTGCGGTATCGGAGGCGAATTCCGCCTCGACGGGGCGCCACCGGATCTGGCGGCGCTGGAACGGATGCTGCCCGTCCTGTCCTCCCGCGGCCCGGACGGCGAGGGACGGTGGCAGCACGGCCCGGCGGCGCTGGTGCACCGCCGGCTGCGCATCATCGACCTGTCCGACGCCGGCGCCCAGCCGATGGTCGATCCCGAGTTGGGCCTCGCCCTGGTCTTCAACGGGTGTATCTACAACTACCGGGAGCTGCGCGACGAGCTGACCACCGCCGGCTACTCCTTCCGGTCCACCTCGGACACCGAGGTGATCCTCAAGGCGTACCACAGGTGGGGGACGGCCTGCGTCGAGCGGTTCTACGGGATGTTCGCGTTCGCCCTTGTCGACATGGCCACGAACACGCTGGTGCTGGCCCGCGACCGGCTCGGCATCAAGCCCCTCTACCTGGCCGAGACGCCCGGCCGGATCCGCTTCGCCTCGACCCTGCCGGCGCTGCTCGCCGCCGGTGACGTGGACACCGACCTCGACCCGGTGGCGCTGCACCACTACATGAGCTTCCACTCGGTGGTGCCACCACCGCGCACCATCCTGGCCGGCGTCCGCAAGCTGCCCCCGGCCACCGTGCGGGTGATCACCGGCGACGGCCGCAGCACCGACACCGTCTACTGGCGGCCGGAGTTCACCCGCGCCGCCGCCCCGGTCATGTCCGCCGGGGAGTGGCAGGAACGGATCATGGCGGCGCTGCGCACCGCCGTACGCCGGCGGATGGTCGCCGACGTGCCGGTCGGTGTGCTGCTCTCCGGCGGCCTGGACTCCAGCCTGATCGTCGCCCTGCTCGCCGAGCAGGGCCAGACCGGCCTCGCCACCTTCAGCATCGGCTTCGAGGCGGCGGCGGGGGAGAGCGGCGACGAGTTCCACTACTCCGATCTGGTGGCCCGCGAGTACGACACCGACCACCACCAGATCCGCATCGGCGCGGCCCGGTTCGTGCCGGCCGTGCACGAGGCCATCGCGGCGATGAGCGAGCCGATGGTCAGCCACGACTGCGTGGCGTTCCACCTGCTCTCCGAGGAGGTCTCGCAGCGCATCACAGTGGTGCAGTCCGGGCAGGGCGCCGACGAGATCTTCGCCGGCTACGACTGGTACCCGCCGATGGCCAACGCGGCCCGCGCGGACGCCGTCGAGGCGTACGCCCGGGTGTTCTTCGATCGTCGCCACGACGCGCTCGCCGGGCACCTGGCGCCGGAGTGGATGCTCGACCACGACGCGAGCCTGGAGTTCGTCACCGCCCACTTCGGCACGCCGGGCGCGGACACCGCGCTCGACGCGGCGCTGCGCCAGGACAGCCTGGTGATGCTCGTCGACGACCCGGTCAAGCGGGTCGACAACATGACGATGGCGTGGGGGCTGGAGGCCCGGGTGCCGTTCCTCGACCACGAGGTCGTCGAGCTGGCCGCCGCCTGCCCACCGGCGCTCAAGCTCGCCCAGGGCGGCAAGGGCGTGCTGAAGGCCGCGAGCCGGGGCATCGTGCCCGACGAGGTGATCGACCGGCCGAAGGGCTACTTCCCGGTGCCCGCGATCCGGCACCTGTCCGGCCCGCTGCTCGACGACGTCCGGGACGCGCTGACCGCACGACCGGCGCGCGAGCGCGGCCTGTTCCGCAAGGACTACCTGGAGGAGTTGCTGGAGGCGCCGAACGCCCGGCGGACCACGCTGGGCTCCAACGCGCTCTGGCAGCTCGGGCTGCTGGAGCTCTGGTTGCAGCGGATCGGGGTTTAGATGAGCGTACGGATGGAGGTGCCGCGCCGGGTCCGTCCCGTACGGCACCGGCCGGCGGTGGCCCCGCCTCCCGGCGAGGACTTCGCGCCCGCGCCGTCACCGGACGGCCGACGGGTGGCGTACCTGTCCGACCGGGCCGGAACCCCTGCCGTCTGGGTCCGCGACGTCGACGCGGCCGAGGCCGTCGCGCTGCCCAGCGGCGACGAACCGGTCCTGGCGGTGAGCTGGTCCCCGGACGGGCGATGGCTGGCGTGCGTCGTCGCGCCCGGCGGCGCCCCCCGCACCGAGCTGTGGGTGCTGAGCCCCGACGGCACGCAGCGCCGCCAGGTCGCCGGGTTCGGCCGCCGCAGCGCCGCCCTGGCCGGTTGGCTGCCCGGCGGCGCGCTGCTGGCGGTCACCGAGACCGCCGAGCGGGGTGCCGCAGTGCTCGTCGACGCCGACAGCGGGCACCGGCGGGTGCTCGCCGAGGGCGACCTGCTCACCCTCCTGGACGTCAGCCCGGACGGCGGGTCGGCCCTGCTGCAACGCGGTCCGCGAAACGCCCGCTGGCTCGAACTGCTGGACGTGGCCACCGGCGACCGGGTACGCCTGCTGCCGGACACCGGTCGGGGCAGCACCGACCAGGGCTGGTTCGGCCCCGACGGGACGAGCGTGCTGGCGCGTACCGACGCGTTCGCGGAGCTGGCCGCACTGGTGCGCGTCGACCTCGCGCGCCCGGATCGGGCCCCGACGCGGCTCGCGGCGCGTCCGGACGCCGAGCTGGAACACGTCGCGCTCAGCGCCGACCGGCGCCGCGCCGCGCTGTCGTGGAACACCTACGGCGGGCGCAGCGAGTTGAGTCTGCTGGATCTCGCCAGCGGCGTGCAGCGGGCCGTCGCCGCCCCGGGCGAGGTGCTCGACGGCGCGGTCTTCGCCGCCGACGGCGGCCTGCTCTGCGTCACCGCGCAGGGGCCGGTGCAGCCGCGGGAGGTCTGGCTGGTCGACCCGGTGACCGGCACACCCCGTCCGCTGCGGCCGGACACCGGCGCCGCCCGTACGGGGGACAGCGGTGTCGCCCCGCAGCTCGTCGACCTGCGCGCCCGCGACGGGTTGCCGCTGTCCGGCTGGCTGTACCGCCCGCCCGGCCCGGGTCCCTGGCCGACGGCGATCAGCCTGCACGGTGGCCCGGAGGCGCAGGAGCGTCCCGGCTACAACCCGCTGTTCCAGGCCCTCGTCGCGCAGGGCGTCGCCGTGTTCGCGCCCAACGTGCGGGGCTCGTCGGGCTTCGGCCGCACCTTCGTCGCCGCCGACAACCTCGCCGGCCGCTACGGGGCCATCGCCGACGTGGCGGCGTGCGCCGACCACCTGATCGACAGCGGTGTCGCGATCCCGGGCCGGCTCGGCTGCCTGGGCCGCTCCTACGGCGGCTACCTGGTCCTCGCGGTGCTGGTGAACTTCCCGGGGCTGTTCGCCGCGGGTGTGGCCGAGTGCGGCATCTCCGATTTCCGCACGTTCTACGCCGGCACCGAGCCGTGGATCGCCGCCGCGGCCGTCAGCAAGTACGGCGACCCGGTGCGCGACGCCGACCTGCTGCGGGACCTGTCCCCGATGACCCGCATCGACCAGCTCGACGTGCCGCTGCTGCTCATCCACGGCGCCAACGACACCAACGTGCCGGCCGGCGAGTCGGCCCAGGTGGCGCAGGCCCTCGCCGCGCGGGACGTCCCGCACGGGCACCTCGTGCTCACCGGGGAGGGGCACGACTTCCTGGCCCGCGACAACGCCGAGGCGGCGCGTACGGCCACCACCGCCTGGCTCACCCGGCACCTCGCCGTGGCGGCGGCCACCCTCGGCTGAGGCGTTATCCTGCGCCGGTGGACGTCACGGCGCAGGGTGAGCGGCTGGCCGCCGACCTGGGCCGGTGGCTGGCCGACGTGACCTTCGTCGACCTGGACGCCGACGAGGTGACCGCGCTGATCATCGACGCGGTGGCGCGGTGGGGGCAGGAGCACCGCTGGCGGGTCTACCGGCGCGCACCCAGCGTCGTGCCGCTGCCGCCGCCCATGCACCAGCGGCACTCCGTCCTCGACGTGGCGTGCGCCCGACCGGACGGCCCACCGGTGGTGATCGAGGTCGACCACACCGACCGGGCGCGTACGGTGCAGAAACTCGCCGTCGAGGCCGACGCCGGCCGAATCCCGATCTGGGTGCGCTGGGGCGTGGGCCGCTTCACCGCGCCGCCACCGCCGGTGCGGATGGTGACCGTCGAGGTGACCCGCCGCGCCGGGCCGGCCGGGCGCGGACGTCTGCACAGCCGCACCGGCGACCGGCCCGCGCCCGCGCACTCGTCAGGCGGCGGCACGGCGGCCCCGCAGGCGCTGCCGATCCCGCTTACCGACCCGCTGACCGACCCGCTTTAAGGACCCGCTTTCGGCCCCTCGCAAGGGGACCTGAAGCGAATCGTAAGCGGGGCTCGGCAGAGTTCTGGGTGTCACCGGAGCACACGACACACACCCAGGAGATTCCGATGCGCAAGCTCATCAACTCGACCTACCTCACCCTCGACGGCGTCATCGAGAACCCGATGTGGACCGCGCCCTACTTCGACGAGGAGGCCGCCGCCTTCGCCGGATCGCAGACCGAGGACGCCGACGCGCTGCTGATGGGTCGGGCCACCTACGACGGCTTCTCCCAGGCCTGGCCGACGATGGACGAGAGCGACCCGAGCACCGGCGCGGCGTTCTTCAACAACGTCAAGAAGTACGTCGCCTCGACCACCCTCACCAACCCCACCTGGAACAACACGGAGGTGCTCCAGGGGGACCTGGTCGAGGCGGTCGCGAAGCTCAAGGCCCAGGACGGCAAGGACATCGTCCAGTACGGCTACGGCTCGGTCACCGCGCAGCTGGTCAAGGCGGGCCTGATCGACGAGGTCCGGTTCTGGATCCACCCGGTGCTGGAGGGCGGCGCCAGCCTGAGCACCCCGCTCACCGACGTGAAGGCGACGTTCGAGCTGATCGACACCCGGGTGCACAAGAGCGGCGTGATCATCGCCTCGTACCGGCCGAAGTCGGCGAGCTGAGCGGCTGAGCGGCGATCAGAGCTGGGCCCGGGCCTCGCCCGGGCTCAGCTTCGCGCCCTCGGCGGCCAGCGCGTCGAACCGTTCCCGGCCGAGCGCGGCGAGCACCCGTTCGGTCACGCGGTCGGTGTCGTCGCGCTCGGCGGGCGCGGCCGGAGTGCCGGCGGCCTGCCGGGCGGCGGCCGCGGCGCCGAGCAGGCGGGCCGCGACCTCGGGCGAACGCACCGCCGACGCCATCCCTTCCAGTGGGCCGAGCGCATCGCGTGCGGTGGCCATCGCCTCGGCGACGTCGAACGCCTCGAGGTGCAGGGCCAGCGCGGCGGCGGGGTCGCCGCTCTGCTCGAGGGCGTAACCCAGCTCGACGAGGACCATCGGCAGGTAGAGCGCCGGCTGGGCCTCGCTGCGCCCCTTCTCGGCGAGGCGGGTGAGGTGGGTGGTGGCCAGGTCGAGCTTGCCGTCGCGGCGGGCGGCGAAGCCCAGGCCGAGCTCGGCGAAGACGATCGCGCTCGGCGAGCCCTGTTCCACCGCCAGCTGGTACGCGCGTTCGGCCAGCTCCCGGGCCTGCGCGTAGTCGCGGGTCTGCACCGCGAGCCAGGCCAGCCAGGACAGCTTGCCGCCCACGTGCGGCCACAGCCCCAGCTCCTCGGCCCAGCGCAGCCCTTCGCGGTGCAGGGCCGCCGCGCGTTCGTACTCACCGCGGATCTCGGCCAGCCCACCCACCCAGTCGCTCGCCTGCAGGCGGCCCCACCGGTCGTCCACCTCGGCGAACAGCGCGGTGCTGCGCGTCGCCGCGCTCTCCAACGCGGCCAGGTCACCGCCGGCGTGCGCGATCATCGCCCGGGAGCTGAGCACCGCGGCCTCGGTCCACGGATCGGTGGTGGCGGTGGGCAGCAGCTCCGACGCCAGCGGCAGGTCGCTGCGCTCGAGTACCGCGTTCGCGGCGAACCAGACGGCTCGGGCGTCGGTGACACCGGCGAGGGCGGCGCGCACCTCGGCCGCTGGGATCTGCTCGCCCTGCAACAGCGCGAAACCGGTCCGCCAGGCCGCGGCGCGGCTCTCCTGCGTCGGGTCGCCCGGCGTCGCGAGGGCCCGCCGCGCCTCGGTGAGCCGGCCCCGCAGGTACCAGTACCAGCTCAGCGCGACGGCCAGCCGCAACCCGCCGCCGTGCGCCAGCGCCGCGCGCAGGTTCACCGTCTCCGCGTCGAGCAGCGCCAGCCACCGCTGCTGCTCGGGGCCGCGCAGCTGCGGGTCGGCCTGCTCAGCCAGGTCGGTGTAGTACGCGGCGTGCCGCGCCCGGGTGTCGTCGGCGTCGACCAGGTGCTCCAGGCAGAACGCGGCGACCGACTCGAGCAGCCGGTAACGGGGGCCGGCGCCGGTGTCGTCCAGCACCACCAGCGACCGGTCCACCAGGCGGGCCAGTGTGTCGAGGTCGGTCCGGCAGACGACCTCGGCCGCCTCCGGGGTGCAGCCGTCGCCGAACACCGCGAGCCGGGCCAGCACCGCGCGGTCGCCGTCGTCGAGCAGGTCCCAGCTCCAGCCGATCACCGCGGTCAGCGTCCGCTGCCGCGCCGGCACGTCACGCTGCTGCGTGGTGAGCAGCCGGAACCGGTCGTCGAGCCGGTCCACCACACCCCGCAGGCCGAGCGCGCGGACGCGGGTCGCGGCCAGCTCCAACGCCAGCGGCAGGCCGTCCAGGCGACGGCAGAGCTGCGCGACCGCCGCCGCGGTGTGCTCGTCGAGACGAAAGCCGCGGTGCTGGGCGGCGGCGCGGGCGGCGAACAGCCGGGCCGCCGCCGAACGCCGGACCGCGTCCGGGTCGCTGTCCGAGGGCAACGACAGCGGGGGTACCTCCCAGAGCAGCTCCCCGGTCAGGCCGAGCGGCTCCCGGCTGGTGGCCAGCACGCGCACCCCGGGCGCGTCGCGCAGCAGCCGGGCCACCAGCGCGGCGACCGGCTCGATGACGTGTTCGCAGTTGTCCAGCACCAGCAGCAGGTGCCGCGACCGCAGCGCCGCGACGAGTCGGTCGGTGGCCGACAGGCTCGTGCCGGCGGCCTCGCGCACGTCCAGCGCGCCGAGCACCTGCTCGGCGACGCCCGGGTCCCCGGCCGGCAGTGGCGCCAGTTCGACCAGCAGAACGCCGTCCGGAAAGGACTGGGCGCGGGCGCTCTCGGTGGCCAGTCGGGTCTTGCCGACGCCGCCCGGCCCGATCAGCGTGACCAGGCGCTGCGCGGGCAGCAGGGCCCGCAGCTCGGTCAGCGCCTCGGCCCGGCCGACCAGCTCGTCGAGCTGGGCCGGCAGGCTGTTGCGGATGATCGCGGCCTTGGGCGGCGCGCTCAGGCCGGCGTCCTGTTCGAGGATCCTGCGGTGCAGGGCGACCAGTTCGGGGCCGGGGTCGAGGCCCAGCTCGTCGGCGAGCCGGTCCCGCAGGTCGGCATAGCTGTCCAGGGCCTCGGACTGGCGGCCGGCGGCGTACAGCGCGCGCAGGTGCACAGCCCGCAGGCCCTCGCGCAGCGGGTGTCGTGCGACCAGCTCGGCCAGGTCGGCCGCGACGAGGTCGTGCTCACCCCGGGCCACCCGGGCCTCGGCGAGCCGCTCGTGCACGGCGAGGCGCTGCTCGGCGAGTCGGGTCGCCTCGGCGCGGACGAACTCGGCGTCGGCCACGTCGGCGTACGCCTCGCCACGCCACAGTCCGAGCGCCTCGGTCAACCCGTCGACGTCGGTGTGCCGGGCCAGCTCGGCGAACCGGTCGGCGTCGACCGTGTCGGCCCGCAGCAGGTAGCCGGGAGCGCGGGACTCGACCAGGTCGCGGGCGCCCGGCTCGGCGTCGTTGAGCGCCTTGCGCAGCTGCGACACCCGCACCTGGAGGGCGCCGGCGGGGTTGGCGGGGGAGTCGTCACCCCACAGGTCGTCGATGAGCCGGTCGGCCGAGACGACCTGGTTGCGGTTGGTCAGCAGGTCGGCCAGGAGGGCGCGCACCTTGGCGCCGGGCACCACCACCGGCTCGCCGGCGTCCGTGGTGACGGCGAGCGGCCCGAGCACCCCGAACTGCACGGCGGACATCCTATCGCCGGTAAGGCGACCTGAAGCAGACCGTAAGCGGGCCGGCGCACCGTGTGGGCATGGAGATCTATCACGAGACACATGGCAGTGACGAGGGCCGGCCGCTGGTGCTCATCCACGGCGCGCTCTCGGGCATCGGCACCTCGTTCGGCACGATCCTGCCGTTGCTGGCGAAGTCGCGGCGGGTGATCGCCGTGGAGTTGCAGGCGCACGGCCACACCCCGGACGTCGACCGTCCGCTGACGGTGGAGCACTTCGCCGCCGACGTGGTCGAGCTGCTGGACCGGCTGGGTGTCGAGCGGGCGGACGTGTTCGGCTGGAGCATGGGCGCGGCGGTGGCGCTGCGGCTGGGGACCGACCACGCCGAGCGGGTCGGGCGGCTGGTCCTCGCCTCGGTGAGCTTCGAGGACGACGGCCTGCACCCCGGGCTGCTCGACGGGATCCAGGATCTGCGGCCGGAGCACCTGCACGGCTCGGAGTTCCACGAGGAATACCTGCGCACCGCGCCGGACCCGGCGGGCTGGGCCAACCTGGTCACCAAGATGAAGGTGCTGGACGCGAACCTGCCGCGCTGGACGCCCGAGCAGATCAAGGCCCTGGCCGCGCCCGCCATGATCGTGCTGGCCGACTCGGACATCGTCCAGCCCGAGCACGCGGTGCTGATGTTCCGGCTGCTCGGGGGCGGGGTGCCCGGCGACCTGACCGGTCTGCCGGCCTGCCGGCTGGCCATCCTGCCGGGCACCACCCACACCACGATCCCGCAGCGCGCCGAGTGGCTGGCGCCGATGATCGACGAGTTCCTGACCGAGGCCAGCTCGCAACGCTAGAGCGCGCTCATCTCCGCACCTCGCCCCACAAAGTCGATCATGGACTTGTGGTGGCCGTTCTGGCGGCAAATGTCTGTCTCGTGCACCACCACAACTCCATGATCGACGGGTCGGGGAGGGCTATCGCTCTTCGGGGGAGCGTCGGAGTCGCAGCCAGCTGCGGCGGGGGGTATCTGGGGATGGAGAGTGGAGGACGGCGGACGTTCGGGTCGCGCCCTTTGCTCTGCTTCAACCCACGCAACAGTTTGGGTCTCCCGGTGTTGCGCGGGTTGAAGCAGAGCAAAGGGCGCGATGGGCAGGTGCCATCCACTAGCTGCTGCCGTGACATCAGGGGCGAAAGCCGCGTGCCGGCCCGCCCAGAAGCGCAAGACCGTGGGAGTGGGCGGGTCAGGTCTGGTCGGGGGCAATGAGTCGATAGGCAGGCTGCTCGGCGGGCTGGCGCGATGATCGACGAGTTCCTGAGCGACGTGTGACACCAGCGCCGGAGTGGCTACTTCTCGAGAAGCAGCGCTTCGGCGCCCACCGGTCGGAAGCCGGCCGCCTGGAAGGCACGCACGCTGCGCGCGTTGCCGGCGGCCTGCTGCGCCCAGACCGGCTGGCCGTCGGGCACCAGGTGCCGGGCTGCCGTCGCCAGCGCCCGGCCCAGGCCCCGGTGGCGAACGTTCTCGTCGACCTCGATCGCCGCCTCCCAGCGACCCGCCACGCCACGGCCGAGGACTACCACGCCGCCCTCGGCCGCCCAGACGCGCACGTCGTCGCGACGCCTGCGCGCCCTGGCCTCGCGGGGGTGATCGGTGTCGGTCAGCTCGCGCAGCGCCAGCGGGGGCGCTCCGGCGAGCGGGGCGGCGACGGTCAGCAGGTCGATGGTGTCCGTCGACCGTCCGGTGCGGTCGAGCAGCGCAGCCAGGAAGCGCGGATTCATCGTGGCTGCCAGCGAGTCGCAGTCGAGGGCGGCCAGGGTGCGGCGGACCCAGTCGGGGTCCTCGTCGGTGAACACCACGGAGTGGGCGGTGAACGCGATGACTCCGGCGTCCCGGGGGCTGTGCTGCGGCACGATGGTGGTCCCGCCGTCCGGGGGCGGGAAGTGCCCGCGTGCTGCCGCGTCCAGGACGTCGGCCAACGTGCTGCCCACGATCGTCGCCTCCTCGGGTTGCGCGCCACCGTCCATTCTCGCCGGGCCGGCCCGAAGTTCGCCGCCCTGTGGTCATGGCGTGGGGCCGCCGGACCGGGTAGAAACACCAGAGAGCGCTCTCACGCCCCAGCTGCGCCGGGAGTACCACCCGGTCGCGGAGAGGACGAACCACATGACAACCCCGTCCCGACGTATCCTCCTGCTCGCCCTTCTGGTCACCACCGCCCTCGCGGCGAGCGGCACCCCTGCCACCGCCGGCCGCCCGACGCACGGCGCACCCGACTTCGGACCGAACGTGACGATCTTCGACCCGACCATGCCGGTCGGCGAGATCCAGCAGACCCTCGACGCCGCGCACGCCCGCCAGGTCGACAACGAGATGGGCACCGAGCGGCACGCCTACCTGTTCAAGCCGGGCGCGTACGGCACTGCCGAACAGCCGTTGCAGGCCAAGGTCGGCTACTACACCGAGGTCGCCGGCCTGGGCGCGTCGCCCACCGACGTCGCCGTCAACGGCAAGATCGAGGTCTACAACCGCTGCCTGGCCGACGGCGGCACCGGCAACTGCCTCGCGCTTGTCAACTTCTGGCGCACCCTGTCCAACCTCTCGCTCACCGTCAACGCCGCCAGCCAGGACGGCTGCCGGTCGACGGCGAACTTCTGGGCGGTGTCCCAGGCGGTCTCGATGCGCCGGCTGAACATCACCGGTGGCGGGCTGTCCCTGATGGACTACTGCACGGCCGGCCCGCAGTTCGCCAGCGGCGGCTTCATCGCCGACTCACGGCTGCCGGCCACCACCAACGGCTCCCAGCAGCAGTGGCTCACCCGCAACAGCGAGGTCGCCGGGTGGTCCAACGCGGTGTGGAACCAGGTCTTCGCGGGCGTCGAGGGCGCACCTGACGACGCCACGTTCCCGGACCCGCCGTACACCACCCTCGACACCACGCCGGTGAGCCGGGAGAAGCCGTACCTGTTCGTCGACGGCAAGGGCCGCTACAACGTGCGGGTGCCGTCGGCGCAGCGCGACAGCCGGGGCGTCTCGTGGGCCGACGGCCTGACCCCCGGGCGGACTCTTCCGATCGACGACTTCTTCATCGCCAAGCCGTCCGACCCGGTGCAGGTGATCAACAGTCAACTCGCGCGCGGCAAGCACCTGCTGCTCACCCCCGGCGTGTACGACATCGCCCGCAGCATCGAGATCCGCCGGGCCAACACGGTGGTGCTCGGCATCGGCCACGCCACCCTCACCGCGGTGAACGGCGCCGTCCCGCTCGACGTCGCAGGAGTGCCCGGTGTGATCGTCGCCGGCGTCACGATCGACGCCGGCACCGTCGAGTCGCCGGTCCTGCTGCGGGTGGGCCGTCAGCACGGCCGCGACGCCAGCAGCCCGGCCAACCCGACCACGCTGTCCGACGTGTACTTCCGCGTCGGCGGCCCGCACATCGGCCGGACCAACACGGCGCTGGAGGTCAACAGCGACAACGTGCTCATCGACCACACCTGGGTGTGGCGTGGCGACCACGGCGTCGAGGGCTTCACCGAGGGCGTCAACGGCGACACCGACCGCTGGCGCACCAACACCGGCCGCTACGGCGCTGTCATCAACGGCGACCACGTGACGGCCACCGGCCTGTTCGTCGAGCACTTCCAGCGCTACAACACCGTCTGGAACGGCGAGCACGGCACCACGATCCTCTACCAGAACGAGCTGCCGTACGACCCGCCGACGCAGGCTGACTGGATGAACGGCCCGGTCGAGGGCTACGCCGGCTACAAGGTCGGGGACCGGGTGCGCCACCACGACCTCTACGGCGGCGGGGTGTACGTCTTCAACCAGAACAACCCGTCGATCCACACCGAGAACGGGTTCGAGGTGCCGAACCGGCCAGGTGTGCGGCTGCACCACATCATGACCGTCAACCTCAGCGCGGGCACCATCGACCACGTGGTCAACGGTGTCGGCGACGCGGCCGACACGACGAAGGTCGGCGTGCCGGTCTACATCGCGCAGTACCCGGCGTCGTAACGCTTCCGGGCGTACCACCGAAAGGGCCGGCGCCGGTGTGCGGCGCCGGCCCTCCGCGTGTGCCCGACCGTGACGCTCGGTTCCTTCCGATCCCCTGACTTACATTTTCATCGATCAGTCGCACTCTTGCGGGACGGCATCCACTGCTGCCACGATGGCCGTCAATGCCTTCCGTCCCGAAGGAGTGGTCCCCATGGCGGTCTCCCGCCGCAGGTTCGTCACGTCCGTGTTGGCGGGCTCCGCCCTCGCTGCCGCCTCCACCACCGAGCTGCTCACCACCCTCGCCAGCCCCGCGTCCGCCGCCAGCCCGGTCGGGGACGTGGTGGGCAAGGTGACGGTCGGCTACCAGGGCTGGTTCAGCGCTCCCGGCGACTCCGCGCCCATCGGCGGCTGGTGGCACTGGAGCCGCGACCGCTTCCAGCCGCCGTCGCCGTCCAACACCACGATCGTGTCGTGGCCGGACATGCGCGAGTACACGCGCAGCTATCCCACCGCGTACCCCAACCTCGGCAACGGCTCGCCGGCCACCCTCTTCTCCTCCTACGACCAGCAGACCGTGGACACCCACTTCCGCTGGATGCAGGAGTACGGCTGCGACACCGCGGCGCTGCAACGGTTCAACCCGACCGGCGACGAGGGACCGACGCGCGACGCGATGACGCAGAAGGTCCGCTCGGCGGCCGAGCGCTACGGCCGCAAGTTCTACATCATGTACGACGTCACCGACTGGCTCACCATGCAGTCGGACATCAAGACCGACTGGACGACGAAGATGTCGGCGCACACCGCGTCGAGCGCGTACGCCCGCCAGAACGGCAAGCCGGTCGTCTGCATCTGGGGCTTCGGCTTCAGCGAGCCCAGCCGGCCCTTCACCCCCGGGCCGTGCCTGGAGGTCATCAACTGGTTCAAGGCGCAGGGCTGCTACGTCATCGGCGGCGTGCCCACCTGGTGGCGGCAGGGCATCGAGGACTCCCGCGCCGGCTTCCTCGACGTCTACCACGCGTTCCACGCCATCTCGCCGTGGATGGTCTACCGGGCCCGGACGGTGGAGGAGCTCGACTCGTACTACAACAACGTCAACGTCGGCGACATGGCCGACTGCGCGGCACGCGGCATCGACTACCTGCCCTGCGTGATGCCCGGTGACCTGGCCGGGGGGCACCGCAAGCACGGCGACTTCTACTGGCGGCACATCTACAACATGGTCCGACTCGGCTCGCAGGGCCTGTACGTGTCCATGTTCGACGAGTACAACGAGGGCAACCAGATTGCCAAGACGTCCGAGACGCAGGCCACCACCCCGGCCGGCGCAAACATCCGGGCCCTGGACGAGGACGGCGTGGCCTGCTCGTCGGACTACTACCTGCGCATCACCGGCGACGGCGGCCGGATGCTCAAGGGCCAGATCGCCCTCACCGCCGTACGTCCGACCCCGCCGACGGTCGGCACCCCGCCGCCGGCCAGCGGGAACCTCGCCGCCGGCCGGTCCACCTCGGCGAGCAGCCAGAACGGCTCGTTCGCGGCGTCGAACGCGGTGGACTCCGACGCCAACAGCTACTGGGAGAGCGGCGGTGGCTCGTTCCCGCACTGGTGGCAGGTCGACCTCGGCGCCAGCCAGCAGGTCAACAAGCTCGTGGTGCGGCTGCCCGCCAGCTGGGGCGCGCGGACCCAGACCATCACCGTGCAGGGCAGCGTCGACGGCAGTTCCTTCTCGACAATCGCCGGGGCCTCCGCGTTCGCCTTCGACCCGGCGACGGGCAACACCGTCACGCGCACGCTGACGACCACCACGGCCCGCTACGTCCGGCTGAGCATCGCCGGCAACACCGGCTGGGCGGCGGGCCAGCTCTCCCAGGTCGAGGTGTACGCCGCCAGCGGCACCACCGACAACCCGCCGAGCACGCCGAGCGGCCTCACGGTGACCGGCAAGACAGCGAGCAGCGTGTCCCTGGCCTGGACGGCATCCACCGACGACAAGGGCGTGACCGGCTACCAGGTACGCCAGGGCGGCACGGTGGTCAGCACGGTCACGGGCACCACGGCGACCGTGAGCGGGCTCGCCGCGTCCACCGCGTACACCTTCACGGTCGTGGCACGCGACGCCGGCGGCAACACCTCGGCGGCGTCGAACGCGGTCACCGTCACCACCGACGCCCCGGCCAACTCCGACCTCGCCCGCGGCCGATCCACGAGCGAGAGCAGCCACGTCCAGAGCTACGGCTCGGGCAACGTGGTCGACGGCGACGCGAACAGCTACTGGGAGAGCGCCAACAACGCCTTCCCCCAGTGGGTGCAGGTCGACCTGGGCGCGACACGCACTGTCGGGCGGGTGGTGCTCAAGCTGCCGCCGTCATCGGCCTGGGGTGCTCGGACGCAGACCGTCGCCGTGTCGGGCAGCACCGACGGGGGCAGCTTCGGGACGCTGGTCGGGGCCGCGGGGCGGACGTTCGACCCGTCGACGGGCAACCAGGTGGCGCTGACCTTCAGCGCCGCGCAGACCCGCTACGTGCGGATCACGGTGACCGGTAACACCGGCTGGCCGGCCGGGCAACTGGCGGCACTGGAGGTGTACGCCAGCTGACCGGACGTGGGGCGGCCGCCGGACGCCGACCGGCGGCCGCTCCTTCCGTCAGCGCCGGACACCCACAGGGCTGTCCGAGAACCCCGGCCAGGTCAGGCCAAGCCGCTACGCGGCCGCCTCCGGCGAGCCTTGCCCCGACGGAGAACCTCGGGCAGGGGCGAGCCTGCCCGACCGAGGAAACCCCCCAGCGCAGGGGAGCGTGAGCAGCCAACAACCAGGCACAATCCGACCGTGCCGATCACGATCAACAACTACCGAGAACTGTTCGCCAACATCCGCAAGCGCCCCAGAATGTGGCTCATCCGAGAAGATTTCGCCACCGTCGTGGCCTTCATCGAAGGGTGCAACCAGGCATACGCAGGGAACTTGCTGACCGGATTCCAACCATGGCTAGTGACGCAAGCCGGCTGCCTCGACAACCACGTCTGGTGGAGCATCGTCGCTCACCTAACCGAACCCACCGGTCCCAAGAACTTTCGCGACATGGACCACGACCTCGACGCCCGCACCGTCGAGACCCTGTTCGACCTACTCGACGAGTTCCTGGAACTACGCGATGAGCACGACGGCCTGAACCGTATTTTCGCCGCTCACGAGCAGTGGCGCCGCCTCCGCGAACAGAACGGATGCAACGCCACCGACGCACCTACCTGCCCCACCGTCTCATGGCCCAGAGCCGCAAGCCGGATCAAGCCAAATAACCCCAGCCTTGACATCGACCATTGAGACTCGTCCGATAGGGCGCTCCACCTTGCCCCGTCCGGGGAGGCTGGACGGTCTGGCGACTGCCCGACGAGGAGATCCGCCACCACTGGCACACTCCCCACATGACTTACGACCTGGCGGTGTGGGAGGGCGAGCAGCCCGCAGACGATGTCGAGGGCGGGCGCATCTTCAGCCAGATCTACGACGACTACATCGACGCGGACCACGATAGGCCGCCGACTCCTCGCATCCGGGCCTACGTCGACGCGCTGCTCGACCGGTGGATCGACATGACCGAGGACGAAGAGGATGTGAGCCCTTGGTCGGACGGCCCAATGATCAATAACGCTTCGGGACCGATCATCTACTTCGGCATGCGCTACAGCATGTGTGAGGAGGTGTCTGCCGAGGCAGCGAGGATGGCCGCGGACCGAGGTCTGATCTGTTTCGACGTCCAGTGGGACCGTCTCCGACCGGGCCAGTAACGAGTCTCCCTAGCGGGCACCACGGGCACGAACTGTCAACGCGTCAGGTTCCCTCGGGGGGCGATTCCGGCATTTGGGCCGGTTGAGCACGCTCTTCCAGACTGACGGTGCGGTGAGGGTGGCCGTTACTAGAGAGTGTGCAGGTCATCGATGGTCAGCTTGATCGCGCCGGCCTCTTCCCAGACCGTCACCTGCAAGGTCATGTCGCTTCGCCCTTCCTCCTGAGACCACAGGTCGACATCGACTTTCCAAACGTCGTGGCCAGCAAGGAAGTAGGCGTCGACGTGGTGCCACGCCTCGGGCGGCATTGGGATGAACGTTGCGGGGTACTCGCGGGCCCAGACGCCCAGGTCGTGGCCCGACCGCGAGTAGTCCCGCGCTAGGCCGTCGAAATCGCCAGCGGCAATCCGTTCGACCACCTGCTCGATGATGGGCCTGAACCGGGCTGGAAGATCCGCAGCAGTCACCGGTCGAGTATGAGAAGCGGGGACGACGGCTGTACACCCATCCGTACAGCCAAGCCGGCCGACAGACCGGAGCGAGAAGCGGCAGCGGCCGACAGACCGACCAGGTCAGCCGCAGCAGCGGACGCCCGTCGATAGACCGCATGATCTTTAAAATGTGGGGGTCCGGTGGAAGGCTCCTAGCGTGACCAGCAGCTACATCGAAGGCACGGGGCTTGACTTAGACGAGGTCAACCGCTTGTTCCAACGGATCCTGGTTGCGGACCGCGCCTACGAGGCGGCGGCCGACCTCTGGGAGGAGGTGGGGCCTCCGGAACTCGACGACGCGCTGAGGATGAGTCTGTACCTCCAGTGGGCGGCGTTCACTGACTGGGTGGAACTCAAGCCAGAGGAAGAGGAGAAGGCGAGCCTAGAGATGGTTCGTGCGGCTCAAGAGTGGCTGGCTCTGGACCTCGCGGACGACGCGGCGTTGGACCGGTACTTCGATCACTGGCTTTACGCGGTTCTTGGGTACGCTCGCAGGTCGGCATGACATCGGCTGCGCATCGCCTCGGCCCCGACGTGCCAGTCCGCATCTGGTCCACAAGAGGTCGACGGACGGCGAGGGAGCGGTGAGAGGTGTCGAGAGGCGTTTCCGCTGTTAGGAGCTGACTTTGGCACGTCGCAGGATCACCCATCTTGGTCTCGTAATGCGTAGGCCACCGCACCTTCTTATCAGGGCGTTTCTAGGGCGTCAGGGGCGCCGGCCAGGGTTCTAGACTTCCCGCGTGAGTCCGTCCTTCGGGTTAGCCGAGACAACTTCGCAGCGTCATCTGCAAGATGCCCTACCCCGTCGCTGGCTTCATGTGAAAGCAGTGGCGGCGAAGGCGGAAGGGCTTGCGCGCCTGGTCGGAGATGATGCGGAGTTGCTAACGGCGGCTGCTTGGCTGCACGACATCGGGTATGCCCCCGACGTCGCCGACACGGGCTTCCACGCGCTTGACGGTGCGCGATGGCTTCGGAGTCATGGCTTCGGAGACCGTGTCGCTGCTTTGGTTGCCCACCACTCCTGCGCTGTCTATGAGGCAGACGAGCGCGGTCTGGGACAGGCTCTAGCCAATGAGTTCCCGCGCGAGGAGACGGCGACCTCGGATGCTCTCTGGTACGCGGACATGACGACTGGCCCGGACGGGCAGGATCTCACCGTCGATGAGAGGCTGGCGGAGATTCGGCAGCGCTACGGGCCGGACGACGTCGTGACGCGGTTTTGGCAGAGAGCTGAGCCAATGCTCCAAGACGCCGTACGCAGGACCGAACGTCGCCTGTCAGCTCAGCCGATGTAGGGGACCGGGCGCCGCTGCAATCCGTGGTCGACCCTGAGCCGCATCGAAGGGTGCATCGGGAGTCGGTCCAGATGGTCACGGGCCACCCACACCACGGACGAGGACTCATTGCTGGTCGTCGGATCACCGGAAAGGTACTGGGCGCGGAAGCAGATCGAGAACTGCTGCCGTACCTCGCCGTCGCTGTACTCCACCACGTGCCGAGGGTCGGAGTAGATCCCGACGATCTCGGTCACCTCGACCTCGATGCCGGTCTCCTCACGCGTCTCCCGCACGGCTGTCTCGGCGATGTATTCGCCGAAGTCCTGAGCGCCGCCCGGCAGCGCCCAGAGGCCGTTGTCGGTCCGCTGGATGAGCAGCACCCGGCCCTGGCCGTCCTGGACGAAGACCGTCACTGCGACGACGATCCTGTTCGGCCTGGGAGCTTTCGGGTTGTCGAAGTGCTCGATCCGCGCCATGGCTCCAGCCTGTCAGTGTTCAGGCCACACAGCCCGCTTCTGCCCGAGCACGCGGTTGAAGCTGGCGACGTAGCTGTCGAAGAGGTCCCCGCCGCCGAGACGTCGCAGGTGGAGCACCGGTGAGTACGCGGCCGGTGTGCCGTAGAGATGAGTGTTGACCAGCATCTCGTCGTCGAAGCGGTAGATGGAGTTGTAGAGAATCGTGTCGTGGAAGTAGATCCCGACGTTGTCCAGATCCCGAAGCTCCTTGTAGAAGGCCAACGCGTTCAGGATCTTGTTGGACATCGCTGGGCCGATGCCCTCGGCGTTTCCACGCTCGGCGATGTGCACGCCCTCCGGGTCGCCGAATAGCAACTCCACCTGCGCTCCGGCCAAAGCCTTCTCGCGCAGGGTCGCGATCCAGCGGTGGTTGAACTCGGGCAGAAACAGCCCTCCGTAGACCAGGACACCAACCTGCCGGGTGGCCTGCTCCAGAAGCCGCTGCCAGAGATCGGTCGGAACGGCTCCGCGACGCGGGTAGATGTG
This sequence comes from Micromonospora sp. NPDC049114, assembly GCF_040648635.1. NCBI lineage: Bacteria > Bacillati > Actinomycetota > Actinomycetes > Micromonosporales > Micromonosporaceae > Micromonospora > Micromonospora sp. NPDC049114. Next base: position 445,380 of record NZ_JBEZEA010000002.1, on the reverse strand, counting down.
GACCAGTTCTGACTGGCTGATCTGCACGGCTCGCTGCGTCGGAAGCGCATCCGGCCAGAGATACGACTCGCTCTCCTCCAGTAGCTCAGCGATGGAGTGGCGATAGCGCGGGTACGGGATGCGAGCCTGGGTGACCCACCGCTCGACAGTCTTCGGGTCGACACCGACTCTCTCGGCAAGTGCCGATGCCGTCAGGCCCTTCTTGAGCATCCCGTTGCGAAGGCGGTCGTTCGGCATCGCGTCTCCTGCTCACTCGGCTCGGGGACGGCATCGGGGACGACTCACCCTAGCAAGGACGTCCCCATTCGTCCGTAACTCACGGTGAAGTCGTCATCACGAGTTCGCAGAGCCTGAATTCACAACACGTGCCATCCAGGTAGGACGCGACGAGCCAACGTGATCGCCGCGCCGATGGCCTTATGGAGGTGGCTATGCGCGGCGACGAGACGGCGAGCAAGGGTGAACAGGTTGAGGCGAGCGAGCGGGAGGCTGCCAAGCAGCGCCTCCTGGATCAGGCCGAGGCGGAGCGTGTACCTGTGGACGACACGACCCGTGCGGTCCCGGACCGGCGGTGGCAGCGTGAGCAGCGATGACCTCCCCATCGGTCGCCGGGTGGCCGGTTGGCGGGTGCGACGGTCGATGACGCAGCAGATGCTTGCCGATCGGTTGCGCAGGTCGAAGAGCTGGGTGGACAAGGTCGAGCGGGGCGTCCGGCCTCTGGATCGGTACTCGGTGATCCAGGAGGTGGCCGGCGTCCTGCGGGTCGATCCAGAGGTGCTGCTCGGTCAACCGCCCAGCGCCCCGGCGAGCACACCGGCCGGAGTGGACGACATCCGAGCCGCCCTCGCGCGCTACGACACCCCGCCGACCTCGCTACACATGCATGAGCTGAGGCGTCAGATCGGGCACGCCTGGTTGGCCTACCAGCACGCGAACTACCCGCAGTTGGTGCGGGCGGTGCCGAGCCTGCTCGACGCCGCCCAGGGCGCGGGGTCGCCGGAGGTGCTGACGCAGGCGTACCGCGTCACCGCTCTGCTGCTGGTCAAGCTCGACGAGGCCGACCTCGCCTGGCTGGCCGCCGACCGGGCCATGGGTGCTGCCCAAGACGCCCCAGTCCTCGCGGCGACAGTGGCTGTCGCAGTGGCTCAGGCGCTGCGCGCGTCGGGCCGGGACCGCCTGGCCCTGTCGGCGACCCTGACAGCGGCCAACCGAACCCTTCCACCGGCACTCCACGTGGGTGATCAAGAGGTTTGCGGCACTTTTGGAGATCAAAGTCGACCCGAACCTCTTGATCAGCGGGGCGGGAGCGAGGGCGGGGGACAGCGCCGGGGAGACCGTCGAACCTGGGCGGTCGGTGGGACGTTGCTGGTCCAGGCCGCGCTGGCCGCCGCTGGGTGCGGCGAGCACCGCCGCGCAACCGAGCTGATCGACCGGGCCGCGGGCGTCGCCGTCGACCTGCGGGGGTACGACGACTCGTGCGGCACCAGCTTCGGGCGGCCGGTCGCCGTCGACATGGCTCGGGTGCTGGTGGCGGCGCAGCGGGGTGACGCCGACAGCGCACTGGCACGGCACACGACGATCGTTCGACGGGAGGTGTGGCGGCGGTTGCCGGCCGAGTATCGGGGCGCCTACCTGCTCGACGCCGCGCGGATTTACCTGCACGCCGGTGATCTGCGCGGGGCGGCGCGAGCGCTCGTCGACGCGGACAGTGTCGCGCCGGCCGAGGTTCGGTGGCGGCCGTTGGCGCGTACTCTCATCGCCGATGTCGCCCGTGCCAAGCCGGCGCCGGCCGGCGTGGCCCGACTGGCGACGCTGGTCGGGCTTACCCGGTGACGGACGTGCGTCGGCTTCCATCCGCCACGCCGTCTCGACCTTCGCCAGGAGGCGGGCTCCTGCGGGGTCGCCCTCAGTCCTGAGGGCTGAGGAAGTCGGTGATGAGAGTAGCGAGCTCCTGTGGGCGTTCGGCGACCATCGCGTGGCTGGCGCCGGCGAGGTGCCGCACCCGCAGAGACGGGTTGTCCACAGTGGCAAGCCGATCGGCGGTGACCTTGCGGTACGCCTCGTACAGGCTGTGGAACGGCTGTTGTTCGGGCAGGTCCTCGGTGGCGAGGACGAGCAGCAGCGGGCAGCGGGCGTCGCGGTAGGCGGGCATCAGGTCGAGGGAGTCCATGGCGTCCCGGAGCTGCCGGGTGAGGTCCGGGGCGGGCCGCAGCTGGCTGCGGCCGTCGTCGCCGGGCACGAGGTTGCGTTCGAAGGCCGCGACCCAGTCGTCGGGTGCGGCTCCGTAGCGCTGGGCCATGGCCCGCTGCCCCGCACGCATGGCGGCCACCTGTTCAGCGGTTAGCGGTTCGGCCAGCATCGCGGCCATCCCGTCGAAGACGGCCCGCAGCTTTGCCAGCTCGGTCTCGGCCTGCTCCGGATCCAGCCCGGCGAGCTGGTCCGGACGGTTGAGCGGCGGATTGCCGTCGAAGCTGACGACGCCGGGGCACTCCGGGTGACGCTGCGCCCAGAGGGTGGCGAGCATGCCGCCGAGGGAGACGCCGACCACCGCTGGGGACGTGAGGCCGAGGTGATCGGTGACGGCGGCCAGGTCGGCCAGTACGTCGTCCCAGCGCCACGGGCCGTCTCCAGACCGGCCGTGACCACGCAGATCGACGGTGACCACCCGGTAGGTCGGGCGCAGGTGCTCGGCGAGGGTGGTCATCTGGGCGAGGTTGCCGCCGGCGCCGTGAAGGAGCAGCAGCGGTTGTCCGGGTCCATCGAAGTCGCGGATCGCGATGGGCACGGACCCGGAGTCGACAAAGGTTTCAGGCACGTCGGGTTCCTTCGTTGAGCAGTCGGTCGCGTACGGAGGTCGAGCGCACGCCGCCTTCGGGGTGGCGGGCGAGCTTGTCGCGGGAGACCAGGTCGTGGACGCCCTGGCGGGTGATACCGAGCATGGCGCCGGCCACCGCGTACGACACGGATTCGGCGGTCGGGTGGCCGACACGTCGCGCGACGGCCTGGCCGAAAGGACTGCGCCACCAATCGATGGGCGGGTCGAACGGTCCGTCCCCCGGGTAGAGGGTGGAAATCGCGCGCATGATCACGCCGACGGCGGCCCGGTCGTCGCCGCTGACGATCGTGGCGGCCCAGGATCGCGCCCGCTCCCGGATGACGGCGCGCAGCGGGTCGATGGCGTCGTGGCCGTCGACCAGGATTTCGAGGGGGTCGAGCAGGCGGATGTCGATCAACCGGATGAGATGCTCGGTCAGTTCCTCGTCGGTTGGCGCCATGCTGCCTCCTCCGCCGCTACTTGACGCTCATCGTCAAGTACTTGACGTCGAGCGTCAAGCACGGTGGCGTGAGCACGGTGGGCGGTGCGGTCGACCGGCGCCCCGTTCACCGACGACTGACACGGCATTTCCATAAAGGCTGAATATAAAACTGCTATGCTTCGCGTGTGAGTCATCACGACACCACTGCTGAGGCGTCCGCCGCTATCGGGGCAGCCCTCTACGCCCTGGCCACCAGGGCCGCGAGACGCCTGCCCCGGGACATGAGCCTGACGTCCGCCGCCACCCTGGCCACCCTGGACCGGACCGGCCCGCGGCGCATCACCGATCTGGCTGCGGTCGAGGGCGTCACCCAGCCCGCGATGACCACCCTGGTCCGGGTGATGGAGGAGTCCGGCCTTGTCGAGCGGCGCAGCGACCCGTCCGACAAGCGGGTCACGCTGGTGTGCCTGACCGAGGCCGGCGCCTCCTATGTCCGGACGCGCCGCCAGGCGGGCGTCCACGCGTTCGAGCGGTTGATCGGCGAGCTGACCGGCGACGAGGTCGAGGCGCTGGTGGCGGCCCTTCCGGCGCTGAAGCATCTGGCAGAGCTCGAAAGCCAGGACCGTGAAGGGTCGAGGCGGTGACCGGGCAGCCGGTCGGCGGGGGCGCGGTGCAGGCGGTCCCGGTGGCGCGGTCCGAAACGCCGCTGCTGGTCCCCGCCCTGGTGTTCATCGCTCTGGTCGTGGCGGCGGTCGCCAGCCTCGGGACGCCGCTCATCACCAGCGTGGCGACCTCGTTCCACGTCTCGCTCGGCAGTGCGCAGTGGACGCTGACCATCGCGCTGCTCAGCGGCGCCGTCGCCACACCGGTCCTGGGCCGGCTCGGAGCCGGCCCGCACCGGCGGGCCACCATCCTCGCCACGCTGGCTGTCGTCGTCGCGGGCAGCGCGCTCACCGTGCTGCCGTTGCCGTTCGCGTGGCTGCTGGTCGGCAGGGCGGCCCAGGGCGTCGGGCTCGGGCTGACGGCGCTGATGATGGGCGTGGCCCGGGACCACCTTCCGGAGGAGCGCGGCGCGGCCGTGATCGCCCTGATCTCGGTGGTCTCGATCATCGGGGCCGGCGTCGGCTACCCGCTGGCCGCACTGCTCGCCGAGCTCGGCGGGGTACGGGCCGCCTACGGCCTCGGCCTGGTCGTCACCGCCGCCGCCCTCCTGACCGCGTGGCGCTCCATGCCCGAAGCCCCCGAAGGCCGCTCCGCCCACGTCGACGTGACAGGCGCTGTCGTCCTGGCCGCTGCGTTGCTCCTGGTGCTGTTCCTCGCCGGCGAACGCAATCTGTGGAGCAGGCACCTCGCCGTGGCGGCGGGCCTCGCCGTCGTCGCGGTGGTGCTGCTCTGCGTCTGGGCCGTCATCGAGCTGCGCAGCACGACGCCTCTGGTCGATGTGCGGGCGGTGCGGCACCCGGCGGTCGCCGGGGCGAACCTCGCCATGTTCGTCGGCGGGATCGGCATGTACCTCCTGCTCACGCTCATCACCCGGTACGCGCAGACGCCGCACGGCGCCGGTTACGGCTTCGGGCTGACGACCTTCGTCGCCGGGCTGGTCCTCATTCCGTTCTCGGTGCTGGGGTTCGTCGCCGGCAAGCTCACGCCACGGGTCCGGACGCGGATCGCCGACCCCCTGCTCCTGGCCGGCAGCGCCGTCGTGGTCGGCGGCGGGTTCGCCCTGTTCGCGGCGACCCGGTCGGACCTGATCGAACTGTTCGTGGCGATGGGCGTGCTCGGCTTCGGCGTCGGCGGCTTCTCGGCCGCGATGCCCGGCGTCATCCTGGCCGTCACCCCCAAGAGCGAAACGTCCAGCGCCATGAGCTTCAACTACGTCGTCCGCAGCGTCGGGTACTCCCTGGGCAGCGCCATCGGCGGCCTGATCCTCGCCGCGGGCACCGGCCCCGGCCACCGCTTCCCCGACGACAGCGCCTACACCACAGCGGCGCTGGTCGGCATCGGCGCCATGGCGATCACCACGCTGACGAGCCTCGCTCTCGCCCGCCGACGCTCGTCCGAGACCAACCCGTAAGCCAGACGCACTCATCCCCACACTGGAGGTTCCATGCCCAAGGGCTACTGGGTCAGCGCCTACCGCACCATCTCAGACCCGGAGAAGCTGGCTGCCTACAACGCGCTGGCCGCTCCGGCCGTCGCGGCCGGGGGCGGTCGGGTCCTCGTCCGTGGCGGTCGGGTCGTGGCGCATGACGCCGGAATCGCCGAGCGCACCATCGTGATCGAGTTCGACAGCTTCGCGCAGGCCGTCGCGGCGCACGAGAGTGCGGCCTACCAGGAGGCGCTTGTCGCCCTCTCCGACGCCGTCGAGCGCGACTTCCGCATCGTCGAGGGCATCGACTGACCGACCGAGATGTCGGCGCGGGCGCCATCCTGCCTGGTCCAAATCGGTTGTTCACTCGGTAGCCGCTGGTTACGGTGCCTCGCGTGCCTGGCGCGGATTGGCGGTGAGGCGAGTGGCGAAGAACAAGCCGCCGTTCAGGATGAAGGCGATGCTCAGGCTGGAACGCGGCACCGCGACCGCCGCCGACACTCTGCGCCGCTACGCTCCGCTCGCCGACGAGCTCGGCGCTGACGGGATCGACATCGACGTCGACCGCGCGGACCTGCTGCTGTCGGGCTACCGGGTCGCCAGGAACGAGGAACGCGCCATGCACGCCCTGGCGCAGCCGCTGCTGCACCGCTTCGGCTGGCGCGATCAGGATTTCCGCTACTCGCGCAACGTCCGCTACGCCGAGACCGACGTACCCCCGTCCGGGCCGCCCGCCACCCGCCTGGTGATCGATCGGGCCGACCAGGAGCTGGGCTGGGAGGGCGCGACCCACGGCTCCGGCCTCACCCCCGACCGCACCCTGGACATCGGGCCGACCGAGGCCGAGGTTGTCGCCCGGCTCTTCGTCACCGTTCCGGCGGACACGATCGCCGGGAGCGTGCAGGAGCTGGGGCCGTGGCTGACCCGCGTCGAGCCGGCCGCCGTCAGCGTGGACCCGGGCCGTGCGGCCCTGCTCTACCTCGCCCGCGCCGACCTGCGCACCGAGGCGGAGAGGCTGGGCATGGGCCCGGTCGAGACCGGCCGCATCGAGGCGGACGCCGAGCACGTCATCGAGACCGCGACGGCCACCGACGGCACGACCCTCTGGCTGCGCCGGGGCACCGACCCGGTCTCCCGGCACTGGCCCGGCATCATCGAAACCCGAGAGCTGGTCATCCGCGACTCCTACCCGGACTAGTCAGCTCACTACCCGCGGAACCACCCGATCGCCGGCGCGCTGGAATGGTCGGGCCGCAGCTCCCAAGGATGATCGCGGTGCCAGGCAGCAGCCGCGTCGGCATCAACCGGACCATGGGCACAAGCGGGCGTGTGTACGCACCCAGGCCCACCCACCACTGCCACAAAATCGCGGTGCTCCGCCCACTCCGCTCTTGCCTGCTCCTCGGAGATCGCATGGAGCACGTAGCAGCGCCGTTCCTGATCAACGGGACAGTCGCGCTCGTCCGCAACGGCGATGAACCAGTACTCCCGGCCGTCGAGCAGCGCGAGACCATCCAACGGTCCGTCGTAATAGTCGGCGAACCACAGCATCTGCACGCCGGTCATCTCCGTCAGACCGTCCAGCACGGATGGCTCATGCACCGATGCACCGTATACAACGCCCCGAGGGCCGGCGGATGGTGCTACGGGTCAGCCGGCTAGCGCGGCGCCGATCGCCCGCACCTGCGCCGGGGCGACCGACGCCCAGTAGTCGCCGTCGTGGCAGCCCACCCCGATGGTCACCACCTCCGGGTCGGGCAGCCGGTCCCGCAGTGTCTCGACCGCGCCCGCGAACGGGTCGGCCGCGCCGATCGCGATCCGCACCGGCAGGCCGGCGAACTGCGCGGCGCGGGCCGTCACGTCGTACCGGGCCCACTCGTCGGGACCGTCGAACGCGCCGGCGTTGACCCGCTCCGCGTCGGCGTACGAGCGGAAGATCGCCGGTGATGTGGCAACCACCGTCCGGAACCGGTCCGGATGGGTCAGCGCGGCGAGCAACGCGCCGTATCCGCCCATCGACCAGCCGGCCACCGCGACCCGGTCGGTACGCAGGCCGCGCCCGGCCAGCAGCGGCAGGAACTCGTCGACGAGCATGCCGAGCGGGTCGTCGGTGGCGTGCGGATGCCAGTAGCCGTCCCCGCCGTCCGGTGCGGCCAGCGCGAACGGGGGCACCCCTGCCGCGAGCGCGCCGGCCAGGAACTCGGGATACCGGGCGGCGGTGACGGCGGAGCGGGCGTCGGCCGCGTACCCGTGCAGGGCCAGGCAGACGGGTAGCCGGGCGCCCGGGGCGTACCCGGGTGGGTAGGAGATGGCGAAGGCCACCTCCCGGCGGCGTGCCGCCGAGCAGAAGCTGCCGGTGACCGGCGGTTGGGGTGTGCCCTGCGGCGCGGTCGGCGGTGCGGCGTCGCAGCGACCCAGCGCGTGGTCGAGCACCGACCGGCCGGGCAGCACCTCGGCGTCGACCAGGGCGATGCCGGCCGCGCCGAGCGCGGTGACGCCGCCGCCGGCGGCCACCAACTGGAGGATTCGGCGTCGACTGATCGGCATCCGGTCACCGTAGTCGCTGCGCTCAGCTCAGAGGGGTGTTGAACTTGAGGTTCGGTGGCGGCTGTTGGCGCGTACCCTCATCGCCGATGTCGCCCGCGCGCAGCCGGCGCCGGCCGGCGTGGCGCGGCTGGCGTCGGTGGTCGGCCTCACCCGCTGACGGACTCGCGTCGGCGCAGGTCCTCGGCGGGGTTGATGGTGCGGACGGGGTCTGGGACCGGGCCGCGTCGCCGCCACTCACGCGGGTAGCCCAGCGAGACCTCCTCGAACCGGACGCCGTCGTAGAACGTGGTGCGGGGGATGTGCAGGTGCCCGTAGACCATCGTGGACGCGCCGAAGCGTAGGTGCCAGTCGCGGGTGCGGACGGTGCCGCACCACTGGGCGAACTCCGGGAACCACAGGACGTCGGTGGGTTCGCGCACCAGCGGGTAGTGGTTGACCAGCACGGTCGGCAGCGCCGGGTCGCGCTCGGCCAGCCGGCGTTCGGTCTCGGTGATGCGGGCGTCGCACCACGCCTCCCGGCTCGGGTACGGGTCGGGGTGCAGCAGCGCCTCGTCAGTGCAGACCACCCCGGCCGCGTACGCCAGGGCCAGCGACTCCTGTTTCGTGCTGGCCTGGGGGACCCGGAACGTGTAGTCGTAGAGCACGAAGAGCGGGGCGATCGTGGCGGGCCCGCCCTCGCCGTCCCACACCGGGTACGGATCCTCCGGGGTGACGACTCTCAGGCGCCGGCACAGCTCGACCAGCTCGCGGTAGCGGGTCTCGCCGCGCAGGTGCTCCGGGTCGCCGGGTGGCGTCCACAGCTCGTGGTTGCCGGGCGCCCAGACCACCCGGGCGAAGCGGTTGCTCAGCAGGCCGAGAGCCCACTCGATGTCGGCGAACCGCTCGGCCACGTCACCGGCGACGAGCAGCCAGTCGCCGGGGTGGTCCGGCCGGAGCTCCTGGACGAACGCGCGGTTCTCCGCGTAGCTGATGTGCAGGTCGCTGACGGCTCGCAGCCGGGGCGAAGGGCTCACGCATCGAGGCTAGGCCGCCGCGGCCGGATCGGGGCACTCCGATCGGGTCGCGTCGCCGGCCGACCGCTCAGCAGAACCAGCCGTCCTGCACCCAGCCGCGTCGGTTGATGTACCCGTAGGCGAAGCCGTAGACGTAGCCGCCGCTGCGGGGACCTTCGACCAGGAACGTCTGACCCGCGTAGAGGGTGCCCATCCATGCGCCGTTGGGCTGCGTGCGGACGAACAGGTCACTCGCGCACACCGTCTCCCGCTGACCGATGGTGCCGTTGGCGGCCTGCGCCGGCGCCGGTGCGGCGAGGGTCGCGGCGACGATCCCGGCCAGCACGCCGGCCGTCACCCGGGCCCTCACCATGAGTCGTACCCGCCGATGCACTCGGAGCGCAGGTAACCCCAGTCGTTCGGGCTGAAGTCGAAGGTGGCCGCCCACCCGTTGTAGACCGGATGCGCGCCCGGGGTGTGGCCGATCTTGTTGCCGTAGACGAGCGTGCGCTTCAGGCCGGTGGGGCCGCCGGCGGAGTCGTAGTTGGCGTAGAAGCTGGCGCTCTGGCAGATGACTATGGCGTGCCGTGGCACCACCGGGTCGGCCTGCGCCGGCGTGCCGCCCAGGGCGGCCACCGCCGCTCCGACGGCCAGCGCCGCGGGGACTTTTCGAAGCATGCCCACCTCCCGTACGCCGAAACTTTCCTACCGGCGACCCTACCGACGAGGTTGATAAATGTCGATGCCGGGACCGGCCGTCCGGAGCGGGCCGGCGGGCCTGGGCGACGGCGCTCGGCCGCATATCCGGCGACCCGACGGGAAAGCGCGGGGCGTCCGACAGCCCATACCGGAGCAGGAGAAAAACATGCCTTTCATTACCGTGGGGACGGAAAACTCCGCACCCATCGACCTGTACTACGAGGACCACGGATCCGGTAAGCCCGTGGTGCTCATCCACGGCTTCCCGTTCAACGGGGCAACGTGGGAGAAGGAAACCAGCGTGCTGCAGAACGCCGGATACCGGACGATCACCTACGATCGACGCGGTAACGGCAACTCGGCGCAGCCGGCCTTCGGCTACGACTACAACACGTTCGCCGCGGACCTCGACGTGCTGATGACCGAGCTGGACCTCAACGACGCCACCCTGATCGGTCACTCGATGGGCACCGGCGAAGTCGTCCGCTACCTGGCCAACTACGGCTCCCAGCGGGTCAGCCGAGCCGTGCTGCTCAGCCCGCTGCAACCGATGTTGGCCAAGGCCGACGACAACCCCGAGGGCGTCGACCGCAAGCTCTTCAAGGGCTTCCAGGACGCCATCATCAAGGACCGCTTCGCCTATCTGACGTCGTTCTGCGACGCGTTCTTCAACCCGGACCAGAACATGGGCAAGCGGGTCAGCGAAGAGGCGTACCGGGCGCACTGGCAGATCGGCGCCATGGCCTCCGGCAAGGCCACCCACGACAGTGTGGACGCCTGGCAGGAGGACTTCCGGCAGGACCTGCCGAAGATCAATATTCCGGTGTTGATCGTGCAGGGTGACCAGGACCGGGTGCTGCCCTACCCGGTGACCGGCCAGCGGCTCGGCCCGATGATGCCGACCGGCACGCTCATCACGCTCAAGGGGGCGCCGCACGGCATCCCGTGGACGCACGCCGACGAGGTCAACAAGGCGATCATGGACTTCATGAAGCAGCCGGCCAAGGCTCGCGCCTGAGGGGTACCGGTAGCCGATCGGACGCCAGCGTCACGATGACGCTGCGGCACCCGACCCTCTCCGGGTCGGGTGCCGTCGGCGTTCAGGGCCGGCGGGCCACGACAGCGCCGTTGGCGCCGGGGGCGTCGAATGGCACGGTACGGACGTCGACGAACCCGGCGTCGGTGAGCCACGCGCCGTACTCGGCCGCCGAGTAGTTCCGGCCGCCCTCGGTCTCGACAAGCATGTTCATGCCCATCAGAGCGGCCTCCGGTGGCCCGGTGCGCTCATCGTTGAGCAGCAGCTCGCAGACGACGATGGCACCACCGGGCGGCAGCGCCGCGTGACAGCGGGCCAGCAGCGCGCGGTTAGTCGGCTCGTCCCAGTCGTGCAGGATCATGCTGAGCAGGATGACGTCGTGCCCGTCCGGCAACGCCGGATCGGCGAGGAAGTCGCCGGGCACCGCGTCGATGCGATCGGTCAGACCGGCCTCCGCGATCCGCTCCCGCGCCCGTACGCAGACGTGCGGCAGGTCCAGGACTGTCGCCCGCAGCTCGGGCAGCCGGCGGCAGAACTCGATCGGGAACGCGCCGGCCCCGCCGCCCACGTCGAGCAGCCGGCGGTGCCCGGAGAAGTCGTACGCCTCGGCCAGCGCGCTCGCCGTGAAACTCGACGTCGAATACATGGCATCCCAGAACTGCGCCAGCATCAACGGATCCTCGGTGTCGAACATGGACTGCTGGGACTCCGGGTCCCAGGTCAACGGCCGATCGGTGCGCAGCGCCTCGCCGATGCGGTGCCACGGCAGGTAGGTGCGCAGGTCGGAGTAGCGGATCTGGGCGCCGAAGTAGTAGGGCCGACCCTCGACCAGGAACTGCTCGGCCAACTCGGAGTTGCGGTAGCCGTCGCCGGCCTTCTCCAACAGGCCGAGCGAGGCGCACGCGGCGAGCAGCAGGTCCGCCGGCCGGTCCGGCAGCCCGAACTCGGCCGAAGCCTGCTCGACTGTCATCGTCCGTCCACCGGCGAGCCGGGTGAACAGACCGAGGTCGACGCCGGCCGCGAGGGTCTTGAACCCCCACACGCCGGCCACCAGCTGCATGAGGGGAGTCGGGGTGACCATGGCGACATGAGATCACACATCACGCGTTTCCACGATGGACTGTCACGCCCGGATCAGCGTCACCAACCCCGCGGCCACCAGCACGCCCGCCCAGAGCCGGTCGACGTTGAACCACGCCCGACGCAGCACCCCGACCCCGAGCACCTGGTAGACCAGCACCGCCACGACCAGAGCGGTGCCCAGCATCGCCACTGTGTGCACGCCCGCCGCGGCCAGCCCGGGCAGCGCACCGAGCGGCGCGGCGGCCAGGTGCCCGGAGTGACCTCCGGGCACCGGCTCGGCGACCAGCACCGGCAGCAGCATCAGCCCGGCGCCGTGCGCGGACGACATGAGGAACGACCATCCGGTGAGCTGCGCCGCCGACAGCCGCATCCCCGCCCAGCGGAAGTGCCGCTCGGAGAGCAGCCGCCACAACCCGAAGCCGACCAGCAGCAGGCCGCCGACCACTGCCAGGGCGGTGCTCGCCGTCACCGACCTGGTAGCGGTGACCAGGGCCGCGACGATCGCCACCGAGGCGAGATGCCCCGCCGCGATCGGCGGCAGGGCGCGCAGCAGCGCCATCCGGCTGCGCTCCTGCAGGCCCCGGGCCACCGCGAACAACCACCCCATCGCCGGGTTCAGACCGTGGAACGCGCCGAGCGCCGCCAGCGTCGCGAGCGTCCCGAGGGTCACGGGAAGCAGTACGAGTCGGAGGACGCGTCCCCACCCTGCAATCGCGTCTGGTGCACGCGCAGCCCCCGGAACTCGTCGCCGTGCGGGAAGAACCGCACGTCGGGGGTGAGGCCACCGGCGTCGACATCCACGTCGAGCTTGGCCAGCCAGGCGCCCACCCCGTCGGGATAGAACTGGTCGTCCCACGAGCCGTAGAGGGAGTTGCTGACGTAGACCCGCCGCCCGTCGCGGCTCACCTCGACCATCTGCGGCCCACCGGCGAGGGCCTCGTCGGGCGCGGACGGGTGCGCCGCGCGCCGGACGATCCCGCCGAGGTGCACCGAGCCCGTCTGCACCGGGTGCAGCGGGTCGCTGACGTCGTACTGGCGCAGCTCACCCGTGCCCCAGCAGGAGACGTAGAGGAATTTGTCGTCCACCGACAGGTCGATGTCGGTCACCAGCGGCGGCACCGCGCCGAACGGCTTGAGCAGGTCGGGCAGCTCTGCCGGGTCGGCCGGCTCGGCCGGAATGTCGATCACCTTGGTGACCGCCCAGGCATCCCCGTCGCGGTGCCACAGCCAGATCGAGGCGGACAGGTCCTCGACGCTGATCACCACCCCGACGAACCCGTACGACTTCGTCGGATCGTGCGCCGGGCGCAGCTCCAGCGGCATCTGGTACTGATCACCCAGGTCGACCCGCTGCACGTGCCGGCGTTTCGCGAGGTCCCAGAAGTGGATGGCGTGACCGTAGCGCCGGCCCAGCAGCAGCTCGCCGACGATCCCGTCCTCGATCATGGACGGGGTGCCCCACTCGCTGGTGACCAGCACGTCCTGGGTGAGGTGCCACCACACGTCGTACGCCAGGAACTGCGGGCCCCGGTCGGCCTCCCACGCCCCGCGCACGTCGAACGTGGTGTGGTCCAGGATCGCGATGCCGCCCGGGCCCTCGGCGCCGTCCGCGCCACCGAGGGCGGAGAGGTAGATGCCGTCCGGGCCGCAGTGCACGGTGTGCGGCCGGGAGTAGCCGGCCCGCTTCGCCAGCTCCTCCGGCCCGATCACCTTGACAACCTGCGGCTGGCGCGGGTCGGGCTGCGTGTCGATGACGTGGATCCGCGACGAGCGCAGGCCGGGCACGATCAGGTAGCGCCGCTCGACGTGCGGGTGCGGGGCGGTGGGGCAGAGCGCGCTGCTGCACGCGTTCCACCCGAAGTGGTGCACCTCGTCGCCGAGGTGGGGCAGGTCGGTCCAGCCGACGACCCGGCCGTAGTCGGGGGAGTCGGGGTCGGTGTCCAGCACCGCGATGGCGTCGGGGCGGCTGGCCGTACGGTCGAAGGCCGCCACGTAGGCGAGCTTCTCCGCCGGGGCGGTCGCGGCCTGCGACGGTGACGGGTAGAAGGTGGGGTCGGGCGTCCAGCGGGTCATCGTGTCTCCGCTTCCTCAGGTGGTGGGAACGCCGAGTCGGTCGAGCAGGTGGCGGCGCAGCGCGCCGAAGCCCGGGTCGTCAGGCGTACGGGTGGGTGCGAGGTCGACGGGCAACTCCGCGGCGATGCGGCAGTCGTCGAGGAGCAGAATCCGGTCGGCGAGCAGCAGTGCCTCGTCCACGTCGTGGGTGACCAGCAGGGCCGCGAAGCCGTGCTCGGCGCGCAGCCGGCGCAGCAGCACCTGCATCCTGAGCCGGGTGAGCGCGTCCAGGGCGCCGAACGGCTCGTCGAGCAGCAGCAGGTCCGGTTCGCGGACCAGGGCGCGCGCGACGGCCACCCGCTGCGCCTGCCCGCCGGACAGCTCGGCCGGCCAGGCCCGGTGCCGCTCGGCCAGGCCGACCTCGCGCAACGCCCGGTCGATGCGCCCGGCGGTGTCCGGGCCGGACAGGCCGAGCCCGACGTTGGCCGCCACCCGCTTCCAGGGCAGGAGCCGGTGTTCCTGGAAGACCACTGCGGCGGTGCCGTGCACGACTGTCTCGCCGCTGGCGTCACCGTCCAGGCCGGCGAGAACCCGCAGGAGGGTGCTCTTGCCGGAACCGCTGGAGCCCAGCAGGGCCACCACCTCGCCCCGCGCGATGGTGAGGTCGACCCCGGCCAGCACGACCGTCGGCCCGAACGCCCGGTGGATCGCGTGGGCGGTCAGCACCGGCGTCGTGCCGATCAGGTGGCCCGCAGTCCGCGTCGCCATGTCAACATCCTCCTCTCCGCAACGCGCAGGGCAAGGTCGGATATCAGCCCGAGCAGCGCGTAGACGAGCAGGCCGAGGACCACGACGTCGGTCTGGCTGAACTCCCGCGCCTCCATCATCAGAAAGCCGATGCCGGTCTGGGCGTTGACCTGCTCGCCGACGACGAGGCTGAGCCAGGCGGCCCCGATCGCGAGGCGCAGGCCGAGAAAGAGCGACGGCAGCGCGCCGGGCAGCACCACGTGCCGCAGCCGGGCGGCCGGCCCGAGCCCGCAGGCGCGGGCCGCCTCCACCAACCGTTCGTCGATGTCCCGGATGCCGGCGTAGGTGTTGAAGTAGATGGGGAAGAACGCGCCCAGGGCCACCAGGCTGATCTTCAGCGACTCGCCGATGCCGACCCAGATGATCAGCAGGGGAACGAGGCCCAGGTGCGGCAGCATCCGGGCCATCTGCACCGGCGGGTCGACCAGGTCGTCGCCGAGGCGCAACAGCCCGGCCACCGCGCCCAGGACCAGCGCCAGGACGCCGCCGATGAGCAGCCCCGCCCCGGCCCGGGTGAGGGAGTCCACGAGGTGGACGGCGAGCGTGCCGTCGCGGGACAGCCGCCAGCCGGTGGCGAGCACGTCGCTCGGCGCGGGCAGCTTCTCCGGCGCCAGCACGCCGGTCCGGGCGGCCAGCTCCCAGCCCAGCACCAGCACGACCGGGCTGACCAACCGCCGCCACCGCCGCGCCGGCCGGGGCCGCCGGGGGTCGGGCGGAGCGGCGGCAGCGGCCTCCGGCGGCGTTTCCAACAGCTGTGTACGGCTCACTGGAACACCGCGCTGAAGCGGTCGTCCACCCGGCTCCTGATGTCGACCGGTCCCGGTATGAGGTCCAGTGCGATGAAGCTGTCGGTGATCGCCTGGAGCTCGTCGCCGATGGCCGGGGTGACCGGGGCGAGCGGCTTGGCACTGCGGTCCAGGGCGCGACTCGTGACGTCCTCCGGAATCTTCAGCTCCGGCGCGAGCGTGCGGGCCCGCTCCTGCGGGTTGGCGATGCCCCAGTCGGTCACCTCGCGGTAGCGCTGCAGGAAGGCCCGGATGTCGTCCGAGCGCTTGGCGACCGCGTCGGGGGCGGCCAGCACGTACTCGCGGTTGCTGGCCAGGCCTGTCGCGTCCGCGAGCACCCGCACGCCCGGCTGCTCGGCAAGCGCGAAGTACGGGTCCCAGATCACCCAGGCGTCGACCTGCCCGCTGTCGAACGCGGGTCGCCCCTCGGCCGGCTTGAGGTACTTGACCTTGATGTCCTGCAATGTCATCTTGTTGGCCTCCAGCAGCCGGACCAGCAGCCAGTGCACGTTGGAGCCCTTGTTGAGGGCGACCGTCTTCCCCTTGAGGTCGGCGAAGCTGCGGTAGCCGCTGTCGGCCTTGACCAGCACCGCCTCACCCTGCGGGATCGGCGCCGAGGTGCCGATGATGGAGAACGGGATCTTCCCGGCAGCGGCGAAGACGGGTGGCGCCTCGCCGACCTGTCCGATGTCGATCGACCCGGCCTTGAGCGCTTCGGTGAGCGCCGGCCCGCTCTCGAACAGCGACCACTCGACGCCCGGTGTCTCGCCGCGCGCCTTGACCAGACTCAGCCCTCCGAAGCGCTGATAGCCGATCCGCAGCTTGCCCGCGCTGCCTCCGGCGTCGGCGGACCCGCCGCAGGCGCTCAGGGCGACTGCGGCAAGCAGGACCACTGCGGTGAACGCGGCTGTCAGCAGGCGGCGACGCGGGGGATGACTCGGCGAGGGGGTGCGCATGGCGGCTCCTTGGGTCGGGCAGGTGTGCCGGGCCGCATCGACCGGCGTGGGGTGGCGTGGGCGGTAGCCTACTAACCCGATAGGTTTTATGGGTAGGCTGTCGGCGGGATCGTCCCACCCCTCAGGAGGTGCCGCCTCACCGCGCGCGCCGCCCGCACCCGCTCCGCCGCGCACTGGAGGAAAGAGCCCCGATGACCCTCACCTTCCACTGGTTCCTGCCCACCAACGGCGACAGCCGCGACATCGTCGGCGGCGGCCACGGCGTGCCGACCGGAGCCGCCGGAGGCGCCCGCCCGGCCAGCGTGGCGTACCTCGGGCAGATCGCCCGCACCGCCGAGCAGCTCGGGTTCGTCGGGGCGCTCACCCCGACCGGTGCGTGGTGCGAGGACGCCTGGCTGTCCACGGCGATGCTCACCGAGGTCACCGAACGCCTGAAGTTCCTGGTGGCCTTCCGGCCCGGCCTGACCTCACCCACCCTCGCCGCCCAGATGGCCTCGACGTTCCAGCGGCTGTCCCGGGGCCGCCTGCTGCTCAATGTGGTCACCGGCGGCGAGTCGCAGGAGCAGCGGGCGTACGGCGACTTCCTGGACAAGGACGCCAGGTACGCGCGGGCCGACGAGTTCCTGCACGTCATCCGCGCGCTGTGGCGGGGCGAGACCGTCGACCACCACGGCACGCACCTGCGGGTCGAGCAGGCGCGGCTGCACCGGCTGCCCGACCCCGTGCCGCCGGTCTACTTCGGCGGCTCGTCCGCCGCCGCCCTGCCGGTGGCGGTCCGGCACAGCGACGTCTACCTGACCTGGGGCGAGCCGCCGGCCCAGGTCGCCGAGAAGCTGGACCGGGTGCGGGCGCTGGCCGCCGACGCCGGTCGGGACCTGCGCTTCGGCATCCGGCTGCACGTCATCGCGCGCGACACCGCCGACGAGGCGTGGGCACAGGCCCGCCGCCTGCTCAACGGCATCGCCGAGGCCGACATCCGGGCCGTGCAGGACGGGCTGCGCCGCAGCGAGTCCGAGGGGCAGCGCCGGATGCTCGACCTGCACGGCGGCTCCCGCGACAGCCTGGAGGTCTCGCCCAACCTGTGGGCCGGCGTCGGACTGGTCCGGGGCGGCGCGGGCACCGCGCTCGTCGGCAGCCACCGCGAGATCGCCGACCGGATCGCCGAATACCACGCGCTCGGCATCGACGAGTTCATCCTCTCCGGCTATCCGCACCTGGAGGAGGCGTACTGGTTCGGCGAGGGCGTGCTGCCGATCCTGCGCGAGCGCGGACTGTGGCGGCACCCCGACGGCCAGCCGGGGCCGGCGGACGACGTCGACATCCCGTTCGCCGGGACGTCGACACCGCGCCCGGCCCCGGAGCCCGTGGCGGCCCGCTGACCGGCCCACCGCCGGGACCGTCGGACTTGTCGTGCCGTGCTATCACGGAGGCACATCCGCGAGCTGGTGGTGATCGCGTGGACGAATGGGCAGCCGACGCGCCCGCACCCGACGACAGGCAGCTGCCTCGACGCGCAGTTCGTCCGCCGCGCGTCGTCCTGTTCCGCGAAGACCTGATCGAGGTCGCGGACGACAGTCCGGTATCCCGGGAACGGTGGTCCGCATCGTCCGCCGACGATGACCTGCTGTTCGTTGACGACGAGCCCGACAGCACGAGGGCCGACGTCGTCGACTGGTCGGACGAGGGCGACCCGGTCGACGCGGCCGAGGCCGCCGACGGACCGTACGCCGTCCCGTGGTGGGTCACCCATGGGGAGCACATCGACGCGACGACGCGGTCCAACCGCAGGGAGCATGGGAACCGGCTGCACGGCATCGTCGCGGGCTACGACACGTTCTGGGACCACGTCGACGTTGATCCGCAGTCGGTGGTCCCCACCGTACGGGACGCGAAGATCGCGCTGGCCTGGCGGGACGTCTCGCTGCAGTTCCTGCGGACGCCGGGACCGCTACCGCTCCTGTTCGGCGCGGTGGTGGCCGCCGTCGCGGCGTTCGCCATGGTCGGCGGGCCGCTGGCTCACCGGCTGGTGGCCGCCGCCACGAGCCTGTCCGTCGGGGTCGTCCTCGCCCTGGCCGTCTCGCGCCTCGCCGTCCCGTATCGCGGGGCGGCCGTCGGCGGCGGTGCCGCGGTCGCGGCGTGCGTCGCGGCGTCGGCCGTCCCCACGATCCAGGCGACCCGCTGGTACGACGTCCTGGTGGGGCTCGCCTTCGCGGGCGCTGGCCTGCTCTTCGTCGCGCTGTGGCCGGTCGTGCGGGCGTGGCGCGTCGAGCGGGAGCACTGGACCCGCCCCGACGTGGCCCTGATCGCCGCCCTCCTGGAGTTCGCCGACCACGTCGAGTCGGATCCGGCACCACCGGAGCGGCGTCGTGTCGTGGAGGCACTGGACCGCGCCGCCACCACGTTCGAGTTCGCGTGGCATCGCGTCAACCGGACGGGTGTCGACGCCACCGACCGGCAGCTGCGGGCCTGGGCCGGCCGGATCCGCGCCGAGACACGGGAGCTGCAACGGTGGTACGCGTTCGACGCCCCGTCGAAGGTCTACCTGCTCCTGCGTACCTACCTGCTCATCCAGGCGATCGTCAACCGCTACTCCCTCGACGACCACGAGGAGGGCTGGGTACGGCACGGCAGCTGGCGCCGGCCACCGACATCGGCGATCGCCCGGCTGTGGGTACGCGGCAAGCGGTCCGGTCGGTACGTGCGCCAATGCCTGCTGGCCGCCGTTCTCGCCAGCGTCGCCCTGCTGCTGCTCGCGGTCACGGTGTGGAGCGCCGTGCCGACCTTCGTCGGCGTGCACATCTCCCGCGACCTCGGCTCGGCGCTGAACTTCGACCCGACGATGCGCGTGTTCGTCGCCACGATCAGCGTGTCGTTGTTCGCCGTGGCCGGGCGCGCGTTCACCCACCGGCGCTGAACCGACCGGCCGGTGCGTGCCCGACAGGCCACGTCCTAGCCGGAACGCCCGACCCGGGCACGGGCGATCCGGCGTGCGGCGAGGCTCACCGCCGTACTGCCCACCGCCATCCCGACCAGCACCAGAACCGCCCCGACGACCCACAGCCCGCTGTCGTCGCGCGACGCGGCCTGGCGTGACCAGGCGGCGGTGAAGGCGACAGTCATCACGGGGGCCACCAGCCACGGGCTGAGTCGCCACGCGGCCAGGGCGGCCAGCAGCACGAGCGTCAGCACGCAGCCGATCACCTGCCACGGCTCGTACGGGCCGCTTGTCGCGCCGGTCCGCGCGTCGACCGTGTAACCGGTGTCCCAGCCCAGCCAGAGCAGCCACACCCCGACCGTGGCCACCGCCAGGAACAGCGCACCGAACAGTGCGTGCGTACGCCTCGTCGCCGTCATCGGGCGATCATCTCCCGCCGTGACCCGGGCGGGAATGAGTACCCGTACCCCGTCGACGGCGTCAGGCGCCCGGTGGCCGACGCGACGTAGCCCGCGTACGCCTGGGCGGGGTTGCCGCCGTAGCCGGGGCGTCGCCGCCGATCCCGAACGGACTGTTGCCCCGGCCGGTGACGATCCTCTACGGTCTGCTCAAGCGGTGGGCGGTGCGGTCCGCATCCGACCGGACACCGCCGGATGCCCGTCGCGCGGGCCGGGATGGTGGAGTCCCGGGCCACCCCGTCGACTGTGGTTCCGGCGGTCGTGTGACTCCAGCTCGTCCCCGGGTGGCTGCTGCCCGGCGCGGCTCCGTACGGAGCCGACGGCGAGCCGGACACGCCGATCCCCACCGGAGAGTCCCGTGTTCCTCAGCCCCCACGAGCAGGACCGCCTGCTCGTCCACGTCGCGGCCGATGTCGCCCGCCGCCGCCGCGAACGCGGCCTGCGCCTCAACTATCCCGAAGCCGTCGCGATGATTACCGCCTTCCTGCTCGAAGGCGCCCGCGACGGTCGGTCGGTGGTCGACCTCATGTCGGCCGGCCGGACCGTGCTCGACCGCGACGACGTCCAGGACGGCATCCCCGAGCTGCTGAGGGAGGTGCAGGTGGAGGCGACGTTCCCGGACGGCACCAAGCTCGTGACGGTGCACCACCCGATCCCGTGATCCCGGGGGAGATCCTGCCGGCGGCCGGCCCGGTCGAGATCAACGCGGGTCGGCCGGTGACCACGGTGGTCGTGGTCAACACCGCCGACCGGCCGGTGCAGGTGGGCTCGCACTACCACTTCGCCGAGACCAACCCGGCCCTCACCTTCGACCGGGTCGCGGCCTGGGGGCAGCGCCTGGCCGTACCGGCGGGCACCTCGGTCCGTTTCGAGCCGGGCGTGAGCCGCAGCGTCGACCTGGTCCCGCTCGGCGGCGCGCGCATCGTGCCGGGCCTGCGCGGGGAGTGCGCCGGGCCGCTGGACGAGGCGTCCCCGACCGGGCCGACCAGCGACGGGCCGGCGCGATGAGCGCCGTGCGGCGGGACCGCTACATCGACCTGTACGGGCCCACCACCGGCGACCGCATCCGACTGGCCGACACGAGCCTGCTGATCGAGGTGGAGACCGACCACTGCGTCGGCGGCGACGAGGCCGTCTTCGGCGGCGGGAAGGTGATCCGCGAGTCGATGGGGCAGTCGCGGGCCACCCGCGCCGACGGCGCCCTCGACACCGTCATCACCGGCGCCGTCGTGCTGGACCACTGGGGTGTGGTCAAGGCCGACGTGGGGCTGCGTGACGGGCGGATCGTCGCCCTCGGTCGGGCCGGCAACCCGGACACCATGCCCGGCGTCCACCCCGACCTGGTCATCGGCCCGGCGACCGAGGTGATCGCCGGCAACGGCCGGATCCTCACCGCCGGTGCCGTCGACACCCACGTGCACTTCATCTGCCCGCAGATCGTCACCGAGGCGCTGGCCAGCGGCATCACCACGCTCGTCGGCGGCGGTACGGGCCCCGCCGAGGGCACCCGGGCCACCACTGTCACGCCCAACGCCTGGCACCTGGCCCGGATGCACGAGGCGCTGGACACGCTGCCGGTCAACGTGCTGCTGCTCGGCAAGGGCAACACCGTCTCGCCGGAGGCGCTGTGGGAGCAACTGCGCGCCGGCGCGGGCGGTTTCAAACTGCACGAGGACTGGGGCACCACCCCGGCGGCGATCGACGCCTGCCTGCGGGTGGCGGACGCCTCCGGGGTCCAGGTGTCGATCCACACCGACACCCTCAACGAGGCCGGATTCGTGGCCGACACGCTGCGCGCCATCGGCGGGCGGGCGATCCACTCGTACCACACCGAGGGAGCGGGAGGCGGGCACGCGCCGGACATCATCACGGTGGCCAGCGAGCCGAACGTGTTGCCGTCGTCGACCAACCCGACCCGCCCGTACACCCGCAACACCCTCGCCGAGCACCTGGACATGCTGATGGTCTGCCACCACCTCAACCCGTCCGTGCCGGAGGACCTGGCGTTCGCCGAGAGCCGGATCCGACCGTCCACCATGGCCGCCGAGGACCTGCTGCACGACCTCGGCGCGATCTCCATCATCGGCTCCGACGCGCAGGCGATGGGCCGGGTGGGCGAGGTGATCCTGCGAACCTGGCAGAGCGCCCACGTCATGAAGGAGCGGGTGGGCGCGCTGCCGGGCGACGGCGCGGCCGACAACCACCGCGCCCGGCGGTACGTGGCGAAGTACACGATCTGCGCGGCGATGGCCAACGGACTGGAACGGGAGATCGGCTCGGTCGAACCGGGCAAGCTCGCCGACCTGGTGCTCTGGGACCCGGCGTTCTTCGGCGTACGGCCGCACCTCGTGCTCAAGGGCGGCATGATCGCGTACGCCCAGATGGGTGACGCCAACGCCTCCATCCCCACCCCGCAGCCGATGCTGCCGCGCCCGATGTTCGGGGCGTACGGGGCCGCTGCGGCGGCCACCAGTCTCACGTTCGTCGCGCCGGCCGCCCTGGACGCCGGACTGCGCCTGGACGTACGACGGCGGGTCGTGCCGGTCGCCGACGTGCGGTCCCGGGGCAAGGCCGACCTGCCGGAGAACAACGCGATGCCGCACATCGAGGTGGACCCGGACACCTTCACGGTGCGGATCGACGGCGAGGTGGTGGAGCCGGACCCGGTGCCCCAGCTGCCGATGGCACAGCGGTACTTCCTGTTCTGATGGCGACGTCGAGCCTGCTCCTGTTGCTGGCCGACGGGCGCTTCCCGGCCGGCGCGCACGCGCACTCCGGCGGCCTGGAGGCGGCCGTCGCCGCCGGCCGGGTGAACGACCTGGCGTCGTTGGAGTCGTTCCTGGTCGGCCGGTTGACCACGGCCGGGCTGGTCGGCGCGGCGTTCGCGGCTGCGGCGCACCGGGTGGCGTCGCCGGTCGGCCTTACTGCCGCCGAACGAGCCCCGGCCACCGCCCGGCCGGTCGGCCGCGGCCATCCCGCCGGGCGGGCGGGTACGCCTGCCGATCACACCGGGGGGTCGGGTGCGCCTGCCGATTCCGCGGAACGGGCGGTTGCGCTGGCCCGGCTCGACGCGGAGCTGGACGCGCGGACCGCCGCTCCGGCGCTGCGCGCGGTGTCCCGCCGCCAGGGGCGGGCGCTGCTGCGCGCCGGACGGGCCATCTGGCCACGGGCGCCGTTCGGTGACCTGCCCGCCACACCTCAAGGAGCGCACCAGCCGCTGGTGCTCGGCCTGCTCTGCGCCGCCGCCGGGCTGAGTCGCACCGAGACCGCCACGGTCGCCGCTTACGGGACGGTGACCGGTGCGGCCAGCGCCGGCGTACGTCTGCTCGGCCTCGACCCGTACCACGTCCAGGCCCTGCTGGTCGGTCTCGCCGACCTCTGCGACGGCACCGCCGCCGACGCGGCCCGGGCCGCCGACGATCCACCCGAGCGGCTGCCGGCCGCCGCCGCCCCGCTCGCCGACATATCCGCCGAAGTCCACGCCACCTGGGAGGTGCGTCTCTTTGCGTCCTGACACTGTTGAGCCGACCGCTGTACCCGCCGCTGCATCCGCCGCCGGGCCGGTCCCGCCGCACGACGAGACAGTTCCGCACACCCACCCCGAACCGGGGGTGGACCCGCACCCGCCGCTGGCACGGTCGGGCCGGGCGCTGCGGGTCGGCATCGGCGGGCCGGTCGGGTCCGGTAAGACCGCCCTGGTGGCCGCCCTGTGCCGGGCGTTCGCCGACGAGTTGCGGCTCGGGGTGGTGACCAACGACATCTACACCACCGAGGACGCCGACTTCCTCAAGCGGGCCGGCGTCCTGGACCCGGCCCGGATCCGCGCTGTGGAGACGGGGTGCTGCCCGCACACCGCCATCCGTGACGACATCGGCGCCAACCTCGACGCCGTGGACGAACTGGCCGAGGCGCTCGGCCCGCTGGACCTGGTGCTGGTGGAGAGCGGCGGGGACAACCTGACCGCCACGTTCAGCCGGGGCCTGGTCGACCGGCAGATCTTCGTGGTCGACGTGGCCGGCGGGGACAAGGTGCCGCGCAAGGGCGGGCCCGGGGTCACGTCCGCCGACCTCCTCGTGATCAACAAGACCGACCTGGCGCCCATGGTGGGCGCCGACCTCGCGGTGATGGACCGGGACGCGCGGGCCCGGCGTGGCGACCTCCCGACCGTCTTCCTGTCGATCGTCGGCGACGCGACGGCGGCTCGGGTCGCCGACTGGATCCGCCACGAGTTGGCCCACCACGCGGTCCTGCACCCCGTCGCCGCGCCGGCCGGCCCGGCCTGATGCGAGCGTTCGCCCGGCTGGTGGCCCGGGCCACCAGCCGGGGCGGCACGGTCCTGACCGAGGTGCACGGCGAGACGCCGCTGCTGTTGCGGCAGACGCCGGGCGATGCCGGCGTCGCGACCGTGCACGTCGTGGGCGGGGCCGCCGGCCCGCTCGCCGGCGACGACCTGCGCCTGGAGATCGACGTGGGGCCGGGAGCGGCGGTACGGGTGCACAGTGTCGCCGCGTCGGTGGCCCTGCCCGGCCGGCCCGGCGCGGTGTCGCGGATGGCGGTGCGGGCGGTCGTGCACGACGGCGCCGCGCTGCACTGGCTGCCCGAGCAACTCGTCGCGGCGGCCGGCTGCGCCCACCTGGCCGAATCCCGGATCGAGCTGGCCGCCGGGGCGCGGCTGACCTGGCGGGACGAGTTGATCTGCGGCCGGTACGGCGAGTCGCCGGGCGGTGCCGTCGTGCACACCCGGGTCGACTACGACGGCCGGCCGCTGCTGCGCCAGTCACTGGCCGTGGGACCGCAGGCGCCCGGCTGGGCCGGCCCAGCCGTGCTCGGCGGGGCGCCGGCCACCGGCTCGCTGCTGGTGGTGGACCCGTCGCGGCCCGTCGAACCGGCGGCGGTCGACGGGACCGTCGCCCGACTGCCGCTGGCCGGGGGCCCGGCGACACTGTGGACCGCGACCGCCCCGGACGCGCACACCCTGCGCGCCCACCTTCGTGGGTAGGTGAGCCCTCCCCGGCCCGATGTTCGGCATCTCGGCTCCGGCGGGCTGGGGAGCCTCCTATCCTCGAGAGGATGTGCCAACCGGAGCGACCGCCGTTCGGATGACGGCGCACAGGAGGCCGTGATGAGTGGGAAAGATCGGCCCGAGGGCATCAGTCCGACAGCGGTGGAGGGCGCACCCGGTCTGTGGCGTGTCGATCTTCAGAGACACGATCTCAGCATCGAGGGCCGCGAGGTCATCCAGAGCCGGGTGGAGTTCACGCCGGACTCTCCGCCGTTCAAGCACTTCCATCCCGGCGAAGAGATCATCTGCGTGCTACAGGGATCGCTGGAGTACACGCTCGAAGGCCAGCCACCTGTGGTGTGCACCGTCGGTGACGCTCTCACCGTGCCGTACGGCGTCCACCATCAGGCCCGCAACGTCGGCGACGGCGTCGCCGTCGAACTGGCGACCTACGTCGTCGAGAAGGGTAAGCCGCTTCTCACCAAGGTGGAGTGACCCGCCGGGCGTCGGGTCAGTGGCGCGGGCCGGCCGCGTCGGCGTGGTCGCGGCGACGGGCCGGGTCGAGGCGGGCGATCAGGTCGCCGAGGTGGTCGAGCAGGGCAGGGTCGGCCGGTACGCCGAGGTCGGCGAGGCTGGCCCGGATCAGCTCGTCGAGGCGGGCGTGTTCGCGAAGACCCCGGGCCGTCAGGTAGGCGCGGATGCGTCGGCGGTCCAGGGGGTCGATCCGCCGGAAGACGAGATTGCGGTCGACGAGCTGGTCGACCAGCTTGGTGAGGGTGCCCGGCGGGAGGGACGCCTCAACTGACACCTCGCTCATCGGGTGGCCCTGACCGTCGGCGAGCAGGCAGAGCACCCGCCACGCCTCGGTGGTCAGATCATCCTCGGCCAGGACGGCGCCCAGCCGGCGGGAGAGCAGCCGTTCGGCGCGGGTGAGCGAGCGCAGCAGGTCGGCTGGCGCCCCGGGCACGTCTGACATGGATCTCCCTGGGCCGGTGGCCCTGCCATGGTACCGAGTCGTCCCGGTCCGTGGTGAGCTCTGGTCTTCCGAGGTGGGCCGGGCAATCATGTGCTCATGTCCGCGCCGGCACCGCCGTGGCTCACCGTCGATCGGGCCGTGGTCAGCATCGCGCTGGTCTATCCGATGCGCGGGCCGGCGGGAATGTTCGGCCCGACCTGCGAACTCTGCGCCCAGCTCGCGGTCGAGGAGATCAACGCCTGTGGCGGTGTGCTGGGCCGCGAGGTGCGGCTGGTGCCGGTCGACGGCGGCGCCCCGCCGGTCGAGGTGGCCGCCGAGGTCGAGGCGCTGGTGTCGGTGGGCGCCGTGCAGGGCGTGACCGGTTGGCACATCTCGTCGGTGCGGCAGGCGCTGGCGCCCCGGGTCGCACACCGGGTGCCGTACGTCTACACCGCCCTGTACGAGGGCGGTGAGCGTACCGAGGGGGTGTTCCTGACCAGCGAGACGCCGGACGCCCAGCTGTGGCCCGCGATGCGGCTGCTCGCCGGGGAGCAGGGCGTACGCCGCTGGTTCGTGGTCGGCAACGACTACGTGTGGCCACGGCGTACCGCGCGGGCCGCCCAGCGGTACGCGGTGCGCGGCGGTGGACGGGTGGTGGGGCAGTCGTTCCTGCCGTTGGAGACGCACGACTTCGGCGACGTGCTGCGCCACATCGAGCGCAGCGAGGCCGACGCGGTGGTGATGCTGCTCGTCGGCGCCGACGCGGTGCGGTTCAACCGGGCCTTCGCCCGCGCCGGGATGGATCAGCGCTGCCTGCGACTGAGCACCCTCATGGACGAGAACATGCTGCTGGCTAGCGGTGCCGGGGCGACGCGGCGGCTCTACAGCACGGCGGGCTTCTTCGCCGGACTGGTGACGCAGGAGAATCTCGACTTCCACGGCGAGTTCGCCCGCCGGTTCGGGGTGGAGGCGCCGCCGCTGGGCAGCCTGGGGGAGTCCTGCTACGAGGGCGTGATGCTGCTCGCCGCGCTGATCGGGCAAGCCCGCACCCTCGACGTGCGG
Organism: Micromonospora sp. NPDC049114; assembly: GCF_040648635.1. Lineage (NCBI taxonomy): Bacteria > Bacillati > Actinomycetota > Actinomycetes > Micromonosporales > Micromonosporaceae > Micromonospora > Micromonospora sp. NPDC049114. Next base: position 418,665 of record NZ_JBEZEA010000002.1, on the reverse strand, counting down.
GCGATCGAGACGGCCGCCGACACCGTGGCGTACCACGGGCCGCGCGGTCGACTGCGGCTGCGGCGGCGACACGTGCGCCAGCGGATCTACCTCGCCGAGGCCGACGGGCTCGACTTCACGGTGCTCGCCCAGCTCTGACCGTCGGGTCCGGCCTTGACAGGCCCACCCGGCTCGACCCTAAGATGCTTCCTGCGTGAAGTATCTGGCCGAGGGCCGGATGCCGCGATTGTGTGTCCACCGTCGGCGCAATCTGTTCGCCGACCATTGTGGTGGCCATTATTCTTCGAATTCCTCATGGCCGGCGCCGTCTCCGACTGACGGCGTCGGCCATTGTGGTGTGCGCCTTCGACCGTGCGCGGGAAACAGTCAATTAAGGGCTGGGAAACACTCACGCAATCAAGTCGGTCGACGCTTTGCGTGCCCGTACCCGATGCGATGGCCACCGGCGACGTCCACCCGTCGACCTCGGCATCGCGCACTTGAGCTCCACCGGACCGCACCGACCGTCCATTCGTCACAAGAGTGCACCGCAGGGAGAATAGATGTCACTTCTTTGGAGCCGCCGCATCCTGGCGGGCGCCATGACCGTCGTCGCCGCCGCCGCGCTGAGCGCGTGCGGCAGCAAGACCAGTGACGAGGGCGGCGCGGCCGGCGTCACCGCCGACGTCTCCGGCGACACCGTCAAGGTGGGCCTGCTCAACTCGCTCTCCGGCACCATGGCGATCAGCGAGGTCACCGTCCGCGACTCCATCATGCTCGCCGTCGAGGAGATCAACGCGGCCGGCGGCGTGCTCGGCAAGAAGATCCAACCGGTTGGTGAGGACGGCGCCTCGGACTGGCCGACCTTCGCGGAGAAGGCCGAGAAGCTGATCTCCGAAGACCGCGTCGCCGCCGTCTTCGGTTGCTGGACGTCGGCGAGCCGCAAGGCGGTCAAGCCGGTGTTCGAGAAGAACAAGGCGCTGCTGTTCTATCCGGTGCAGTACGAGGGGCTGGAACAGTCGCCCTACATCTTCTACACCGGAGCGACGACCAACCAGCAGATCGTTCCCGGGCTCGACTACCTCAAGGCCCAGGGGGTGAAGTCGGTCTATCTGGTCGGCAGTGACTACGTCTTTCCCCGCACCGCCAACAAAATCATCAAGGCGTACGCGGCCGCCAACGGGATGACGGTGGCCGGCGAGGACTACGCACCGCTCGGGTCCACCGAATTCGGCACGATCGTCAACAAGGTCAAGTCCTCCGGCGCGGCTGCCGTGTTCAACACCCTCAACGGCGACAGCAACGTGGCCTTCTTCAAGGAGTACAAGTCGGCCGGTCTGACCGCCGCGGCGATGCCTGTGGTGTCGGTGTCGATCGCCGAGGAGGAGGTCAAGGGCATCGGCACGCAATACCTTCAGGGCCAGCTGACCGCCTGGAACTACTACCAGACCACGCCCGGCGCGGCGAACAGCAAGTTCGTGGCCGCGTACAAGGCGAAGTACGGCGCGGACAAGCCGACGAGCGACCCGATGGAGGCCGCCTACGTCAGCGTCTACCTGTGGAAGGCGATGGTCACCAAGGCCGGCGCGTTCGACGTCGAGAAGGTCCGCACCGCCTCCGACGGGATCACCTTCGACGCGCCGGAGGGCCTGGTCACCGTCGACGGGAAGACCCAGCACATCGCCAAGACCGCCCGGATCGGCAAGATCGGCGCCGACGGTCTGATCACCGAGGTGTGGAACTCCGGCAAGCCTGTCGCGCCGGACCCGTTCCTCAAGACCTACCCATGGGCGAGCGGCCTGAGCTGACGACGCCGGCCCGGGCGGGCCGTGTTGCCGCGCGGCCCGCCCGGGCCACCCGACCAGCAGTACGGAGTACCCACCGTGACAGTCCTTTTCGGTCAACTCTTCACCGGCATCAGCATCGGCGCGGTGCTGCTGCTCATCGCGCTCGGGCTGGCGCTGACCTTCGGGCAGATGAACGTCATCAACATGGCGCACGGCGAGTTCATCATGGCCGGCGCGTACACCACGTACGTCCTGCAGCAGAGCATCACCTCCGCCGGCCTGTCGCTGGTGGTCGCGCTGCCGGTGGCGTTCGTGGTCGCCGGCACGATGGGTGTGCTGCTGGAGATCCTGCTGATCCGCCGGCTCTACGCCCGCCCGTTGGACACCCTGCTGGTCACCTGGGGTGTGTCGCTGATGCTGCAACAGCTCGCCCGCGACGTCTTCGGCAGCCCGAACGTGCAGACCCGCGCGCCGGACCTGCTGACCGGCAACGTGGCGTTGCCCGGCGGGCTGACCATCGCCAACAACCGGCTGTTCATCCTGGCCCTGGCCCTGGCCGCCGTCGCGGCGCTCACCCTGGCGCTGCGGCTCACCCCGCTCGGGCGTCGGATCCGCGCGGTGGTGCAGAACCGCGACCTCGCCGCGGTGTCCGGCATTCCCACCGCTCGAATCGACCGGACGACGTTCTTCCTCGGCTCCGGCCTGGCCGGGCTCGCCGGGGTGGCGCTCACCCTGCTCGGCCCGATCGGCCCGACAATGGGCACCAACCTGATCATCGACGCCTTCCTGGTCGTCGTGGTCGGCGGGATCGGCCAGCTCAAGGGCAGCGTGATCGTCGCCTTCGCCCTCGGCGTGCTGCAGGCCACCGGGGAATACCTGACCACCCTCAGCGTCGCCAAGGTGATCGTGTTCGTGGCGATCGTCGCGTTCCTCCAGTGGCGACCACAGGGCCTGTTCACCCTGCGGACCAGGAGCCTCGCATGACCGCCGTGACACCCGCCCCACCGGACACCGCCGTGCGACAGGCGCCGGCCGGTGCCGTACCGCCGAACCCGCCGGGGGGGCGGTCGCGGCTGCGCGCGGTGGCGGGCTTCGCGTTCGGCGCGGCGTTGCTCTTCGCCGTGGCGCCGCTGGTCCTGTCGGACTTCCGGTTGGCCCTGCTGGCCAAGTACCTCTGCGTCGCCATGGTCGCGGTGGGCATCGGGATCGCCTGGGGCCGGGGCGGCATGCTCACCCTCGGCCAGGGCGTCTTCTTCGGCCTGGGCGGCTACGCGATGGCCATGCACCTCAAGCTCGCCGACGCGGGCCCGGGTGGGATGCCCGACTTCATGCAGCTGTACGGGCAGCTCGACGAACTGCCCCTGTGGTGGCGGCCGTTCGCCAGCCCGTGGTTCGCGCTGCCCGCCACGGTGCTGCTGCCGATGGCGGTCGCCTTCGGGCTCGGTTCGCTGGTGTTCCGCCGCCGCGTGCGGGGCGCGTACTTCGCCATCCTCAGTCAGGCCCTCGCCGCCGCCATGGTGATCCTCCTGATCGGGCAGCAGGGCACCACGGGCGGCACCAACGGGCTCACCGACATCCAGGGCTTCTTCGGCTACGACCTCGACGACCCGGTCAACCAGCGGATGGTCTACTTCATCATCGCCGCAGTCCTGCTGGCGTTGCTCGCGCTGGCCCGCCAGCTCATCCACAGCCGCTACGGCGAGCTGCTGGTGGCGGTCCGCGACGGCGAGGAGCGGGTCCGCTTCCTCGGCTACGACCCGGCGTCGGTCAAGCTCGTCGCGTACGTGGTCGCGGCCGGTATGGCGGGGCTGGCCGGGGCGCTGTTCGTGCCGGCGGTGGGCATCATCTCGCCCGCGCTGATCGGGATCGTCCCGTCGATCGAGTTCGTCATCGGGGTGGCGGTGGGTGGCCGGGCGACGCTGCTGGGCCCGGTGCTCGGCGCGGTGGCGGTGGCCTGGGCGCGTACCGCCCTGTCGGAGCGTTTCCCGGGGACCTGGACGTACCTGCAGGGTCTGCTCTTCGTGGTCGTGGTGGCGTTCCTTCCCGGCGGCCTGGCGTCGCTGTGGGCGCTGGCCCGCCATCGGGCCCCCGGGCCGGCGTCGGACCGGCGTGGATGGTCGCCGCTGGGCCGGCGACGCGGCGATCGAGCGGAGGTGCCGGCGGCATGAGCGGCGATCTGCTGGACGGCCTGTCCGTCCGTGACGTGCGGGTCAGCTTCGACGGCTTCACCGCAGTCGACGGCGTCTCGCTGGAGGTGCCGGCCGGCGACATCCGGTTCCTGATCGGGCCGAACGGCGCCGGCAAGACCACCCTCGTCGACGCGGTCACCGGCCTGGTGCGGGCCACCGGCTCGGTACGGTTCGGCGACCAGGAGCTGCTCGGCCGCCCGGTGCACCGGATCAGCCGGCTGGGCATCGGGCGGACGTTCCAGACGTCCACGGTGTTCGAGGAGCTGTCGGTCGTGCAGAACCTCGACATCGCGGCCGGCGCCCGGCGGAGCTGGGTGACGCTGGCGCGGCGCCGGCGGGGGATACCCGACGAGGTGGCCGCCGCGCTGGAGACCATCGGCCTGACCGGGCGGGCCGACCAGCTCGCCGGGACGCTCGCGCACGGTCAGAAGCAGTGGCTGGAGATCGGCATGCTGCTGGTGCAGGACGCGCGGCTGCTGCTGCTCGACGAGCCGGTCGCCGGGATGAGCCACGAGGAACGCGACGCCACCGGCGCGCTGCTGGAGACGGTGAGCCGGGACCGCACGGTGGTGGTGATCGAGCACGACATGGACTTCCTGCGCCGGTTCGCGCGCAGCGTCACGGTGCTGCACGCCGGCAAGGTGCTCAGCGAGGGCACTGTGGCGCAGGTCCAGGCGGATCCGCGTGTGCAGGAGGTCTACCTTGGCCACCCGGTCGACGCCGGGGCGGTTCCCAGCGGTCTGGAGGCATGATGCTGACCCTGCGCGGGGTGCACGCCGGATACGGGCGTTCGAGGGTGCTGCACGGGGTGGATCTCGCCGTCCCGCCCGACGGGGTGGCCGCGGTGCTCGGGCACAACGGCGCCGGCAAGAGCACCCTGCTGCGGGTCGCGGCGGGCCTGCTGCGCCCCAGCGCCGGCACGGTCGAGCTGGACGGCGAGGACGTCACCCGTCTCGCACCGCACGAGCGGGTGCAGCGTGGGATGGCGTACGTCCCGCAGGGCCAGCAGTGCTTCGGGCACCTGACGGCCGGGGAGAACCTGCGCCTGGTCGCCGACGGCCGGCGTGACGGCGCGGCGGCCACGGCGGAGGTGCTGGACCTGTTCCCGGCGCTGCGCCCGCTGCTGCGCCGGCGGGCCGGGCTGCTCTCCGGCGGCCAGCGCCAGCAACTGGCCATCGCCCGCGCGCTGATCACCCGGCCCCGGCTGCTGATGCTCGACGAGCCGACCGAGGGCATCCAGCCGTCGGTGGTCGCGGAGATCCAGGAGCGGATCGTCGAGCTGACCCGGCAGCCCGGCTTCAGCGTGCTGCTCGTGGAGCAGCACCTGGGTTTCGCGCTGCGGGTGGCGAACCGCTACCACGTGCTGGAGTCCGGCCGGGTCACCTCGGACGGCGACGGCGGCGTCACCGCGGAGCGGGAGGTCCGGGCGGCCCTGGCGGTCTGACCGCACCCCCGCCGCCGGTCAGGTCCTCGGCGCGGGCCCTGTCGAGTCGCGGACGACCAGCAGGTGGCCGGTGGCGCGGCGGCGGGGCCGCGCCGAGCGGGGCTTGAGGGCGAGGGTGAGCGCGGTGCGGCCCATCTCGGCCATCGGCAGTCGGATGGTGGTGAGGCTGGGCGCGAGGTCGGCGGCGACGGACACGTCGTCGAAGCCGACGACGGAGACCCGCGCGGGCACCGGCACGCGGCGCGACCGCAGCGTCGAGAGCACGCCGATCGCCATGGCGTCGTTCAGCGCGATGATCGCCGTGGTCTCCGGGTGCTCGTTGAGGATCTGCTCGGTGGCGGCGCGTCCACCACCGCGGGTGAAGTCCCCGTGGACGACTGTCAGGTCGTCGGGGCGCAGCCCGCGCTGCCGCAGCGCGGACGTGACGCCGGCGAGCCGGTCGGCGACAGTGGTGAGGCCGGCGCTGCCGGCGGCGACCGCGATGCGGCGGTGGCCGAGGTCCATGAGGTGCGTGGCGAGCGCGTGGCCACCGGCCTCGTTGTCCGGCAGGACGGCGTCGACGCCGAGCGCGTGCCGGCCGATGGCGGCGACCCGACCGCCGTGGTCCTGGAACGCCGCCAGCTCGGCGCGGGCCTCGGTCTCGACCCGCGGGTCGTCGTACCCGGAGCCGCTGATCAGGATGATGCCGACCCGTTGGGCGATGAGGTGGCGCAGCTGTTGCAGCTCGTAGCCCGGGTCGCGGCCGGACTGGCAGATCTGCACCAGCAGCCCCTGCTCGGCGGCGAGCTGGATGACTCCGGCGGCGATCTCGGAGAAGTAGGGGTCGTCGACTTGGTGGACGATCAGCCCGACGGTGGACCGGGCGCCGCCGGCCAGGGTGCGGGCGTACGGGTTGGCGACGTAGCCCAGCTCGTGGGCGACCCGCCGGATCCGGTCGGCCACCTCGGTGCTGACCCCCTCGCGGCCGGCGAGGGCCCGGGAGGCGGTGGCCAGCGAGACGCCCGCGCGTTCGGCCACCTCCACGAGGCGGGGCCGCTGGCCAGCCCTGGGCATCCGCAACTCCCCGAAAACATCCATGTCACCCGATCTATTGCCAGTGACGTTCGTCGAAGCCTAGGGTACGTAAGCGCTTACGTAAGCGCTTACGTAGCGGGCACCGGCGTGCCGCGAAACGAGGTGAACGATGTCCAGAGCCCGAATCGTCGCCGTCTCGCTCCTGGTGGTCGGCGTGCTGACCGGCGCGGGCGTACCGCCGGCCCAGGCGGACCGGAGCACCGCCCGCGACGTCCATCCGGCCTTGCGGGCGCACCTGGTCGCCGCGTACGACTTCGACCACCCGGTGCCGGGCGACCCGGCCCTGGAGCGTGACCAGGGCCGCTCGGGCACCGAGATCGAGCTGATCAACGGCGGCGCGGCGATGCGGGTGCCCGATCGCGCCTACCGGGGCAGCGGCAACGCGGTGCAGACCCGGCAGGTCGACCCGGCGACCACCGGCAACGACGACTGGAAGGCCGGGACGTGGTCGGCCAGCGGGGTGCGGACGTTGCGCGCCTTCAGCGCCACCGGCGGCACCACCATCATGGGCTGGTTCAAGCTGAACATGGACAGCCCGGCGCTCAACTCCACCACCGCCGACCCGGACGACAGGTACAACGCGATAGGGCTGGCCGGCCTGCTCACCGGCGACTCCGACGGGCACGGCGTCCGGGCTCTGCTGGAGCTGATCGACGTCGACGGCGAACTGCGCCTCGTCGCGCTCGGCCGCCGCCTCGACGGCGGCAACTCGCAGACGTTCGCCGCGCGGCCGGACTGGCGGGACCTGCTGCCGGTGGGGGAGTGGGTGCACCTCGCGGCCACCTTCGACTTCGGCACCGGCGCGCTGGCCCTCTACCGCAACGGCGAACCCGTCGACGGTTTCTACACCCGCGCCGACGACCCGTGGCTCGTGTCGGGGCCCGGCCTGCACGTGACCACCGCCTCCGACCCGCGGGGCATCAAGATCGGCGGGAGCTTCCCGCAGGACACGCTCGAACGCAACCCCTGCGACTGCCGCATGGACGGCCTGCTGTTCCTCGACAGCGTGGTCTCCGCGCGCGACGTGCGCAGGCAGTACCACCACCTGGCCCGCTGACCACCCTCGGCACCGTCCCACCGAGAAGGAGACACGCGTGCGCACCCTCCACCGCCGACCCACCCTGAGGGCCGGCCTCACCGCCCTCGTGGTGGTGCTGTCCACACTGGTCGCGGCCCCCGCCCGAGCCGCCGACGCGGTCTACGACCCGATCCCCGAGATGCCGACCCAGTCCCGCCTCGGGCTGGTCCTGAGCGAGTACGCGCGCTTCCCGCAGTCGTACCCGACCCCCGCGCCGACGGACCAGCGGCTCATGCGGACCGCCCGGATCAACACGATCATGGAGTTGCCCGACGGCTCCGGCCGGCGCGCGGTGCCCGACCTGAACGGCAACCTCTACCTGGTCGAGAACGGCGTGCCGCACGTCTACCTCGACATGGCGGCCACCTTCGCACCCCAGTTCTTCTCCGGCCGGGGGCTCGGTCAGGGCTTCGGGTACGTCGCCTTCCACCCCGAGTTCGGCGTCAACGGCCGGTTCTACACCATCCACACCGAGCTGGCCTCGGCGACGACCACGCCACCGGACCACGCCCAGGCCGGCACGATCTACCACGGTGTCATCACCGAGTGGACGGCCACCGACCCGGCCGCCGACACCTTCGCCGGCACCCGCCGGGAGGTGCTCCGCATCGGCTTCGGCGGGCAGGTGCACGGCATCCAGGAGATCAACTTCAACCCGACGGCGAAGCGCCACGACCGCGACTACGGCCTGCTGTACCTCGCCGTCGGCGACGGCGGCCTGGGCGTACGCACCACCGACCCGCAGAACCTGGGCCTGCCGCACGGCAAGCTGCTGCGCATCGACCCGCGCGGCACCAACTCGGCCAACGGCCGGTACGGCATTCCCGCCGACAACCCGTTCGTCGGGCGGGCCGGCGCGCTCGGCGAGATCTACGCCGTGGGCTTTCGCGACCCGCACCGGTTCAGCTGGGACCGGGCGACCGGCCGGATGTACCTCGGGCACATCGGTGAGCACGCCATCGAGGCGATCTACGAGGTCCGCGCCGGCGACAACTTCGGCTGGAGCGAGCGCGAGGGCTCCTTCGTCTTCGACAAGGCGGCCACCAACCCCTGCGACCGGCTGTTCCCGCTGCCCGCCGACGACGAGCGCTACGGCTACACGTACCCCGTCGCCGCGTACGACCACGACCCCGCCGCGGACTGGAACTGCACCGCGGACGTCGGCGTCGCGGTGGCCGGCGGGTTCGTCTACCGCGGACGTGCGGTGCCCGCGCTGCGCGGCAAGTATGTCTTCGGCGACCTGGTCGACGGCCGGGTGCTCTACACCGAGGCGAACGAGATGCGCCGCGGTCACGGCCTCGCGCCGATCCACCAGCTCGCGCTCTTCGACGCCGCGGGTGGCCCGGTGCGGATGCGGGACCTCTCCGCGCCGGGCGCCCCCGGCGACCCCAACCGGGTCGACCTGCGCTTCGGCACCGACGCCGCCGGCGAGCTGTACCTCGTCGCCAAGGCCAACGGCACGATCTGGAAGGTGACCGGCATGAGGGAGTTCGCCAGGGGCGACGTCGGCGACACCACGCTGCGCCGCACCGCGGGCGCCGCGAACTGGGCGCCGGTGACGCCCGCGAAGTGGCAGTTCACCCGCGACCAGGTCATCCTCGCCGAGGCCGGGGAGAGCCGGCCGGGCCCGCGCCGGCCCTTCGAGTACGCCGTGCTGACCGCCGGCCCGGCGTGGTCGTCGGTGCAGATCGACGCCCGGGTACGACTCGACACACCTGTGGAGATCAGCAACCGCGACGTGATCATCGTCTTCGGCTGGCGCTCGGACACGGAGTTCTACTACGCCCACCTCTCCACCGACAACACGATCTATCCGCACAATGGCATCTTCAAGGTCAACAACGCCGACCGGGAGCGCATCGACCACCAGTGGAACGGCCGCTCCCGTGGCGCCAACCCGGCGATCACCGACGCCGAGTGGCACCGCGTACGCGTCGTGCACCTGCCGGCCACCGGCGAGATCGCCGTCTACGTCGACGGGCACCGCGACCCGCTGCTCACCGCGAAGGACACCACCTTCGGCTCGGGGCGGGTGGGCTTCGGCTCGTTCGACAACGTCGGCCGGCTGCGCAACCTCACCGTCACCGGCACACCGGCCTGAGACCCGCCGGGGGCGGCGGTCACCCTGCCGCCGTCCCCCTCGGGCGCGCAACCCGCCCGGAGGGCACCGTCGCGTTCGTAGAATCCGTGCCATGGCGCAGATCGTCGAGTTGCTGGCCTCGCCCGTGCACCGCTTCCTGGGCCGGCCCTCCGACGGCCCGGCGCCGGCCCCTCCCGGCGAACTGGTCGACACCGTCGCGCTCCGCGCCGGCCTCGGCATCGTCGGCGACCGCTACTTCGGCAAGCCCGCGCACCGCGACGCCAGCGTGACAGTGATCGCCCAGGAGTCCCTGCCGGCCGGCATCGGCCTCGCGCAGGTGCGACGCAACATCCTCACCGCCGGCATCGCCGTGGACGAGTTGATCGGCCGGGTCCTGATCCTGGATTCCGGCGACGGCCCGGTCAGCCTGCGGGTGAACCGGGCCGCCCGCCCGTGCGCCTGGATGGACGTCACTGTCGGTCCGGGCGCCTGGAAGGCGCTGCGCACCACGGGCGGCATCCGCTGCACCCCGCTCAACGACGGTCTGCTGCGCGTCGGCCCGATCGACGCCACCGTGAGCTGAAGCGGCACATGCCGGCCGCCACCGTGAGCTGGGCGGAACAGCCCGTCCGGCGGTCAGACCGGGCTGATGTGTGCGGCGAGGATGCGCCAGCCGTGCGGGTCGTCGTGGATCCAGGTCCGGGTGTAGCGCAGGCGCGCGGCGAACGGCTCACCGTTGAACACCCCGGCGACCCGGCCCAGGAAGAACGTCACGCCGGTCCGCCCGACGACGAGCAGGTCCAGTTCCTCCTCGACCAGCTCCTCGATGATCGAGGTCCGGTCCCGGTGCGCCGCCAGGTCCTCGGCCTTGCCGTGCTGGCGGCCGTCGGGGCCGATCGCGATGAGCTGGTCGACCAGCAACTGATCGAGGGCCGCGACGTCACCGGCCCGCTGCGCGGCCTGCAGGGTGCGTTCGGCGTCGAGCAGCTCCGCCTCGCGTGCGCTGTCCGGCATGGCCGTCCTCCTGGTCTCCGTCGTCCGACGCCACCGTCCGGACTGACCGCATTGTGGCAGCCGGCACGCCTCGACGTGGGCGCATCGGCGGCGCGTCTCGTCCCACCGTGGCCCCCATCTGGTCCGAGCGCCACCTCGATGCGCCGGCCGTGTGCCGTACGCCTGTCGGTGACTAGGCTTCGTGCCATGGCGGACCACGGTGGTCCCGGCGCGTACGCCGCCGAAGCGACGCGGCCGGTCGAGGCGGTCGTCCGGGAGATCCTCGCGGTCGTCCCGGCCGGGTGCACGTGGCTGGTGCCCGTGCCCGACGATCACCGGGCGGCCGCCGACTTCCGGATCGCGGCCACCAGCGGCCAGAGCCACGACATCTACGGGCGGGGCGTCGACCGGGTGGGCGCCCGGCTCAGCGAGCTGTACCCCAGCATGGTCGGCGGCCCTCTCTGGCAGCTCTACCAGCAGGTCCTCGCCACCGGTTCGTCCGGTCGCCTGGCCGACTTCCGGTACCTGGAGAAGCGCACCGGCGTCGTCGCCGACTCGCTGTTCGACATCCACGTGCACCGCGTCCTCGGCGGTCTGCTGGTGTCCTGGCAGCGTCTCGACGAGGACCGCCGGCGCATGGACCACACCGAGCTGCTGGGCAGCCTCGGCTGGGCGGAGTACGACCTGGCCAGCGGGGTCAGCCAGTGGTCACCCGGGATGTACCGGATCTTCGAGCGCGATCCGGCGCTCGGCCCGCTGTCGCGCACCGAGCAGGCAGCCGCCCTGCTCCCCGACGACTACATGCTCAGCGAGACGGCGTGGCAGACGCTGGACAGCGGCGCGTCCTCGGACGTGACGGTCCGGTTCCAGACGGCGGGCGCGGTGCGGTATCTGCGCATCCTGTCCGACGTCTCCCGCGACGCGGACGGCGCACCGCTGAAGATCCACGCCGTGGTGCAGGACGTGACCGCCCGGGTGGACTCCCGGACCGCCATCGAGCGACTCAGCGACCAGTTGCGGACGCGGGAGATGACAGCCCTCGCTGAGCACCGGCTGGCCGGGCAGTTGCAGAACCTCATCCAGCCGGTGCCCCGCGACCCGTTTCCGCTGGCCGGCCTGGAGGCGGTGGTCAACTACCTGCCGGCCGAGAGCACCGCGCGGGTCGGCGGGGACTGGTACCACGCGCAGTCCCTGCCGGACGGAAAGGTGGTGCTCGCCGTCGGCGACGTCGCCGGTCACGGATTGGACGCGGCGAGCGGAATGGCGCACCTGCGCTTCGCCCTGGTCGCCTGGCTCTCGATCGGCATCCGGGACCCGTCGGTGCTGCTGGGGCACCTCAACCGGCTCTGCGGGCAGCTCTCGATCACCGCAACCGCGGTGGTCGCGGTGTACGACCCGGCCACCCGGGTGCTCTGCTGGGGCCGCGCCGGGCACATGGTGCCGCTGCTGTCCCGCGCCGGCCAGACCGACCCGCTCGACCGCCCCCCGGGTCTGCTGCTGGGCGCCGGGGACGACGCCGCGTACCCGGTGCTCGCCCCGCGCCTGAACCCCGGCGACGTCGTGCTGTTCTACACCGACGGCCTGGTCGAGAGACGCGCGCCCGAGCAGGACCTGCTGCCGCAGGTGCGCGAAACCCTCTCGGCGCTCACCGCGACGCCGGGTGAGCAGCCCCTCGCGCGGCTGCGTGACCTGCTCAACCATCCCAGCCCGGACGACGACACGTGCACCCTGGCCGTGCGCGTGCTGCCCTGAGCCGCCGCGCTCAGAGCGCCAGTCGGATCCGGACCACGGTGCCCTCACTGGCGGTCAGCACGGCCACCTCGTCACAGATCTGCTCGACGATGGCCAGCCCGCGACCCCGTACCGCGTCGGCGGCCGGCATGACCCGGCCGAACGCCCGCGCCGGGCCCCGATCGACGACGTCGCAGAACAACTGGTCACCCTCGGCCCAGAGCCGGACCCGGCCACCGTCGGAGGTGTGCTGCAACGTGTTCGTGGCCAGCTCGCTGACCGCCAGCGCCAGCAGCTCTACCCGCTCGGCCGGCAGGCCCCGGGCGACGGCGCCGGCGCAGACGAACGCCCGCAGCGCCCGCAGGTCGTTCGCCACCTCGTACGCCATGGTGTCGGTGCGCAGGGCGGGCGAGGGCTGCTCGGCCACGGTACGGGTCTCTCGCCGGTCGGCCGCCATCAGCCCGCCAGCCGCGAGTCGTCGGCGGGCGGGCGCAGCAGGTTGCCGATGCCGGTGATGTCGAGGACGGCCGCTACCGGGCCGGCGGCGTTCACGGCGTACAGATGCCGGCCGCTCGCGCGTGCCTCCTGATGGGCGGTCACCAGGCCGTGCAGGCCGGTGGAGTCGAGGAACCGCAGCCCGCCGACGTCGACCACCACCACCGGCGCGGCGCGCACCGCCGCGGACAGCACGCCCGTCAGCTCAGCCTGGGCGGCCAGGTCACACTCACCGGTCAGCGTGACCACGATTCGCCCGGGTGCCGTGGACGTGCGGGCCTCGAAGTGCGCCATCAGACAGCAGCACCCTTCCTCGTAGCGTCAGCTGTTGTCGGCACATCATGTCATCCGCCGGCCGACTGACCACGTCGTCCGTTCGGCGGGTGATCACGAAAACCCGTTCCGGTCCGCTCCGGGGCCCGACGACGGGACGCGGAACGTCCGGCGCGGGTCGCCGATTCGCCCTTGCAGGGGGTCAGGGCGTCGCGTCGAACGCGACGGACTCGCTCAACTCGCGCCACCGCGCGTCGGACGCGGCGAGCGCCTCGGCGACCGTCGAGGCGGCCGCCACGGCGTCGGCGCCGAGGAGCAACCGGGCGGGCGGGTCGTCGACGCGGGTGATCCGGATGATCGCCTGGGCGGCCCGGGTGGGGTCGCCGGGCTGGTTCCCGCTGGTGCGACGCATCCGCTCCACGACCGGCTCGATGACCGGCCGGTACGGCTCGCTGACCGGCAACATGCTCATCGAGGCGCCTGCCCAGTCGGTGCGCAGCGCGCCCGGCTCGACCGTGGTGATCCGGATCCCGAACGACGCGACCTCCGTGGCGAGCACCGCCGAGAAGCCGGCGACCGCCCACTTGGCGGACTGGTAGGCGCCCAGCCCGGTGCTGGCCACCCGGTCGCCGACACTGGAGATCTGCACGATGTGCCCGCGCCCCTGCCCCCGCAGCACCGGCAGGGCGGCGCGGGTCAGGTTGACCACTCCGAAGAAGTTGGCCTCGATCTGCGCCCGGAATGCCTCCTCGGACACGTCCTCGATCGCGGCCACGTCGGCGTACCCGGCGTTGTTGACCAGGACGTCCAGGCTCCCGAACGCGTCCACCGTGCCCTGTACGGCCGTCCGGGCGGCGGCGGGATCGGTGACGTCGAGCGCGAGCGCCCGGACCTGGTCGCCGTACCGGTCGGTGAGGTCGGCGAGCTGCGCCGGGTTGCGGGCGGTGGCGACGAGCCGGTCGCCGTCGGCCAGCACAGCTTCGGCGAGCGCCCGGCCGAGCCCTCGCGAGCAACCGGTGACGAGCCAGACTCGTGCCACGACGTCTCCTCCTGACGGGCGACCCGCGTGGTCGCTACGGGCGGATGTCCAGGGCACCGATCAGGCCGTCGCGCAGGGTGAACCGGTACCGCAGCTCGATCGGGCTGCCCGGAAAGTCACCCGACACCCGTGTGCTGACCAGGTACGAGTCGCCCGCCTGGGGCGTCACCCGCAACGGTTCGGCAGTGTACGAGGAGGCCGCCGCCGTCCGCTGTGCCCAGGAGCGGATCGACGGTCGGCCGTCGTACAGCCGGTCCTCGTCGGCCACGCTCGCGGTGTCCGCGAAGCAGGCGACGAGGGCGTCGAGGTCGTTGTCGCCGACGGCTCGGAAGTACCTGTCGATCACGTCGGGCAGGTCGACAGCCATCTGCTCCTCCTGCGGCACGGGCCGCCCTCGGGCGGCTGGCGTGAACCCGGTCCGACCCCACCGTACGAGACGGGGCTGACCGGGCGCGGAGCAACCGACAGAACCGACCTCGGCGCGCGTGGCGCCGGCGGCGGGATCCGCCACCGGCGCCACGCGGCGCGGGTCAGGGCTTGCGGCCGACGGCGCAGTAGCCGTCCAGGGGTGCCGGGGTGCCGTCGTGCTCGGGCCGCCAGTGGGTGAACGGCACCAGACCGGGCTCGACCAGCTCCAGGCCGTCGAAGAACCGGGCGATCCGCTGCGGACTGCGCAGGTGGTACGGCAGCGCGCCGCTCTCGTTGTACTGGCGGTGCGACTCGACGACGGCCTCGCTGGTGTCGGTGCCGTCGGAGAGCGCCAGGTAGCTGCCGGACGGCACCGCGTCGAGCAGGGCGCGGATGATGGCGACCGCCTCGTCGTCGTCGCCGACGTGGCCCATCACCCCGAACAGCAGGACGGCGACGGGTTCGGTGAAGTCGAGGTGCTCGGCGGCCTGCCGGAGCACCGCCTCCGGCTCGCGCAGGTCGGCGTGGATGTAGCGGGTCAGCCCGTCCGGGCTGCCGACCAGCAGCGCCCGCGCGTGGGCCAGCACCATCGGGTCGTTGTCGACGTAGACGACCCGGCTCCGCGGGTTGACCCGCTGGGCCACCTGGTGGGTGTTGTCGGCGGTCGGCAGACCGGTGCCGACGTCGAGGAACTGGCGGATCCCCGCCTCACCGGCGAGGAAGCGCACCGCGCGGGACAGGAACGCCCGTGACTCGCGGGCGGTCTCGATCATCGCGGGGAACAGCTCGCGTACCTGCTCGCCGGCCAGCCGGTCGATCTCGAAGTTGTCCTTGCCGCCCAACCAGTAGTTCCAGATCCGGGCCGAGTGCGGCACGCTGGTGTCGATCTTGGGCTGGTCGGCGGCCGGCAGGGGGGCGATTTCCGCCATGGGGCGTCCTTCCGCTCGGGGGTGGGCAAGACACGAAGGACAACCATGTTCGCACAGCCCTTCGATGCGCAAAGCGGACGCCCACGCCCTCGGGTTTGCCGCCGGTCGGCCCGGGTAGCCACGCGTCTCGGCAACGGAAAGGGCGGGACCATGGCCGATCTGGGGTTCGTCGACAAGGTCGCGGCACGGGCGGGCATCCCGCCCGCGCAGGCACGCCCGCTGACCGAGGCCGTGCTGCAAACGCTCACCGAGCGCCTCAGCGGCGGCGAGGCCGCCGCGCTCGCTCCGCACCTGGCCGCCGAGTTGAGCCCACTGCTGGTCAAGGCCGCCGAGCCGCCGGAAGCGTTCGGGTACGACGAGTTCCTGCGCCGCGTGGCCGACCGCGCCGGGACGGACCGGCCCGGAGCCGAACGGGGCGTACGAGCGGTTCTGCAGACCATGCACCGGGTGGTCGGGCACCGCGAGTTCACCGACGCCCTGTCCCAACTCCCGGCGGACCTGCGCGCACTGGCCCAACCCCTGCCGCACGGCCCCTGACCGACGCCGTGTCCGGCCTGGCCGTCCAACTGTCGGCGCAAAGCGCGGTCTGACCGGCCGGCGGCCAGACCGCGCCCCGGGCGTCAGCCCGCGGTGACCACCCACTTCTGGTGCGCGCCACCGGCGTACGTGCCGATCTGGATCTGGGTGCCGTCGGCGCTGGCGCCCCCGGCGGCCTGCAACACCTTGCCCGACTGCGGGTTGCGGATCGACCCGTCGGACTGCGGCTGCCACACCTGCGAGCCGGTGCCGTTGCAGGTCCACAACTGCACCTTGGTGCCGTCGGCGGTGCCGGCGTTGTCCACGTCGAGACACTTGCCCAGCGCCCGGTACGTGTCACCGGACCGGCTCCACGACTGCGCGCCGGTGCCGTTGCAGGTCCACAACTGCACCTTCGTGCCGTCCGCGGTGCCGGCGTTGTCCACGTCCAGGCACTTGCCGCCGATGCCGGTGATGCTGCCCGCGCCGCTGGCGGCGCTGCCGTACACCTCCAGCTCGTAGATGCGCGCGGCGGTGTCGCTGGTGCTGGTCGGCGCGGTGACGGCCAGCCGGACGTAGCGGGCGCCGGGCGCGGTGACGTCGTGCGTCGTGGTGCTCGCCGTGTTGCCGGTCACCGTGGCCCGGGTGGTCCAGTTCGTGCCGTCGGGACTGGACGCGATGGTGAAGTCCCGGGTGTTCCAGGCGGCGTCCTCACCACCGGCGCCGGCGTGCTTCACCACCACCCGGTTCACCGCGTAGCTGCCGCCCAGGTCCACCTGGAGGTACTTCGACGTGCCCTTGGAACACCACTTGTCGCCGTTGCCGCCGGTGACGCTGCCGTTGACGGCCTTGGCCGGCCCCTCGGTCGTCGAGCAGGAGCTGTCCGCGGTGGCCGGCTTGTTGAGCGCCAGGTTGGTCCCGCCACCGGGCGGGGTGACGCCCGGGATGGCGTTGAGCGTGTACCACGCCTCGGTGCTCCACAGCGACTGCCCGCTGGTGGAGGTGAACGGGCGGGGTGAGCGCAGGTAGACCACCCGGCCGGCCTTGCGCCCGTCGACGGTCAGGGTGACCTTCCGGCCGTCCGCCGAGAGGGTGGCCCCACTGACGGTCAACGTCTCCTCGTCGATCTTCGGGCCGCCGTAGTTGGACGTCGCCTCGTACCGCCACTGCTTGACCTTGTAGTGGGCGGCCAGGTTGGCGGCGGTCTCCGCCGAGACCGGCTGGGTGTACTCCACCTCGAAACCGGCGGTGGTGGCCCGCATGGCCAGCATCTCGAAGGTGCTGGCGCTGTTCGGGGTGAGCTTCTGCAACCCGTACGTCAGCTTGCCGGTCTGCCCCCAGTTGCCGCCCGCGCCGAGCCCGCCGACGTAGATCGCGCCGTCCGGGCCGAGGTTGACCTCGGAGACGCCCGCCTCCAGGCCCTGGGTGAGGCGGAACAGCGCACCCTGGTACTCGCCGTTGACCTTCTCCACCGACGCGCGCTGGAGGCCGCCGTAGGTGACGTCGCCGATGACGAACTGCCCGGCGTACCGCCCGGTGGTGAGGTAGAGCGGCGTGCTGGGGGAGTTGGCGATCTCGTTCTGCGGCATCCAGAGCACCGGCGGGGTGACCGGGTTGGCGTCGAACGGGCCCGCCGGGGTCATGTAGTGGTTGAAGAAGCGCCCCTGCTTGATGTGCACCAGCTTCGACGACGGCAGCCAGCCGCCCTGGTTGTCGGTGACGAAGATGCCGCCCTCCGGACCCCAGCCGATGCCGTGCGGCGTCCGCAGCCCGCCGGCGATGTAGCTGACCGCGCCGGTGTCCTTGTTGACCCTGATGGTGGTGCCCCGGTTGGCGGCGGGCTGCGGCACCGTTGTCGCGCCGCCGTAGTCGATCGACACCGACAGGTTCACGTAGAACGAGCCGTCCTGGTAGAGCAGACCGAACGCGAACTCGTGGAACTTGCCGCCGTACGGCCAGGTGGCGACGGTGTCCAGGCGGTCGGCCACCTCGTCGCCGGTGGTGTCCACGAGCCGGGTCAGCCGCTGTTTCTCCGACACGTAGACCACGCCGTCGACGACCTTGAGCCCCATCGGTTCCTTGAGCCCGCCGGCGATCTTTTTCGTGGTGACCGACCCGGGACCGGTCGCGCCGCCGGTGTTGCCCATGATGTACACCTCGCCGTCCTGGGAGGTGCCGGACTGGTCGCTGCCACCCCAGGTGCTGATGACCAGCCGGCCGTCGGCCAGCCAGTCCATCCCGGTGACCTTCGGCTGGAAGCCCGAGGGCCGCAGGTTCGTGAGCGTGTAGCCGGGGTGCACGCCGGTCAGCGGCAACCCGTCGCCGGGGGAGTCGGTGACCCCCTCGCACTCCTTGCGCCCCGGTGCGGTGACCCGCACGACTCCGGCGTCGGTGCTCAGCGCCGAGGTGGGCACGACGACGAAGGACGATGAGCCGGGCGTCCGCCACTCCAGGGTGATCTGCTGGCCGCCGGTGCGCTCGAAGTGGTCGATGCGCAGGGGGTGCAGCCCGGACGCGAGGGTGACCGCGCCCTCCTTGGGTGGGGTGGCGCCGTGCAGGCCGTCATGGTTGATCACGACGGTGTTGTCGATGGTCAGCTTGGAGCCGTCGTCACTGCTGAGCCGGAAGGTGTAGCTCCCGGCCTGGGTGATGGTGATGTTGCCGAGCACCTGCGAGACGAAGTTGTCGTCGAAGCCGAAGTCGGCTGGCGACGTCCAGTTGATCGTGGACATCAGCTTGTCCACGTTCGGGGTCTGCGCGGGCTTGAGAGTGCAGATCTCGGAGAGCGGCACCTGGACGTCGTAGACGCGCAGAGTGACGCCCGGTTCCTGCTCGGGGGCGGCGTCGGCCGGGTCGGCCCAGAAACCGACGGCGAGGACGAGCGCGAGCGCGCCCAGGACGGGACTGCGGAATCGGCGCAGCAGCGGTGTGCCCATCGTTCCTCCACAGAGGATAGGAGTGACCGACGGCCGGTGTGCAGCGATGTGAGGCGGTGGCCGCCGGCCCGGTCCGTAACGTCCTCGACGCCGACGAGTGACGATCCGGAAACACCGGGTTGATGGGTCGAGACATTAAGGGCTTTCGATCTGACTGTCCATGCCTTTGCATCGATACATCAAAAGTTCCCGATGTCCGTGCGAAAGGTCGCGGTGCTTGTCCCCGAATGCCCGGAGATGCCCGTCCGGGTTAGCGGCGGCCGCGACGAGCCGGCCGGCGGTCCGTTCCACCGCGCGGACGCGACGCCGCACCCCGTGGACGCGGCGCTGCGCCGCGCGGACGGGCGGTGCCGCCGGACGCGCGTTGCGCCGGCCGGCGACGGGCTGCCACGACGATGATCGTGCCGACGACCACGACGACGGCGGCGGGCACCACCCAGGGCGGAAGACCTCCCGCCGGTGGGGACGCCGGCGGCGCGGCCGCGGGGGTGGCGTCCGCCGGGAGTGTCGCCGCCGGCACGGCGGAGGCCGAGGGGGTGCCCTCGGCCTGGGCGAGGAGGGCGGGCTCGGGGCCGTTCGTCGGTGCCGTCCAGCCGGCCGGGGCGGGCGTGCTCGGGCCCTGGTAGTCGAAGGTGACGGTGCCCCGCACCGCTTCGCCGTCCGACGCGACAGTGAGATAGCTGGCGGTGTAGCGGCCCTTCGCCGGCCAGTGCGCGACGGTAACCATCGCGGGAAAGCCGGTGTGGTACAGCCGCGGCTCGAAGACCCCGTTGACCATGAAGTACTCCTGGACCGGCTTGTCCAGCCGCTTCGGCTCGCCGTGCGACCAGCCGCTGTCCACCCGTGACCCGTTCGGCCCGGTGAGGGTGAAGTGCGCGTTGGCGGCCGGCTTCTCGGTGAAGTACAACCCGATCTGGGTCAGGGGCTTACGGACGACGGTGCCGGTCAGCGGCGTGGAGGTCGCCAACTGCCCGTGCGCCGACGCCGGGGCGGCGGGCAGCGCCAGGGACACCACCAGCAGCGCCGCCAGCACCGCGACGGTACGGCACACAACGTGACAGACAGTGACCAGCCTCGATCGCATTCGTTCATCATGGTCATTTCCCCACCGCCGAACAAGACGTAGAGTTCACCCTCCGACGATCAGCTCGACACCCCGTCCCCCCGCGTCGTTCGGAGTCCGCCCGTGCTCGTCCGTACCCCCGGTGGCCACCGCACCGCCGTCCCCACCGCCCTTTTCGTCACCGGCCTGCTCAGCGCCCTGCTCACCGCCGGCTGCGGGCAGGACGACGACCCGTCCGTCGCCGCCCCCTCGACGCCGGCCACGTCGACCGCCGCACCGAGCGCCTCCGCGCCGGCCTCGGCGGACAGCCCGACTCCCGCCGCCAGCACGCCCGGGGCCGACCGGGAGATCACCGTGACCATCGCCAAACGACGGATCAGCCCGCCCACCGGCCGGGTGACCGTGACCAAGGGGCAACTGGTCCGGATCACCGTCACCTCGGACGTCGCCGACGAACTGCACGTGCACGGCTACGACCTGGGGGCCCGACTGCCGGCCGGTACGCCCGGCTCGGTGGAGTTCCGGGCCGAGAAGACCGGGCTGTTCGAGGTGGAGACGCACGAGACCGAGCTGGTGCTGTTCCAGCTCGTCGTCCGCTGAGCGGGATGCCCGCCGCTCCCGCGCTGCTGGCGCACGGCGTCGGCGGCCGCCAGGACCTGCCCATCACGCTTGCCGAACTCGTCGTCGCCGCCGCGCTGACCCTGGTCGTCACGTTCCTCGCCCTGGGCCTGCTCTGGCGCGAGCCACGCCTCGACCGGGACGCCGCCGGTGGCCGGCCGCTGCCCGACCGGCTGGCCGGCCTCGTCGACGCCCCCGCGTTCCGGTGGGCGCTGCGCGCACTGGGACTGCTCGCCGTCGGCTGGTTCTGCGTCGGCCTGCTCGGCGGGCCGGACACCCCGGACAATCCGACGGCCGGCGCGCTCTACGTGCTCCTCTGGGTCGGGCTGGTACCCGCCTCGCTGCTGTTCGGCCCGCTCTGGCGGGCCGTCAACCCGCTGCGGACCGTGCACCTGCTCGTCGCCCTGGCGGCGCGGCGCGAGCCCGCACGCGGCGTCCGGGAGCTGCCCACCGGCGTGGGCCTCTGGCCGGCCGCGCTCACCCTGTTCGGGTTCGTCTGGCTGGAACTGGTCGCGCCGGACCGGGCCACCCTGCCGGTCATCACCGCGTGGCTGGCCGGGTACGCAGTGGTCATGCTCGGCGGCGCCGCGCTGTTCGGCGCGGGCTGGTTCGACCGGGCCGACCCGTTCGAGGTCTACAGCGCGCTCGTCGGCCAGCTCGCCCCGATCGGCAGGGCCGCCGACGGAGTGCTGGTGTGGCGCAACCCGCTCGACGGGATCGCCGGACTGCGGCCCCGTCCCGGGCTCGTCGCCGTGGTGATCGTGCTACTCGGCTCGACCATGTTCGACAGCCTCTCCAACGCGCCGGCGTGGCTGCGCTTCTCCCAGGAGAACGGCCTGCCCCCGGCGGTCACCGGCAGCGCCGGACTGATCGTGGTCATCGGGGTCGTCGCCGTGGCGTACCTGCTCGCCACCGGCGCCGCCGCCCGCGTCGGCGGTCCCCGACCGCCAGACGCCGCGGGGCCGCCGAACCCTGCGGAGTCGCCGCGGGTGCCGCGCGAACTCGCGCACTCGATCGTGCCGATCGCGGTGGGCTACGTGGTGGCGCACTACTACTCGCTGCTGATCCTGGAGGGTCAACGCACCGTCGCCCTGCTGTCCGACCCGCGTGACACCGGGGCGGACTGGTTCGGCACGGCGGGCTGGCAACCGCACACCGGGCTGGTCACCCCGTCCGGGGTGGCCAACCTCCAGATCACCGTCATCATCGTCGGGCACCTGCTCGGGACGCTGCTCGCTCACGACCGCGCCCTGTACCTGTTCCCCCGGGCGCGGGCGGTGGCCGGTCAGCTCCCGCTGCTCGCGCTGATGGTCGCGTACACCGTCGCCGGCCTGCTGCTGCTCTACGCCGGTTAGGGCCGCCGGCCCGGTGCCGACGCGCCCGCGCCCACGGGTGAGGATGGGGCGTGGACTCTGCCCTTCGGCGCTACCTCGACGACCTCGTTGACACCGCCCGGGACGTGCTCGGCGGCGATCTCGTCGGGGCGTACGCGGCCGGGTCGGTGGGACTCGGCGCGTACCAGCCCGGCCGGAGCGACGTGGACGTGGCGCTGGTCTGCGCCGACCCGCTGACCGAGGCGGCCAAGCGGACCCTCGTGGCACGGCTGCGGCACGAGGCGCTGCCCTGCCCGGCGCGCGGGCTGGAACTGGTCGTGTACCAGCGGGCCGTGGCCGCGGCCGGCAGCCCCGAGCCCGGCTTCGAGGTCGAGCTGAACACCGGGCGCGCGATGCCGTTCCGCCGCACCCTCGACCCGGCGGACCGCCCGAGCGCCGACGGCCGGTTCTGGTACGGGCTGGACCGCAGCATCCTGCACCAGAGCGGGATGGCGCTGCACGGACCGCCGGCGGCGGAGGCCTTCGCCGACCTCGACCCGGCCGACCTGCGCCGCCTGCTGATCGAGGCGCTGACCTGGTGGCTGGCCCTGCCGACGCCACCGGGCGACCGGCCCGCGCCCGGCGCGGAGGACGCGGTGCTCGGCGCCTGCCGCTCGCTGGTGCGCCACCGCGACGGTGCGTGGTTGTCCAAGGTGGACGCCGGCCGGCGGCTCGTCGACACCGGCGACCCGGATGAGGTGATCCGCCGGGCGATCGCCGCGCGACACGGTGGGCCACCGCCCACGGGTGCCCAGGCGCGTGCCTTCCAGCAACGGGTACGCGCCGAGATCGCCGGCTGACCTCGCCCGGCGGGACGTGCTCAGCGCACCGGGCGGGACGTGCTCAGCGCACCGGGCGGGACGTGCTCAGCGCACCGGGCGGGACGTCAGCGACGCGAAGAGCAGGTTGAGGCCCTCGGCCATTGTCGGATGCGTGATGACCGCGTCCCGCAGCGCGGTCCACGGCATGCCGGCGAGCATTGCCAGCTGCACCGACGTGATCACCTCGCCCGCCTCCGCGCCGAGCAGCGCCGCGCCCAGGATCTGGTCGGTCCGGGCGTCGATCACCGCCTTCCACATGCCCTGCGTCTGGCGCAGGGTGCGGGCCCGGGGGATCGCGGCGACGGGCAGGTGGGCCACCTGGACGTCGTACCCGGCGCGGCGCGCGTCGCTCTCGCTGAGACCGACCCGCGCCAGCTCCGGGGTGGTGAAGACGGTGTACGGGATGAGCCTTCCCGCCGTGCTGCGCTGCGCACCGGCCAGGTTCGCCCGGATGATCCGATAGTCGTCGAGAGAGGCGTGGGTGAACTGCGGGCTGCCCGCGACGTCCCCGGCCGCCCACGTCCGCTCGGCGCTGGTGCGCAGGTACTCGTCGACCAGCACGAAGCCACTGTCATTGAGTCGGACACCTGCCGCGTCCAGCCCGAGCCCGTCGGTGACCGGCGCCCGGCCGGCCGCCACCAGCACGTCGTCACCGGTCACCACGCTGCCGTCGTCGAGCGTGATCCGGGCCGTACCGTCGGCGTCGCGGTCGACCCGGGCGACAGTCACCCCGACGCGTACGTCGATGCCGTCGTCGAGGAAGACCCGCATCATCGCGTCGCCGATGTCGGGGTCCTCCCGGGTCAGCAGCTGGGGACCTCCCTCGATCACCGTCACCGCGCTGCCGAACGACGCGAACATCTGCGCGAACTCCACCCCGACGGTGCCACCGCCGAGCACCACAAGTCGTGCCGGGAGCCGGTCCAGGCGCAGCAGGTCGTCGCTGGTCAGCACCCCGGCCTCGGCCATTCCGGGTACGGACGGCAGGTACGGCCGGGTGCCCGTGTTGACGACCACGTCGTCGCCGCGCAGCAGTCGTTCGTCGCCGTCGGCCAGTGACACCCGCACGGTCCGCGCGGCCACGAAGCGGGCCTGACCGATCACCAGGTGCAGGCCCGAGTCGAGGAACTGCTGCCGGTTGGCGGCGACCATGCCCTCGACGACGTCCTGCTTGTGCGCCCGCAGCAGGTCCACGTCGACGTGCCCGCCCTCGACCACGACGCCGAGCGCGGCGGCGTGGCGCAGCTGGCGGGCCGCCCGCGCGCTCGTCACCAGGGCCTTCGTGGGGATGCACGCGACGTTGATGCAGCTACCGCCGATCATGCCGCGCTCCACCATCGCCACCCGACGGCCGGACCGGGCAACGTCCATGCTCAGCGTCTTGCCGGCCTTGCCGCCGCCCACGACGAGCAGGTCGAAGTCCTCCGGTTGGTCGGTCACTGGCGCTCCTTCCGGCCACGAGGCGCTCCTGGGTCGCCAGTCGGGCCAGCGGCGGTCGGTGCGTGTCGGCCAACCCAGCCTGCCAGCTCCGGCGCCACGTTCGGGATGGTTCGGTGCAGAATCGTCCCCGGTGCGTCGTGCCCGACGACGGGGCGGCGCCGAGTCGGGACCGGCCCGCCGCGCGGCGTCAGGCTTCGGCCGTGACCAGGTACAGGGTGAACCCCGCCAGCAGGGGACCGTCCGTGAGACGTCGCAGCCACGGCTGAACGTCCGCGTCGGTCAGCTCGCCGGCCGCGACGGCGCGGGCCGAATTGCGCCGCAGCCCCAGGATCCGGTCCGCCGTGTCGAAGTCCCGAAAGACGACGGCGATCGCCTCGACCGATCTCACCCGCAGGCCAGCCCGCGCCGACAGCCGGACCAGCTCCCGTCCGACAGTAGCGTTCCGCACCCGCCCCGCGACGAAGCGGGCGAAGCCGCGGCTCGTCCGCACGTCCTCGTCGGCGACCGCGAGGGTGTCCCAGTCCGGCTCGGTCAGCGCGAGCACACCACCCGGGCGCAGCACCCGACGAACCTCCCTCAGCACCATCGCGGGATCCGCGACGTGCATGAGGACCCGGTCGATCCGGGCCCGGTCCATGCTGGTGTCGTCCAGCGGAAGCGCGTGCGCGTCGCCCGCGCGCAGGCCGATCGTCGGCCGGTCGGCCAGCCGCCGACCGGCCTCGGCGAGCATCCGCGCGTCACTGTCGACTCCGACAACCCGGCCGCCGGCCTGGACGGCGTCGGCAAGCCGTCCGAGGTCGGTCCCCGGGCCGCAGCCGACGTCCACCACCGTGTGCCCCGGCCGCAGATCGAGGGCGTCGAGGGCACGCCTCTTGTAGTCGCGTCCGACAGCGGTGGCCGCGGCCGTGTCGAGGTACGCGATCTGATCGGCGGCGGTGGGCGTCGCATTCGGGTGGTGGCTCATCGGCCCATCCAAACAGCGGATTGTGGGCGTATCGCGAACGCGGCGTGCAGATCCGGTGTAGGCCACCGTCGACGACGGGCCGGCCTGGCCGGGCGCCGAACCGTGACGCCGGGCCCACGCGCAGCTGTGCGTGGGCCCGGGGCCAGTCGCCGACGAGGTCAGTGCCGGGCGGTGCCGTTGTCGCTGACCGGCTGTCCGAAGGCCAGGAACGGTACGGGCGTCGGCGGCTCGGGCCGCGTGAAGATCCGCTCGGCGTCGTTGGTGGGCGACCCCGACGTGGCCGTCTGATCGGCCGGCTCCACCGGGTACCGCAGGGGCGGCCGACCGGGCCGCTCGCCGTCGGCGTGGTCGACACCGACGTGCTGACCGTTGGCGTGCTCGGCGTCGGCGTGCTGACCGTTGGCGTGTTCGGCGTCGGCGTGCCGACCGTTGCCGTGCTCGGCGTCGGCGTGCTCGACCTCGGCCCGGGTGTCGTCCGCGTCGGTCCGGTCGGTGTCGGTCCGGTCGGTGTCGGCGCGGTCGGCGTCCACGCGGTCGGCCTCGGCGCGATCGTTCGCGGGCCGGTCCACGGGGAGCAGCTCCACATTCGTGCGGGACGGGTTCGACCGGGAGCCGACCATCGGGTACTCGGCGGTCTCCGTGCCGCCGGCCGCGGCGGCCATCACGGCGGCGGCGGCCAGGTCGGCCACCCGCTTCGCCTCGCGCTGCACCCGGGCGCGGACCTCCTTGGCGTGCCGCTCGGCGGAATCTCCGGCCCGTCGCGCCTCGTCCAGCCGGGTCGCCTCGGCGGTCAGGTCCCGACGCACCTCGCTCAACCGCTGCTGGAGGCGGGACAGCTCGTTCTCCAGGGTCTCGCCCTCGTGGCGGACCTCCGCGAGCTGCTGCTGGGCGGTCTCCAGCTCGGCGTGCAGCTGGTCCGACTCCTGCCGGCGCTCCTCGATCTCCTGCTGGAGCGCGGTCAGCTGCTCCTGGTGGCTGGCCGCCTGCTCGTCGGCCCGGTTACGCAGCTCGGTCACGTGCTGCTGCGCCTCGGCCAGCAGCGCGGCGATCTGCTGCTCGGTGGAGCTGCGCTGCTCGGCCAGCTCCTCCTGGGCCGCGGCCTGCAACTCGGCGATCTCCTGCTCGGCGGCGCTGCGTCGCTCGGCGACCTCGCGCTCCACCCCGGCCTGCCACTGGGCCATCTCCTGCTGGTTCTTGGCCCGGGCGGCCTGGACCTCCTGCTGGATCTGGGTGCGGGCCGACTTCATCAGGGCATCGGCGGCGACCCGGGTCTGGTTGAGCTGCTGAGCGCTCTGTTCGGTGGTGCGCTTCGCCTCGTGCTGGGCGCGCTCGTGCGCGGCCTCGCCGTCGGCCCGCAACTGCTCGGCGCGCTCCCGGATCGCGGTCAGCTCGGCCTCGGCCACGGCACGCCGCTCCTCGTACGCCTGCTCCTGCTCGGCGCGTCGCGCGGCCAGCTCCTCCGACAGGTCGTGGCGTGCCTGCGCGGCCCGCTCGCGGGTGTCGGCGAGGATCTGCTCGGCCTCGGTGCGCAGCTCGTTGGCCCGGTCGCTGGCCGACTCGGTGATGAGGGCGGCCTGCTTCTCGGCGAGGGTCAGAATCTCGCCGACCATCGGGCCCAGATCCTGGAACGAGGCGCGGTCCACCTGCACCGGCTGCTCGTGCAGCTCGGCCAGCTCGGCGCGCAGCCGCTGCACCTCGGCGGTCAGCTCACGAACCCGCACCGCGGAGCGTCCGTGCTCGCCGCTGAGCATCGCGATCTGGCCGTCGAGCTGCTCCAGGTGTCGGTCCACCTGGCGTTTGTCGTAGCCGCGCAGGGTGAGCTCGAAGCTCGGCCGCGAGGCCGCGTCGTCGCGTGCTGCGAGCGGCTCAGCGCCGATGGACATGCACCATCCTCCGTACGATCGGGGCGTCAGGGTCGGCGGTCAACCGCCCCTGCGGGCCGTGAGTGTGGCGCAACGCTACCGCCGAGCCCACCCCCGTGCGAAGGCCCGCCCCGCCTCCGCCCCGCTCCTTGGTCGATCATGGAGCCGTGGTGCCCGGAAAGCCCTGATCCGCGGCTCTTGTCGTCCACCACGACTCCATGATCGACGCGGGCTCAGCGGCGGCGGGCCAGCAGGACCGCGTCGTGGTGGACGACGTCGTGCGGTCCGGGACGGGGGCGGGTGTCGGTGACGAGCACGTCCCACCGCGTCGGGTCCAGCGAGGCGGCCACGTCCTCGGCGGTGTACATCATGTCGGGCATGTGCATCCGGTGCCCCGACGTCCACAGGTCCGACGGGTGGTGCCCGACGATCAGCAGCACGCCGCCCGGGGCCACCGCGTCGGCCAGCCGGGCGAACAACTCCCGCCGCTGCGTCGGGGGCAGGTGCATGAACTGCGCCGACACCAGGTCGTACGCCTCCTCGGCGGGCGGCTTGTCGCGCAGGTCGGTGTGCGTGAACTCGATCCGGTCGGCCACCCCTGCGGTCTCGGCGTGCTCGGCGGCCCGGGTCAGCGCGGTGGTCGAGATGTCCACCGCGGTCACCCGCCAGCCGCGCTCGGCCAGCCAGACCGCGTCGGCGCCCTCGCCGCTGCCCACCTCCAGCGCCCGCCCCGGGGCCAGGTCCGCGGCCTCGGCGACAAGTTGCGGATTTGGGCGTCCACTCCAGACGGCCGGCTTGGACTGGTAGCGCTCCTCCCACGCCGGCTCCTCGAAGGTGGTGGCCACCAACTGCCGGTACGCGGCCACCGCGTCGCGGGTGTCCTCGGCGATCAGGTCGGCGTTGATCGCCGCCCCGGCCATGAGCCCGGCGGCGGCCGAGGTGATGACCTGACCGCGCAGGTCGGCCACGTTACCGGCCACCCACACCCCAGGAACTGTCGTCGCCCCGGTCGCGTCGGCCGGGATCTGGGTGCCGACCACGTGCCCACCCATCGTCACCTCCTCCGGGGCCAGGCCGAGCCCCACCAGCAGGTCGGCGCGGGGCGCCGTACGGGTCGCGACCACCACCACGTCGAGCGCCACCACCCGGCCGTCGGCGAGGCGGACTCCGCTGAGCGCGTCCCCGCTGACCTCCAGTGCGGCGACCGGGCCGGGCACCACAGCGATGCCCCGGGCGGCCAGCCGCTCGGCCGTCTCCTCGTCCGGGGTCGGGGCGTCGTGCAGCAGGAGCAGCACGTCGGAGGTCCACTGCCGCCACATCTCGGCCTGGTGCACGGACATCGGCCCGGTCGCCAGCACGCCGACCCGCTGGTCCCGCACCTCCCAGCCGTGGCAGTACGGGCAGTGCAGCACGTCGCGGCCCCACCGCTGCGCCAGGCCGGGCACGTCGGGCAGCTCGTCGGTGAGCCCGGTGGCCACCAGCAGGCGGCGGGCCCGCACCGAGGCCCCGTCGTCGAGGGCGAGCCGGAAGCCACCGTCGTCGCGGGTCGCGGCCTGGACCCGGCCGGCGCGGAACTGTCCGCCGTACCCGGCCACCTCGGCGCGTCCGGCCGCGAGCAGCTCGCCCGGCGGCGTCCCCTCCCGGCCCAGGTAGTTGTGCACGTGGTCGGCCGGCGCGTTGCGCGGCTCGCCGGAGTCGATCACCAGCACCGACCGTCGGGCCCGGCTCAGCGCCAGGGCTCCGCTGAGCCCGGCCGCGCCGCCGCCCACGACCACCACGTCATATGTCTCGTCCACCGGAATGTCCCCCTACTTGTCGGCTGAGCCCACCATCCGTCGTAGCCGTTCGGGTGGCAAGTATCCTTGCCGTTATGGCAAACGAGGACAGCGCCGCGCTGGCGGCCGTCGGCCCCCGGCTGCGTGCCCTGCGCCACCAGCGCGGCACCACGCTCACCCAGCTCGCCGAGCTGACCGGCATCTCGGTGAGCACCCTGTCCCGGCTGGAGTCCGGCACCCGCCGACCCACCCTGGAACTGCTGCTTCCGCTCGCGCGGGCGTACCAGGTGGCGCTCGACGAGCTGGTGGACGCCCCGGCCACCGGCGACCCCCGCGTACGCCCCAAGCCGATCGTCATGCACGGCGTGACGTACCTGCCGCTGACCCGCCGACCGGGCGGCCTCCAGGCGTTCAAGCAGATCTTCCCGCCGGACCCGTCCGCCGGGGGGCGGACCCCACAAGCCCACGAGGGGTACGAGTGGCTCTACGTGCTCTCGGGCCGGCTGCGCCTGCTGCTCGGTGACCGCGACCTCATCCTGACGCCGGGAGAGGTGGCCGAGTTCGACACCCGGGTCCCGCACCTCTTCTTCAATCCCGGCCCCGGCACCGCCGAGGCGCTCAGCCTCTTCGGGCCGCAGGGGGAGCGGCTGCACGTCCGCGCCCGCCCCGCGAAGGCCGAGGAGCGGTAGGCGCTGGCTCGGGCGGCCGTGGGCCGGTGGAACGCGGTCCGCAACATAACGGGCCGAAACCCGCGAACGTCACCGGCGGCGTGCACGCAGGGAGCCTCCGGCGCGATGCCGGAGGCTCCCTGGTCTGCCCCGGTCAGTTGAGCGCGTAGATCTCCGCGGCGGTGGTCCACGGGTTGCCGTTGACCTCGCTCAGGGCGCGCAGGCGCAGGTACTGCCCGGTCTTGGCGGTGAACCGGACCTCCTTCTGGCTGGCGTTGTTGGCGAAGGTGCCGGTGGCCACGGCCGTACCCCAGTTGGCGCCGTCGGTGCTGACGTAGACCTCGTACTGGCCGATGCGCCCGTTGGCGGCGCCGGAGCCGCTGTCCTGCCGGGGCAGGTAGCGGATTCCGGAGACGGAGTAGCTGGCACCCAGGTTGATCTGGATCTCGTGGGGCATCGGGGCGTTGCCCCCGGTGTACTTCGTGTGCCAGATCGTGCTGAGGTTCCCGTCGAAGGCGTTGGTCGCGGCGCCGTTCTCGGCGGTCGTCTCCTGGCTGTCCACGTACTTCAGCGACCAGCCGGTGCGGGAGATGACGCCGGCGCTGGGCACGCAGACGGTGCTCAGCTGGTGGGCGCCCCGGTCGGGACGGCACCCCTGGGTGACGGCGCCACCGAAGTAGTCCCGGCTGCCCGGGTTGGTCATGGCCTGACCACTGGCCAGGGCCGGGGAGCCGGCGCGCAGCCGGTAGCCACCGGCGTCACTGATCGAGGTGGCGGTGCCCGGCGCGACGAACAGCGGGTCGGCGGTGATCTTGTTCGAGTCGGTGGGCTCGCCGGCCGGGTGCTGGCCGTAGAACACGTTGGAGTCGAACAGCAGAGCACCGGCGTTGTAGGTGGCCTGGGTCGTGGTCACGTAGAAGATGTTGTTGTAGAACTCCACGTTGGCGCCGGCCGAGCCGTTGCCGTTGTTGATGATCTGGGCCGCCTGGCCGACGTAGAAGACGTTGTTGTAGATCTTCGTGTTGGTGAGCTTGCCGCAGACCAGGTCGAAGATCTGGCCACGGTCGTTCTGGCTGATGTTGTAGCGCACGATGTTGTCCGCGGTGGTGGAACCCCCGCCGTTGCACAGCAGGATGAAGCCACCCTCGTTGTCGTGGCTGTAGTTGTACTGGTAAATGGTGCGGATGTTGCCCTCGTCCAGGTCGAGGCCCTGCCCGTCACAGGTGCTCCGGCCGCCGCTCACCTCGTTGAACTGGAACAGGGCGTCGTTGATGTTCCAGCCCCAGATGCCTGCGGCGCACTGCGCGGGCTCGCGGACCCGGAAGCCGTCGACCCGGTTGTTCTCCACCAGGGCGCTCTGGGTGTGGTGCACGTCAATGGCGTCGCCGCCGATGTCGGTGACCGTGTTGCCGCGTACGACGACCCGGGTCTGCGGAAGCCAGGTGCCGCAGGTGGAGCCGCAGTTGGGGTTGGCCAGTTCGGGCCGGACCATCCAGCGGGTCCAGAAGTGGATGCCGTAGCGGTCGACGGTGGCGATCGTGTTGTTGTTGATCAGCACGTCGTCGAACTTCGTCTGCGTGGTGTAGCCCAGAACCTCGAAGAAGATGCCGGCGCTGGCGTCGTCGTCCTTCTTGGTCTGGTTGCCGTTGACGTCGTGGACGCTGAGCCCGGTCACCCGGTAGTAGGTGCCGGTGCCGGAGTTCTCGCGGATGATGTGCACGCCGCGACGGGTGGCGACCGCCGAACCCTTGTTGGAGATGTCCAGGTTGCGGATCTCCCAGTACTGCTGGTTGTAGAGCTTCACGACGTCGACGACCGCACCGTTACCAGCCAGCACCGGCTTGGCGCCGCTGCCGTACGCGTCGACGATGATCGGTGCCCCGGAAGCGCCGGAACCCTTGGGGAAGAGCTGCTGACCGGCGCAGGTCGTACCCCGCCGGATCAGGATCTGGTCGCCGGCGGCGAACGTCCTGGCGTTCACCGGCGTGAAGCTGTTCCAGGGGCTGGCCTGGGTGCCGCTGCCCGACGTGCTCGCGGAACAGTCGACGTAGTAGTTCGTTGCGGCTGCCGCGGCGGGGGGCGCGGCGACAAGTACTGCGGTGGCTAGCGTGGTCAAAGCCACCAACGAGGACCTGAACAGGTGCATCGAGAGTCCTAACCGTGGGGGTGGTTGGGGGAGTCGTTCACTTCCTGGGAGATGTCCGGCGCGCACGACCGGGAGATGACGCCGGCGACGGAACCGGTGGACTGCGGGCCCGTCCGCCGACGGGGGTCCGAGTCACCGGAACTTGCGGTTGTAGTCCGCGAGAAGACCGATCAGAACGGCGAGCGCCACGAGCATGATCGCGAGGCTTCCCCAGCCGACAGTGGGCCGGACGACCACCACCGTGACGACGCAGGCCAGCGCGACCAGAATCCGGGCGACGACGAGCAGTACGACAGGCGTCGGTTCCTTCATGACATCCCTTTCTCGGGCCTCAGCCCTTGACGCCGCCGGCGGCCATGCCCTGGATCAGGCGGCGCTGGATCAGCGCGTACAGGAGCAGCACCGGCACGATGACGATGACCATGCCGGCGTAGAGCCGCCCGGGGTCCGCGGCCGCCTTCTGGGCGGCCATCAGGTTGAGCAGGCCGACCTGCAACGTCTTGCCCTCGCCGGGCAGCAGCGTCAGCGCGATGACGAAGTCGTTCCAGTACGCCAGGAAGTTGAACAGGATCACCGTGGTGACCGCCGGGCGGGCCATCGGCAGCATCACCCGCGTCATGATCCGAAAGCGGGATGCCCCGTCCAGCAGCGCCGCCTCCTCGAAGTCCCCCGGAATCGACCGGAAGTACGCGCTCAGCAGGTAGATCGTGAACGGGATCGAGGTGGCCGCGTAGACCAGCGCGAGCATCGCCGGGTTGTCGAGGAAGAACCCGTCCGGGAACACGTCGACGAGCGCGCGGTCCCAGTCGACGAGCATCAGGAAGATCGGCACCACGATGTAGTTGACGTTGACGAAGAGCCCGGCGAGCAGCGCCACCTCGACGATGCTCTTGCCGCGGAACTCGTACCTGGCGACGACGTACGCCGCCGGCACCGAGACCGCCAGCACGAAGACCAGGCCGAGCATTGTGACAAGTACCGAGGTGGCGAAGTAGCGGCCCATGTGCGCGCCGCCGAACGCGTCGACGTAGTTGCGCAGGTGCAGGCCTTCGGGCAGGGTCCAGGGGCTGCCGAAGAACTCGCTCTTGCGCTTGAGCGAGGCCACCAGCACCCAGGCGACGGGGATCACGATGAGCAGGGTGATCCCGCCGACGAGCAGGTGGGTGAGGCCACGGCCGGGCCGCGAACCGGATTTGTTGATCGTGGTCATGGAAGTGTCCTCTAGAACTGGAGGGGCTCACGCCGGGTCGCGCGGCTCACCAGGAGCGACACGAGGAACGAGAAGGCGAAGATCACCACGCCGATGGCCATGCCGTAGCCGTAGGCCGAGTTGGTGTACGCCTGCTTGTACATGTAACTGAGCAGCACCTCTGAGGCGCCGTCCGGACCGCCGCCGGTCATCGCCCGTACCAGCACGAAACTGAGGTTGACGGCGCTGAGGATGAAGAAGGTGAGTGTCGTGCGCAGGTTCTGCCAGATCAGCGGCAGCGTGACGGCGAAGAACTGCCGGGCGGCCGACGCGCCGTCGAGCGCCGAGGCCTCGTACAGCTCCTCCGGAATGCTCGCCATGCTCGACATGTAGATGACCATGTAGTAGCCCAGCGACTGCCACAGCATCGCTGTCGCGACCGAGTAGAGCACCAGCTTCTGGTCACCCAGCCACACCTGTTGCAGGCCGTCCAGCGAGAGCAGCCGGAGTGTGCCGTTGAGCAGGCC
The DNA here is from genome assembly GCF_040648635.1 of Micromonospora sp. NPDC049114. Classification (NCBI taxonomy): domain Bacteria; kingdom Bacillati; phylum Actinomycetota; class Actinomycetes; order Micromonosporales; family Micromonosporaceae; genus Micromonospora; species Micromonospora sp. NPDC049114. The sequence goes on along the minus strand of NZ_JBEZEA010000002.1, from coordinate 385,268 downwards.
GTTCTCCTGGTCGTAGACGGCCGAGAAAATGGCCGCGATGACCACTACCGAGAGCACGTTCGGGACGTAGAGCACGAACCGGTAGAAGGTGTGGCCGCGCAGCTTCTGCCGGGTCATGACGGCCGCGAGGAACAGGCCCATCCCCATCGTCACCACTGTCACGACGACGAGCAGCGCGACGGTGTTCTGGAACGCGCGCAGGAACTGCTCGTCGTCGAGCAGCTTGCTGAAGTTGTCCAGGCCGACGAACCGCATCTGCGTCGAGAAGCCGCTCCAGGTGTAGAGCGACATCCGGAACACGCTCACCGTCGGCCAGATCATGAACAGCGCGAACAGTGCCAGCGCCGGCAGCAGGCAGACGGCGACGAACCGGCCGTCGCCGCGCCGGCCACGCGCGGCGCCACCGCGCGTCGACGTCGGGGATCGACCGGGCGCACGTTTGCTGGCGCCCGGGGTTGGTGGAGTGAGGGTCGTCGTCACCGTGACCAGTCCTTGGCTCTCGCAGGGGGAAGGGAACGGCGGCAGCCCGGATCCCGGGCTGCCGCCGGGTGTCACTTGCCCGCCTGCCGCAACTTCTCGCTGGCGTCGTTCAGGGCGGTCTGCCACTGGTCGACGGTCTTGTCGCCGCTGATGATGCTGTTCGCGGTGTCGAAGAGCGTGCCCTTGATGTTCACGCCCTCGACGGGGGCCGTGCTGGCGAAGCCACCGACCAGGGCGGTGATGCTCGGGTCCTCGTAGAGCTGGTAGAACGGCGCGATCTCGGCGGGCAGCGTCGAGGCGATGCCCTTGATCGGCTGGATCGCGTTGGCCTTGGCGAAGATGCCGGCGGCCTCGTCGGAGTAGAGGTACGCGACGAAGTCCTTCGCGGCGTCCTTGTTCTGGGCGCCGCTCGGCACCCAGGCCGACTCGACGATGGTGGTCAGGTAGCGCTTGCCACCGGCGGTGACCGCCGGCAGCGGGGCCATCGCCCACTCGAAGCCCGTGGCACGCGGCGCGTCCTTCATCTCGCCGACGACCCACGTGCCGTTCGGCATGAACAGCGTCTTGTTGTCGAGCAGAGACTGCTGGTTCTTGGTGAAGTCCTGCTCGTTCGCGTACCCGACGGTGGTCTTCGCCGCGTAGGTCAGCAGCTTGGCGGTGATGTCCAGGACCTGGCGTGCCTGGGCGGTCTTCCAGACACCCTCGGAGTAGGTCATCGCCTCCTTGTAGAACTGCTCACCGCCGACATCGGCGAGCAGGGCGAAGAAGAACGAGTCCAGGTAACCCGCGGTCGGGTACGTGAACAGCGCGATGCCCTCGGCCTTGGCGGCGTCGCCGAGCTTGAACATGTCGTCCCAGATGGTCGGGACCTGCCAACCCTTCTGCGCGAAGAGACCCTTGTTGTAGACCAGGCCGGTCGGCGCGTAGTACATCGGCATCAGGTAGGTCTTGTCGTCGTTGTACGGGTTGGTGCTGAGATTGCCGACGATCCCGTCGGCGAGCTTGGACCGCACTGTGGACTGCTCGCCCGGCACTGTCATGTCCAGAACGCCGGTGAGGTCCTCCAGCGCCTTGTCCTTGACCAGAGTCTCGGCGAGCGCGGCCTTGCGGCCCTGGGGCAGCACCACGACGTCGGGGAACTTGCCAGCCTTCATGTTGGGGCTGATCTCGTCCTCAAGGGTCTTCGAGAGCTGCAGCTGCACATCCACGTCGGGGTGCTTCGCCCTGTAGGCATCGACGACCTGGACGTACATGTCCCGGCCGTAACCGCCCTCGAAAGCCGCGATCTTCAGCGTCTTCTTGCCGTCGGCGTCGTCGTTCCCTCCGGAACAGCCGGCGAGCAGGCTCAGCGCTGTCGCCGCGGCGACCGCAAGGACGATTGGTCGTCTCAACATGGTGGGGGGCCTCCAAGGGCGGTGCACACGGCGGTGCGGAATTGAGCGGCGTGGACGAGGCACGGCATCGGCCCACAAGATCGCGGGCGGGCCTCGCGTTGTTACTGTGGCACCCGTAACATGAGTCGTCAAGAACGATGTGCCAACAGCGCGGAGGCGCTCAGGGGTCAGCGGGACCGCGGTGCGGCGGTCGACTCCCGGACGATGAGGCTCGGCTGCGCCACCGATTCGCCGGCGCCCTCGCTGCCCAGAAGGAGCGCGACGGCGGCCGCCCCGGAGCGGTAGAAGTCCTGGCGGACAGTGGTGAGGGGCGGGTGGCAGTACGCCGCCAGCTCGATGTCGTCCACGCTCACTATCGACACGTCCGCAGGCACCGACCGGCCGCGCTCGCGCAACGCCCTGATCACGCCGAACGCCATCTCGTCACTGGCCACGAAAATGGCCGTGACCTCGGGAATCATCGCGAGGATCTGCCCCTGGCGGTAACCGGATTCGGGCGACCAGTCGCCCTCGAGCGCTGGCGGCGCGTCGATCCCGGCGGTGGTCAGACACTCCTGCCAGCCCTGCCGGCGCTGCCGTGCCTCGATCCACTCGTCCGGCCCGGCCACGTGCCACACCTGGCGGTGCCCGGCGTCGAGCAGGTGCTGGGTGGCGATGCGCCCGGCCTCGTGCTGGTCGATGCCCAGCACCCGCGCACCTGTGGTGCGCGAGCCGTCGACAGTGACGGTGGGGATGTCCCGGGTGATGTCCTCCATCCGCTGGGTCACGGAGATCAGCGGGACCGCGATGATGATGCCGTCGACGCCCTGGTCGGACAGCTTGAGCAGGGACTTTTCCATCATGGCGGTGTCCAGCTCGGCGAGGGTCGCGATGCTCACCGAGTAGCCCGCCTGCCCGGCCGCGGCCTCCACCCCGGCGGTCACCGCGGAGCGCGAGTAGTAGCCGCCGGCCTGGAGCAGGACCAGGCCGAGGGTGAAGCTGCGCCCGGACGACAGCAGCCGGGGGGCGCCGTTGTACCGGTATCGGAGCTGCTCGACGGCGGTGAGCACGCGCCGACGGGTCTCGGCGTTGACGTTCGGTGAGTCGCGCAGGGTGCGCGAGACCGTCTGTGCCGACACGCCGGCGGCCCGTGCCACGTCAGCCATGCTCGGCTGCTTGCCACTCATTGTCGCCTCGGTCATCCCCGTCGCCCTCCCGGAACGTGCTACGGGCGCATCCTACCGGCATTGTTACGAATGGCACGGGTAACATAGGCTGCCACCATGATCGAGACCACCCGGCGGGGCAGCGCGGTAGCGCCGCCGACGAGACCCTCTCCCGCACTCGGCTGGCACGACCGCCAGCTCTACCGGCACGGAGTCCCGCACCGCATCCTGTCCGGCGCCCTGCACTACTTCCGGGTCCACCCCGAGTTGTGGCGCGACCGGATCCGGCGGCTCGCCGACCTGGGTCTGAACACCCTCGACACGTACGTGCCCTGGAACTTCCACCAGCCGTACGCCGATCGCGCGCCGCGCTTCGACGGGTGGCGCGACCTCGAGGCGTTCATCGCGCTCGCCGGCGAGGAGGGTCTCGACGTCGTCCTGCGGCCCGGCCCGTACATCTGCGCGGAGTGGTCCAACGGTGGACTGCCGGCCTGGCTCACCGCCCGCGACGTGGCCCTGCGCACCTCCGACCCGGCGTTCACCGGGCCGGTCGGGCGGTGGTTCGACGAACTCATACCCCGCATCGCGCGGCACCAGGCACACGCCGGTGGGCCGGTCGTGGCCGTGCAGGTCGAGAACGAGTACGGCAGCTACGGCGACGACGAGGCGTACCTGCTGTGGAACCGCGCCGCCCTGCTCGACCGCGGTATCACCGAGCTGCTGTTCACCGCCGACGGCCCCACCGAGCTGATGCACGACGCGGGTACGGTGCCGGGCACGCTCGCCGCCGCCACCCTCGGCTCGAAGCCCGAGGCCGCCCGTGCCCTGTTCGCCCAGCGCCGACCCGACGAACCGTTCGTGGTCGCCGAGTACTGGAACGGCTGGTTCGACCACTGGGGCGAGCGGCACCACGTCCGCGCAGTGGACAGCGCGGTCCGCACTCTGGACGCCATCATCGCCGAGAGCGGAAGCGTCAGCCTCTACATGGCGCACGGCGGCACCAACTTCGGGCTCTGGGCCGGCGCCAACGCGGAACGAGGCAGGCTCCAGCCCACCATCACCAGCTACGACTCCGACGCGCCGATCGCCGAGGACGGGACACTCACCGCGAAGTTCCACGCCATGCGCCGGGCGCTCGGCGCCACCGGGCCGCTGCGGGTACCCGAGCGGATGCCGGTCCTCGCGCCGGCGCGGGTGCCGTTGACCCACCACGCCGACCTGATCGCCGGCCTGCGTGCGGTGCCGGCGCCGGAGTCGACCGGGCCCCGGCCGGCCACCTTCGAACAGCTCGGCCTGGACGCCGGGATGGTGCTGCTCACCGCCCACCCGAAGATCCCCCCGGGCGAGCACACGATCATCCTGACCGACGTACGCGACCGGGCCGTCGTCCTTGCCGACGGCGTGCCGATCGGGGTGGCCGACGGTGCGCATCCGGAGATACCGATTCACGGCACCGGGGCGGCCGTGCGCCTGGAGGTCCTGGTGGAGAACCTGGGCCGCGTCAACTACGGCCCGTTGGTCGGACAGCACAAGGGCCTGCTCGGCCCCGTGCTCGTCGATCGCCGGATGGTGCACGGCTGGACGAGCTCGGCTGTCGCCCTGACCGAGTGGACACCTGACGACCTGCGCCGTGCGGCGGGTGCCGGACCGGCCAGCACCGGTGCCGGCTTCGCCGTCGCGACGGTGCGCCTCGACGAGCCCGCTGACACCTTCCTGGCCCTGCCCGGCTCCGTGCACGGCCTGGTCTGGGTCAACGGGTTCCTGCTCGGCCGCTACTGGGACATCGGCCCGCAGGTCACCCTCTACTGTCCGGCACCGCTGCTGCGCAGCGGCGAGAACACGGTTGTCGTCCTGGAGACCGACCGGCTCGGCTCGGTCCTGGAGTTGCGCGACCGGCCCGAGCTGGGCCCCACCGAGGAGTACGTCGAGGAGTTCGACTGACCGTCGGCCGGTGGTCAGCGCGCCGGTCGCGCGGCGTGCCTGCGCACGACGTCGGTGCCAGGACGGCGGCGGCAGCGCGTCGGGCCCCGGACGCCGGCGTGGACGTCCGGGGCCCGACCGGCTAATCAGTGGCGCCTGCGGTGACGGCGCTTGGTGAACAGGAATGCCAGGCCGACAGCCAGCAGCGCGGCACCGCCTCCGGCGGCGGCGAGCGGCAGGGCCGTCGAGCTGTCCTCGGCGGCGGCGGTGAGCTCCTCCGGGCCGGTCTCGGTCACCGGTTCGGAGCTGTCGCCCATGGCCTCGGTGGCGGCGCTCGCGCTGGGGGTGGGGGTGACGGCGCTGGGGGTCGGGGTAGCGGACTTCGAGGGGGACGGGTCGAGGGAGGCCAGCGAGTCGCCGTTGAGCGCGACCTTGACCTTGGCCTGGCCGCCGCCGGAGGAGACGACGGCGACGGACAGCTTGCTCGCCTTGTCCGTCAGTTTCGTGATGGCGTCCGTGTTGGGCGGTGCGTTGTTGGCGGCGGTCTTGTTCGCCGTCGTGGTGTCGATGAGGGACGAGGAGCCGTAGGAGCCCTTGGGGACGCGGTAGGCGTGCACGCCCTCGAGCTTCGCGTCGAAGTTGCCGGCCGCATGGCGGTACTCGATGACGAGCCGGTCGCCGCCCAGGGCGATGTCCAGGACGCGGACTCCGCTGCCCTTGCCGTGCAGGGAGCGCAGCGTGTAGACGCCGGACTTGGTGACCTTGACTGATGCCCCGCCGCCGAGCCATCCGGCACGGATCATCTCCGGCGCGGAGAAGCCGGCCGGCCGGTACCCGCCGGCCATGATGCTCGTGTGGCTGGCGCCCGCCTCCTTGCACGCGCCCAGGTTGCCGCCCGTGCACTGGACGCGACCCTGGTGACCGAAGCCCAGGTTGTGCCCGAGTTCGTGGCCGACGACGTCGATGCCACTGGCGGTGCCGTACAGGTTGATCCAGGTGGTCGGGCCGGGCAGGGTCGCGAGGCCGGCCCAGGGGCATTCGGTCTTCTGTGCCGGAAAGACGATCGAGAGGCTTTCGTAGTCCTTGCCCGCGACCAGTCCTCGTTTGGCGAGTTCGTCCCGGGTCATCTGGTTGATCTTGCCCTGTGGGCAGCCGGCGGCGCTCAGGTCCAGCTTGATCGGGCCGAGGAACTGCTCCTTGATGGCGGGTACCACCGTGTACTGCCCGCGCGAGACCTCGGACAGGAACGACGCGGCCGAGTCGCTCTTCGCCCCGAAGTAGGTGTCCGGCGTGGACGCCTTCACCTTGTCCGGGAACTGGAAGGACGCGTCGTTGAACTCCACCAGGACGGGGAGGATCTTTCTCTTCACCGGTGCGGCGGACGCGGGGGTGCCGGGGAGCATGGCGGTGGTCAGCACGGCGATGCCTGTGGCCAGAGCGATGCGGCCGAGGGCAGACAGCTTCATGGGGTCCGGTTCCTTCGAGGGGATGCAGGGCGCCAGGGACGCCGACGTCCGTGACACTGTCGCTTCGCCTGGATATCCACTGTGGAGTCCCAGGGAGAGTCAGTTAATCGGACATCCAATGTCTGATGTCGTATGACCGTAGGGCGCATCAATATCTTCGTCAAGTGCTCGCCGAGAGCGGCGGGGGATATCGTGCACGTCGTGACGCACGAACGTGAGCTGCTCTCACCTGTCGATCTGTGCCAACGGAACGGGCGGCTCAATCCCGCGGCGGTGGGCTGGACCCGCCGACCCCTGCACACCGCGAACCTGCGCGGCTGGGGCCGGACCAAGCGGTGGGAGTACTGGGGCATCGTGACCCCACGGCACATCGTCGGGCTGGTCGCCTCGTCGCTGGACTACGCCGGTGTGCACAGCGTCTACGTGCTCGACCGGGATAGTGGCACCGAGACGAGGGCCGACGTGGTGATCCCGCTGGCGCGGGGGACGACGCTCCCGCCACGGTGCGGCGTGGGCGAAGCGGGAGCGCGGGGCGGTGACCTGGCGATCCGGATCACCCAGCGCCCGGACGGCACCGCCATCTCGGCGAGTGCCCCCGGCGTACGGCTGGCGGTGGACGTGCCGTTGCCGGCCGGTCACGAGTCGCTCGGCGTGGTCGTGCCGTGGAGCCCCACGCGATTCCAGTACACGGTCAAGGACGTCGGCCGCCCGGTCCTCGGCACGCTGGACCTGCACGGCCGGACGTACGAGATCGGCGGACCCGACGCGTTCGCCGTGCTGGACCACGGGCGCGGCAGGTGGCCGTACTCGATCGCGTGGAACTGGGCCGCCGGCGCCGCGCCGGGACGGGCGATCCAACTCGGCGGTCAGTGGACCGACGGCACCGGGGTCACCGAGAACGGCCTGTTCGTCGACGGCCGCCTGCACAAGATCGGCGAGGAATTGCGCTGGACGTACGACAGGTCCGACTGGCTCCGCCCCTGGCGGATCAGCGGGGAACGGGTCGAGGCCGAGTTTCAGCCGTTCCACGAGAAGGTGGCCCGCACCAACCTGGGTGTCGTCGCGAACGAGACGCACCAGTGTTTCGGGCACTTCTCCGGCTGGGCGACGACGGACGACGGTACGACTGTGCGCCTCGACGGGCTCGTCGGCTGGGCCGAGGAGGCACGCAACCGCTGGTAGTGGGTCAGCGTGGGGCGGCGATCGGTGGCGTCGACGGCCCGAAGGTGGTCAGGAACCGGTCCCGGAAGGTGTCCATGGGCCACACCGGAGCCTGCGGGCCCGGGCGCAGGCCGTCCTGCCAACCCCAGCCGCTAACCCGGTCCAGCACCGCCGGGTCGCGGGCCACGATGGTGATCGGCACGTCCCGACTGGCGCCCTCGCCGGTCACCACCGGGGCCGGCTGGTGATCGCCGAGGAAGACCAGCACCAGATCGTCGTCACCGTAGGTCTGGACGTAGGAGATCAGGGCCTGGAGCGAGTAGGCGACGGCCTGGCGGTAGCCGGCCCGGATCCGGCCGGTGTCCCGGTCGTCGGCGTCGCCGTCGTCCTTCGCGCCGGAGTCGCCGTGGTAGATCGAACCGTCGCCCACCTCGTCCCAGCCGATCATGCGGGGCACCGCCGTCCACGGTGAGTGGCTGGAGATCAGCGGAATCTCCGCCATGATCGGACGGTCCGCGCCGGCGCGCACCCGCCGCTGGAAGAACGACAGCGTGTACTGGTCGGGCATCGGCGCGTAGCTGAACTTCGGGCCCCGGTAGCCCAGCGCCTCGGCGTCGTAGTACCTGTCGTACGAGAAGAAGCCCTGCTCCGGCCACGGCTGGGTGGCCGCCGGCAGCACCCCGACGGTCTGCCAGCCTGCCCGGCGGAACGCGCCGTTGAGGGTGAGCCGGTCGCTGGCCAGCAGGCTCCGGTGCCGCTGCTCGTTGTCCGTCCACAGACCGGACAGCAGCGTGTCGTGCGCCAACCAACTGCCCCCGCCGAAGGTGGGGGAGGTGAGAAAGCCGCTGCGCGCGCCGTACCCGGCCGCGCGCAGCCGCTCGGTGCCGGTGTCCAGCACCGCGTTGACCTGCGGCGCCAGCTGCGGATCCTCGACGGCGTCGCGCCCGTAGCTCTCCACGAAGGCGAGGACGACGTCCTTGCCGCGCAGCCCGGTCAGCAGCTGGTCACCCGGGACGTCCTGGAACGGGTCGGCGTCGATCTGGGCGGTGAACCGTTCCCGGTCGTGCAGCCGCGCGTCCACCTGCTCGGCGTGCGCGCCGACCAGCGCGGTGGTCCCGGCGTCGGCAACCGGCACGCCCGGGACGATCCGCACGCCGACGACGGCGCAGAGGACCCAGGCCACGGTCAGGGCGGCCACCGCCCGGGTCGCCACCCGCTCGTGGCCGACCAGCAGCGCCGCCAGCCGCCGCACCGCCGCGGTCGTCGCGAGCAGCAGCACACCGACCAGCAGGACGACGCCGACCACCGCGCCGATCGCGCCGGCCCGCCCCGCCGAATCCCGCACGAAACCGAACGCGTCGTCCAGCAGCAGCCAGTCCAGCACCAGATCGAACGGCCGGTCGAGGGCCGTGCGAAAACCCAGGTCGGCGAGCTTCACGATGGCCAGCAGACCCAGCAGCGGCCCGAGCACGGCCACCACCACCCGCCGTGGTCGCGGCGGCAGCGCCAGCAGCAGCGCCGCGACCAGCAGACCCTCCAGCGGGATCCGCACGAACGCGCCGGGCGTCAGCTCGCCGAGCCGGTCCGGGCCGACCAGGACGGCGTACACCAGCAGAACCGCCAGCACCGTGCCCACCCGCCCCAGCGTCCGCCGCGCACGGCCGCGCGGCACCGACGACACCACTGGCGTACGCGCCGAAGCGTCACCGCTCGACGCGGGGCTCGGGCGTCGCCGGCCGGTCAGCCGGCGCAGTCGGGCGGGAAGGGTCATCACTGCCTCCAGTCGGAGTGGACCGTACCGCCCGAGCGGGCCGCCAGCGCGGGCGTGGGCACCGGCAGCAGCGGCGGTACGACGACGGGTGCGTGCCCGCCCAGCGGCAGCAGGGGCACCGCCACCGGCGCGGCGATCGGGGTGCTCGGCGGTGGGGCGGGCGCGGTGGTGATCGCCACGACCGGCAGCGGGTGGGACCGCCGAGGGGCCGGGCGGCGACGCCGCAGCCAGGCCACGTCCCGGCCGAACGACTCGACAAGCAGCGTCAACGCCGTCACCAGGACCACTGTGGTCCACGGCTCCGGCAGCACCCGCGCGGCAGCGACCGCCAACAACACGCCCTGCGCGGCGGCCACCACCTTGCGCCAGTAGCGCGGCGGCAACGTACCGCGCAGCCAGGGCAGCACGGCGCTGGCCGCGACGAAGGCGTACCGCATCGCGCCGATGGCCAGCACCCAGCTCCCCGCCGCCGGGGCGACGTACACGCTCAGGACCAGGATGAGGAACGCGTCGACCTCCATGTCGAAGCGGGCCCCGAGCGCGCTGACCGTGCCGGTGCGCCGGGCGACCTGACCGTCCACCGCGTCCAGCAGCAGGGCCACCGCGCTCAGCGCGACCAGCAGCCCCACCGGCGTCGGGTGGCCGAACGAGTCCACCACCAGCGCGGTGACCGCGCCGACCAGAACGGCCCGGGTCAGCGTCACCCGGTCGGCGGGGCCGAGCCGCGACGCGCCGGACAGGTGCAGGCCCCGGCTCAACGCGAGGCAGGTGAGCGCGGCGTAGCCGGCGCCGGCCAGCCAGCCCGCCGTGCTCAGACCCACGGTGGCGGCCAGTGCCGCCAGCACGACCAACTGGGCGCTCAGCCCGATCACCGGACCGCTTCGAACTGTGGGCACCGTACCTCCGTGTTTATGATCGACGACCCCGACAGGGAACACGGAAATCAGGGCCGTTCGGTTCGACCGGGACAAAAGGTGAGGTGTGCGAGGGTGATCCGCGAGGCGTACGCCTGCTGGGTGCGCGAGCCCGGCGCGGCGGAGATCCGGCCGGTGTCGCTGCCCGTGCCGGGGCCGGACGAGGTGCTGGTGCGGGCCCGCTACTCCGGCGTCAGCCGGGGCACCGAGACGCTGGTGTTCGCCGGCCGGGTGCCAGTGGACCAGTACGCGTCGATGCGCGCCCCGTTCCAGGAGGGTGACTTCCCCGGCCCGGTGAAGTACGGCTACCTCAGCGTCGGCGTGGTCGAAGAGGGTCCGCCGGAGCTGCTCGGGCGTACGGTGTTCTGCCTGCACCCGCACCAGAGCGCGTACGTCGTGCCGGCGACCGCCGTCGTCCCGGTGCCGGACGACGTGCCGCCCGCCCGCGCGGTGCTCGCCGGCACCGTCGAGACCGCCGTGAACGCCCTGTGGGACGCCGCGCCCCTGGTCGGCGACCGGGTCAGCGTGGTCGGCGCGGGCATGGTGGGCTGCTGCGTCGCGGCGCTGCTGGCGCGTTTCCCCGGCGTGGACGTCGAGCTGATCGACACCGACGTACGCCGGGCGGGGGTGGCCGGGGCGCTCGGTGTCCGGTTCGCCCGGCCGGGCGACGCGACCGGCGACCGGGACCTGGTCGTGCACGCCAGCGCCACGTCCGCCGGGCTGCAACAGGCGCTGGACCTGCTCGCGCCCGAGGGCACGGTGATCGAGTTGAGCTGGTACGGCGACCGCCCGGTGCAGGTGTCGCTGGGCGGGGCGTTCCACTCCCGACGGCTCACCGTGCGCAGCAGCCAGGTCGGCATGGTCGCGCCCGCGCGGCGGGGCCGCCGCAGCTACGCCGACCGACTGGCGCTGGCCCTGGACCTGCTCGACGACCCGGCGTTCGACGCGCTGATCACCGGCGCGTCCCGGTTCGCCGAGCTGCCCGACGTACTCGCCCAACTGAGCACGGGTGACCTGCCCGCGCTCTGCCACCTCATCACCTACGACGACGGGGAGTGACAGTGTTCAGGGTGACAGTTCGGGATCACATGATGATCGCCCACAGTTTCCGGGGCGAGGTGTTCGGCCCGGCCCAGCGCCTGCACGGGGCGACGTTCGTGGTGGACGCGACGTTCCGCAGGCCCGACCTGGACGCCGACGGCATCGTCGTCGACATCGGCCTGGCCACCGAGCAGCTGCGGGCGGTGGTCGGCGAGCTGTCCTACCGCAACCTCGACGACGAGCCCGCGTTCGCGGGGATCAACACCACCACCGAGGTGCTGGCCCGTACCGTCGCCGACCGCCTGGCCGATCGGGTGCACGCCGGTGAGCTGGGCCCCGGGGCGCGTGAGCTGGCCGGCATCACCGTCACCCTGCACGAGTCACACGTCGCCTGGGCCAGCTACGAGCGGTCGCTGTGATCGACGCGGGCCGGCCGACGCCGGCCCACGCCGCCAGGGTCGTCGGCCCGCACCGCCGTACGGTGCACGTCGTCCTGCCCGGCGACATCGACGACCCGGCGGCGCCCAGCGGCGGCAACACGTACGACCGGCGGGTCTGCGCCGGGCTCGGCGAGCGCGGTTGGCTGGTGCACGAGCACCAGGTGCCCGGAGCGTGGCCGCACCCCGACCCGGCCGCGCTCGCCGCGCTGGCCCGGCTGCTCGCCGCCGCGCCGGACGACGCCGTGGTGCTCGTCGACGGCCTGATCGCCTCGGCCGTGCCGGAGCTGCTCGCCCCGCACGCGACACGGCTGCGCCTCGTCCTTCTGGTGCACATGCCGCTGGACGACGAGGCCGAGGGCCGGGCGCTGGCCACCGCGCGAGCCGTCGTCACCACGAGCGAGTGGACCCGCCGTCGCCTGCTGGCCCGCCACCGGTTGCCGGCCGACCGGGTCCGGGTCGCGCCGCCGGGGGTGACGCCCGCACCGCCGACGCCGCCCGGCTCGGCAGCCGGCCACCGGCTGCTCTGCGTCGCCGCGGTCACCCACCACAAGGGTCACGACGTGCTCGTCGACGCCCTGTGCGTGCTGGCCGGGATGCCCTGGACGCTGGTCTGCGCCGGCACGCTGGCCCGGGAACCCGAACTGGTGCAGCGGCTGCGCGACCGGCTCGCCGGCGCCGGCCTGTCGGAACGGGTCCGGCTGGCCGGCCCGCTGACCGGCCCGGCGCTCGACGCCGCGTACGCCGCCGCCGACCTGCTGGTGCTGCCGTCGCGGGGCGAGACGTACGGGATGGTCGTCACCGAGGCGCTGGCCCGCGGCGTGCCGGTGCTGGCCACCGAGGTGGGGGGCCTGCCCGAGGCGCTGGGCCGCGCCCCCGACGGTGACCTGCCCGGGCTGCTCGTGCCGCCGGACGACCCGGCCGCCCTGGCCGGGGCGCTGAGCTGGTGGTGGGGGGACGACGAGCTGCGGGCGCGGCTGCGCCGGGCCGCGCTCGCCCGGCGCGACACCCTGACCGACTGGCCGGTGACGACCGCGCGCCTGGCCGCTGTGCTGGAGGAGGTGGCGGGATGACCGTCGAGGAGACCCTGCCGTTCGCCGACTGGCTGCGTCTGCGCGAGCCGGCCGACGCGGCGGCCCGCGCCGAGGACCTGGTGGACGCCGTGCGGCCCCGACTGGCCGGCGGCGATCCGATCGTGATCCACGACCTGGGCAGCGGCACCGGCTCGATGAGCCGCTGGCTCGCGGCCCGATTGACCGGGCCGCAGCACTGGGTGCTGCACGACCGGGACGCCGACCTGCTGGCCCGGGCCGCCGACGGCATGGCCGGGGTGACCGCCGCCGACGGAGCGCCGGTCACCGTCGACACCCGCTGCGGCGACCTCACCCGGCTCAGCGCCGCCGACCTGTCCGACGGCGCGCTGGTCACCGCGTCCGCGCTGCTGGACATGCTGACCGCCGAGGAGGTCGAACGGGTGGTCGCCGCCTGCGTCGACGCCGGCCGTCCCGCCCTGTTCGCGGTCTCGGTGACGGGCCGGGTCCGGCTCACCCCGCCCGACCCGCTCGACGCCATCGTCGAGGAGGCGTTCAACGCGCACCAGCGGCGTACCGTCGACGGCCGCCGGCTGCTCGGCCCGGACGCGGCCGACGCCACCGCCGCCGCGTTCGCCCGCCGGGGCGTGCCGGTGCGGGAGCGGCCCAGCCCGTGGCGGCTCGGCCCGGAGCAGGCCGACCTGGCCGCCGAGTGGTTCCGCGGCTGGCTGGACGCGGGCTGCGAGCACCGCCCGGAACTGACCGGCGCAACCCGGGCGTACGCCCAGCGCCGGCTCGCCGACGCCGCCGCCGGCCGGCTCGGCGTGCTGGTCGAGCATCGGGACCTTCTGGCCGGCGGATGAACCGTCGACGCCCTGGGTACGTGCACTAGAGAGAGTGGACGATCTTCAGGGAGGACCGGCGTCGATGGTGTGGGCCTGGGCACGAGTGGTCGGCGGGGTGGGCCTGCTCGCCGCCCTGCTGTGGCAGGTGGGCGGCGGCCCGTTCCTCGCGGGCGTACGGCTGATCAACGCGCCGGCGCTGGCCGCGGCCCTGCTCATCGGTGTGCTCACCACTGTCTGCGCGGCCTGGCGGTGGAGTCTCGTCGCCGGCGGCCTCGGCGTACGACTGCCGCTGGCGACAGCGGTGGCGCACTGCTACCGGGCGGTGTTCCTCAACGCCACGTTGCCCGGCGGGGTGCTCGGGGACGTGCACCGGGCGGTACGCCACGGCCGCGACGCCGGCGACGTCAGCCGGGGCATCCGCGCGGTGGTCTGGGAGCGTACCGCCGGTCAGGTGGTCCTGGTGGCTGTCGCGCTGGTGGTGCTGGCGGCGTTCCCGTCGCCGGTGCGGCCGTACCTGCCGGCCGCCGCCGGCCTGCTGCTCGCGCTCGGGCTGGCCGTCGTGCTGCTGGCGCGGTGCCTGCCCGACGCCGGTAGGTCCCGGTGGGCCCGCGGCGTCCGCACCGCGGTGGCGGACGTGCGGTCCGGGCTGCTGGCCCGGCGGACCTGGCTCGGCGTGCTGGTCGCCTCCGCAGTGATGGTCGCCGGGCACCTGGCCACCTTCCTGCTCGCGGCACGGACCGCCGGTTCGGACGCTCCGCTGACCCGGCTCCTGCCCCTGACCCTGCTCGCCCTGCTCGCCATGGGCCTGCCCCTGAACGTCGCCGGGTTCGGCCCCCGCGAGGGCGTGGCCGCGTGGGTGTTCGGCGCGGCCGGACTCAGCGCGGCCGAAGGTGTCGCCACCGCCACCGTCTACGGCGCACTCGTGCTGGTGGCCAGCCTGCCCGGCGCGGCCGTGCTGCTCGCCCGCCGGGCCCGCAATCCCACCACCACTCGGGAAGCCGCCTTGCGCGGTGGCTGTTGAGTCGTGGTGAGACGGTACGCGTCGCCGTCCCCCGACGGCGCCGGACAAAGGAGTCCCATGCCCGAAGCACTGCCGGTCGCCACGGTCCGTACGCAGGTCACGGTGCCGTTGGCGTTTCCCGACGGCTACACCACCACCGTCCGGGTGTTCACGTTCAAGGGCCTCATCGACGGTCGGGAACACCTCGCCCTCGGCCTGGGCGACTGGGCCGGGGCGCTGGACCGGCTCGTCGCCGGTGGCGAGCCGCCGCTGGTCCGCCCGCACAGCGAATGCCTCACCGGCGACGTGTTCGGCAGCCAGCGCTGCGACTGCGGGCCGCAGCTGCGCGAGGCGGTGCAGCGGATCGCCGAGACCGGCGGGTTCCTGCTCTACCTGCGCCAGGAGGGCCGGGGCATCGGCCTGTACGCCAAGCTCGACGCGTACGCCCTGCAGGACGCCGGGCTGGACACCTACCAGGCCAACGTGGCGCTGGGCCGGGGCGAGGACGAGCGTGACTACAGCGCCGCCGCGCAGATGCTGGCCACCCTCGGCGTGCCGCGCGTGCGCCTGCTCAGCAGCAACCCGGACAAGGCCGAGCAGTTGACCCGGCTCGGCGTGGACGTCGTCGAACGCGTCCCCACCAGCATCTTCCTGTCCCCGGCCAACGCCGAGTACCTCGCGGCGAAGGCCGCCAAGGCGGCGCAGGTCGAGGCGGCGGAGGCTGAGGCGGCGGAGGCCGAGGCGGCGCAGGTCGAGGCGGCGCCGGCGCCGGCGCCGGCGGGTCGTACCCCTGACGGGCCCGTCTCCCGATGAGCTGCCGGCCGGCGTCACCACGGCCGTACGTGCTGCTGAGCTGCGCCACCAGTATCGACGGGTACATCGACGACGCCTCCGAGCAGCGGTTGCTGCTGTCCAACGAGGACGACCTCGACCGCGTCGACGCGGTCCGGGCCAGTTGCGACGCGATCCTGGTCGGTGCCGCCACGGTCCGCCGGGACGATCCCCGCCTGCTGGTGCGGTCCGCGTCCCGCCGGGCCGAGCGGGTGGCGTGTGGGCGGCCCGACTCGCCCACGAAGGTGACCCTGACCGCCCGGGGAGACCTCGACCCGACCGCCCGGTTCTTCACCGCCGGCGATCCCGACCGGCTGGTCTACTGCGCCAGCGGAGTACTGGACAAGACCCGCGAGCGGGTCGGTCGGCTGGCCACCGTCGTCGACGGAGGCGACCCGGTCGACCTCGCCTGGATCCTCGCCGACCTGGCGGCGCGGGGCGTGCGCCGGCTGATGGTCGAGGGGGGCGGAACGGTGCACGCCCAGTTCCTCACCGCCGGTCTCGCCGACGAGCTGCACCTGGTGGTCGCCCCGTTCTTCGTCGGCGACCGCCGGGCGCCCCGGTTCGTCGGGGAGGGGAGCTTCCCCTGGCACCCGGGACGCCGCGCCCGACTGGCCGAGGCCCGCCAGATCGGCGACGTGGTGCTGCTGCGCTACGCGCTCTCCGACCGGTGCCGCGATGCCTGACGGCGGCGCAGCAGGTACACGATCGCGCTGAGCAGGAAGAGCGCCGCGCTGAGCACCAACCAGCGCACGAGGTACGGGCGCTGGGTCTGGCCGGTGGCCGCCTCGTGGGTCGTCTCGCCCCAGCGCAGGATGCCGGGGGAGTAGACGACGAACAGCAGCGCCGTGCCGAGCGCCGGCACCCGCAGGTGGTTGAGCAGCGTGACCCGGTCGCGTACCACCGCGCGCAGCACCCGGTCGACGCTCGCGTACACCGGGAACAGCACCAGGTCGTGGGCGATGACCGCGCCGACGAACCAGAGCAGCATCCGGCCGAACGTCGCCTCCTGTGCCAGCCGCAGCGCCACCCAGCCGGCGAGCACGATGACCGCCGTGACCAGGACGAGGTGCCACGGCGCGGCGCCGTAGGCGGCGCGCAGTCGGCCGGCCCGTCCCGCGGTCGGCCTGTCTCGTCCCGTGGTCGGCCCGTCCCGCTCAGCCATCGGCCTGACCCCGGAAGTCGATCTCGGCGACCCACTTCGTGCAGTGCACCCCGGGCAGGGCCGGCACGATGACCCGAGCCGGGTAGCCGTGGTCGGGGGCGAGGTCGACGCCGTTGACCCGCAGGGCGAGCAACGAATCCGGATCGAGGATCTGGTTGGGGGCGAGCACCGCCGTGCGGAACAGCCCGGCCTTCTCCAGCGACGACACGCGCGCCGAGGCCGGGTCCGCGACACCGGCGAGCGCGGCCAGGTCACGAAGACGGACGCCGGTCCAGGTCTGCCGGGTCGACCAACCCTCCACGCAGGAGATGGGTAGGTCGGCGGTGTGCTGCGCCATGGCCAGCAGGCCGGGCCGGTCCAGGGTCACGGTCCGGCCGCCGCCCCGCAGCGTCAGCCGCCAGGACGCGTCGGTCTGCTCGGGGAGTACGCCAGCGGCGGCGACGGTGCGGTTGACCGGGAAGCCGTTCGGCCCGGTGCCGGGCTGTCGTCCGCGGGGCAGCAGCAGCGCCGTGCGCCGCAGCGGGCCGTCCAGGCTCTGCCCGATGGTGACGACGGCGAGCAGCAGCGCCCCGCCGCCGACCAGTCCGACCGCGCCGCGCCGGCTGACCGTCGCCGGCGCGGGTTCGGTGGCGACCAGGCCGTCCGGGTCGGGCGGTTCGGGTCGGGTCGCGGCGCGCGGGGTGCGCAGCTCCGTGCCCAGCGGGCGGGACCGCAGCGCGGTCACCAGCCGGGGAAACTTGATGATCACGTGCGCCACGAAGGCGCCCGTGAAGATCCACGCTCCGAAGTAGTGGGCGGTGTAGAAGTCGAAACCGAACACGTACGAGTACTGGATGTTGAGCAGGCCGGTGGCGATCTGGAACAGGATCCCGCCGACCAGCAACAGCAGCGTCAGCCGTTCCAACACCTGGGCCAGCGAGCGGGCCGGTGGCCAGTCGAACAGCTTCGGCAGCACCGACCACAGCTTGCCCAGCACCACCGGGACGAGCACGATGCCGAGCGTCACGTGCAGCCCCTGGGTGACCCGGAACAGCCACGACGGCCGCGTCGGCCAGTCGAACGCGGGCAGCCGCAGCCAGCCCACGTTCGTCGGGAACGCCTGGTCGAACTGCGGGCCGTAGGCGGCGTAGTCGAGCAGGCCGGTGATGATCAACAGCGGCAGCGCCACCAGCAGCACCGAGCCGTAGAGGGCGGTGAGCCAGGGGCCGCGCAACGGGCTGCGCCAGCTTCGTTCGACGGCGTCCACACCCGGTGGGGCGTGCTGCGCCAGCCCTCGCCAGAACCGGCGCGGAGCGCCGTAGCCGTCCGCGTCCGTTGCCCGGGTCCCGCTGCCGCTCGGGCCGGGTCTGCTAACCGGCACCCGCTGCCCCTTCCTCGCCGTCACACGCCTTGTCGTCCACACCGGTCGGCCCGGCCGGGCGCGTGGGGCGGCGGCGGGCACTGCCGGCAGGTTAGACCGCGGGGGTACGGCCGGGCCGGGTTTACCGCATTACCGAACGCTTACCGGGGCGCGGGCACCCGCCGAGCTGTTGCGAACTCCTTACGGGTCCGCCGAACCGGCCCGCCGGGCGTCCCGTCCGCCCTAGCGTGACCGGCATGCGCGTACTGGTCACCGGCGCGGCCGGGTTCATCGGGTCGCAGGTCGTCGACCTGCTTGTCGAGCAAGGCCACGAGGTGGTGGCGCTGGACGCGCTGCTGCCCCAGGCGCACGGCGGTGAACTGCCTACCTGGTCACGCGGGCACCACGTGGTCCACGGCGACGTCCGCGACGGCCCCCTGCTGGACCGGCTGCTCGTCGGCGTGGACGCGGTCTGTCACCAGGCGGCGATGGTCGGCCACGGCCTCGACCCGTCGGACGCCCCCGACTACGTCACGCACAACGACTACGGCACGGCGGTGCTGTTGGCGGCGCTGCACCGGGCGGGCATCGGCCGGTTGGTGCTGGCCAGCTCGATGGTGGTCTACGGCGAGGGGCGCTACGCCTGCCCCGAGCACGCCACGGTGCGCCCCGCGCCCCGCCGGTCCGAGGACGTGACAGCCGGCCGGTACGACCCGACCTGCCCACACTGCGGCCGAGGACTCGATCCGGTGCTCGTGCCGGAGGACGCGCCGCTGGAACCCCGCAGCACGTACGCCGCCAGCAAGCTCGCCCAGGAGCACCTGGCCGCAGCCTGGGCCCGGCAGACCGGCGGCGCGGTGTGGGCGCTGCGGTACCACAACGTGTACGGCCCCCGTATGCCCCGCGACACCCCGTACGCCGGGGTGGCATCGATCTTCCGGTCGGCGCTGGCGGCCGGCGTGGCGCCCCGCGTGTTGGAGGACGGCCGGCAACGGCGGGACTTCGTGCACGTCACCGACGTGGCGCGGGCCAACCTGCTGGCCCTGGACAGCAGCGCGCCGCCCGCCACGCTGGTGCCGGTGAACGTCTGCTCGGGCGAGCCGCACACGGTCGGGGAGCTGGCCGTCACCCTGGCCGAGGCGATGGGCGGGCCCGCCCCGCAGGTGGTGGGCGGGGCCCGCACGGCCGACGTGCGGCACGTGGTGGCCGACCCCCGCCGGGCCGTGGAACTGCTCGGCTACACGGCGCGTGTCGGCTTCGCCGAGGGTGTGGCCGGCTTCGCCACCGACCCGCTCCGGGAACCAGCCGCCGTCGCAGGCTGACCGACCGCCGCCTGCCGCCCGTCCACGCCGAGTGGTGCGCGCGCTGGGGATGCTCGCGCCGCGCGGTGCTTGACGGGCGGTGGTGCTGGCTCGGGCGGTGGTGCTCGCTCCGGTTGGCGCGCGCGGTGACGAGCCGGTACTGCCGTTGAGCGGTATGACGGTGAGTCATAAATATTCCTCAGAGTCATACCGCTCAACGGAGTGGCGGGGTGGCCGATGGGGCTGCGGCGGGGCGGCCAGGCCATGCGGCGGCGGGACCAGGCGGCCGGGTGGTGCGGCGGTGCGGCCGGGCGGTGCGATGGCGCCTCGGCGCGGCCGTTGGTCAGGAGACCGTCCAGACCAGGTGGTTGACGGCCAGGGCGGTGAGCGCCTGCGCGGCCAGCCACCAGCGCCGGGACCCCGTCTCCAGGTGGGCGGTGGCCACCAGCAGCCACACCACGAACGGCAGCCAGATCCGCTCCACCTCGGCCTTGCTCAGCCCGGACAGGTCCGCGCCGAGCACCGCCACCAGGGCGGCCAGCGGTAGCAGCACAGTGGGCCCGGCTGCGCGTACCGCTGCTGCCGCAGGCGTGGCCAGCCGGCCGACGGCCCGCCACCCGCTCGCGGCCGCGCCCGGCCCGAAGCGCGGCCCACCCGGCGCCGGCCCGCCCGCCGGGGTGGGGGCGGCAGCCGGCAGCGCAGCGCGCAGCCCCGGCCACGGCGACCGTGCGCCCGACAGCACGCGGCGCAGCGCCGGCCCGAGCACGGGCCCGGCGCTGAGCAGCAGCGCGGCCAGGTTGGCCCACACCCAGTAGGCGTACGGACGGTCGGCGGCCCAGCCCTGGTAGTACCGCTCGACGACCAGGTGGTAGCCGACCCACCAGTGAAAGCCCGCCGCGCTGAAGGTCGCGATCACCGCCGCGACCCCGACGGCGGCGGCGAGCAGCGCGCCCCGACGGTGCGTACGGCGCAGCGTCACCACGGCCAGCGCGAGCACACCGACCAGGAGAAACCCGTACGACAGGTACAGCGCGAACCCGAGCAGCACCCCGCCGGCCAGAGCGGCGACGCGGCCACGGACCGCCAGCAGCGCGAGGCCGGCCGCGACCACGGCGGCGAAGATGCCGTCGGCGGACGCGCCCACCCAGACCGCCCCCGGCAGCAGCACCAGGAACGGGAGCACCGCGCGGGCCGCGTCGGGTGCGCCGAGTGCCCGCAGGGTCACCGGCACCGACACCGCTACCGTCGCGCCGACGAGCACGCAGGCCAGCGCGGCGGCGGCACCTCCGCCGAGACCGATGCGGTCCAGCCAGACGAAGATGAGCAGCGCGCCCGGAGGGTGCCCGGCGGTGTGGGTGGACCACGCGTCGGGTTGGAAGTCGACGATCCGGCCGGCGAAGCCGGCCAGCATCGCCGGGATGTCGGTCACCCCGGGGACCTCGTGCAGGTACTCGGCCTGCGGGGTGAGCCGCCGGGTCAGCCCCGCCGTCCAGCCGTCCACCAGGGCCAACGACAACGTCCAGGCGACAGCGGTCGACCACGCGGCAGCCAGCAGGACACCCCACCGGGCGGTGCGCGCCCACCGGGCTCCCCAGCCCACCACCGCGACGGCCACGGCCAGTGCGGCGGGGCTGCCCCAGCCGACGTGCGGCCGCCACGTCGCGTACAGCGGAGCGGCGTCGGCGTGCAGCCCGGCGCCACGCGCGTTGAGCACGGCACCCACCAGCACGGCGGCGGCGAGCAGCGCCGCCTCCACGCCCAGCACCAGAAGGTCCCCGGCCCGGCGGCGGGGCGGGGTCCGCCCAGGGGCGGCGGCGAGAGCGGTGGTCGAGGCCATGACCACCGGACGGTACGGCGACAGCCCGCCTCCGCGCTCGCCAATCGGCGGCCCGTCACCGGACGGTAAGAAATGCCCAGGTGGTAAGGGTTCGGTAAGCACATTTGCGCCTCCACCGCTGGCTTGTCGCCCTAGCGTCGGCGGTATGCCGACTGAGATCGACGTGGTGCTGCCCTGCCTGGACGAGGCGGCCGCCCTGCCCGGCGTGCTCACCGCGCTGCCGCCCGGCTACCGGGCCATCGTGGTGGACAACGGCTCGCGCGACGGCTCGCCCGAGGTGGCCGCCCGGCACGGCGCCCGGGTGGTGCACGAGCCCCGGCGCGGCTACGGCGCAGCGGTGCACGCCGGCCTGGAGGCCGCCGATGCCGAGGTGGTGTGCGTCCTCGACGCCGACGGATCGTTCGACCCCACCGAGCTGCCGGCCCTGGTCGCGCCGGTGCTGGCGGGCACCGCCGACCTCAGCGTGGGCCGGCGACGCCCGGTCGGGGCCGGGGTGTGGCCGTGGCACGCCCGCGCCGGTACGGCGCTGGTCGCCGCGCTGCTGCGCCGTCGGGGCGTACCGCTGCGGGACCTCAGCCCGATCCGGGTGGCCCGCCGCGAGGCGCTGCTCGACCTCGGCGTCACCGACCGGGCCTTCGGCTACCCCCTCGAACTGCTGATCCGGGCCGCCGCCGCCGGCTGGCGGATCCACGAGCTGGACGTCACCTACGCGCCCCGGGCCGTCGGCACCCGCTCCAAGGTGTCCGGTTCGGTGCGGGGCACCCTGCGAGCGACCCGTGACTTCGCCGGCGTGCTGCGCACCGTGGAGGGCCCCCGGTGACCGTTCTGCTGGTGGTCGCCAAGGCGCCCGTCGCGGGGGCCGTGAAGACGCGGCTCTGCCCGCCGGCCACTCCGGCGCAGGCGGCCCGGATCGCCGCCGCCGCGCTGCGCGACACCCTCGACGCCGTCCGCGCCACCCCCGGTGTCACGCCGGTGCTGGCCTGGACGGGCCGGCTGACCGAGGCGGAGGACGCCGACGCGTTGACCGCCGCGCTGGCCGGCTGGTCGGTCCTCGACCAGCGCGGCGTCGGCCTGGGCGAGCGGCTCGCCAACGCGTACGCCGAGGTCGCGGCGGCGTACCCGGGACGGCAGGTACTCCAGATCGGGATGGACACCCCGCAGGTGACGCCGACCGGGCTGGCCGCGGCGGTCGTGCGGCTGGGTGCCACCGACGCGGTGCTCGGCCGGGCGCGCGACGGCGGCTGGTGGTCGCTCGGGCTGCGCGATCCCCGGCACGCCCGGGTGTTGCGCGACGTGCCGATGTCGACGCCGGACACCGGCCACGACACGTGGGCGGCCCTGACCGCACGCGGCCTGCGTTCCGCGCCGCTGCCGGTGCTGCGCGACGTCGACGAGTGGTCCGACGCCCTCGCGGTGGCCGTCGAGGCGCCCGAGGGCCGGTTCGCCCGACAGGTCGCGGCGGTCCGCTTCGCCCTGCTGCCGGGAGGTCGTCGGTGAACCCCGTCGACACCGCCCCGATCGAGACGACGTCGACGAGGTCGCTGGCGCGGGGGCACGACGGGTCGGCGGCGGGCACGGTGGCGGATCCGTTCGCTGCCGCCCTCGCCGACCGTGCGGCCCGAGGACGGTGGCTGGTGCACGGCGACGGTGTCCGCAGCCGGCTACCGGTGGACCGCTGGCACGGACCGGCCGAGCCGGCGGTCGTCGGCTTGGTCGACCGGTGTGCCGGGCCGACCCTCGACCTCGGTTGCGGGCCCGGGCGGCTGACCGTGGCGCTGACCAGGGCCGGCCGGACGGCGGTCGGTGTGGACGTCTCCGCGACGGCGGTACGGCTGACGCGGGCCCGGGGCGCGGTGGCGGTGCACGGTGACCTGTTCGAGCGGCTGCCCGGCGAGGGCCGGTGGGCACACGCGGTGCTGATCGACGGGAACGTCGGCATCGGCGGCGAGCCGGTGGCGCTGCTGCGCCGCTGCCGGGAACTTCTCGCTCCAGGCGGCACGGTGCTGGTCGAGCTGGAGCCGCCCGGCGCGGGGCTGTGGCAGGGCCTGGCCCGGGTGGCCGCCGAGCAGCGCGCCGGCCGGATGCTGCTCGGCCCGGCCTTCCGCTGGGCCCGGCTGGACGCGCGCGCCGTGCACCCGGTCGCCGACGCCGCCGGGCTGGCGGTGCGGGACGTGTTCCGGCGGGGGCGACGCTGGTTCGGTGAACTGGCAACGGGCCGCTGACGCCGCGGGCGTCAGGCCGCCGGGAGGCGGACCACGAATCGGCAGCCGCCGACGACGTTCTGCACGTCCACCCGGCCGCCGTGGGCCTCGACCAGCCCGCGCACGATCGCCAGCCCCAGCCCGCCGGAGCCCTCCCCACCGGAGCGCGGCGTACGGGCCGGCTCACCCCGGAACGCCACGTCGAACAGCCGGGGCAGGTCGTCCTCCGGAATGCCACCGCAGGTGTCGGCGATCGCCAGCCAGGCGGCGTCGCTCTCACACCCGGCGTCCACCCGTACGGTGCCGTCGCTCGGCGTGTAGTGCACCGCGTTGAGCAGCAGGTTGCCCACGACCCGGGCCAGCTCGGGCTCGCTGGCCAGCACCGTGGGCCAACCCGACTCGGCGGCCACCAGGCGGATGCGGCGGGCCTTTGCCAGCGGCGCGGTGCCGGCCAACGCGTCGGAGACCACCTCACCGAGCGGCACCGCCGACAGGGTCAGGCGCAGCGCCCCCGCATTGATCCGGGACAGCTCGAACAGGTCGTCGACGAGGCGGGTCATCCGGTCGGTCTGCAGGCGGATCCGCCGGTGGTACTCGGCGACCGTCGCCGGGTCGTCGACCACCCGGTCCTCCAGCGCCTCGGCCATCGCCCGCAGGCCGGCCAGCGGCGTCCGCAGGTCGTGTGACACCCAGGCCACCAGGTCCCGGCGGCCCTTCTCGACCCGCCGCTCCCGCTCCCGGGCCTGGGCCGCCCAGACCGCGGCCACGGCCAGTCGACGCCCGAAGTACCAGCCCACGCCGAGGCTCACGACCGCCGCCGCGGCGACCGTGAGCAGGACCACCTGGAGGTCGTGCGGAGACAGGAACATCGCCTGGGCGACCACCACCACCCCGGCCACCACGGCGGCCACGGTGACGGTGAGCAGGACACAGACGTGCACGGTGATCGACCTGTGGCGCAGCATCCGCAGGGCTGCCGCGCCCAGCAGGCCCACGCCGAGCGCGGCCGTGAGCGCCGCCCCGAAGATCAGCGCCAGGTCACGCATCGGCCGGCTCGTACCGGTAGCCGACGCCCCAGACCGTGACGATCCGTCGGGGTTCGGCCGGGTCGTCCTCGATCTTCTCCCGCAGCCGCCGCACGTGCACGGTCACCGTGGACTGGTCGCCGAAGTTCCACCCCCACACCCGTTCCAGCAGCTCGGTGCGTTTGAACGCTCGCGTCGGGTGCCGCATCAGGTGTGCCAGCAGGTCGAACTCGCGCAGAGTCAGGGCCAGCTCGCGGCCGTGCAGCCGGGCGATCCGTGGCCCGGTGGCCACCTCCAGCCCCGCGTCGGCCAGCAGTTCGGCCGCCGGCGCGGCCGGCTCACCGGCGCGGCGCAGCACCGAACCGACCCGCAGCACCAGCTCCCGCGGCGAGAACGGCTTGCCCAGGTAGTCGTCGGCGCCCAGTTGCAGGCCGAGCACCCGGTCCGCCTCGTCGCCGCGCGCGGTCAACATGATGATGGGTACGCCGTCCGGCCGCTCCCGCAGCCGCCGGCACACCTGCAACCCGTCCAGCCCGGGGAGCATCAGGTCCAGCACGACCAGGTGCGGCGGCCGGTCCTGGACGGCCTCCAGAGCGGCCAGACCGTCCCCGACGTGGCTCACCTCGTACCCGGCGTGTTCCAGGTAGCGGCACACCACGTCGCTGACGGTGCGATCGTCGTCGACCACGAGCACCCGCTGCGCCACCGGCCACCTCCCGGGCCAGCCTAGCCAGCGGAGCGGACGGCCCCGAGCCGGGAGATCTTGCGGTTCGCTTACGTCCCGGCCGCACCACCAGGGCCGGTCTGTCGGTGCGACGCGGCTTGCGCACCGACCGATCGGGCCGGCGGCGCGGACTGCGTACGATGCGGGGCTGAGTTTCCCTCGTCGCGGCGGAGGTATCGGCAGATGGCAGGCCAGCACGAGGGTTACGCCCTCGGTGTCGACCTCGGTACGTCCAACACGGTCGCCGTGCTGCGGTGGCCGGACGGGCGGACCCGTCCGCTGCTGATGGACGGTCAGCCGGTCAGCCCGTCCGCCGTGTACGCCGACCCGGACGGCACCCTGCACGTCGGGATGGACGCCCGGCGGTTGGCGCAGGCCGACCCGGCCCGGTTCGAGGCGAACCCGAAGCGGCGGGTGGACGAGCCGACCGTGCAGCTCGGTGACCGCGCGTACGCGCCGGCGGAGCTGCTCGCCGCGGTGCTGACGGCTGTCGGTCGGGCCGCGGTGGACGCCGTCGGCTTCCTGCCTCCGGCCGTGCTCACCTGCCCCGCTGCCTGGGACGACACGCGCCGGCAGGTGCTGGCCGACGCGCTGCTGCGGGCGGGTTGGCCGCAGGCTGCCGAGCACACCCTCGCCGGGCCGACGCCGCCGGGCACCCGGCTGCTGCGCGAGCCGGTGGCCGCCGCCCGCTACTACACGCAGGTGCTGCACCGGCCGGTGCCGGTCGGCGGCGCGATCGCGGTGTTCGACTTCGGCGGCGGCACGCTCGACGTCGCGGTGCTGCGCAACGAGGGCGCCGACCCGTGGGGTGACTCCGGCTTCCGCGTGGTCGCCGACGGCGGCCTGCCCGACCTGGGTGGACTCGATCTGGACGCGGCGCTGGTGCGGCGGGTGGGCGAGCTGCTCGGCGAGCGGCACGCCCGACGGTGGGCCCGGCTGGTCCGGCCGTCGGATGCGGCGCAGCGCCGCGACCAGGTCCGGCTGTGGGACGAGGTGCGCGGTGCGAAGGAGACGCTGTCGCGTTCAGCAGTGGCCCCGGTCGCGGTGCCGGGGGTGGCCGAGGCGGTGCGGTTGACGCGGGAGGACGTCGAGCGGGTGGCCGCGCCGCTGCTGCACCGGGCGGTGCAGCGGGCCCGGGAGGTCATCGCCGCGGCCGGCCTGCGCCCCGACCAGCTCGCCGGGTTGTTCCTGGTGGGCGGCTCGTCGCGGATTCCGCTCGTCGCTCGGATGCTGCACGCCGAGCTGGGGGTGGCGCCGACGGTGCTGGACCAGCCGGAGCTGCCGGTGGCCGAGGGCGCGCTGACGGACCTGCCGCTGCGCCGAGCGCTGCCGGCGTACGCGGGACCGCAGGCAGCTGCGCCCGCGCTGCCCGTACCGTCATCGGCCGGCCCGCCCGCCCCGGCCGCGCCGGCCTTCGCGGGTCCGCCTGCGCCGGCTGCGGCGTCGAGCGCGCCGACCGTACCGTCGCAACCCGGGCCGGCGGCGGCCCGGCCGGGCGGCCCCGGCTGGCCGCCGGCGCTCGCGCCGACCGTGCCGGAGCCGCCGGGCGCCGGGGGCACGCTGGTCGGCGCGGCGAATGCCACGCCGACGCCCACCCCGCCCGGCGGTACGACCTGGCGGCGGGCCCGGTGGGTGGTGCTCGGGGCGGTGCTCGCCCTGGCCGGGGTGGCCACCGCGGCCACGCTCTACCTGCTGCGGGACCGCTACCCGGACCTGGAGTTCGGAACGCTGCGCGAGCTGTCGAGGGTGCCGGCCGGCGCCGAGCGGCCCGGCGGCATGTGGACAGCGGTGCTCGGCGACCGGGCCTACCTCGGGTACCCGCTGCCGGACGACCGGCTGGAGGTGATCGCCGTCGACACCGGCACCGGCGACGAGCTGTGGCGCCGGCAGACCGGTGTCACCGCCGACGACTGGGCCGGCCTGGTGGCCGTACCGGGGGCGGTCGCGGTCCTCGCCGACGCGCCGGGCGACAGCACGCCGCGTGAACTGGCCGTCCTGGACGCCCGCTCCGGCGCCCAGCGCTGGCACCGGGCGGTCCGCGGTGACGACGACGTCTACTTCTCCGACGACACCGCAGTGCTGGTGGACCGGGCCGCTGGGCGGCTGGTCGGCCTGAAGCTGGGCGACGGCACCGACAAGTGGAACAGGCCCAACCCGCGTGACCAGTACGGCGGCGCGCGTACCGTCGTCCGGCCGGTGGGCACCGACGAGGCGGCGGGTGGGCCGGCGTACCTCGACGGTGGGGCCCGCGACCCGTGGACGGGCAAGGGGCGACGGCTCGTGCAGATCGGGGCCGACCGGTCGGCGCGGCTGCTCGACATGTCCTCCGGCTCGGTGCTGCGCGAGTGGGGCAACGTCGCCGACCTCGACGACCTGGTGGTGGCGCACGAGGACCGCCTGTACGTGGCCCCAACCGACGGCGGGTACCAGGTGCTGGCGTACGACCTGGGTTCCGACGCGGCGCCGGTGGTCCTCTACCGGGCCGGGAACGCGGAGTACCGGCCGAAGACGCTGGTGGCCTGCGGCGAGCGGCGGGCCTGCCTGGTGCAGGTGCGCAACAGCGAGGCCGAGCGCACCGAGGTGGTCGCGGCGACCGAGGGGAAGCCGGCGATCTCCTGGTCGGCGCCGGGCGCGACAGGTCTGGTCCCGGTCGGCGAGCAGGTGCTGACCCAACGGGAGTACCCGAAGGCGACAGTCACCCTCTTCGACGCCGCCGGCAAGGCGGTGCTGACCGACCGCCCCGGCGTGGCGGCCCGACTGGACGCCGGCAACCTGCTCGTCTTCGCCGAGCCGACCAGCACGGTGGCGGACAACCGCAGCGTGGCCGGCGTGTGGGCCGAGTCGGGCGACGTCGACGAGTTGGGCCAGCTCGTCGACGTGCGCAGCGCGTCCTGTTCGTGGAACACCCGGGTGATCGCGTGCGGGGCGGACAAGGACTTCGTGCTGTACCGGTTCACCGACGACTGACCGCCCGCGGGACGGCGGTCAGGCGCGGACGATGTCGGTGCCGTCGACCCGTACGGGGATCTCGGTGAGCCCCCGGGTGGCGGGCCCGCCCAGGCGGGAGCCGTCGCCGACCGCGAACGTGGAGTTGTGCGCCGGGCAGGTGATCACTCCGTCGCGCGGTGCGCCGACCCGTACGCCCTGGTGGGGGCAGGTCGCGTCGTACGCGGTGAAGGTGCCGGCCTCGGCCTGGACGACCAGGACCCCGTCGACGACAGTGCCGCCGCCGACCGGCACGTCGCCGGTGTGGGCCAGGACGGTGCCCGGGGCGGCAGCCGTCCGGTCGGCCGAGCTGTCGCCGGCACCGCAGGCGCTCAGCAGCCCCGCCGCGCCGAGTGCGCCGGCTCCGGTCAGCAGCGTCCGCCTGCTCAGGCACCAGCGCTTGTCGCGGAGGAACTCCTGTCCGTCGTACACCCTCGTCACCTCTCTCGTCGGCGGCCCGGACCCCCGGGCGGCGTCGCCGGTGGTCGGCGGCGGTGTGGCCGGGCGGGTCCGATGGTCGCGGGCCCAGCCTGCCGCACGAGTCTGGACGTGCGGTGGGACGAACCTGGATGGTGACTGGGTGCACAGCGGGCCGTCGACGACGGCCCTTAGGATGCTCCGGTGATTCTTCGGGGTACGGTCCGCGCTGATCGTCCGCTGGTGGTGCTCGCGGTGGGGGAGGAGGCCCGCTACCTGCCGCCCGACCTGCCGGTGCTGCTCACCGGCATGGGCAAGGTCAACGCCGCCAGCGCGGTCGCGGCGGTGCTTGCCGCGGGGCCGCGCCCCAGCCTGCTGCTCAACCTGGGCACGGCCGGGGCGCTGCGTCAGGGGTGGGCGGGCATCCACGAGGTCGCCACAGTGCTCCAACACGACCTGGACACCGACCTGCTGCGCACGCTCACCGGCGAGACCTACGGGGCGCCGCTGGCCCTGGCCGCCGAGGGGGCGGTGCTGGCCACCGGCGACACGTTCGTGGCCGACGACGACGCGCGGGACCGGTTGGCCCAGCGTGCCGACCTGGTCGACATGGAGGGGTACGCGGTGGCCTGGGCCGCCGCCCAGGCCGGTGTGCCCTGCCGGTTGATCAAGCAGGTCAGCGACGAGGCGGGCGACGGCGCTGCCCGCACGTGGCGGGAGTCGGTGGACGCCTGCGCCCGGGACCTCGCCGACTGGGCCGGTCGGCACCTCGTCTGACCGTCGCGGGTCGTCCGGCCCGGCGGGTCATCGTGGTCGGAGCCCGCGCGTGGTTTCCCGGTCGCCGGCAC
Organism: Micromonospora sp. NPDC049114; assembly: GCF_040648635.1. Lineage (NCBI taxonomy): Bacteria > Bacillati > Actinomycetota > Actinomycetes > Micromonosporales > Micromonosporaceae > Micromonospora > Micromonospora sp. NPDC049114. Next base: position 355,990 of record NZ_JBEZEA010000002.1, on the reverse strand, counting down.
CGGGGATCAGGACGTGCCCGGCCAGCGCGAGGGCCACGATCGCGGTGACCAGCACCGGTGGCCAGCCGCCGGCCCAGGGCAGCAGCAACAGGGGCAGCAGTTGCGTCGCCACTCGCCGCCACGGCACGTGTGAGGACAGCAGGTAGGTGAACAGCGCGCGGCCGAGCACGAACACCAGCGGTCCGCCGATGATCAGCATCAGCCACCGTGCCGGGGTCGGTCCGGTCGGCCGGTCGACGACCAGGTCGAAGGAGGCCGCCGTGACGGCCACGCCGACCAGCAGCACCAGATGGGTGTACGGAGCGATCCGGGTGGACCTGCCGGGCACCGACGCGGCAGCGGTCTCGAGCAACTCGCCGGCTCGGAAGACGTAGATCTGCCAGAGCAGCAGCATGATGGCGAACGCGCAGAGCAGCGAGGTGACCCGGAGGCGGTCGAATTCGCTGCGACTGACCTCCAGGGTGGGCACCAGGATGATGTCGCCGAGGGCCAGGATGACGAACTGCTGGTACCGCTCGCCCAGGTGTGCCGTGGTCCGGTTGTACTGGTCGAGCGGCACCCGGCCGAGCCGCGGTGTGGGATAGCGCGCCGCCGCGGAGAGCAGGTCGATCGCGATCGCGATGATCCAGATCCACCACCGCGCGGTTTCCGCCAGCGCGCCGATGATCCAGAGGACACCGGACACCAGGAACCAGAACAGGAACCGGGTGGCGCGCGCCATGGCCGCGTGGTGCTGCTGCCGGTACAACGTGCTGACCAGGACGATGCCGCGTACCACGTGGGTGCCGACGTAGGCGAGCGCGAAGACCATCGCCTGCCCGGTGGTGATCATCGGCAGCGATGCCGCCATCCCCACCGAGCCGACCATGGCGATCATCAGGATGGCCTGGATGGGGCGCTGCTGCGGGTCGTAGAACTCGGTGGTGGTGGTGGTGACCGACCAGGTCCACCAGATGGCCGTCAGCATCAGCAACGCCGCGCCGCTGTGGGCCCAGGACTCCTGGTCGGCGAGGAGCTTCGAGGTCTGCGCGAGCGCGGCCACGAAGACCACGTCGAAGAGCAGTTCCAGCAGCGTGGCCCGGGTCGACCCGTCCAGCCGGCGTACCAGCGCCCCGGTGCCTCCGGTGGTCATGCCCGGCCTCCCGCCGTGTCTTGCGAGGATTATCGGCGGCCTCGGCGCGGGCCGTCCCCGGATCGGCGATTCCCACCGGTCGGGGAAGAGGACGACCGGAGGTTGCCTCGGCGTCGGACGCCGGGCGATGCTTTACCGCATCCATCAATCTCGATCTCTTCGGAGGTTCGGATGCGCCGCTCCCCGCTGGTCGCCCTCGTCCTGACCGTCCTGCTGCTCGTCGCGCCCGGCGCGGCGCAGGCTGCCGTCCCCGACCGGGCCGCCGCGCCCGCCGCCGACCCGGCCGCCCTGCTGACCGGGGTACGCACCGCGGGCACCGCCTGGGGCCTCGACCCCGCAACCGGCCGGATGACAGTCACCGTCGACGACACCGTGGCCCCCGGCGAGCTGACCGTGCTGCGGGCGGTGGCCGACCGGGCCGGTGCGCTGCTGCGCCACGAGCCCGGAACGCTGCGTCCCCTGATCGCCGGTGGGCAGGGCATCTACGGCGGCGGCGCGCGCTGCTCGCTCGGCGCGAACGCGCGCAGCGGCAGCACCTACTACGTGATCACCGCCGGCCACTGCACCACCGCCGCCGCCACCTGGTACGCCGACAGCGCGCAGACCACGGTCCTCGGCACCCGTACCGCCACCAGCTATCCCGGCGACGACTACGGGCTGATCCGCTACACCGGCCGGATCGCCCACCCGAGCGCCGTCTACACCTATCCCGGGCTGCTCACCATCAACGGCCCCGGCACCGCGTACGTCGGTCAGGCGGTGTGCCGCAGCGGCGTCACGACCGGGGTCCGCTGCGGCAGCGTCACCGGCCTCAACCAGACCGTCAACTACGCCACCGGCGTGATCTACGGCCTGATCCGCACGAACATCTGCGCCGAGGCGGGGGACAGCGGCGGCCCGCTGTACGTGGCGTCCACCGGCACCATCCTCGGCATCCTCTCCGGGGGCAGCGGCAACTGCACCTCCGGCGGCACCACCTACTACCAGCCCATCGCCGAGGTGCTGGCCGCGTACGGGCTGACCCTGCCCTGACCTGCGTTGCGCTCAGCGCAACGGGTTGCTCGGCTGGCACAACGCGCCTAGGCTCGGCGGCGCCCCGGACCCTTCCCCGAGGACGTGTGCCGCCATGTCGAGCAAGCCCCGACCCGACCCCGCTGCCGCCCCGGCCGGCTCCCCGCCGGCCGAGGTCGTCACGGTGGGGGAGACCATGGTCGTGCTGTGCCCACCGCCGGGCGAGCCGCTGGAGCACGCCGGGCGGGTCGCCGTCTCGGTCGGCGGCGCGGAGTCCAACGTGGCCGGTTACCTGGCCCGCCTCGACCACCGGACGACCTGGGTGAGCCGCGTCGGCGACGACCCCTTCGGCCGAGCCGTCGTCCGACACGTCGCCGACGCCGGCGTCCGCGTCGACCTGGTGGGTGTGGACCCGGCCGCCCCGACCGGCCTCTACCTCAAGGATCCGGGCCCGACGAGCACCGCCGTGCACTACTACCGGGCGGGCTCGGCCGCGTCCCGGATGGACGCGAGCGCGCTGGCCGACCCACGGCTGGCCGGCGCGCGGGTGCTGCACCTGTCCGGGATCACCCCGGCGCTCTCCGCCTCCTGCCGGGCGCTGGTCGAGCACGCGGTGACCGACCGGCCGCTGCCGGGCGCGCTGGTCAGCTTCGACGTCAACCACCGGGCGCGGCTCTGGCCCGCCGAGCGGGCCGCGCCGGTGCTGCGTGACCTCGCCGACCGCAGCGACCTGGTCTTCGTCGGCCAGGACGAGGCGTACGCCCTCTGGGGCGCCGCCGACGCCGCCGCGGTACGCCGGCTGCTGCCCGGCCCACGGACGGTGGTCGTCAAGGACGGCGCGGTGTGCGCCACCGCCCTGTCCCGCGACGCCGCACCGGTGATCGTCGCGGCGCCCCGCGTGTCGGTGGTGGAACCGGTCGGCGCCGGAGACGCGTTCGCCGCCGGCTACCTGGCCGGGCTGCTGCGCCACCTCGACCCGGAGCGGCGCCTGCGCCTCGGCCACCTCGTCGCCGCGCAGGCGCTGGGCAGTGCCGGCGACAACGCGCCGCTGCCACAGTGGCCCTGGTTTCAGCGGCTGCTCGACGGCCCCTGGTCACCACCCGACCTGACCCGCGTGCCGGCGGAGGGCTGAGGTGTCCGAGGGCGTCGACCGGGCGATGCGCGTGCTCGAACTGCTGGCGCGCGAGCCCGCGCAGCTCGGTGGTGTGGCCGCCGACCTGGGCGTGCACAAGTCCACCGCGCTGCGACTGTTGCAGACCCTCGAGTCGGGCGGCTTCGCCCGCCGCACCGACGGCGGCTGGACTGTGGGCCTGCGACTGATCGACCTCGCGCAGCAGGCACTGGACTCCCTGGACGTACGCGCGGTGGCGCGTCCCCACCTGGCGGCGCTCGGCCGGGACTGCGGGCACACCATCCACCTGGCACAGCTGGTCGACGACGACCTCGTCTACGTGGACAAGATCGAGGCCCGTGGTCAGGTGCGGATGTACTCCCGGATCGGCCGCACCGCGCCCCTGCACGCCAGCGGGGTCGGCAAGGTGGTCCTCGCCTATCGCCCGCAGCTGACCCGGCTGGTCGAGGGCGCCGCGCTGCGGGTGTACACCCCGGCCACCATCTGCGACCCGGCCGCCCTGCGCGCGGAGCTGGCGGCCGTCGCCGAGCAGGGCTGGGCCGCCGACGACGGCGAGTTCGAGCCACTGATCACCTGTGTGGCCGCGCCGGTGCGCCAGGCCGACGGATCGGTCAGCGCGGCGGTGTCGGTGACCGCCCCGACGGTGGTGGCCACCCTCGCCGACCTGCGCCGCCTGCTACCCCGACTGCTGGCCACCACCCAGCAGATCTCCCGTGACCTCGGATGGAGTGGACCATGACCACAGCGGACTTCGCGCACATCTTCGGCGGTGCCCGGGTGATGGCGATCCTGCGCGGCCTGCCGGTCGCCGAGACCGTCCGGCTCGCCGAGCGCGCCTGGGACCTCGGCATCCTCGTGGTGGAGGTGCCGGTGGCCACCCCGGACGCGGTGCCCGCCCTGTGCGCCGCCGTCGAGGCGGGCGCGGCGCGGGGCCGGATCGTCGGCGCCGGCACCGTGCTCGACGCCGAGCAGGTCGCGGCGGCGGCCGACGCGGGCGCAGGCTTCACCGTCGCGCCCGGTCTGGACCTCACGGTCGCCGACGCCGCCGCCGCCCGGGGCCTGCCGCACCTGCCCGGCGTGGCCACCCCCACCGAGGCGCAGCAGGCGCTGCGGCACGGCCTGACCTGGCTCAAGGCGTTCCCCGCGATCTCCCTCGGGCCGGCCTGGTTCCGGGCCATGGCCGGCCCCCTGCCGCAGCTGCGCTTCGTCGCCACGGGCGGCCTGGACGCGGGCAACGCCGCCGCGTTCCTCGACGCGGGCGTACGCGTGGCAGCCGTCGGATCAGCCCTGGCAGACCCGACCCAGCTGGACCAACTGGCCAAACTGACCACCCACCACCCCTGACCCCCACCCCTCTCCCCGCGCCGATCTTGCACTTTCTGTCCCCACGAAAGCCGTGAATCGGGATAGATCGACGACAGTAAGTGCAAGATCGGCGGGGGAAGGCGCGGAGGGAGGGGCGCGGAGGGGGTGGCGGGGTTGCGTCATGGCGTCAACGCGCCTGGGGGCGGCGGGGTACGGGGGGTGGGCGTTGCCGTGATGCTGTGCTGCGTACCGCTCCTCGACACAAAGAGGTCATCGTGGCTCTGTCTTCCAGGCGCCGCCGATCCGGGCTGATCGCCCTCGGTGCCGCCCTCACACTGGCCGCCGGGTTCACCCCACCCGGCACGGGGGCGTCGGCCGCCCCGCCGAACAACCCGGCCCGCCCCGTCGGCCAGCCGCCGGCAGCGCCGGGCCGGGCGTCCACCGTCACCCTGATCACCGGCGACATCGTCACCGTCACGACCGCGGCCGACGGCAGCACCGTCTCGACCGTCCGCCGGCCGGACGGCAGCACGCCGACCTTCCACCGTACGGTGCTCGACGGCGACACCTACGTCTACCCGGACGCCGCGCTGCCGTACGTCACCGGCGGTCTGCTGGACCGCAAACTGTTCAACGTCACCGACCTCATCGCCGACGGGTACGACGACGCGCACTCGGACGCGTTGCCGCTGATCGTGACGCTCACCGACGCCGCGGCCCGCGCCCGCACCCGGCCCACCGTGGACGGTGCCGAGCTGGTCCGGCCGCTGGACAGTGTGCGGGGCGCCGCGCTGACCCGCCCGCGTGGCACCGCCGAGAAGTTCTGGGGCGCGCTCACCACCGGCACGGCCCGCCGCGCCGGTGCCGCCCCGACGCTCGCGGGCGGCATCGCCAAGGTCTGGCTGGACGGCCGGGTGCACGCCGACCTCGCCGAGTCCACCGCGCAGATCGGTGCGCCGGCCGTCTGGGCCGGGGGCAACACCGCCGCCGGTGTCGACGTCGCGGTGCTCGACTCCGGCGCGGACGCCGAGCACCCGGACCTGGCCGGGCAGATCACCGCGTCGAGCAGCTTCGTGCCCGAGGAGCCCGACATCCTCGACTACAAGGGACACGGGACGCACGTCGCGTCGACGATCGCCGGGACCGGCGCCGCGTCCGGTGGTGTCGAGCGGGGCGTCGCTCCCGGCGCCCGGCTGCACGTCGGCAAGGTGCTCAACAGCGAGGGCAGCGGGCAGGACTCGTGGATCATCGCCGGCATGGAGTGGGCCGCCCGCGAGCAGAAGGCCCGGGTCGTCAGCATGAGCCTGGGCGGTGAGGCCACCGACGGCAGCGACCCGATGAGCCAGGCGGTCGACCGCCTCAGCGCCGAGACCGGCGCGCTCTTCGTGATCGCCGCCGGCAACAGCGGCCCGGCGAGCATCGGCAGCCCGGGCGCGGCGAACTCCGCGCTCACCGTGGGCGCCGTCGACTCCACCGACCACCTCGCCGACTTCTCCAGCCAGGGTCCGCGCGCCGGTGACGGTGGGCTCAAGCCCGAGATCACCGCGCCCGGCGTGGACATCCTGGCCGCCCGCTCCCACCAGGTACGCGGGTCCGGGGACTACACGCTGATGAGCGGCACGTCGATGGCGACGCCGCACGTGGCGGGCACGGCCGCGCTGGTCGCCGCCGCGCACCCCGACTGGACCGGTCAGCGCATCAAGGAGGCGCTGGTCAGCACCGTCAAGGCCACCCCGGACTACACCCCGTACCAGGCCGGCGCGGGCCGGGTGGACGCGGTCGCCGCCGTGCACGCCACCGTCTTCGCCACGCCGAGCGCCTACTCCGGCTTCCAGGCGTGGCCGCAGCAGCCCGGCGGGACTGTCGACCGGACGGTCACCTACACCAACACCGCCAGCACGCCGATCACGCTGACGTTGTCCGTCGACGCGCCGACCGCGCCGGCCGGCCTCTTCGCCCTGTCGGCCGACACGGTCACCGTGCCCGCCGCCGGCACCGCGACGGTGACGCTCACCGCGGCGTACGACCGGCTGCCGGTCGAGAAGCAGGTCAGTGGCGCGATCATCGCCACCGACGGTGCCGGTACGGTGCGCGGTCGCACCCTGATCGGGGCGGGCAAGGAGGGCCAGCGGCAGAACCTGACGCTTGTCGCGAAGGACCGGGACGGCAAGCCGCTCGCCGGCAAGGTCATCCTCACCACCGACGGCCTGTTCACCGCCGTTGACCTGCCCGAGAGCGGCACCGCGACGCTGCGGCTGCCGGTGGCGAACTGGTCCGGTTGGCTCACCACCGACGTGCGCGGTGTGCACGGGCCGCGCTCCAAGGGCATGGCGATGCTCGGCTTCACCGACGTCAACCTGAACACCGACCGCACCGTCACCCTGGACGCGCGGGCCGCCCGCCAGGTGCGCGCCGAGGTGCCGCAGGAGGCCACCGCCACCGCGCTGCGGATGGACATCCACCGGTCCACCGCGAACGGCCTCACCGAGAGCCAGGTGCTGCCCGACGACTCGTACGACAGCATGTGGGCGCTGCCGACGGGCCGCGCCGTCACCGACGGCGAGTTCGAGTTCGGCGCCCGGTGGCGGCTGGAACAGCCGGCGCTGACCGTGGCGGCCGGCGGCCGGTCGTACGACGATCTGCTGGTCAAGCGGGCGACCCCCGCACTGCCGGCGGGTCGCCGCCAGATGGACGCGGTGTACGTCGCCGACGCGTCGGCGGCCGGGCTGGCGAAGCACCCCGTCCGGGACCGGGCGGTGGTTGTCCGGCGCAGCGACACCGTGGACATCGCCGCCCGGGCGCAGGCCGCCGCGGCGGCCGGGGCGACGCTGCTGCTGGTGGTCAACGACGGCGTCGGCCGGCTCCAACCGTGGGACGAGGCGGCGTGGAGCCCGGAGAGCCCGGCCCCGGTGACCGTGGCGACGCTCGGCGCCGACGAGGGCGACCAGCTCATCGCGGCGCTGGGGCGCGGCCCGGTGCGGCTGACCGTCGACTCGCACCCGGAGACGACCTACCTGTACGACGTGGCGCACCACTGGAGCGGCGCGGCGCCGGCCGACCCCACCTACCGGCCGACGAAGCGGCAACTGGCCCGGGTCGACGTGGAGTTCCGCAACTACCGGCAGGGCAAGGCGCTGGAGTTCCGCACCGACGTCTGGCGGGGTTGGGCGTCGAGCAACCAGGAGCCCGCTCCGGCGCAGGGCCGGCGGACCGACTGGGTGAGCGCCGACCAGCGGTGGGTCGACGACGCGTTCATCGCCGGTGAGACCGGCCAGCACCTGATGGCGGTGGCCACCTACCCGGCGGACCGGTCGAGTCGGGTCGAGTGGTTCGGGCCGATCCAGCGGCCCCGGATGGGCGGGGGTTACGTGCCGGTCCGGTACCTGGACACCGTCTACCTGCCCGCGCCCGGCTGGGGCGACGGTGGTGGGCACATCGGTGAGGCGTACGCCAACTTCGACATGGTCAACCGGACCACCCTCTACCAGGGCGACAAGGAGCTGAACTGGGGTAACGCCGAGTACCTGCAGGTGGGCGGTCTGCCCGCGCAGCGGCTGCCGTACCGGTTGGTGGTGGAGAACGACAGGGCGGCGTGGACCAACCCGTACTCCCGGCAGACCCGCACCGAGTGGGGCTTTCGCTCGGCGGCCACCGGCGCGGAGTCCTCGGAGGTGCTGCCGATGATCCAGCTGGACTACCAGGTGGCCATCGACCGCGACGGTACGGCGTCGCGGCGGGTGCCGCTCACCGTGGTCGCCTCCCACCTGCCCGGGGTGTCGGGCACGGTGGGTCCGGTGACCGTCGAGGTGTCCTACGACGACGGCAGGACCTGGCAGAAGCCGCGGCTCACCCGCCACGGCGACGGTTGGCGTACCACCCTGGACGCCCCGGCGAAGGCCCGCTTCGTGAGCCTGCGGACCAGCGCGCGGGACACGGCCGGCAACACCGTGAGCCAGAGCATCACCCGGGCGTTCGGTCTGCGGTGAGGGCGGCTGGCCGCCGGTCGGGGTGCCGCACGCATCCCGGTCGGCGGCCGGCGTCGTCGCGGGCTCAGTCGGCGGTGTGGCTCAGTCGGCGGCGGTGTGGCTCAGCCGGTGCCCTCCGGGCGGTCGAGGAAGTGCAGCCGCGCCTGCTTCTCGGGCAGGTCGATCACCGGGCCGGCCCGGAACCCGCTGCGCAGGAGCCGCCGCAGCATCCGGTCGTTGCGGACGTCCGGTTCCATCACGACCCGCAGTCGGGTCGGGTCGGTGAAGACGAACTCCAGGATCGCGCCGAACAACGCGCCGGTGAAACCCCGCTCGACGCTTCCCGGGGGCCCGACGAGCAGGTGGACGCCGATGTCTCCGGGGCGCACCTCGTAGCACCCGCCGACCGGATCGGCTCCCGGCTCGTACGTCTGCACCAGCGCCGCCGGCACGCCGTCGCGGTGCGCCAGGTACGCGTGATGCGTGGTGAGCGAATCCAGGTACGCGTAGATCTCCCGCACCCGCTCGCGGCTGGCCTCGCGCATTCCCCAGAACCGGGCCCGCTCGGTCGTGACCCAGCCGTGCAGCAGGTCGGCGTCCTCGTCCGGGCGCACCGGGCGGATGGTGACCACCCCGAACCCGGGGACGTCGCGCCGGTGGTGCTGACCGTCAGTGCTCATCGGTCTCCTCGGTGAGGCGGTCCCAGTCCGTGGTGACCGGCAGCAGTTCGCCGGCCAGCCACGCGGGCTGCTGGTCGTCGTGGTGCGGATCGCCGGGCACGCCGCTGGCGCCCAGCGGGACCACCCAGCGGCTGTCCTGGCGGCGGGCCAGGTCCCAGACGAACCGCGCGGCCGGCCCCCGGAAGCACGCGTGGGTGACCCCGGGCACGCTGGAGGTGGCCAGCACGCAGTCGTGGTCGCCGTCGAGGCGGGGACCGGGTGTCGCGTCCGGGTCGGGCAGCGCCCGCCAGGCCGCCAGCCGGTGCAGGTCACCCCAGGGCACCGGGCCGGCCGCCGCGGCGGCGACCTCCTCGGCCGCCGCGCGTACCTCCGCCGCCGGGTCCACGCCGGGCAGCGACCTGCCGGCGAGCAGGTGCTCCAGCGCGTAGCCGACCCGCGGCGTCAGCGCCAACCAGGGCGCGAACACCTCGGGGTACGCGGGCGGCTCGGCCAGCGTGGCCAGGGCCGGGTGGGCGGCGATCCGCCGGACGACAGCGGCCCGCAGGAGGGCGAACTCCGCCGCGTCGGTGCTGTCGGCGCTCATCCGGCGGTCCCAGCGCAGCAGCCGGTCGCGCAGCGCGGCGGCGGCGGGGCCGAGCCCTCCCAGCCCGTCGAGCACCGCGAGCAGCGGTCCGGCCGACCCGAGGTGCGTGTCGGTGTGCACGGCGGGCATCTGCGCGGCCGTCCAGTCCCGGCCCGCGTCGAGCAGCTCGGTGATCCGGCGCGCGCGGTGCCCGGCGGCGAACTCGACGCCGAGCGGCGCCGCCAGCCCCCGCTCGTTGGCCATCACCGCCCGGCCGGTCACCTCGGCGCGGGGCATCGGCGCGTGCCAGCCGCGCCAGGCGTACGCGGCCTCCCAGGCCGGGACCACACGGCGGCAGTTGTCCGGGTGCCGCAGCGGCACCACCCCGGCGACCCGGTGCAGCAGCCCGCCGGCGGTGTCCGCCGCCTGCACCACGTTGACCGGCTCCACCCAGTGCCGCAGGGCGTTGTCCACATCGGACACGGTGCGGGCACGCAGGAGCTCCGGTAGCGCTGCGAACCCCAGCTCGCCGCGCACCCGGGGCGGGTAGCGCAGGCTCGCCGCCGTCTCGTCGTCCGGCCCGCCGGCGATCACCGGCCCCCGGTCGGTCTCCACCACCTCCACCTGGACCGGTTCCGCGCCGGCCACCTCGATCGTCTCGACGTGGACGTGCGCCTCGCGCCAGCCGTCCGGGCCGAGCGCCTGCACCCCGGTGTCGTGCCGGCGCAGCCGCTCGGCGTAGACGTCCTGGTAGTCGGCCATTGCGTTCGTGATCGCCCACGCCACCGCCTGGGTGTGGCCGAAGTGCGCGATGCCCGGGACGCCGGGCACGGCCAGGCCGACCACGTCGTACTCCGGGCAGGCCAGCCGGATCTGCTGGTAGACGCCCGGGTCCTCCAGAATCCGGTGTGGGTCGCCGGCGAGCAGCGCGGCGCCGGTAGCGGTGCGGGAACCGGCGAGCAGCCAGCCGTTGCTGCCGGCGACGGCCGGCCCGTCGGTGGCGAACACCTCGACCGCCGCCGGGCCGAGGCAACGTGCGACGTGCTCGCGCCAGAGCTTGCCGGGGAACCCCGCGAACAGGATGTGGTGCCCCAGCCACACCGCGAGCGGCGTCCACGGGTCCCACCGGCCCGGGGTCAGGCCGGTGGCGGCGAACTCCGGCGCGCGGGCCGCCCCGGCGGCGAGGCCGGCGTTCACCCCGTCCACGTACGCGCCCACCCATTCGGCGGTCGCCGCGTCCAGGTTGGCGTGGCAGCGGCGGGCGGTGTCGTCGAGCCGGACCTGGCGGGCGAACCGGTCCCAGGCGAGCGCGTCGACGCCGAGGAAGGCCGCGCTGGTGCCCGCCGACCGGTGCCGCTCCACCTCGATCTGCCACGCCCGGTCGTACGCGGTCACCCGACCCTGTGCCGTCGCGAGGGCGAGCGGGTCGTCGGCGCGTACGTGCGGCACGCCCCACCTGTCGCGAAAGAGCCGCGTGCTCATGCCGGCTCGGTCGCGCGTCGACGGGCTGCGGGGACGACAAGCGGGGTGCCCGTCTCCGGGTCGTCGATGACCCGGCAGGGCAGCCCGAACACGTCGGCCACCAGATCGGCGGTGACCACCTCGCGGGGATCGCCGGCGGCCACCACCCGCCCGTCACGCATCGCGATGAGGTGGGTGGCGTACCGGGCGGCGTGGTTGAGGTCGTGCAGCACCGCGACCAGCGTACGGCCCTGCTCCTCGTGCAGCCGGGCGCACAGGTCCAGGATCTCGATCTGGTGGGCGATGTCGAGGTACGTGGTCGGCTCGTCGAGCAGCAGCAGTGGTGTCTGCTGGGCCAGTGCCATGGCGATCCAGACGCGCTGGCGCTGGCCGCCGGACAGCTCGTCCACCGGCCGGTCGGCGAGGTCGGCGACCCCGGTGGCGGCCATCGACTCGTCGACGATCCGTTCGTCCTCGCGCGACCACTGCCGCAGCAGACCCTGGTGGGGGTAGCGGCCCCGGGCGACCAGTTCGGCGACGCCGATCCCGTCCGGCGCGATCGACGACTGCGGCAGCAGGCCGAGGGTGCGGGCGACAGTGCGGGCGGGCTGGTCGTGGATGTCCCGACCGTCCAGCAGCACCGCGCCGGCGCTCGGGCGCAGCATCCGCGACAGCGCGCGCAGCAGCGTCGACTTGCCGCACGCGTTCGGTCCGATGATCACCGTGAACGACCGGTCGGGCACCGCCACGGTCAGATCCTCGGAGATGGTGCGCCGGTCGTAGGCGAGGGTCAGCGCGGTGCCGCCGAGGCGGGATGTCATGGGGGCTCCTTCGACGAAAGGGGTGTTCACAGCCGACCCGCCCGGCGTTCGACAGCCAACAGCCAGACCAGGTAGCCGCCGCCGAGCACTCCGGTCACCACGCCGACCGGCAGTTGGTGCCCGGTGAACGCGCGTTGGGCCAGCAGGTCGGCGCCGACCAGCAGGGCCGAGCCGACCGCCATCGAGGGCAGCAGGTTCGGGCCGGGCGCCCGGGTCAGCCGCTTGGCCACGTGCGGCGCGACGAGCGCCACGAACGACACCGGGCCGGCGGCCGCCGCCGCGAACGAGACCAGCAGCACTGCCGCGGCGAGCAGCACCAGGCGCAGCCGGCGGACCGGCACGCCGAGCGCGTTGGCCGTGTCGTCGCCCAGCTCCATCATCCGCAGCGCCGGGGCGCAGGCGACGAGCAGCAGCGGCGCCAGCACTGCGGTGACGGCGAGCAGCGGCCCGGCGTTGGCCCAGCCCCGCCCGTCCAGGCTGCCGGTGAGCCAGAGCACCGCGCGGGCGGCGTCCATCAGCGGGGCCCGGGTCAGCAGGTAGCCGTTGACGCCGGTGAGGATCGCTGCGACGCCGATGCCGACCAGGACGAGCCGGTAGCCGTGCACGCCGCGTCGCCAGGCGAGCGCGTAGATCAGCAGGCCGGTGGCGAGCCCGCCGACGACCGCGGCGCCGGCCAGGGCCAGGCTGCCGCCGCCCAGGACGACCACCACCAGCGCGCCGGTCGACGCGCCCTGGGTGAAGCCGAGGATGTCCGGGCTGCCCAGCGGGTTGCGGACCAGCGACTGGAACACCGTGCCGCCCAGCGCCAGCGCGGCGCCCACCAGCAGGGCGGTGACCAGCCGGGGCAGGCGCAGCTCGGTCACGATGAACTGCTCCGCCGCGCTGCCGCCGCCGGTCAGGGTGCGCAGCACGTCGGTCGGGCCCATCGGGTAGTCGCCGCTGCCCATCGCGACCAGACCGAGGCCGGCGGCGAGCACCGCCGCGCCGACGCCGACGGCCAGGGCGCGGGGGCGGAACCGGACCGACAACCCACCGGGGGTACGGATCACGGTCACGTCACCGCTCCACTTCGCCGCGCGGGACTGCTGGTGCGCGCGCTCACGGGTGCGCCACCCGTCCCCGGGTGACCAGCCACAGAAAGAGCGGGCCGCCCAGCACTGCGGTGACCATGCCGACCTGGAGTTCGCCGGGGCGGCCGAGCACCCGGCCCAGCACGTCAGCGCCGAGCAGCAGCACCGGCGCGAGCACCGCGCAGTACGGCAGCAGCCAGCGCAGGTCGGGCCCGGTCAGCGCGCGTACCAGGTGGGGCACCAGCAGGCCGACGAAGACGATCGGGCCGCAGGCCGCGGTCGCCGCGCCGCAGAGCAGGGTGACCGCGACGATCACTGCGGCCCGGATCAGGGCCGGTCGGGCGCCCAGGGCCCGGGCCGCGTCGTCGCCGAGCGCGAGGGCGTTCAGCGGACGGGCCGCGCCGAGCGCGACGAGCAGGCCGACCAGGATGAACGGCGCCACCCGGGTCACGGTCGCGGAGTCCGCGCTGGCCAGCGAACCGACCGTCCAGAACCGCAGCCGGTCCAGCGAGGCGGTGTCCAGCAGCATGACCGCGCTCACGAACGAGTACAGGGTGGCGTTGAGCGCCGCGCCGGCCAGCGCGAGGCGGGCCGGGGTGGCGCCGCGCCCGCCGCCCACGGCGTAGACCAGCGCGGTGACCACTGCGGCGCCGAGCAGCGCGAACCAGACGTACCCGCCGATGGCGGTGACGCCCAGGAAGGCGGCGGTGGCCACGGCGGCCGACGCGCCCGCGTTGATACCGAGCAGCCCGGGGTCGGCGAGGGGGTTGCGGGTGAGTGCCTGCATCACGGCGCCGGCCGCTCCGAGCGCCGTGCCGGCGAGCAGCCCGAGCAGGGTGCGGGGCAGGCGCATCCGGTGCACCACCGCGTACTCGGCGGCGTCGCGGTGCAGCAACCCGGACCAGACGTCGGCGAGCGGCAACGACTTCGCGCCGACCGCGATGCTGAGCACCAGGATCACGCCGAGCAGCGCGACGGCGCCGAGCAGGCCGGCGGCGCGGGCCGCCCGGTGTCGCTTGGGGTGAGGAGCCGTCGACCGGTCCGGCACGGAGGGTGCCGGTGCGGTGACGGTGGGTGTGGCGTCCAGTGTGGGCTCCGGGGGTGTGGCGACACGGCGAACCGCTGTTGACAACAAGCGAGGTTAGGCTAACCTAACCCCGCTGTCCCGGTCGACCCCGACCTTCCCTTGATCGAAAGACGACACCATGCCCGATGCACTCTCCGCCCGTCGCCTCTCTCGTCGTGGCCTGCTGGCCGCCGGCGGTGCCGCCACGCTGGCCGCGCTGCTCGCCGGCTGCGGCAAGGATGACGCCGCCAAGCCCGCTGGCAACAGCAACGCTGGCGGCCCCTGGTCGTTCACCGACGACCGCAACAAGAAGATCGAGGCGGCGGCCCGCCCGACGCGCGTGGTGGCCTTCACGGGAGTGGCGGCAGCACTGGTCGACTTCGGTCTCGACAAGCAGCTTGTCGGGGTGTTCGGGGAGACCAAGCGGGCCGACGGCACCGCCGACCCGCAGGCCGGCGACCTGAACATCGAGGGTGTCGAGATCCTCGGCAACGTGTGGGGTGAGTTCAGCCTGGAGAAGTACGCGGCCCTGCGCCCCGACCTGCTCGTCACCCACATGTACGACCCGGACGCCCTCTGGTACGTGCCGGACGAGAGCAAGGACAAGATCCTGCCGCTCGCGCCCAGCGTGGCGGTCACCACCGCCCGGGTGCCGATGACCAAGCCCATCGAGCGGTACGCCGCCCTGGCGCAGTCGCTCGGCGCCGACCTCTCGGCCAAGAAGGTCACCGACGCGAAGACCCGCTTCGACGCCGCCGCCGACGCCGTCCGCCAGGCCGTCAAGGCCAACCCGGGCATCAAGGTGATGGCCTGCTCCGGCAGCCCCGACCTGTTCTACGTCTCCAACCCCAAGATCAGCACCGACCTCATGTACTTCGCCGAGCTGGGCGTCGACATCGTGGTCCCCACCAAGCTCGAGGCCGGCGACTACTTCGAGGCGCTCAGTTGGGAGAACGCCGGCAAGTTCCCCGCCGACCTGATCCTGCTGGACAACCGCAGCACCGCCCTGCAACCCAAGGACCTCACCGCCAAGCCGACCTGGCAGCAGCTGGCCGCCGTACGGGCCAACCAGGTGACCCCGTGGGACGCGGTGCCCCGCTTCTCGTACGCCGGCGCCGCGCCGCTGCTGGAGAACCTCGCCACCGCCATCCGGAACGCGAAGAAGGTCAGCTGACGCCATGAGTACCAGCACCGTCGAACCCGTCGCCCTGCAGTACCGCTTCTTCGCCGCGCACGTCGTGCGGGCCCGACAGGTCGGCGCCTCGCTGATCCGGGTCACCTTCGGCGGCGCGGAGCTGACCGGCTTCGCCGGCGGCGGCCGGGACCAGAGCGTCTCGCTGTTCCTGCCGCAACCCGGGCAGGACGCCCCGGTCGTCCCGGTCGAGCGGGGCGAGGACTGGTTCGGCGCGTGGCGGGCCCTCCCGCCGGAGGTCCGGGCGGTCATGCGCTCGTACACCATCCGGGAGCACCGCCCGGCGGCCGGCGAGGTGGACATCGACTTCGTCGGCCACGGCGGCACCGGTCCCGCCTCCCGGTGGGCCAGCCTGGCGGGGTTCGGTGACCGGGTGCTGCTGCTCGGCCCGGCGGTGTACGACAACCGCAGCGTCTGCTTCCGCCCGCCGGACGACACCGACCTCGTGGTGCTGGCGGCCGACGAGACGGCGTTGCCGGCCACCGCCGGGATCCTGGCCTGGCTGCCCGCCGGCACCCGGGTGCGTGCCTGGATCGAGGTCCCGGACGCCGCGGACATCACCGACCTGCCCACCGAGGCCGCCGCGGAGATCCGCTGGATCGTGCGCGGCAGCACCGCACCCGGCAGTGACCTGCTGGTCAGCGCGCTGCGCGCCGCGCGGCTGCCCGCCGGCACCCCGTACGCCTGGATCGCCGGCGAGTCCGGCGCGGTGCGGGCGCTGCGCCGGCACCTGGTCGGCGAGCGCGGCTTCGACCGTCGACGGGTGACCTTCGCCGGCTACTGGCGGCGCGGGCGGTCCGAGGAGGACCTGCGCGCCGAGGCGCTGGCCGGCGCCACCGCCTGAGTAGCGACTCACCACACACGCAGCACGGCCCCCGGCGCGGACGCGCCGGGGGAGGGTTCCGGCTGCCCATCGTCGAGAACGTGGAGGACATCTTCGTGACCGTGCCGACGTACCCCGTCGAGACCGACCCGCCCGTGCCGGCCGGGGCGCAAGCCGCCGCACCACCGGTGCCGACCGGCGCGCTGCCCGCGGCCCGGGCGCAGCTGCTGCACGACGGCTCGGTCGAGCAGTACCGGCGGGCGATCGCCGACGGCGTCGACCGCGTCGCCCGCCGGGTCGCCACCGTGGACCGGCCCGTCACCGGCATCGCTCCGGCCGAGCTGGCCTCCCTCGTGAGCACCGTCGACCTGGACCGGCCCCTTGGCGACGCCGGCGCGGCCCTGGACGAGCTGGAGGACGTCTACCTGCGCGACGCCGTCTGGTTCCACCACCCGCGCTACCTGGCCCACCTCAACTGCCCGGTGGTCATCCCGGCGCTGCTCGGCGAGGCGGTGCTGAGCGCGGTGAACTCCTCCCTGGACACCTGGGACCAGAGCGCCGGCGCCACGCTCATCGAACGTCGACTGATCGACTGGACCGCCGCCCGGGTCGGCCTCGGCCCGGACGCCGACGGCGTGTTCACCAGCGGGGGCAGCCAGTCCAACCTCCAGGCGCTGCTGCTGGCCCGGGAGGAGGCGTGCGCCGGCGCGACCACCCCGGCGGCCCGCACGGAGCTGCTGCCCCGACTGCGTGTGCTCACGTCCGCCGCCGGGCACTTCAGCGTGCAGAAGTCGGCCAAGCTCCTCGGCCTCGCCCCGGACGCGGTGATCGCGGTGCCCACCGACGCGCAGCGGCGGATCCAGCCCGCCGCCGTCCACGACGAGATCGCCCGGTGCCGGCAGGCCGGGCTGGTGGTGATGGCCGTCGTCGGCACCGCAGGAACCACCGACTTCGGCTCCATCGACCCCCTGGCCGAGCTGGCCGGGATCTGTTCGGCGGCCGGCGTCTGGCTGCACGTCGACGCCGCGTACGGCTGCGGGTTGCTCGTCTCGTCGACGCGCCGGCACCTGCTCGACGGCATCGAGCGGGCCGACTCGGTGACCGTCGACTACCACAAGTCGTTCTTCCAGCCCGTCAGCTCCAGCGCCCTGCTGGTCCGCGACCGGCGGGCGCTGCGGCACGCCACGTACCACGCCGACTACCTCAACCCGGCGCGGATGGTGCAGCAGCAGATCCCCAACCAGGTCGACAAGAGCCTGCAGACCACCCGGCGGTTCGACGCGCTCAAGCTCTGGCTGACCCTGCGGGTGATGGGCCCGGACGCGCTCGGCGCGCTCTTCGACGAGGTGGTCGACACCGCGGCCGTGGCGTGGCAGCTCGTCAGCGAGGACCCGCGTTTCGAGGTGGAGACCCCCTCGCAGTTGAGCACCGTGGTCTTCCGCTACCTGCCCACCGGCCCGGGCCGCGAGCTGGCCGACGCCGCCAACCTGTACGCCCGGGAGGCGCTGGCCGCCTCCGGCCTCGCCGTGGTCGCCGGCACCCGGGTTGACGGCCGGCACTTCCTCAAGTTCACGCTGCTCAACCCGGCCACGACAGTCGACGACGTCGGCCAGGTGCTCGAACTGATCGCCGGCCACGCCACCCGGTACGTGCGCGACACCCTCGCCGCCGACCTGACCTGCCCCGTCGGCTGACCCCTAACCCGCGCCTGGAGAAGAAGATGTCCACCCACGACTTCGTCGCCATCGGGCTCGGCCCGTACAACCTGGGCCTGGCCTGCCTCACCGCGCCGATCGACGAGCTGGACGGGGTGTTCCTGGAGGCCCGTCCGAGCCTCGCCTGGCACCCGGGCATGCTGCTGGAGTCGGCCCGGTTGCAGACCCCGTTCATCGCCGACCTGGTCAGCCTCGCCGACCCGACCTCGCCGTACTCGTTCCTCAACTACCTCAAGGGGATCGGCCGGCTCTACCCGTTCTACATCCGGGAGAGCTTCTACCCGCTGCGCAGCGAGTACGACGCGTACTGCCGGTGGGCGGCGGCGAAGCTGCCGAACCTGCGCTTCGGTCAGACGGTGACCACAGTGGAGTACGACAGCGCCGACGAGCGGTACGTGGTGCGGGCCACCACTGGCGGGTCCGAGACCGTCACCTACCGCGCCCGGCACCTGGTGCTCGGCACCGGCACTCCGCCGCACCTGCCGGCCGCCGTGGCCGGGCTGAGCGGGTACGCCGTGCACAACTCGCGCTACCTGGAGCACCGGGACGCGCTGCGTACCAAGCGCAGCATCACCGTGGTGGGCAGCGGGCAGAGCGCCGCCGAGATCTACCACGACCTGCTCGGCGACCTCGACCGGTACGGCTACCAGCTGAACTGGGTCACCCGCTCGCCCCGGTTCTTCCCGCTCGAATACACCAAGCTGACGCTGGAGATGACCTCACCGGACTACGTGGACTACTTCCACGCGCTGCCCGAGGCGACCCGCTACCGGCTGGAGGCCGAGCAGAAGGGTCTGTTCAAGGGGATCAACGCCGACCTGATCAACGACATCTTCGACCTGCTCTACGCGCACAGCGTCGACGGGCCGGCGCGCACCCGGCTGCTGACCAACACCGAGCTGGTCGACGCCGCCCACCGCGACGGGGAGTTCACGCTCGGGTTGCGGCACGTGGAGCAGGAGCGGGACTTCACCCTGCGCACCGAGGGGCTCGTGCTGGCCACCGGCTACCACTACCGGGTGCCGAAGTTCCTGGCCCCGGTGCGCGAGCGGATCCGCTGGGACGCGCACGGCCGCTTCGACGTGGCCCGCAACTACAGCATCGACCACAGCGGGCGGGGCATCTTCCTGCAGAACGCGGGCACCCACACGCACAGCATCACCTCACCGGATCTGGGCATGGGCGCGTACCGCAACTCCTGGATCATCCGCGAGCTGCTCGGCCGGGAGCACTACCCGATCGAGAAGAGCATCACCTTCCAGGAGTTCGGGGTGATCTCGTGAGCGTGGTCTTCACCCGCGTCGACGACCGGCTCGGCGCGTTCGCCCTGCGTACCCTCGATCCGGAGGCCGACGCCCCGCTGCTGCACGGCTGGGTGACCCACCCGAAGGCGGCGTTCTGGCTGATGCAGGACGCCGACGAGGCGCAGGTGATCGAGGAGTACCGGCGCATCGCCGCGCACCCGCACCACGACGCGTACCTCGGCCTGTGGCGGGGGAGCCCGGCCTTTCTGGCCGAGCGCTACGACCCGGCCCACGTCGAACTGGTCGGCCTGTACGACCACCAGCCCGGCGACGTGGGCATGCACTTCCTGTGCGCACCCGCCGGCGCTCCCGTGCACGGTTTCACCCGCGCCGTGATCCGCACTGTCATGGCGTGGCTCTTCGCCGACCCGGCGACCCGGCGGGTGGTGGTCGAGCCGGACGTCCGCAACACCGCAGTGCACGCCCTCAACGCCGCCGTCGGCTTCGAGGTGGTCGGCCCGATTGCCAAGCCGGAGAAGGACGCGCTGCTCAGCGTCTGCACCCGCGCCCGGTTCGAGGCCGCCGCCGGCCACGCCGGGCTCAACGCCGCCGCCGATCCTGCTGCCGCCACCCGAGAAGAAGGAGCCCCGGCGTGACCACCACCGCCGTCCCCACCCCGCCGACCGTCGCCGGCCACGCCGCCCCCGGCGACCCGGTCGCGCACCTCACCCCGCAGCGTTGGGCGCGGGCCAACCGGATGCTGGTCCGCAAGGCGCTCGCCGAGTTCGCCCACGAACGGCTGCTCACCCCGGAGCCGGTGCCGGGCCCCGACGACAGGCAGTGGTACGAGGTCCGCAGCGACGACGGCGCCGTCACGTACCGGTTCGTCGCCCGGGTGCTCGCCCTGGCCCACTGGCAGGTCGACGCCGACAGCATCACCCGGCACCGGGACGGCGCCGCGCTGGCGCCGGACGCCGTGGACCTGATCGTCGAGCTGCGCGGCACCCTCGGCCTGTCCGCGCGGGTGCTCCCGGTCTATCTGGAGGAGATCACCTCCACCCTCGCCGGTACGGCGTACAAGCTGGCCCGGTCTCTGCCGAGCGCCGCCCAGCTGGCCGGGGCGGACTTCCAGACCATCGAGACGTCGATGACCGAGGGGCATCCCTGCTTCGTGGCCAACAACGGCCGGCTCGGCTTCGGCGTGGACGAGTACCACAGGTACGCCCCCGAGGCCGCCACCCCGGTGCGCCTGGAGTGGCTGGCCGCGCACCGGGACCACTCGACGTTCAGCAGCGCCGCCGACCTGGACTACGACGCGCTCATCGCCGGCGAATTGGACGCCGGGACCCGGGAGCGGTTCGCCGCCACGATGGCCGACCTCGGCCTGGACCTCGCCGACTACCACCTCATCCCGGCGCACCCGTGGCAGTGGTGGAACAAGCTGGCCGTGACGTTCGCGGGGGAGTTGGCCCAGCGTCGGCTGGTGCACCTCGGTCCCGGGCCGGACTCGTACCTGGCGCAGCAGTCCATCCGCACCTTCTTCAACGTCACCGAGCCGCGCCGGCACTACGTCAAGACGGCGCTGTCGGTGCTGAACATGGGCTTCATGCGCGGGCTGTCGGCCGCGTACATGGCCGCCACCCCCGCCATCAACGACTGGCTGGCCGACCTGATCGCCGGCGACGAGGTGTTGACCGGGTCGGGCCTGACCGTCATCCGGGAGCGGGCCGCGGTCGGCTACCGGCACCGACAGTACGAGGCGGCCACCGAGCGCACCTCCCCGTACCGCAAGATGCTTGCCGCGTTGTGGCGCGAGAGCCCGGTGCCCGGCCTGGCCCCGGGGCAGCGGCTGTCCACGATGGCCGCGCTGCTGCACGTCGACGACGACGGCGGCTCGTTGGCGGCGGCGCTGATCGACAGGTCCGGCCTGGCGCCGGAGGTGTGGCTGCGCCGCTACCTGGACGCCTACCTGACCCCGCTGCTGCACAGCTTCTACGCCCACGACCTGGCCTTCATGCCGCACGGCGAGAACGTCATCCTGGTCCTCGACGAGCACGACACCGTCCAACGGGTGATCTTCAAGGACATCGCCGAGGAGATCGCGGTGCTCAGCGCCGACGTCGAGCTTCCGCCGGAGGTGGAGCGGATCCGGGTCGACGTGCCCGACGACACCAAGCTGCTGACCATCTTCACCGACGTGGTGGACTGCTTCCTGCGGCACCTCGGCGCGGTGCTGGTCGAGGCCGGCGTGCTCACCGAGGACGCCTTCTGGGGCACTGTCGCGGCCTGCGCCGCCGACTACTTCGAGCGGGTGCCGCACCTGGCCGAACGGGTCCGCCACTACGACCTGTTCGCCCCCGAGTTCGCGCTGTCCTGCCTCAACCGCCTCCAGTTGCGCGACAACCAACAGATGATCGACCTGACGGACCCGTCGGCCGCCCTCCAGTTCGTCGGCACCCTCACGAATCCGCTGGCCGCCCACGCCCCGGGCCGCTGACGCGCTGCCCACGCCCCGAACCGCTGACGCGCCGTCCGCGTCCCGGCCGGCTCTGCGGGTCCGTCCGCCGGTCGGGACGCGTCATCGGTAGTCGGCGATGATCCGGCGCTCCACACCGTCCACGGTGATCGGGCCGCCGTGGGGGAGGATCCACTGCGGCCTGGTGTGGCCGAACGGGACGCCGACGCAGACGACCGCGTCCGGGTTGTAGCGGCTCACCACGTCGACGACCGTGTCGCGCTGCTCCTCGCGTAGGCGCGTCCGCTGTTCGGCGGCGGGCCGGCGGGTGTGGTCGGAGACCGGGGGACGGGCGACCAGGACCGCGTCGACGGCGCCGAGGAGACCGCGTTCACCCATCGCGCGGACGATCCAACCGACCTCGCGGGCGGGAAGGAGTTCCTCCGACGTCTCGATGATCAGCACACCGCCGCGCAGGACCTCCGGAGGAAACGGGAAGCGTCCCGCCGTGAGGGTCCACTGCAGGACCTCCAGGCACCCACCCCAGGCGGGGCCGGTGGCCGTGCGGCGCGGCCCGTACCAGCTCCACGGCTCCGTCGGTTCGCGCTCGCCGAACGACTGCAACGCCCGTGGGTCGGCCCAGTCGATTCCGATGTCCTCGGACTCACCCGGATCGGTGATCTCCAACCGCTCGCCGGTGAGGAGCGCGGCCCGCAGCGACCGGGCGTGGATGTCGTCCACGGCGGGACCGGCGCCGAGGTGCACCTGGGAGGACCCGCCGTAGAAGCTCGCGATGCCGAGCCCCCAGAGCCACTGGTGCAGGTTGGTGTTGTCGCTGGTGCCCAGGAACGGCTTCGGGTCGGCGCGGGCGAGATCGGCGTCCAGGTGGGGGATGACAGTGATCTGGTCCTCGCCGCCGATGACGGCGAGAATGGCGCGTACCCGGGGATCGGCGAATGCGGCGTTGATGTCCGCCGCGCGTGCCTGCGCGCTCGCGCCGACCGTGCGGGTGGTCGGGTACTCGACCGGGACGAGGCCGGTCAGGTCGGCGAGCCGTCGCATGGCCTGCTCGTGGATCTCGGGATAGGCGCCGGCAGCGGCGAAGGACGGCGACAGGACCGCGATGCGGTCACCCGGTCGTGCCTTCGGGGGACTCACAAGATCATGCTTCATCCCGAGATTCCACCAGCGACGCCCTCGGCGCGCATCCCGTTTTGGGTGCGCCGACCCGGGGACACCGGCCTCGCCGTCTTCGCTGGGTGTTATCGATAACACGAGGTGGCACGCCCTACCGTATCCCCTTCACGGCACCCGCCCTCCCGGCTTCGTACAGAGGTGTACGGCGTACGACTACAGTCATCATCTTGAATTCGTGGGTCGGTGGGCCGTAACATGCCGGACACGGATGTGAACGCTAACGTTCGGACCCCTGCATCCCACCGAGCCCGTCCCGCCCGGTTGTCGCCCCGTCGCCGGTAGCGCTCATCTGGAGGTCCCATGTCGTCCCTGCCCCTCAGCCGACGCCGCGTGCTGCAGGCCGCCGGCGCCACCGCCGTGCTCTCCGCCACCGGAGCCACGACGCTCGGCGCGGGCCCCGCCGCCGCTGCCGAGGTCCCGCCAGCGCGGTCGGACATCGGCGTCGGCGCCTACCCCTTCGAGCTCGGTCAGGTGCGACTGACCGCCGGCCGCTGGCTCGACAACCAGACCCGCACCCTGAACTACCTGCGCTTCGTCGACGTCGACCGGATGCTCTACAACTTCCGCGCCAACCACCGGCTCTCCACCAACGGCGCCGCCACCAACGGTGGCTGGGATGCGCCGAACTTCCCGTTCCGGACCCACATGCAGGGGCACTTCCTGACCGCGTGGGCGCAGGCCTACGCGGTGCTGGGCGACACCACCTGCCGGGACAAGGCGAACTACATGGTCGCCGAGATGGCCAAGTGCCAGGCGAACAACGGCGCGGCCGGGTTCGGTTCGGGATACCTCTCCGGCTTCCCGGAGTCCGACTTCACCGCGCTCGAAGCGCGCACGCTGTCCAACGGCAACGTGCCCTACTACTGCATCCACAAGACGCTCGCCGGCCTGCTCGACGTCTGGCGCTACACCGGCAACACGCAGGCCCGTACGGTGCTGCTGGCCCTCGCCGGCTGGGTCGACACCCGCACGTCCCGGCTCAGCTCCAGCCAGATGCAGTCGATGCTCGGCACCGAGTTCGGCGGCATGAACGAGGTGCTCACCGACATCTACCAGCAGACCGGTGACAGCCGGTGGCTCACCACCGCCCAGCGGTTCGACCACGCCGCCGTGTTCAACCCCCTGGCCTCCAACTCCGACCAGCTCAACGGACTGCACGCCAACACGCAGGTGCCCAAGTGGGTGGGCGCGGCCCGCGAGTTCAAGGCCACCGGGACGACCCGCTACCGGGACATCGCCAGCAACGCGTGGAACATCACCGTCCGGGCGCACTCCTATGTCATCGGCGGCAACAGCCAGGCCGAGCACTTCCGGGCGCCCAACGCGATCGCCGGATACCTCAGCAACGACACCTGCGAGCAGTGCAACACCTACAACATGCTCAAGCTGACGCGGGAGCTGTGGCTGCTCGACCCGAACCGGACCGACTACTTCGACTACTACGAGCGCGCGACGATCAACCACCTGATCGGCGCGCAGAACCCGGCCGACAGCCACGGTCACATCACCTACTTCACCCCGCTCAAGCCGGGCGGCCGGCGGGGTGTGGGCCCGGCGTGGGGTGGCGGCACCTGGAGCACCGACTACAACTCGTTCTGGTGCTGCCAGGGCACCGGCGTGGAGATCAACACGAAGTTGATGGACTCCATCTACTTCTACAGCGGCACGACGCTCACCGTGAACCTGTTCGTGCCCTCGGAGCTGGACTGGTCGCAGCGAGGGATCACGGTCACGCAGAGCACCACGTACCCGGTGAGCGACACCACCACGCTCACCCTCGGCGGCACGATGAGCGGCTCGTGGAGCGTCCGCGTCCGCATTCCGGCGTGGACCAGCGGCGCGACGATCAGCGTCAACGGTGTGGCGCAGTCCGTCACCACGACGCCCGGCAGCTACGCCACCGTCACGCGTACCTGGGCCGCCGGTGACACCATCACGGTGCGTCTGCCGATGCGTGTCGTCGTGCAGCCGACCAACGACAACCCCAGCATCGCCGCCGTCACCTACGGCCCGAGCGTGCTCAGTGGCAACTACGGCAACACCACGCTGAGCGCGCCGCCGGCACTCAACGTCTCGTCCATCGCGCGGACCAGCACCAGCTCGTTGGCGTTCACCGCCACCGCGAACGGGTCCACCGTCAACCTCGGGCCGTTCCAGGACGCCCACGGCTTCAACTACACCGTCTACTGGAACACCAGTGGCAGCAGTGGTGGGGGCAGCCACCGGCTGGTCAACGTCGGCAGCGGGATGGTGCTCGGCATCCAGAACATGTCCACCGCGGACGGTGGGCTGGCTCTGCAGTGGGACGACAGCGGCACCGCCGACCACAACTGGGTGGTGGTGACCGACGGCAACGCCGTCCGGTTCCGCAACGTCAACAGCGGCAAGGTCCTCGGCGTGGAGAACATGTCCACCGCCGACAACGCCCGCGTCCTGCAGTGGGCCGACAACGGCACCGCCGACCACCGGTGGACCCTGGTGGACAACGGCGACGGCACCTACAAGATCCGCAACGTCAACAGCGGCAAGCTGCTCGGCATCCTCAACGGGTCCACCGCGCGTGGCGCGCAGGCCGTCCAGGACTCCGACAACGGCAGCGCGGACAACCGCTGGCGGCTGGTGGCCAACGCCTAGACCGTCACGTCGGCGGCTCGGCCTGTCCGGGGCGTGTGTCGAAATCCTGAACCGGGGACTTCGACACACGCCCTCGGTGCTGTCTGGGCACGGTTCGGGAGATGTTTGCGCACTCTCTTGCGCGGATAGGTCTGTAATGCAAAGCTAACTTCATGACACACGAATCCGCTCCGCAGGCAGACGGCCCTCGCGAGCTGTTGGCGGCCGTGCGCGACCTGACCCGCCAGGTCCATGTCGCCCAGCGCGGCACCTGGTTTCCGCTGCTGGTTCTCGCGGCGGTCACCCTGGTCGCGATACCCGTCTACCGGTACGCCCCCTACCTCGACCTGTTCGGCACCTGCCGGTCCCGTCAAGGGCAGACGGTCTGCATGGAGCCCAGTCCGACGCAGCTCGGATACTGGACCGTCGCGCTGGTGCTCGCGTACGTGGCGATCGCCGGCTTCTACGTCAAGCAGTCCCGACGACGTGGCGTGGGCACCCCGATCCGCCCCTACGTCGTCGTCGGCGTCGCGTTGGCCGCTCTGATGGCCGCCGTGTCGATCTGGCTGACGTACCACCCGCTCGTCCCCGTCCCCGCCGACCCCTTCTCCGTCGACCCGGTCGAGATCGAGGTCGGGCCGACGGCGTGGCTCGTCAACGGGCTGGCCAGTCCCATCGCGGTCATCGCGCTGGCGCTGCTGGTGCTCGCGTGGGTCGAACGCAACCGGGCACTGCTGGCGTACACCCTCGTCTACCTGGCGATCGTGCTGGTGCAGGGCAGCCAGGTCATCCACTCGACCTCGCGGTGGTTCTTCCTGCCGCACCTGCTCGTCCCGGCGGCGCTGCTGCTGCTCGGCAGTGCCGCGTTCGCCCTGTTCAAGCCGAGCACCGAGGTTCCGGCGCGATGACCGACCATCCCACCAACGGTCTCGACGACGTGGTCCACCAGCGCGTCCGGCTGGGCATCCTGGCCATCGCGCACCAGGCTCGCCAGGTCGAGTTCGGCTTCCTGCGCACCACCCTGCAGTTGACCGCAGGCAACCTCGGGCAGCACCTGACCGTCCTGGAGAAGGCCGAGCTGATCCAGATCGAGAAGGGCTACGAGGGCAAGCGCCCGCGCACCTGGGTGACGCTCACCGCTGCCGGTCGGGCGGCCCTGCGCGTCGAGATCGCCCACCTCAAGCAACTCATTCAGGAGGTCGAGCAGGGGGAGGCGGCGCCGGCCGCCGACCGGTGACCGGCGGGCTGAATCACCTCGACGAACCAGCTAGTCGACTGCTCCCGCGCGCCCGAACGCGCGGGCCAGCTGGGCCAGGTCGAGGCCCTCGAAGTGGCGCAGGAACCGCCGGCGTACGGCGGCGAGGTGGCTGGGCCAGGACTCCTGGAGCCGGGCGAAGCCCGCGTCGGTGAGCACCGCGTTCCAGCCGCGCGCATCCTCCTCGCACCGCTCCCGCCTGACCAGGCCCTGCGTCTCCAGCCGGATGATCGTCCGGGTCATGCCGCTCAGGGAGAGGTAGCAGGCCGCCGCCAGCTCATGCATGCGCATCCGCCGGTCCGGCGCCTCGGAGAGGTTCATCAGGGCGGTGTACTCGGTGAGCGGCAGCTGCCGGTCGCTGACCATGTCGGCGTCGATCGTGCGGGGCATCACGTACATCACCCGGCCCAGGGCGCGGACGAGCGCCTCCTCGTCGGAGTCGAGGGGCCGCAGCGGCTCTGCGGTGGGGTCGGTCATGGTCCCAGCGTAGTTGCTTGATTGAGCAATTGCTTACCCAGCGTGTGATCACGCCCATAGGTCCGTCATTTGCTTGACCAAGCAAGGACCGGCTAGCGTTCCGGCGCCAGGTTCGGACCACTGAAAGGCGCAGCCATGACCAGGATCGGGATCATCCTCGGAAGCACCCGCCCGGGGCGCAACGGCGAAGCCGTCGCCCGTTGGGTCCACGAGATCGCCCAGCAGCGCACCGACGCGCAGTTCGAGCTGATCGACCTGCTCGACTACAAGCTGCCGCACCTCGACGAGGCGTACCCGCCCGCGATGGGTCAGTACAGCCAGCCGCACACGCTGCGCTGGGCCGAGACCATCGCGTCGTTCGACGGATTCGTGATGGTGACGCCCGAATACAACCACTCGACCTCGGGTGCGCTGAAGAACGCCATCGACTTCCTCTACGCGGAGTGGAACAACAAGGCGGTCGGCTTCGTCAGCTACGGCTCGGTCGGCGGCGCCCGGGCCGTCGAGCACCTGCGCCTGATCGCCGGTGAGCTGCAGATGGCCGACGTGCGCTCGCAGGTCGCGCTGTCCCTCTTCACCGACTTCGAGAACTTCAGCGTCTTCAAGCCCAACGACCACCAGCGGGACGCGCTCAACGTGACCCTCGACCAGGTCGTGGCCTGGAGCGCCGCGCTCGCGCCGCTGCGCCAGGGCTGACCCGCTGCGCGTACGCCCCTGAAACGGCCCCGGGAGTCCCTCCCCGGGGCCGTTTCAGGACGACCAGACGTCGTGGGCGGCGCCGGTGGCGACGGCCCGCAGCTTGTCGGGATTGGCGACGTTGTGGATGGCGGCGACCCGACCGTCGGCGTCGACATCGAGGGTGACGGTGGCGATCACCCGGCCCGCGCCGCGGAACACCACGCCCGGCCCGCCGTTGATCTCGGCCAACGCGACTGTCATGTCGGCGGGCTGGACACCCTGGTAGGGCACCGTGCCGATGGCGGCGAACCAGGTGGCCACCGTGCGGGCGCCCACGATCGGCCGCAGGGCCTGGCGGACCTTGCCTCCGCCGTCGGTCCACAGCGTGACGTCCGGGGACAGCAACTCCAGGAGGGTGTTGATGTCCCCACCGGTGGCGGCGGCGACGAACCGTTCGGTGACCCCGCGCTGGCGGGCGCGATCCGCCGGGAAGCGGGGACGTCGGGCCCGGACGTGCTCGCGGGCGCGGTGCGCGGCCTGGCGCACCGCGGCCTCGGAGCGCTCCACCGCCTCCGCGATCTCGGCGTGGCTGAAGTCGAAGACCTCCCGCAGGACGAACACCGCTCGCTCCAGTGGGCTGAGTGTCTCCAGCACGACCAGCATGGCCATCGACACCGACTCGACGTCCGTGACGGCGTCGGCGGTGTCACCGCTGGTGAGGATCGGCTCCGGCAACCACGGCCCCACGTAGGTCTCGCGTTGACGCTGGGCCGAGCGCAGACGCTGCAACGCCACGTTCGACACGATCCGCGCCAGGTACGCCCTCGGGTCGGCGACCTGCGAACGGTCGGCCGCCGACCAGGCGATCCAGGCGTCCTGCACCGCGTCCTCGGCGTCGGCCGCACTACCGAGGACGCGGTAGGCCACCGCGAACAGCAGGTTGCGGTGGAGGTGGAACACCTGCTGGTCGGCGCCGTCGCCGGGCCGGGTCACCGCGCGTCCCGCAGGCGGGTGAAGCGGCCACCGCGCGGCCAGAACGCGCCGGACGCCGGCATCCGCGACATGCGACGGTACGTCGGCCAGGGGGAGGCACTCACCGTCTCCTTGTACCAGACGGCGGTACGGCCGGTGAGGCACAGCCGGCGCGGGCTGTCGTCGGGGTGGGTGAACTGCACGAGGGCGTCATGCCGTCCCAGGCTCACCGGTGTGTGGTAGTAGCCGAAGCGGAACGGCTGCGGCTGTCGACCCCGCACGCTGCGGGCGATCGACACCCCGACGTGCACACCTGTCGGCATGCCGCTCTGGCACGTGCCGTGCAGAACGCCGTAGCCCTGCCGGACCGCCGCGGCGTCGCCCACCGCGTACACGTCCGGATGTGAGACCGAGCGCAGCGTCGCGTCGGTGACGACGCGACCGCGATCGTCGACGGTCAGCCCCGCGGCTGCTGCCAGCGGCGACACCCGCGTGCCGCCGGTCCAGAGCACGACCGCGGCGGCCACCGTCCGCCCGTCGGCCAGTTCGACCCCGTCCGGCAGCACCCGCGTCACCGCCGCGCCGGTGTGCACCTGGACGCCCAGGCGCGTGAGGGCGTGACGCAGGTAGGCCCGTGCCTTCGCGTTCATGCCCGCCCCGGGCTCCCGCTGGCCGACGAGCACGACAGTCAGTTCCGGGTGCCGCTCGGCGATCTCGGCCGCCGCCTCGACGCCCGTCAGCCCGCTGCCGGCGACGACGACGGTGCCCGCGCCGAGCCGCGCCAGCCGGTCGGCGAGCGCCGCCGCGTCCGCCGGGCTGTCCAGGGTGTACGCGTGCTCCTGCGCGCCCGGCACCGCTGCCGTGTCGGCGACGCTGCCCAGCCCGTAGACGAGGGTGTCGTAGTGCAGCACCTGGCTGTCGTCGACCCGGACGGTCCGCGCGTGCGCGTCCACAGCCGTCACCCAGCCGCGGACGAACCTCGCGCCGGTTTCCGCCAGCAGGGTGGGGATGGTCAGCTCGGCGACGTCCTGTCCGGTCGCCGTCATGTGCAGCCGCAACCGCTCGGTGAACCGTTCCTGCGCGTTCACCACGGTCACCCGCACGTCGGAGCGTCGCCGGGTGCGCGCCGCGAGTTGGATCGCCGTGGCCATGCCCGCGTAGCCCGCGCCCAGGATCACGACCCGGTGCGGGGTCTGTGCTGTGCTCATCGTGGTGCCTCTCCGCTCGCCGTCCCTCGCCGATCGAGGTGACGACCACGAGATGCGGTACGCCGACCGGTTCGTGACATCGGCCCGGTGTGACGGTCGGCACGGCGCTGCGAGGGCCACTACCCTCGACGGGATGAGCCGAGCTGCCAGCCCTCGGCGGGCTCCGCTGTGGCGGGACCGCTCCTTCGGCACGTACTGGATCGCGCAGTCGCTCTCCGCGGCCGGTGACGCGTTCGCCTACCTGGCGGTGCCGCTGCTGGTGTTGCAGGCGACCGGGTCGGTGGCGCAGATGGGCCTGCTCACCGCAGTCGCCGGCGCGGCGTCGGTGGTCGCCGGGATCTTCGGCGGGGTGCTGGTCGACAGGTACGACCGCCGTACGCTGATGATCGTCGCGGACCTGGCCCGTCTGGTCCTCTACGCCCTGGTGCCGCTGGCCTGGCTCGCGGGCCCGCAGGTCTGGCTGCTCTTCGTCGTGCTGCCGATCTGCGAGGCGGCCGGCATGCTGTTCCAGGTCGCGGCGGTGACCGCGGTGCGCAACCTCGTCGACTCCGACCGGCTCACCGAGGCCAACGGCCGCCTCCAGGCGACGTTCGCGGCGGCCGCCGTCCTCGGACCGCTGCTCGCCGGCGTGGTGTCGGCCCGCTTCGGTCCGGCGGTCGCCATCGCCGTCAACGCGGCGAGCTTCGCGCTCTCGGCGGCCGGCCTGCGGCTCATCCGCTTGCGCAGCGCTCCGGCCGCCGACGTCGCGGTGCCGCGGGAGCGCCCGCTGGCCGAGTTCCTGGCCGGGGCGCGGTTCCTGTGGCGACAGCCCGTGCTCCGCGCGCTGACCGTCCTGCTGTCGGTGTTCATCTTCCTGACCTACGGCTTCACCGATGTGCTGATCTACCACGTCACGCACGACCTCGGCGGCACCGAACGCACGGTCGGCGCGGTGCTCGGCCTGGCGGCGCTGGGCACTGTCGCCGGGGCGCTGCTGGTGGCCCCGCTGCGCCGTCGGCGTGGCTTCGGCGCCACCTGGATCGGCGCGCACGCCGTCTGCGGGTTCGCGGTGGCGGGCGCCGGCATGGCGACGACAGTGCCGGCGGTCACCACGCTCACCGCCGTCTACCTGTGCTGTCTCAGCGTCGGCGGGATCTGCTCGATGTCGCTGCGCCAGGAGATCACCCCCGACCATCTGCTCGGCCGGGTCACCTCGGCGTTCTGGAGCACGCACTACGCCCTCGGGCCGGCCGGCGCCGCCATCCTGACCTGGGCCGCCGGCCGGTACGGCGTCGCGGCTGTCGCGTTCGCGGCCGGAGCGGGCTGCCTGCTGGTCGCCGTCGGCGGGCTGTTCACCCCGATCCGCCGCGCTGGCGCGCAGACACATCTGTCGCCTCCGGCCGTCCCGGTGGGTCAGGCCGGCTGACCACCGGCGGGGGCGGTCAGAACTCCTGGTACATGACGTGCAGACCGACCCGGCCGAGGGTGGGGTGGCAGAAGGCGCCCGACACGGTGCCGACCACGTCGAAGCCCTCCCTGCGGTACAGCTCGACCGCCACCCGGTTGGTCTGCACCACTGCGTTGAACTGCATGCCTGCGTACCCCCGGCGCCGTGCCCAGGTCAGGGCGTCGCGGCACAGCGCGGTGCCCACACCCCGGCCCCGCGCGTCGGCGGCGACCAGGAAACTGGCGGTGGACACGTGCGCGCCCGGCCCGGGCCGGTTGGTGCCCATCTTCGCCGTGCCGAGCACCCGCTCGCCGTCGACCGCGACGACGGTCCGGCCGGGCGGGGCCTCCACCCAGACGCGGTACGCCGTGTCCGCGGTCATGTCCGGGTCGTAGGGGAAGGTCTCCTGTGCCCGGACCACGTCCTCGATCATCGGCCACACGTGCGACCAGTCCTGGTCGTCGAAGTCACGGATCAGCACCGGCGCAGGCTACGCGGGGCGCCCGGGCGGGGACACCGGATTTCGGCTGCCGAACTTTCCCGGCGACGGCTGCATCCGGGCGGTGTGCCGGCCGCGAAGCATGTGTCGTGACGAGACGTCACGGATCCGTCGCTTCGACGAAAGGCCCGCTG
The DNA here is from genome assembly GCF_040648635.1 of Micromonospora sp. NPDC049114. Taxonomy (NCBI): domain Bacteria; kingdom Bacillati; phylum Actinomycetota; class Actinomycetes; order Micromonosporales; family Micromonosporaceae; genus Micromonospora; species Micromonospora sp. NPDC049114. The sequence continues at coordinate 323,897 of NZ_JBEZEA010000002.1, read as the reverse complement.
ATGAAGATCGCACGATTCGCCGCCCGGATGGCGGTGGGCGCCGTGGCCACCGCGCTCGCCACCACCGCAGTGGCCGTGCCGGCCCAGGCGACCGGTAAGGCCAAGCCGCTCGGCACGACGTCGCTCGCCCAGGTGCTCACGAAGGACACGAGCGGCTTCGACCGCAACTCGCGGGACTTCGACGTCCTGACCGCGGCCGTGCTGGCGGTGCTCGAGGCCAAGCCGGACTCGCCGGTGAAGGTCCTCACCGACGGCACCGTCGCACTGACCGCGTTCCTGCCCAACGACGCCGCGTTCCAGCAACTGGTGCAGGAGCTGACCAAGGCCAGGAAGCTGCCCGGGGAGAGCGCCGCGTTCGCCGCGGTCGCCGGGCTGGGTATCGACACCGTGGAGACGGTGCTGCTCTACCACGTCGTGCCGGGCTCGACGATCGACCGCAGGGCGGCCCTCAAGGCCGACGGCGCGGAGCTGACCACCGCCCTCGGCCCGAGCGTCAAGGTCGACGTCCGCACCTACTGGTTCATCTTCCGCCAGCTGCGACTGGTCGACGCCGACACCAACGACCGTGACGCCCGCGTGGTCACGTTCGACGTCAACAAGGGCAACCGGCAGATCGCGCACACCGTGGACCGGGTGCTGCGCCCGATCGACCTGCCCTGACCCACCCCGGTGGCGGCCGACCCCGCGTCGGCCGCCACCCGCACGGGCCGCGCCGTGCGCCGTGATCTGCTCGTTCGCGCGCCGCCGGGAGGACGTACCGCAGCCGGTTCGTCCTCGATCCGCAACCCAGCTACGCCGTCCGTCCTGACCGGACTCCGCGGGGCCGAGCCCGGTCAGGAGGCGGCGTCGGCTCGCCGGGCGCGGGGCGCCGACGCGGTCGCCTCGCGCCGCTGGGTCGGCGCCGGCCCGGACGTGTCCCGGCGGATCAACTCGGCGGACAGCACCTCGACCCGGGGAGCCGGCGCCTCCGCGCCGAGCACCAGGGACATCGCCCGGACTCCCATGTCGACGAGCGGCAGCCGTACGGTGGTCAGCGCGGGCGTCACGTCCCGGGCGATCGGCATGTCGTCGAAGCCGACCACGGAGACCTGCCGCGGCACCGCCAGCGAGCGGGCCCGCAGGGTGGCGAGGGCGCCGATGGCCATCGAGTCGTTGAGGGCCACGATCGCGGTCAGCCCGGCGTCGGCGTCGAGTAGCCGGGCGGTGGCCTCGGCGCCGCCGTCGCGGTCGAACTCGGCGTACCGGATGCGGTGCTCGGGCAGCTCGCGGCCCTGCTCGGCGAGGGCCTGGCGGAGCCCGGCCAGCCGATCGGTGGTGGTGGTGAGGATGCGGGGGCCGGCGACCACGCCGATCGCCCGGTGCCCCAGCTCGCACAGTTCGCGACCGGCGAGGTGACCACCGGCCCGGTTGTCCGGCATGACGGCGTCGCCGGAGTGCTCGTGGCGACCGATGACCGCGACCCGCCCGCCGGTCGCCTCGTACGCGGCGAGCTTCTCGTTGAGCTGCCGGGTGAACGCCTCGTCGTGGTAGCCGGAGCCGGCCAGGATCAGCGCCGCCACCTGGTGGCCGCGCAGCAGCTCCACGTACTCCAGCTCGCGGTCCGGGTCGCGGTAGCTGTTGCAGATCATCAGCAGCCGGCCCTGGTCCGTGGCGACCCGTTGGAGCCCTCGGGTGATCTCGGCGAAGTACGGGTCGGAGACGTCGTGCACGATCACGCCTACCGCGCTGCGGTGCGAGCGGGCCAGCAGTTGGGCGTGCGCGTTGGGCACGTACTGCAACTCGGCGACGGCGGCGAGCACCCGCTCGCGCAGCTCGTCGGTGACCGGTTTGCTGCTGCCGTTGATGACGCGGGAGGCGGTGGCGGGTGAGACGCCCGCGCGTCGCGCCACGTCGGACAGGGTCGCCATGGCCCGCCCCCTCGGTCTGTTGACGGCGTTTCGCCGCGCCGGCTAGCGTCACCGTACCGCAGAGAAAGCCCTTTCCCGCAGGGAGGCCCGGCCATGTCCGATCGCTTCGCGGCGCTTCCCGGCGGGATCGGCGTCTCCCGGCTGCGCGTCTACGACACGGGCGCCCCGGACGGCGTCGTCGGTGGCACCCCGCACGTGCACCTGTGCTGCACCGAGGGGTACGTGGTGACCGACGGCGAGGGCGCGGTGCAGACCCTGACCACTGCCGGGTTCCGGGAGACGCCGCTGCGGCCGGGGGCGGTGGTCTGGTTCGAACCGGGCACCGTGCACCGCCTGGTGAACACCGGTGGGCTGAGCATCGTGGTGCTCATGCAGAACAGCGGCCTGCCCGAGGCCGGCGACGCGGTGCTGACCTTCCCACCCGAGGTGCTGGCCGACCCGGCGGCGTACGCCGCGGCGGCGGCGCTGCCCGACGGGGGAGCGCCGGGCGCGGACGTGCGTGCCGCGTACCGCCGGCGGGATCTGGCGGTGACCGGCTTCTCGGCGCTGCGGTCCGGCGGGCCGGCGGCGCTGGCCGCGTTCCACGCCGCCGCGATCGCGCTGCGCCAGCCGTTGCTCAGGCGGTGGCGGCAGCGGTGGGAAGCCGGCGCCGGCCGCGCCGCCGCCGACACCGCCGTGCAGCTCGACGCCCTCGGGCGGGGGGATCCCGGACACCTGGGCGACGCCGGGGTGTACGCGGTGCCCGAACCGGTCGAGCGGGGCCGGCTCGGCATGTGCGGCCTCCTCGACACCTACCCGGCCGGCGACTGACGGCGCTCGTCGCGTCGTCCGTCCGGAGTGGAGGGTCCCGATCCGCCGCTGTCTCGCTGACGGCGGGGTGTGCGCGGGCCGCCGGTGGCCCGGCGCGTGCGGGGCCGGGCTGATCGACGAATAGATCGAGGAAAGGCCTTGCCCGGCGTGAGGGGGCCGCCTACGCTCCAGGAAAGCGTTTGCCTGATCCGCCGACCGGCCCGCTCCACGAGTGCCGTGCCGGGCCCCGAGGAGGTTCCGCGTGACCGAGAACTCTTTGGACACGGCGGGCCGGTCGGCCGCCGCCGACCAGGTGAGCGGTGCGCGGGCAGCCGCCTCCGCGCCCGAAAAAATCGGTGCGGCAGTCGTCGACGGTCCGTCCGGGGTGGCACAGCCGCCGTCCGGTGGTGGCCGTGCACCACGCCCGACGCTCGGTCGGCGCGCGGCGGGCGTCGCCGACTCGCTGTGGCGACCGGCCCTGGTGCTGGTCGCCTTCTTCGTCGCCTGGTGGTTCGTCGCCGCCCGGGAGTACGTGCCGAACTACCTGGTGCCCACTCCCGGCCAGGTCTGGACCACGATGACCGGCCAGTGGTCCGAGCTGGCCCGGCACACCATGGTCACGCTCTACGAGACGGTGCTCGGCTTCGTGCTGGCCGCCGCCCTGGGGCTGGCCACCGCTGTCGCCATCGCCTACTCGCGCACCCTGGACAAGGCGCTCTACCCGATCGTCCTGTTCGCACAGGTCATCCCGAAGATCGCCATCGCGCCGCTGCTCGTGGTCTGGTTCGGTCTCGGCCTCACCCCGAAGATCATCCTGGCCGTGCTCATCGCGTTCTTCCCGGTGGTCATCTCCGGGGTGGCCGGCCTGCGGTCCACCGACCCGGAACTGCTCGACCTCTCCGCCACCATGGGCGCCGGGCCGTGGCGCACCTTCCGCAAGATCCGTTTCCCGAACGCGTTGCCGCACCTGATGGCCGGCCTCAAGGTGGCCGTCACCCTCGCCGTGGTCGGCGCCGTGGTCGGCGAGTTCGTCGGGGCCAGCGAAGGGCTCGGCTACGTCCTGTTGCTGGCCAACGGCAACCTCGACGCCCCGCTGCTGTTCGCCGACCTGATCCTGATGTCCGCCATCGGCATCGTCCTGTTCGTCCTGGTCGAGATCGCCGAGGCACTGCTCATCCCGTGGCACGCCAGCCGCCGTGCCGGCGTGTCCCTCACCACCTCCTGACCGACCCCATCACGGAGGCACCGATGAAACGCACCGCCACCACCATCCTGGCCACCACCGCCCTGCTCCTCGCCGCCACCGGCTGCGGTGCCGACGACTCCACGGGCACGACCGGCGCCGACGGAAAGAAGCAGGTCACCCTCACCCTCAACTGGGTGCCGTACGGCGAACACGCCCCCTTCTACTACGGCCTGCAGAAGGGCTACTACTCGGCCGAGGGCATCGACCTGAAGATCCTGCCCGGCAACGGCTCCGGCAACACGGTCAAGCAGGTCGCCCAGAAGCAGACCGACTTCGGCTGGGCCGACAGTCCGGTGCTGCTCAAGTCCGTGGCCAGCGGGATGCCGGTGCGCAGCCTCGGCGCGTACCTGGAGAAGGGGCCCTCCTCGGTCGAGTTCTTCACCGAGGAGAACATCAAGACACCGGCGGACCTGAAGGGCAAGACCGTCGGCGGTACGCCCGGCGACGCCCTCTACGCGACCTTCCCGGCCTGGCTGGAGAAGAACGGCGTCAACAAGAACGACGTCAAGGTGGTCAACGTCGACGCGGCCGGCAAGATCGCCGCGCTCGCCGAGGGCAAGGTCGACGCCATCATGGGCTTCTTCCACGACCAGGCCCCGACCATCGAGAGCAAGACCGGCAAGAAGGTCGACGTGCTGCTCTTCGCCGACTACGGGATGAACCTGCTCGGCACCGGCCTGATCGCCAACACGCAGACCCTGCAGAAGGACCCGGAGCTTGCCCGCAAGTTCGTCCGGGCCACCCAGAAGTCCTGGGCCGACGCCGCCCGCGACCCCGCCGGCGCGGTGAGCGCCATGGCGGCCCTCGCCGAGAACGAGCCCGCCCCCGAGGTGCTCACCAAACAGCTCACCCTCAACCTGCCGCTGCTCGGCGGGGACGGCCCGCCCGGAGTCAACACCGAGGCCCAGTGGTCCGAGACCATCGACCTGATGTCGCGCTACGCCGAGCTGAAGGACCCGGGGGCGCCCAACGCGTACTGGGACTCCTCGTACGCGGCGCAGGGGTGACCCGGTGAGCGCCGCGCCGGCAGCTACCGGCACCGCCATCGGAATGTCCGGGGTGACCGTCCGGTTCACCACCCGACGGTCGCAGACCACAGCCCTCGACGACGTGTCGCTCGACATCGAGCCGGGGGAGTTCGTCACCATCGTCGGCCCGTCCGGCTGCGGCAAGTCCACCCTGCTGAAGATCGTCGCCGGGCTGGTCAAGCCCACCAGCGGCGAGGTGTCGTTGCTGGAGCGCCCGGTACGCGGCCCGCAGAAGGAGATCGGCTTCGTCTTTCAGAAGGCCGCGCTGCTCGAGTGGCGCGGCGCGCGGGCCAACATCCTGCTCCAGGCCGAGATGCGCGGCATGGACCGGGCGCAGGCGGCCCGCCGCGCCGACGAGCTGATCGAGATGACCGGCCTGACCGGTTTCGAGAAGGCGTTACCGCACGAGCTGTCCGGCGGCATGCAGCAGCGGGTGGCGCTGTGCCGCGCGCTGCTGCACGCCCCGCCGGTGCTGCTCATGGACGAGCCGTTCGGCGCCCTGGACGCGCTGACCCGGGAGCAGATGAACGCCGAGCTGCACCGCATCTGGCGGGAGACCGGCACCACCGTCGTGCTGGTCACCCACTCCATCGCCGAGGCGGTCTTCCTCGGCACCCGGGTCGTGGTGATGAGCGCCCGGCCCGGCCGGATCATCCGCACCTTCGCGGTCGAACTGCCGGCGCACCGCGACTACGCGCAGGTGATGTCGGACCCCCGCTTCGACCGCCTCGCCACCGAACTACGCGGGTTGCTCGGCAGCGCGGCCGCCAACCACTGAACGCGGATCGGCACCACCCAGCACGACGGAAGGAACACCATGACCCGCAGGTCCATCGGCATCATCGTCAACGGCGTGACCGGACGGATGGGCTACCGCCAGCACCTCGTCCGGTCCCTGCTGGCCATCCGCGAGTCCGGCGGCGTGCCGGTGGCCGACGGCACGACCATCTGGCCGGAACCGGTCCTGGTCGGGCGCAACGAGACGAAGCTCCGCGAGCTCGCCGAACGGCACGGCCTCACAGACTGGACCACCGACCTGACCTCGGCGCTGGCCCGGGACGACGTCGAGATCTACTTCGACGCCCAGGTCACCCAGCAGCGGGAGAAGGCGATCCGTCAGGCGATCGAGGCCGGCAAGCACATCTACACCGAGAAGCCCCTGGCCGAGGACACCGCCGGCGCGCTCGACCTGGCCCGGGCCGCCGCCGCGGCCGGCATCCGCACCGGCGTCGTGCAGGACAAGCTGTTCCTGCCCGGTCTGCGCAAGCTCAAACGGCTCATCGACGGCGGCTTCTTCGGCCGGATCCTCTCGGTGCGGGGGGAGTTCGGCTACTGGGTCTTCGAGGGCGACTGGCAGCCGGCCCAGCGCCCGTCCTGGAACTACCGGGCCGAGGACGGCGGCGGGATCACGTCCGACATGTTCCCGCACTGGCATTACGTCCTGGAGGAGCTGTTCGGCCGGGTCAACGCGGTCTCCTGCGTGACAGCCACCCACGTGCCCGAGCGCGTCGACGAGGACGGCCGCACCTACGCGGCCACCGCCGACGACGCCGCGTACGCCATCTTCGAACTCGACGGCGGGATCATCGCGCAGATCAACTCGTCCTGGGGCGTGCGGGTGTACCGCGACGAGCTGGTGGAGTTCCAGGTCGACGGCACCGAGGGCAGCGCCGTCGCCGGGTTGCGCAACTGTCGGGTGCAGCACCGGGCGGTCACTCCGAAGCCGGTGTGGAACCCGGACCTGCCGGTCACCGAGGACTTCCGCGCCCAGTGGAGCGAGGTGCCCGACAACGAGGAGTTCGACAACGGCTTCCGGGTGCAGTGGGAGGCGTTCCTGCGGCACGTCGTGGCCGGCGAGCCGTTCCAGTGGGACTTCCTGGCCGGCGCGCGCGGCGTGCAGCTCGCCGAGCTGGGGCTGCGCGCGGCCCGCGAGGGCGTCCGCGTCCAGGTTCCGGAGCTGCGCGCGTGAGCGCCGCCGACGTGGTGCTGCCGGGCGGGCGGCGACACCGGCTGGCCGGGGGGACCGGCTTCGCCCGCCCGGCCGCCCCGGCGACCGGCCGGATCGCGTACGCCGCCGCGCACGTGGTCGCCGACCCGGGCGCGGAGAACGTGCCGGGGGCCCCGGCGGCCGTGGACTGGGACACCACACTCGCGTTCCGGCGGCACCTGTGGTCGTACGGGCTGGGGGTCGCCGAGGCGATGGACACCGCCCAGCGGGGGATGGGCCTGGACTACCCGGCCACCCGGGAGCTGATCCGGCGCAGCGCCGCCGAGGCCCGTGCCGTGGGCGGCCGGATCGTCGCGGGCGTCGGTACCGACCAGCTGCCGCCCGGCCCGGCCACCCTGTCGGCGGTCGCCGCCGCGTACCGCGAACAGCTCGACGACGTCCGCGCGGCCGGCGCCCGGCCGGTGCTGATGTGCAGCCGGCACCTGGCCGCCGCCGCCCGCGGCCCCGAGGACTACCTCCGGGTGTACGACGAGCTGCTGACCGCCGCCGACGAGCCGGTGGTGCTGCACTGGCTGGGCCCGATGTTCGACCCGGCGTTGACCGGATACTGGGGATCCGCCGATCTGGACCTGGCCGCCGACACGGTCGTCGAGCTGATCAAGGCGCATCAGTCCACCGTGGACGGCATCAAGGTGTCACTGCTGGACGCCGGCCGGGAGGTCGCGTTGCGCCGCCGGCTACCGGCGGGGGTACGCCTCTACACCGGCGACGACTTCCACTACCCGGAGCTGATCCGGGGTGACGAGGTGGGCCACTCGGACGCGCTGCTCGGGGTGTTCGCGGCGATCGCACCGGCCGCCGCCGCCGCGCTGGCCGCCCTCGACCGGGGCGACCTGGCGACGTACGACGAGATCTTCGCGCCGACCGTGCCGCTGGCCCGGCACCTGTTCGCGGCGCCGACCTGGCACTACAAAACGGGGATCGTGTTCCTGGCCTGGCTGGCGGGTCACCAGGACCACTTCACCATGGTCGGTGGCGCGCAGTCCGGGCGGTCCCCGGCGCACCTGGCGACGCTGCTCACCCTGGCCGACGCGGCCGGGTTGCTGCCCGACGCCGACCTGGCCGCCGCCCGCGCGCGGGCGTTCTTCACCGTCGCGGGCGTGGCCCAATGAGTGTGGAACGGTTCTCGTTCAACCAGGCCACCGCCCAGCACTGGGCGCTGCCCGACGTGGTCGCCGGTTGCGTGGCGGCCGGCGTGCCGGGCATCGGGTTGTGGCGGGAGCCGGTGGCCGGGTACGGGCTGGCCCGTTCGGCGAAACTGGTCCGCGACGCCGGGCTCGTCGTCACGTCCCTGTGCCGGGGCGGCTTCTTCACCGCCGACGACTGGCGTACGGAGAACCTGCGGGCCATCGAGGAGGCCGCCGCGCTGGGCGCACCCGAGCTGGTGCTGGTCTCCGGCGGTCTGCAGCCCGGCAGCCGGGACATCGACGGCGCCCGCCGTCGGGTCGCTGACGCGATCGGCGAGCTGGCCCCGCACGCGGCGGCGGCCGGCGTCCGGTTGGCCATCGAGCCGCTGCACCCGATGTTCGCCGCCGACCGGTGCGTGATCGCCACCCTCGGCCAGGCGCTGGACATCGCCGAGCGGTTCGACCCGGCGGTGGTCGGCGTGGTCGTCGACGCGTACCACGTGTGGTGGGACGACACGGTGTACGCGCAGATCGCGCGGGCCGGCGCGCGGATCGCCGCGTTCCAGGTCTGCGACTGGGTGACCCCGCTGCCCGAGGGGGTGCTGCTCGGCCGGGCGCTGCCCGGCGACGGGTGCATCGAGTTGCGCCGGCTGCGCGAGGCGGTCGACGCGGCCGGCTACCGCGGGCCGATCGAGGTGGAGGTCTTCTCCGCCGAGGTGTGGGCGCGTCCCGGCGCACAGGTGCTGGACGAGGCGATCGCCGGTTACCTGCGCCACGTTGTCTGAGCGACTGCCCGACGGCGGGTTGGCCGGCGCGCGGACGTCGTCCCGGGATGACCCACCCGGACGGCGCTGGCCGTCGGCGGCCGGCGCCTGGCTGGGCATCGGCACCGCGCCGGCCACCCTGGTGCTCGGCGCGGCGATGGCCGCCCGGCACGGCGGCGCGGTGCCGGTGACCGGGCTGCTGGTCGGCGGGGCGCTGATGGCGGCGCTGCTCTGGGGGCAGGGCCGGATCGGCCTGCGCCGGCCGCTCGGTGACGGCGGGACGTTGACGGCGGTGCTGCCCGCGTACCTGGGCGACACCTCACGGCTGTTGTTGGCGGCCGTGCTGACCGTGTCGATGATCGGCTGGAACGGGTTCAACGTCGGGCTCGGCGGCGCGTCCCTCGCGGCGTTGGCGCACCTGCCGGGCTGGGCCGGGCCGGCGCTGCTGGAGGTGGCGGTCCTCGCCGTCTCCTGGGCGCCGGCCCGGTACGGCAACCGGGTCGCGGTGCTCACCACGCTCAGTGCGGTGGTGCTTGTCGGCTGGTGCCTGACCGTGCTGCCGCCGCCCGGTGCCCCGGTGCGTCTCGCCGCCGGTGGGCTGGCCGACGGTGCCGCGCTGATCGGCTACGCGGCGGTGTTCGCGTTGCGGGCGCCGGACTTCAGCGTGGGTCTCGCGCGGCGGCGGGACCTGGTCTGGTGTGTGGGGCTGCTGATCGGGCCGGCGTTGCTGGGTGTGCTCGCGGGTGCCGGCCTGTGGCTGCGTACCGGCTCGGCGGACGTGGTCGCGCTCCTCGCCGCCGGGTCGGGGCTGGCCGCGTACGCCAATCTGTTCGTCGCGGTGGCCGTCTTCGCCGCGGCGTTGACCACCACCTACTCCGGGGCGCTGGCGGTGCGCGGCCTGACGCCGCGGGTGCCGGCGCGGCCCGCGATGGTCGCCGTCGCGGTGCTCGGCGGGCTGCTGGCGGTGGCGCGCTTCGACCGTCTCGTGCTGCCCTGGTTGACGCTGCTGGCCGCCGCGCTGCCGGTGCTTGTGGTGCCGATGGCGACCGAGGCGGCGGCCCGCCGTCGCGGCCGGACCGCGCGGAGGGTGCCCGCCTGGTGCTGGATGCCGCCGGCGCTTGTCGCGGTCGCCTGCACGCTCGCCGGGATCGGCGTCGCCCCGCTGCTCGGCCTGGGCCTCGCCGCACTGCTCACAGTGCTCTGGAGGCGTCTCGCGTGACGCTGGCGAGAAGATGCCGGCCGCGCGGGAACGCCGCCCGGCGGTAGAGTCGCCCGGTGGACGTGGACGACACCGCCGCCCGGCTCGGGGTGCCCGTCGAGGCGGTCGAGCGTGTGCACCGCCTCGCCGGCGACCGGCCGTCGGCCCCGCTGCCCGCCAAGGCCGACGCGCTCGCGATGCTCGACCGGCTCGCGGTCCGTCCGGACGACGCCGCCGAGATCATGGCCGGCTGGCCCGACCCCGACTCGCCACTGTGGACTCCGGAGCTGCGCTGGCTCCTGGACCGCTCGATCGCCCTGGTCCGCGCCGATCTCGGCGGCTACGTCTGGCTGCCGCCGGGCCCGGAGCTGCCGCGCGAACGGGGCCCGGCGTGGCAACACCTCTACGTGTACGCGTACCTCGCCCTCGTCGGTGTCGTTCGGGACTACCACCGCGACCACGGGGTTCCCGACGCCGTGTCCTGGGCGACCCTCGCGGACCTGGGTCGCAACCTCGCCGTCGACCGGCGGATGCGCCGCGAGGGGTGGCCGGTCATGCAGAGCTGGTTGACGCTGCACGTGCGGGGCGCCGTCTACGAGCTGGGCCGGTTGCAGCACCACCGTGGTGACGGCGCCATCGGCCTGCACATCCCCGACTCGGGGCCGCTGACCCCGCAAGCGGTCTCGGCGTCGCTCGACGAGGCCCGCGCCTTCTTCCCGCGCCACTTTCCCGACGAGCGTTACACGGCGTTCTCCTGCGGCTCGTGGCTGCTCGACCCGCAGCTGCGGGACTACCTTCCCGAGGATTCCAACATCGTCCGCTTCCAGCGACGATTCGAGCTGGAGCCCTACGAGGAGCCCGAAGGGCTGGACGCCGACGTCGAGGTGCGGCGCTTCGTGTTCCGCACCCTGAGCACGCCGCTCGACCAACTGCCGCGCCGCACCGCCCTGCAACGGGCGATCGTCGACCACCTGACGGCCGGCCGTCACTGGCAGTGGCGTCAGGGCCGCTTCGCGATCTGAGCGGGCCGGTCGTTCCGGCTGGTGCCGTGGGTGCTTCTGGTGCGCCACGTTTTACTGCCCGCGATCGTCATCGCCGTGGTGTGGTTCCGGCCGCAGCAGGCGTGACCTGCGACCGGAAACATGATCTAGGCACGGCTGACGCATCGTGATCTTATGTGCACCAGCGATCCGTAACACCGAGCAAACCCTCGATTAACCGTCGCGGGCTTAGGTGGGGGAGCGCTCCCATGAGCGGGTCGCGATCGATGAGGCAGCTCCACAAGGGAGCGATGGAAAGGAGTCTCGTGTCTTCACGCACGAGCGGGAACAGGCTGCGAAGGCTGGCGATACCGACGCTGGTCGTCGCGATGATCACCGGCACAACCGGTGTAGCGGGATCGGCGTCGGCGGCCCCGGGGGACCGGCCAGCCAGCAGCGGGCCGGGTTACTTCTCCACCGGATCCGACCGGCGCACCACCCTGACCGACGGGGCGGACCGTCGCCCCGGCAACAGTGAGACCAGCCCGAAGGCCGCCGTGGACGCGTCCGGCTCCGGCGTCTACATCGTCGAGCTGGCCGAGGCCCCGCTGACCACGTACGTCGGTGGGACCTCCGGGCTGGCGCGAACCCGCCCGACGCCGGGCGGCCGGCTGGACGTGACGTCCGCGCCGTCGCAGGCGTACCGCCGGCACCTCGACACGCAGCGGGCCGCCGTCGCCGCCGCGGCCGGTGTCCAGGTCAAGGCGGCCTACACCGCCGCCTTCAACGGCTTCTCGGCGAAGCTGACCGCTCAGCAGGCGACCGCGTTGCGGGCGGACAAGCGCGTTCGCGCCGTCACCGCCGCACGCGCGCTCGGCACCCGATCGACGTCGCCACTCGCGACCACCACGACGGCCCCCACCCCGACCGCCGCCACCCCGGGTGAGGCCGAGCGGTCCGCGGCCGAGCGCACCACCACCAAGCCGGTCAAGCCCGGTCCCGCGACCGGCGCGGGCACGGTGATCGGCGTCCTGGACACCGGCATCTGGCCGGAGAGCGCCTCGTTCGCCAAGAAGATGCCCGCACCCCCGACCTGGCACGGCACGTGCCAGACCGGCGTGGCCTTCGTGGCCGAGCACTGCAACGGCAAGATCGTGGGTGCCCGGTACTTCGCCGACACGTGGCTCGCGGGCGGCGGCTCGGTGCCCGAGGGTGAGCTGCTCTCTCCCCGCGACATGGAGGGGCACGGCACGCACACCGCCTCGACTGCCGCCGGTCTGCCGATCTCGGACGTCACCATCGACGGTCGGCGCTTCGGCCCGATCTCCGGGGTGGCGCCGGACGCCCAGATCGCCGTCTACAAGGTGCTCTGGGCCGGGATGGGCTTCGACGCCGACATCATCGCCGGCATCGACGCGGCCGTCGCCGACGGCGTGCAGGTCCTGAACTTCTCGATCGGCTCGCAGCTGGGCGACTGGGAGGCCAACACCCCCATCGGTGTCGCCTTCCTCAACGCCACCCTGTCCGGGGTCTTCGTGGCGGCGTCGGCGGGAAACACCGGCATCGTGAGCGGCGCCATCAGCAACGCGGCACCCTGGGTCACCACCGTCGGCGCGGCGGTAACGAACCTCGACGAGGCGACGCTCAAGCTGGGCGACGGCACGAAGCTGGTCGGTGGCTCGCTGGACGCGCTGCCCGGTGGCGCCACGCGGCCGATGGTCTTCGGTGACCAGGCCGGATCGCCGGAGCTGGGCGCCGTCTACTGCGAACCGGGCAGCCTGGACCCCGCCAAGATCAGGGGCAAGGTCGTCGCCTGCGCGCTGTCCGACACGTTCGCTTCCGCCGCCGAGGTCAAGACCAAGGGCGGGGCAGCGATGGTGCTGTTCGACCCGGTCGGCAACTACCGGGTCAACTCGATCTACAACTTCCCGGTGGTGTACCTGCCGACCGAGAAGCAGGCCGGCACGCTGTTCAACTACCTGATGCGGCACCCCACCGACGCGACGGTGTCCCTGCGCACCGGCGGTGACGGCTCCAGCGTTCCGGGCGTCCCCAGCGTCGCGGACTTCTCCTCCACCGGCCCGGACAAGGTGACCTTCGGCGTCTTCAAGCCGGACCTGGTCGCCCCGGGGTCGGACATCATCGCCGCCGTCTCACCGGCGGGCAACTTCGGGCGGGAGTTCGACGCGTACTCGGGCACCTCGATGGCGTCGCCGTACGTGGCCGGCGCGGCGGCGGTCCTGCGTGCCACCCACCCGGACTGGACGCCGGGCCGGGTCGCCTCGGCGCTGCGGACCACCGCGACCGACACCGTCGGCACCACCAGCCCGCTGGACCAGGGCAGCGGCTTCATCAACCTGAACCGGGCCACCGACCCGGGCCTGGTCATCGAGCCGACCGCCGCGGAGCTGGTCGCCTTCAGCCAGACGGCCCAGCCCGACGGCAAGGAACTCAACCTGCCGGCCATCTCGCTGCGCGAGTACGACGGCACCCACCCGGTGACCGTCACGCGCACGCTGACCAACGTGGGCAAGGCGCGGGAGACCTACCGGTCGTCGGTGTCCGGCCTGCCCGGCATGAAGGTCACCGTCACCCCGGCGTCGGTGACGCTGGCGCCGGGCAAGTCCGCGACGGTGACCATCACGCTGCGCCGGGGCAACGCCCCCTGGGACCGGTACGTGACCGGGTCGATCACCTGGAAGGGCAAGGGGCACAGCGCCCGCATCCCGGTCGCCGCCCGCCCGTGGGGGATCAGCGCCCGGCCGTACGGTGACGACGGCGAGGAGTTCGGTCGGATGACCAGCGGCTCCTTCGGCTTCGTCCAGCCGGGCTTCACCGGGCCGCTCGCCGGTCGCAGCACCGGTTACACGCCGATGCTGCGCAAGTCGTACTCGATGCCGGCCGGCGTCTACGGCGGCGTCTTCGACCCGAGCGCCTCCGGCGTGAAGGCTGTCGACTTCACCGTGCCGGCGAACACCGCGGGCATCATCGTCGAAGCCAACACCGAAGACCCGAACACCAACCTCGACCTGTACCTGTACAAGGGCGACACCCTGGTCTACAGCAGTGACAGGTACTGGACCAGCTTGGAGCAGGCGTACAAGTTCCTGCCCGAGCCGGGGCGCTACACCGCGTACGTGTTCGCGCAGGTGCCCGGTGGCCCGGTCGTCGACTTCGAACTGCGGCACGCCATCATCGGTCGTAACGCCAAGTATTCGCCCGCCACGCTCACGCTGCCGTCGACGACGGAGCGCGGTCAGAGCGTCAACTTCACGTTGAAGCCCAACGGGCCGCTGCCCGAGGGCGACTTCTGGGCGTACACCGAGTACAACACCAACGGCACGATCATCCCCGGCAATCTCGTCTCCACCCAGCAGAGTGCCTGGCAGTAGTTCCTGACGGAGCGTGGGGCGGTGCCGTCGGCGCCGCCCCACCTTCCGTTATCGCTGCCAGGCGTCGATGGCCCGCACACCGTCGCGCACGGTCCGGTCCAGGATGGTCGGGTTGCCGCTGCTGCCCTCCCAGCCCTGGTCGTGGAACACGGTCACCGCCCCGTCGACCCGGGCCACGGCGATCTGGGCGGAGGACTCGCCCTCGCCGGTACGCTCGCCGCTCAGACTCGTGGTGGCCCACGTGCGGGTCACCAGCAGCGCCTCGTCCCCGACGCCGGGCAACGCCTTGCTCGTGACCGTGACGGGGTTGCCGCCCTGGTCGTATGAGGGGCACGCCCGCACCGCGTCGCGCAGGCGTCGCAGGTAGTTCGAAGCGCCGTCACCCTCGAAGGTGAAGATGGTCTGGTGGATCATGCCCTGCGGCGTGTTGCTGTCGGCCTCGCCGGCCTTCTTGTAGGTCACCGTCATCGCCGCGCTCGCGGTGACCTGCCGGCCCCCGGTGCCGAACTCGTTGCCACACAGCGTCGGTAGGGCCTCGGTGACGGGCGTCGTGCGGCGGGGGGACTTTCGCAGCTCGGCGGGCAGCTCGACGAACGCCGACGTGGGGATGGTGACCGGCCCACTGGCGCTCGCGGATGGTTGCCCTGTCGGGCTCGGGGTGGCGACCGCGCTCGTCGACGACCCGGTCGACGACGCCGCGTCGGGCGTGTCCCCACCCGTCGTGCAGGCGGTGGCCAGCGCGACGGTGGCCAGCAACGGCAGGATCAGCGCCCGGGTGGTCGGCGACAGTACGTACCGGCTCATCTTTTCCCCTCACCTCTACCCCGAGCAGTTCCCCGCGCCGAGCCGGCGGAAACGGTCAGCGCTCCAGCGCGCGCACCGCTGTCGACGAGACGGCGGCCAGTTCGGGCTGCGCGGGCAGGAACACCGTAGGAACACCCAGCGCCTGGTTCATCGCGGCGAGTTGGTGCTCGTACCGGAGATCGGTGGTGTTGCGCACGCCTCGAACGATCACTCCCACGTCGTGCCGGTGGCAGTACGTGGAGGTCAACCCGTTCCAGGCCACAACGGTGACGGACGTCCACTCGACCGGCAGGACGGCCCGTACGGCGGCCGCCCGCCGCACCTCGTCGGTGCCCGGACGCTTGCTGCTGTTGACCGCGACGAGCACGACCACTTCGTCGAAGAGCTCGCGTGCCCGGCTCACCACGTTCACATGCCCGGGGGTGAAGGGATCGAAGGTGCCGGGGTAGACGGCTCGTACGCGTACGCGCCCGGGTGTCACGCCCCCAGGACCCGCTGCGCGTCGTGAATGACCGATGCGGAGGCCGCCGGAGCCCAGGAGGCGAACAGCGCCCGGAAGTAGGCGCCGTGCCGCTCAGCCACCGCGCGATCGTGCTCGATGACGTCCAGTTCGTTGACGATGCTCAGGTCGATGAGCGACCGACGTCGATCCCCACCCGTCGTTCTCACCTGACCGACGAACCTGTCGAACACCTGGCCGGTCGTGGCCAGCTCCGGCCAACTGCGTTTCCGGTCGCAGGCGCCGTACAGATAGACGAGTTCCTCGGCGTCCGCGCCGATCAGATCCCGCAGGACCGCACGATCGGCCCGGTCGAGCAGGGTGCGGTCGAACCCGTCGGTGCCGTAGACGGCGTGGGTGAGGCCCGCAACCTGTACGTCGCCGTCGCAGCCGAGCGCGGCGAGTCGTTCGCTGACGCGACAGAGGTGGGCGTACAGATTGCCGCCGGGATGTGCGATCTGCTCAGCGCCCCGGTCGCGGAGCCAGACCCGCACGGCGGTGTCGGTGCTCATGGCCCGACTGTAGGTACCGACTGCCGGAACCCGCTGCCCCCGGACGGGGGCAATATGTCACAGCGCCTGGGTGGATGTCGCCACGATCTCTGCCGGCAGCGGCTCCGCGCGGCCGTCTCGCCGGTGGCGGACGGGGTGTGGCCCGTCCGCCACCGACCTGTGATCAGCTGACCGTGACGGTCAGGTTGATCGAGCGGGTCTCCCCGCTGGTGTAGGTGGTCGTCACCCGGGCGGTGTAGGTGCCCTTGCGCGGGTAGCTGTGAGTCGTCGACCGCAGGGTCGCGCCGTGCGAGACGGCGCTGTTGTCGCCGAAGTCCCACGCGTAGTCGGTGATGCTCTGCCCCGACGGTGCCGTCGCGGTGGCGGTCAGCGTGGTGGTCAGCGGCGCGGTGCCGCTGGCCGGGTTGGCCGCGAGCGACAGCGTTCCGCCCGGTTCCTGTTTGACGCCGGCCCCGTTGAACCGCAGCCAGTCCAGCGAGAGCAGGTCCGGTGTGCCGCCGACCTGGGCGGCGTTGACGAACTTGGCGTACAGGACCGTGGTGCCGGCGGGTTTGTTGGTGAGCGTGACGGTCGGCGAGACCAGGTTGTCCCACCCGCCGGTCGAGCCGATGGTGGCCGAGCCGATCAGGGTGCCGGTGGGGGAGCCGGTGCGCAGCTCGATGACGCCGCCGAGGCCGCCGTTGGTCACCCCGAGCGTCACCGAGCCGACGTTGCGCAGGTCCACCGGCCCGTACGATGCCCAGTCGTTGTGGTCGACGTCGCCGAGCCGCTTGCCGGCGCGGGCGGTGGTCCGGTCGTTCACGGTGAGACCGGACTGGGCGCTGAAGTGCTCGGCCTCCTTGCTCTTGGGTTGCAGCTGCGCCCGGGTCGAGCCGGTCAGCGCCGGTACGCCGCCGGCCGCGCCGCCGTCGGTGTACTGCGCGGTGACAACTGTGTAGAGGTTCTGCCCCGGCCCGTGGCCGTCACCCGCGTCCGCCTCGGTGGCGAGCAGGCCCGAGCAGCCGGTGTAGACGTCCAGCGGGTGGGCGTGCGTGTCGTGGCCGAGCTGGGTCTGGACTGTCACCTTGGCGCAGTCGATGGTGGCGTCCTCCGGGTCGGTGACCGTCACCGTGTAGGGGATCTTGTCGCCGAAGTCGAAGAACCCGCCGTCGGGCACGGTGATGGTCACCGTGGGCCGGGTGTTGCCGACCACCACGTCGGTGACGGCGCTGGCGGCCAGGCCGTTGCCGGTGTTGCGGACGGTCAGCCGTGCGGTGAACCTCCCGGCCGCCGCGTAGGTGAAGCTGGGATTGGCGGCGGTGGAGTCGGTGGTGCCGTCGTTGGTGAAGTCCCAGGCATAGCTGAGCGCCGAGCCGTCACCGGCCGCCGTCCCGGCCGAGGAGAAGCTGACCGCGAGCGGCGTACGTCCGCTGTCCGGGGTGGCGGCGATCTTCGCGGCCGGTGGTCGGCCGTTGGCCACGTAGTCGATCCGGTAGATGCCGGCGCCGGCGTTGCTGCCGCCACGACCGCTGCCGGTGCCCTCACCGAAGTCGATGACGTAGAGCGAGCCGTCCGGGCCGAACTCCGCCTCGAAGGGCTGGATCCAGCTCATGTTGTCGAAGATTCCGTTGATCGACTGGAGGTCGCCGACGGCGGTGGGACCGAAGCGCGAGTTGGTGAAGGTCTGCGCGGTCCGGTGGATCGAGAGCGTCTTGAACCACTTGCGGGTGAACTCGTAGGTGATCCACTTGCCGTCGAAGTACTCCGGGAACTTCGTGGTGCGGCTGTTGGCCGGGTCGTAGTCGTAGACCGGCCCGCTCATCGGGCCACCGCCCCCGGTGCCGACCTCCGGGAACTGGCTGGAGGCGGAGTACGCGTACCAGACCAGTGCCGGCTTCGCCGCCGGCAGGGCGGTCAGACCGGTGTTGTTGGGGGAGTTGTTCGTCGGTGCGGCGCAGGTGAACTTCGCCCCGGAGGTGCTGGTGGCGAAGTTGTAGTCGGTGAACGGGATGTTGTTGCCCACGCAGTACGGCCAGCCGTAGTTGCCGGCGGTGGTGATGCGGTTGAACTCGACAGTCCCCTCCGGACCGCGGTTGGGGTCGGCGGCGCGGGCGTCCGGGCCGTAGTCGCCGACCAGTACCGCGTTCGTCTGCGGCTCGATGGTGATCCGGAACGGGTTGCGCATGCCCATCGCGTAGATCTCCGGCCGGGTCTTCGCCGTGCCGGCCGGGAAGAGGTTGCCGCTCGGCACGGTGTACGTACCGTCGGCCTGCGGGGTGATGCGCAGGATCTTGCCGCGCAGGTCGTTGGTGTTGCCGGCGGTGCCCTGCGCGTCCCAGGCGGCCCGACCGGCCTGCTCGTCAATGGGGGTGTAACCGCTGGAGGCGAACGGGTCGGTGTTGTCACCGATCGCGGCGTACAGGCGACCGGCCGCGTCCATGGCCAGCGAGCCGCCCATGTGCGAGTTGGCGCGACCCACACCGCGGTACGTCGGAACGGTCAGCAGCCGCTTCTCCGAGGACAGCGCGACGCTGTTGTTCGCCACAGTGAACCGGGACAGGTTGAGCTGTTTGAGGGTCTTGTCCGACCAGAGCAGGTAGACCCAGCCGTTGCTGGCGAAGTTGCGGTCCAGGGTCATCCCGAGCAGCCCGTCGGACTGGTCGGTCATCGCCGAGGTGTAGGCGAAGTCGAGCAGCGTGGTGACCTGGAGCGTGTCCGAGTTGACCACCTTGAGCGCGCCGGTGCGCTGGATGTAGTAGACCTTCCGGTCCGGGGCGACGGCCAGCTCGAAGGGGTCGGCCAGGTTCTCGGTGACCAGGCCCACCCGCTCGAAGTTTCCGGTTCTGGTGGCCGAGCAGTCGCCGGCGACCGCGCCGGCGGCCCACTCGATGCCGTAGCGCAGATGCTCCAGGAACGCCGGCTCGCTGAACCGGGAGCTGGCGTGCCCGCCGGCGGTGAACCACGACCGGCCGCCGTCGTAGCGCTGACACCAGGAGTACGCGTGGTCGACGCCCTCGTCCAGGCCGCTGACCCCGTCGCGCACCTTGATCTGCGCGAGGGTGTGCACGTTGCCGGTGGGGTTGGTCCGCCAGTTGTACCACTCCTCGCTCTGCTCCCACAGCTCCGGCAGGTTACGGGTGGAGGGGTGGGCACGGTCCAGGACCTTGACCCGGCCCGGGTACGTGCCGCCGGTGGCCGAGAAGTCGGGGTGGTGGTCGAAGATGGTGCCGACCAGGCCCTCGTACCACGGCCAGTCGCGTTCGCTTGCCGAGGCGGCGTGCAGGCCGGCCCAGCCGCCGCCGTTGCGGATGAACGTCTGCAACGCCGCGCGCTGGCTGGCGTTGAGCAGGTCGCCCGAGGCGGGGGTGGAGTTGGTGTTGTTGAAGACCAGGGCGTCGAAGGTGGCGAGGTTGGCGTCGGTGAAGGCGCCCGCGTCGGTGGTGGCGACCACGTCGAAGTTGTGCGTGGCGCCGAGCTGCTGGATCGCGGCGACGCCGGCCGGGATCGAGTCGTGGTAGAAGTTGGTGATCTTCGAGAAGACCAGCACCCGGAATCGCGGCGCGGCCTGGGCGGGCAGGGCGGTGGTGGTGCTCAGCACGGTGGCGATGGTGAGCAGGGCAAGGCAGATCGCGCGCAGGTGTTTGGGCATGGGGGCGCTCCCTGTCGGACGGTGAGGGTCGGAAAGCGCTTTCTCGCTGCCCGCATCACGGTACTGAGAGCCAACGATGACCGTCAATAGCCGTCGGGTAAGCGGTTTCCTGCGGTAATGGCCGCGCCCGCGAACCCTGGTCGGGTCTCGGACGGATCACCCGCGTGCCGTCGGGTCGAGGGGACAGCGGGCGTCCGCCGGTCGATGGCAGGATCGGCCGATGCGCGTTCTCTTCGACGGCCCGGCGCCGGTCGCCTACGGGCAGATCTACGTGACGAGTCGTGAGCTGCCGGACATGAGCGGGGCGTTCGCCGGGCAGGCGAACGGCCTCTGCGGGGCCGGCCAGGCGGGCGCGCTGTTCCTGATGACCGGCACGCACACCGGGCGGGTCCACTTCCGAGTCGAGGTGTACGACGGTGAGCCGTCGGCCGCGGCGCAGGAGTGGGAGGAGGTGGTGGAGGCGTCGTTTCTGCCCAGGGCCCCGGTGGTCGACCTGGTCCCCTGGGGCGACGGGTCACTCGCCCCGTTGCCGCTGACCCCCGAGGGGCAGGACGCCGGCCGGCTGCCGGTCTACCGCGTGCGGTACTGCGCCACGGGCATGGACGAGGGGCGGGACCCGTTCGGCGGGTTCGACCCCGACGAGCTGGACGACGGCGATTACACGTACATGGATCGGCGTCCGGACCGCTACCTGCTGTGCCTGTGGCCGGAGGGCTCGACGGGCGAGGGTTCCCGAGTCGCCGTGCCGCGCGCCGACGCGATCGTGCGCCAGACCAGCCGGGCCGCCGCGTACTGGCACGGCTGGGCGGCCGGGTTGCCACCCCCGCCGACCCTGTGGGAGCAGGTCGAGGCCGAGATGCTCAGGCGGTTGGAGCGGGAGCGCCGCGATCAGGAGTACCGGAGGCGGGACGAGCTGCGGCGCTGGGGCGGTGGTGCGCCAAGTGAACGGCTCCGGCAGGTGCGCGGCAACGTCCACGGCATCGCCGTGCTGGACCGCGACCTGGTCGACGGGGTGGCGGCGGCCGGCGCCGGCATTCAGCGCCAGATCGCGATCTGGGCGGCACGGCGGGCGTTCACCGTCGCCGGCATCGCGGACCTGGACTGGATGACACCGGCGTGGACGGCCCTGGATCGGGGCGAGCCGCTACCCGCCGAGTTCGCCGATCACACGGCACTGTGGACGCGAATCCGGGGCGAGCCGCCCGTCATGTTCTCCACCGTCTCGCTGCGCCCGGCGGGTCACGGCCCGGCCGATTCGCTCGGCGCGGTTCTCGACGCCCCGGTGGACCCGGTCCCGATGGCGCTTCCGGCACTGATGGCCGCCGGCGAGGCGGACCCGCTGCAGGCCGCGCTGGAGGCGCTGTGGGCGGCGGTCAGCACGTACGCCGCACGGCGGGACGAGTTCCTGGCGGAGGTGCGGCGGGCCTTTCCGGTCATCAACGAGCCAGAGCGGCACTGACCCCGTCAGGTGTCCTGCTCAGCCTGGCCCGGCAGTGGGAGGATGGCTCGATGGAGGAGAACGGCGAAGCCGCCGAGACGTGGCGGGATCTCGTGCACGGCACACCGGGGTGGTGGTCCGGCGAGCCGGTCGTCACCGCCGCCTACGAGCACCCGACGTTGCGAACGCTCTTCCCGCTTCCCACGCACGGAACGCTGAAGTTCTTCCGGACCGCCCGGCCACCGTACCCCGCTGTCCGCACCGACGACCTGCCCTTCATCGTGGGTGGCGGCCCTCCCTACCAGGTCTACACCCCGGGCTATGGACGGCTGCTCGGTGAGGCCACGACAGCGGCGGAGGCCGTCGAGCTCGTCGTCGCGAGCCTTCCCGGGTCGGCGTCCCCCGACCCGAGGGACTGATTGCCACTCATCGCGGCGGCCGCACCGTCTCGCGGCGAGGGTCACAGGGTCCCGGACTCCGGCCAGTGGGACCAGTGTGTGTTGGGTGGTAGGTCTGGCGCGTACCGACTCACGTCTCCCGTCGCCAGCACGTCGGCGAGCTGGCGGAAGGTCGTTGAGCCGCTGGGAAGGGTGTCCTGGACAAGGTCCGGGTGGTGCCATCGATCCAATCGCATGATCTCGGGGAGGTCGGCCGGGATCCGCCGCCGCAGCTCGACGTCGTCGGCCAGGAGCAGCTCCCGGTGTTCGGGGACGAGCCGGCGAAACACGTCGATGAGTTCCTCACCCGGCTCGGCTGCTACGGCGATCCGCCGGCCTCGTACCTCGATCGGGTTTCCGCAGTAGATCTCTGGCTCGTCGACATCCTCGATCTCGTCCCAGTTGTCGATCCGGCTGAGGAAGTCTTCGTTGCCAAAGCCCGGCTGTCCCGTGGTGAGGCAGTTGCCGAAGACGTGCAGGACGTCGATGAGGTTGCCGGCCCTGGGCGAATATCCCAACGCCTCCACGATGAGCGCCCACCGGTGCGCGTCGCGATAGGCGTGCAGCCGTGCGTCGACCGCGTAGTAGTAGCCGTGGCCCAGGTCCGGGAACCGGAAGTCCTCGGCCGCGGCGTCGAGCTGGTCGAGGATCTCGGCGGAGAGCATGGTCGTGCAGTGTAGCCACGGGTTCACCGACACGATCATGCGCGAGTGTCTGCTGCGATCCGTGCCGCAGGGTATCCCGGATGGATTACGACATCGATATATGTCAGTCTGAGTCTGGACCGAGTCAACGTCCGGTCCGCCCTCTGACCACCGTCCCGAAAGGACCACCCATGCGCACATCCGCCCGCCGGACCACCGCGAGTCTCGCCGCCGTCCTGATCGCCGCATCGGCCGTGACGCTGCCGGGGTCGCCTGCGGTGGCTGGCGAACCGTTCCAGAGCCCGGACCAGGGCCTGGTCTTCTACTCGAGCTACCCGACCGAGGTGGCCGGCAGGCTGGCCACGCCCGACGGCATCTGCCATCAGGTCCCGGCCGACGCGGCCTGGATGCTCACCTGGAGCGGTGGCTTCCGTTCGGTGCCCGGCTACCAGAGCACCGACTGCAGCGGTCCGGCAACCGAACTCAACAACTTCCACAGCTGGACAGAGGGCCGCTACCTCACCTACCGGGCCAGCTGACAGCCGGCCGGCCGTCGCGGCGTACGACGATCAGCCGGCGCCGTCGTCGTTCGGCCTGTCCCGCAGTGGTCGGTCTGCCCTCTGCGTTCCCGCCGGCGCCAGCCGACCGTTGGGCATGTGCACGACCCGCAGGAACGCGGGCAGCCGCCACGGCCGTGGCCCGCCGATGACGACGTCGCGCCGCAGCACCGCCTGCGCGATGCTGATCCGGCCGAACATCATCAGGTTGAACCGGGCGGGCCGGAACGTCACGCGCGCGTCGAACGGACCGTCGGGCGGCGCGATCCACACCCTGCGGTCACCCAGCGTCAGCGTCGTGGTCGACGTGAACTCCGACCGGAACTGCACCGACACGTGGTGGCGAGGCATCGGCAGCTCGGTGTTGAGCAGCACTCCGTACGAGTCACGCAGCATGTCGAACATGAAGAGGTCCCAGTAGAGCGCGGCGTGTTCGTCCGGCATTGGCCACGGTCGGCGCAGCGCCCGCGCGACGTCCCAGCCGTGCACGAGCAGCTCGTTGGTCAGATGGGCGAACAGGCCGCCGACCGTCACCCGCGCGTTACCCAGCCAACTCACCGTCGACAGTGGATCCGCAGTCGTGGCCAAAAGGCGGGCGATCGCGGTGTTCAACCGCGACAGCAGGACTTCCGGATCCCGCTCGGTGAAGTGGGCGAGCACGTGGCTGTTGACGTCGGCGACCGTGTCGACGTTCGTGACGGCGAGCATGTCCTCCAGGCCCGGCACCCGGATGGCGACCTCGGTGCCGTCCAGCCGGGAGACGTACAGCGCCGCGATCGACACCACGTGCGCGACGGTGTCGGCGAGGGTCCAGTCGTCGGTGACCATGGCCGTGGGCGACGGCGCGGCGGCCACCAGCTCGGTGAACCGGTCGGCAGCCGAGCGCAGTGCCGTGTTGGCCACATCCCAGCGGCCCGGGCCTGCCGTTTCACTCACGTCGAGCAGTATCGGGCTTTCGCGCCGACCGAACTTCTCCGAACGTGCGCTCATTCGCCACGTCAGCAGTCTGGACAACGTGGGAACCGCTCGGGTGGGTTCCTCGATGGCCTGATCGCCCGCACCGGCGCAGGGGGCGGCCGGCACGCCGCATCGGCGGTGACGCCGGAGGTGTGGCTATCGTTTCGACATGCTCCCCGACTCGTCACTCGCCGTCGGTGCCGCCTTCCTCGCGGACGGTCCGGCCGATGGCGTCGACCTCAGCCTGTTCGGACAGTTCACGGGTTCCTGGGCACTGGACTGCACCGAGTACGACCCCGACGGGTCCTCGTCCGTCCGACGGGGCGAGTGGCACTTCGGGTACGCGTTGGGCGGCCGTGCGACCACCGACGTCTGGATCCTGCCCGGCGTCGAGCACGGCGTCAGCGTGCGCTTCCCCGATCCGACGGCAGGGCCGGGCATCTGGCGTTCGACGTGGGTCGGGCCGGGCCGGCATCGGACGCACACCTTCCGGGCCGCCCGCGTCGGCGAGCTGATCGTGCTCGACGGCGGTGATCTGCGGTGGACCTTCTCCGACATCGCCGCCGACGAGTTCCGCTGGCGCAACGAGGCGCGGCGGCCCGACGGCGCGTGGCGGGTGCAGCAGACGTTCCAGGTGTGGCGACAGGGCTGACCGTTCCCCGGCCACGCTCCGCCGCTGGCACGCCGGGCCGCAGTTCGCCGCGACGATCCGGTCAGCCGGCGGTGGTGAAGGTGAGGAAGGTGTCGGGGGGCCGCGTCTCGGCGGCGGGACCGTCGTGGACCTCCCACGCGTCCCCGACGACCTGGTCCGCCACCCGCGACCAGAACGCCTCGACGCCGGGGTTGTAACGCTGGAAGCCGATGCTCCACCTGCCGGGGAACAGCGAGATGACCTGCACGGCGGCGGTACGGCCGACGCCGGTGCGGCGCAGCGCGCGGACGACGAAGAAGCTGGTGACGGACGTGCCGCCGTCCTCGGTCGGCGTGGTCATCACGAACCCCGCCGTACGGCCGGCCGCGGTGATCAGCCAGGCCCGGCGCTGCGGGTCGACGCCGGCGAGAAACCGGTCGAGTGGCCGGTCGTTGAATGTGCCGTCGTCGTTGGGCAGGTGACCGTACGCCTCGGACAGGTCATGGCGGTACAACTGCCCGAGGTTGCCGAGCACCGCCCGGTGCGACCGGTCGACAGGTGTCAGCGCGACGGGGTGCGAGGGCGGGCGGGGCGGCGTCGTGGCTTCCCAGGGCACCGCGGCAGTCTCGCATGCCGACCGGTGCGCCCTGACGGCGCGCGACAGCTCTGCGGGCCGGTGCCAGCGGCGCCGACCCGCAGAGCTGTCCCACGTCAGCTTCCGGCGCAGGTGGCGGTCGTGCCGCTGCCGTTGCCGGTGCCCTGGAACCCGAAACTGGCGCTCTGGCCCGCCGCCAGTCGTCCGTTGTAGCTCTGGTTGGCCACGGTGATGGTGCCGCTGGTACCGCTGGCGACGCCGTTCCACAGCGAGCTGACCGACGCTCCGCTCGGCAGGGTGAGGGTGACCCGCCAGCCGGTGAGCGCGGCGGTCCCCGCGGTGACGGTCACGGTGGCGACGAATCCGCCGTTCCACTGGTCCTGGACGGCGTAGACCGCGGTGCAGGCCGGGGTGCCGGTGGGCGGCGGCGTGGTCGGCGGGGGCGTCGTGGGTGGCGGTGTGGTGGGCGGGGGCGTCGTGGGTGGCGGCGTGGTGGGTGGCGTGCCGCCGTCGAGCGTCAGGTTCTTCTGCTGGACGGTCCACTGGCTGCGGCACAGGCCGCAGTCGGGGCCGACGAAGGTGGCGCCGGCGGTGGTGTCGCCCTTCAGGCGCCACTTGAGGTAGAGCACCGCGACGCGGCCGAACTCGCCGCCGTTGGCCTGGTCGTAGGTGCCGCCATGACCGACGTTGAGGTTGCCCATGAAGGCGGGGAGCCCGGCGGGCAGCTTGCCCCAGTCGTCCATGGCGTTGGGGTAGGCGATGTCGCTGGGCCCGCCGATGAAGTAGGCGATCGGCTTGGTCAGCCGCCTGAGCTGGTAGTCGTCGGCGTCGTTCAGCAGTCCGCTGCTGAAGATGCCGGTCGTGGTGACGCGCGGGTCGGCCGAGACGGCGTACGCCTCCAGTCCTCCGCAGGAGAAGCCCGCGACGGCGACCTTGGTGGTGTCGAGCTTGTTGAAGTACTTGCTGCCCTGGCGGGAGTTCTCCGCGACGGCCCAGTCGATGGACTGGGTGAGCATCTGGGAGGTGGTGGAGCCCGATCCGTTCGGGGCGCCGTTGGCGATGGCGAGAAAGCCGTGGGAGGCGATCTCGCGCAGGAAGTTGCCCTGGGAGAGGCCGTTGGCCGAGCACCCGCCGTTGCCCCAGACGAAGATGGGGAGGCGTTCGGACGGGAGCGTCTGGGGCCGGAAGATGGTGTGGTTGGCCAGGCTGGCCGAGGTCTCGTAGTCGGCGGGATAGGGCCCGGAACCGCCGACGGCGGCGTCGGCAGGCGTCGCGCCGAGCATCACGATCACCGAGGCGACCGGGACGATGACGCTCACCAGCCCGGCGTAGATCTTCGATCTCCTTCTCATGCACCCCTCCAACGGATGTCACGGTGGGCTCCCTGCGGCGGCGGTGGCGGCTGTTCGTTCGCGCTGCGACCACAGCGGTCAGCGCAGGCCACGGGCCAGGTCGAGGCGCGATCGCGTCGACCACCCGGCGGGGTCCCCACAGGCGATCCGATGGGAGCGGTACGCAGTTACTATCACCGTCGTAACGAAAAGTGTCAATCGATGGGGGCGCGCTGCGCCGGTCCTGGGTCCGCTGACTCCGACGCCTTGCGCAGCAGCACCGAGCGTTCCCGCTGGTTGGCGCACAGCTGTGCGGCCAGCTCCAGCTCGGCACGCGCTTCCGCCCGCCGTCCGAGCCGGGCCAGCAGCTCTCCGCGTACGGTCGGGACCAGGTGCGACCCGGGGAGCCGGTTCGCGGCGATCAGCTCGTCCACGATGGCCAGGGCGTGCGCCGGGCCCGAGGCCATGGCCACGGCGACGGCCCGGTTGAGGTCGACCACCGGTGAGGGGGCGACCCGGCCGAGCGCCTCGTAGAGCACGACGATCCGCTCCCAGTCGGTCGCCTCGACAGACGGCGCCGTCGCGTGGACGGCGGCGATCGCGGCCTGCAACCCGTACGGGCCGAGCCCGCGGGCCGACGCCCTGGCCAGCGAGGCCAGCCCGCGACGGATCGCCGAGACGTTCCACAGCCGTCGGTCCTGGTCCGCCAGCAGGACCGGGGAGCCGTCCGTGCCGGTCCGGGCCGGGAAACGCGCGGCGGTCAGCTCGCACAACGCGAGCAGGCCGTGCACCTCCGGCTCGTCGGGCGCAAGCGCGGCCAGCGTACGGGCCAGCCGGATCGCCTCGTACGCGACGTCGGGACGCAGCAACCTGTCGCCCGACGTGGCGGTGGAGCCCTCGGTGAAGATCACGTACAGGACGCTGAGCACGCCGCCGAGCCGTTCCCGGCGCTCGGCGGCCGGCGGCAGCTCGAACGGCACCCGGGCCGCCGCGATCGTCTTCTTGGCGCGGGTGATGCGGGCCTGCACGGTCGGCACGGAGACGAGGAACGCGCGGGCGATCTCCTCGCTGGACAGGCCGCCGACCACGCGCAGGGTCAGCGCCACCCGGGCCTCGGGGGAGAGCACCGGGTGGCAGCTGACGAACATCAGCGCCAGCACGTCGTCGTCGATCCGGTCGGGGTCGATGTCCTCGTCGACCACGAGCCCGGCCGCTGCGTCACCTGCCGCGTCGGCCGCCAGCAGGGCGTACCGTTCCTGGAGCGCATGTCGGCGACGGATCGCGTCGATGGCCCGCCGTCGGGCCGTGGCCATCAGCCAACCGCCCGGATTGGCCGGGGAGGCACGCCGCCACGACACGAGCGCCTCGGCCACCGCCTCCTGGGCGGCGTCCTCGGCGAGCCCGAAGTCGCCGGTGAACCGGGTCAGCGCGGCGACGATCCGCGCCGACTCGATCCGCCAGACGGCCTCGACGTCGGCCGTACCCATCAGAGGTGGCCGCTGCCCGCGCTGTCCGCCGGGACCTCGTCGGCCCCGGCCACCCGCCGGACCTCGATCTTGGATCCGCGCACCGCGGGGAACCTCCTGGCCCACTCCACCGCCTCCTCCTTCGAGGCGACATCGAGCAGGAAGTACCCCCCGAACAGTTCCTTGGTCTCGCCGTACGGCCCGTCCGTGACCACCGGGGCCTCGCCCCCGAAGTCGACAACGACGCCCCGGGCCGGATCGTCCAGCCCCTCGGCCGCGAGGAGGACGCCGGCCCTGACCATCTCCTCGATGAACGTGCGGGTCGCGACCATCGCCTCGTCGATCGAGGCCATCATGGCGGCGTTCGACTCGTCGGTGCCTCGCATGATCAGCATGTACGTCGACATCGCGTTCTCCTCATCCGGCGGGCCGCCCCTCGGCCCTCACCCCACACGTCGAACGGGCGCACGGTGGATCGACGCGGCGCCGCAAGAATCTCGTCGCAGTCCACCTCGTGGCCTCGCGTTCCGTCCGTCGGACCAGCTCCGAGCGTCGACGGACACGGACGCTCGACAGATCACCCGCGCATTGTCACAGCTCCGCGAAGCGGCGACCCGCAACCGGATCGACAGGGCCGGCATCGACCGCGGGGCCGCCGGCTCCCGGTTGCTTGACAGGCAGACCACCCGGGGGGATTGTTGCATCGACAAATATCGTTCTTATCCGGCGTCGGGTCCAGCGTGTCGACGACCCACCGCCGCTCGGCGGTTGCCGGATCGTCGGTGTTCCCCACCGATGTCGGCCGCAGAGGACAGGAGTCGATGGTGAAGTTCTCCCGCACCGCCGCACGGATCGCCGCCGCCGCGCTGGCGACAACGCTGCTGGCCCTCGTCGGCGGCACGCCCGGTTCGGCAGCGCCCGCCAGGACGACCACGGGAACCCCGTCGACCTGGACGCTCGTCGACCTGCCACAGCGGCTCTGCGCGACCCCCGACGACCCCCGCACCCTGTACTTCTTCGTCGTGCTCGACGGGACCTGGTCGGCGCAGCTCGCCGTCGGCTACACCGGCATGCCCGACGGCGTCGAGGTGTACAGCCCGCTGACCGTGCCGCCCGGCTCCGGGGACGGCCACCTCGTGCAGAGCCTGGCCGCGTTCCGCGTCAGTGGTGTCACGCCCGGCCGGTACGTCCCGCAACTCCGGGTCACGGACGGCGCCGTGACGCAGAGCGCTCCGGTCGTCCTCGACATCCGCTCATCCTGCTAGGGCGCGACAGCGGCGGGTCCGGTCGGCCGGCGAGGTGGTGCCGGCTCCCGTCCGTCAGCTTCCGGGAATGCCGCCCGGCCCGCCGCCGACCGGCTTCGCTGCCCAGGACGGGCGCCACGTCGTCGCCGGGGCTGGCGCCAGGCTCGCGACGTGGTCGATGACCGCCTGGAGCCCCGGGTGCGCGTTCACGCGCGGCAGGATGAGCGAGAGCGGGTACGCGAGCGTCGGGCACGCGATCGGGATGCGGCGCAGGTCGTGGTTCGTCGGCCAGAGGTACCTGTCGCGCGTGCCGACGAAGGTCGCCACGTCGGCGGAGTCCGCGAGGATGTCGAGCAGCACCTCGTCGCCGAAGTGCGGGCCGGCGGCGTCGATGCGCAGGTCGAATTCGGTGGCGAGCTGGTCGTAGAAGTCCGACCACTCGCTTTTCGGCGCGATGCCGGGGACCCAGATCCGGTGCCCGCCCAGCTGGGCCGGTGTCAGAGTGCGCGCGGAGGCGAGCGGGTGCCGCGGGCCGACGAGCAGTTCCAGGGGTGAGTCGAACGCGTGGATCATCCGCACGTCGCGCGGCAGCGTGGCCGGGTCGGTGACCGAGCGGAACGAGGCGTCGATGTCGCCCGCCTGGACGGCGGCGACGGCCGCGCGCGGGTCGTTGACCCGCAGGGTCACCACGTCGAGCTTGGTCTCCGGGTGGGACCGCCAGTAGTCGTGCAGCACGACTGCCTGCGCGGACCGCAGGCCGAGAACGTCGATCCGCAGGGCCCGCGAGCCCGGCCTGATCGCGGCGAGGGCGCGGTCCACCCCGGCCACGATGCCCCGGGCGTGCGGGAGGAACGCCTGGCCGTCGAGCGTCAGCTCGACCCCTCGGGGAGTACGGGTGAACAACCGCACGTCGAGGGCGCGCTCGAGGGCGGCGATCCGCTTCGACACGGCCTGCTGCGTCACGCCCAGCTCCTCGGCCGCGTGCTGCAACTGCCCGAATTCGGCCGCTCGGACGAACGACCGCACCGCCTCGGTATCCACCGGAACATCATCCACCCGCACAACAGATGGTTGTGACGCGCCTGGACGTCGGTTGTTTGCGCCGACGTCGGCGGCGCTGGTGTGCTGCCCGGACCCGAACGTCGGTTGTCACGAGGGGGGCGGATGCGCGCGCGGTTGGGGTCCAGTTTCGGTTGGCTGTGGTCGGCGTACGCCGTCAGCACGTACGGCACGTGGATCGCCTTCGGCGCGTTCCCGTTGATCGCGGTGCGCGTCCTGCACTCGCCGGCGTTCGCCGTGTCGATCCTGGCGGCGGTCGGGCCGGCCGTCGCGGCGGTCGTGGCGTTCTCGCTCGGGCCGTGGGTCGAGCGCCGGGCGAAGCGTCAGGTGCTGGTCGCCATGGACCTGCTCCGGTTCGTGGCCATGGCGAGCGTCCCGCTCGCGTACGCCTTCGGTCTGCTGTCGTACGGCCAGTTGCTTGTCGTCTCGGTCCTCTCCGGGGCCGCGGGCATCGCCTTCGCCGCGGCGTCCGGGGCGTACCTCAAGCATCTCGTCCAGGGTGATCACCTGGTGGTGGCGAACGGACGGTTCGAGGCCACGAACTGGGCGGCGGTCGCGGTGGGTCCGCCCCTCGGTGGCGCGCTCGTCGGGCTGCTCGGGCCGGTCGTCACCGTCGCCGCCGACGCCGTCAGCTATCTGCTGTCGGCGCTCGCGGTCCTGCGCATCCGCGGCGGCGACGTCGCGGCGCCCCCGGACCGGGCCGGCCGGCTGCGCGGTGCCGATCTTCTGGTCGGCTGGCGGTTCATCCGGCACGACCGCGTCGTGCGAGGGCTGTTCCTCAACTCCATCCTGGTCGGCGGTCTCATCATGGCGACCGCTCCGCTCCTGGCTGTCCTCCTGCTGGGCCAGTACCACCTGCCGGCCTGGCAGTATGGCCTCGCCTTCGGCGTCCCGGCGCTCGGCGGCCTGGTGGGCGCCCGCCTGTCGTCCCGCCTCGTGGCCCGCCACGGTCAGCACCGGGTCATGATCGTCTCCGGGTGGCTGCGCTCGGTCTTTCCCCTCGGTCTCGCGTTCGTCCAGCCGGGCATCCCCGGACTCGTCACCGTGATCGTCGTCGAGGGCCTGCTGATCACCTGCATGGGCGTCTTCAACCCGATCTACGCGACCGAGCGACTGCACCGCACCCCACTCGGCCACACCGCCCGCGTCCTCAGCACGTGGAGTGCCGCCAGCAGACTCGTCCAGGCGGCCCTGGTGGTGATCTGGGGAGTCCTCGCGACGCTCACCAGCCCTCTCGCGGCGATCACCATCTCCGGCGTTCTCCTGCTCGCGACCCCGCTCCTGCTGCCCAGGAGGACACCGTCGGTGGTCGCCGAACCCGCCGCCTCCGCGAGGGACGTTCGGGTCGGATGAACGGGTGGCTCACCCTCCGTGCCCGCCACCTTCATATTTCCAATCATCGATGTTAACGTTAACTTAACTCCGTCGTCCGCCGGTCGACATGATCTCCGGCGGAGGCCCGCTGAGATCGGAGAACGCTCATGACCACACCCGGCAGGGTTCTTCGCGTGCGCTCGGTGGCGGTGGTGACCGTGTGCGCTCTCGCAGCCGCAGTCCCGATGGCCTCCGCCGCGTCCGCCTCCGCCTCCATCACCGTGGCCGCCGACGGCAGCGGCAACTACACGACCGTGCAGGCGGCGATCGACAGTGTCGCGGCGAACAACAGCGTTCCGGTCACCATCACCATCAGACCCGGCACCTACCGGGGCGTGGTCACCATTCCCGCCAACAAGCCCTACCTCACCCTGGTCGGCGCGGGCAGCTCCGCCGCCCAGGTGGTGATCGTCGAGGGGCACGCATCCGGCCAGACCAAGCCCGGTGGCGGCACGTACGGCACGTCCGGCAGTGCCTCGGTCTTCGTCAACGCCAACGACACCACGATCAGCAATCTGACCATGTCGAACGACTTCAACGAGGCCGCCAACGCCCTCGATGCCGAGCAGGCCGTCGCCGTCAACACCTCCGGCGACCGGGTGCAGTTCGACAACGTCCGCATCCTCGGCAACCAGGACACCCTCCTGGTCAACGCGCCGAGTGTCAGCTCGGTCCGGCGTCTCTACGTCCGTAACTCCTACGTGGAGGGTGACGTCGACTTCATCTTCGGGCGGGGCACCATGGTCTTCCAGAACGGCACCGTGCACTCGCTCACCCGGGGCTCGTCGTCGAACAACGGTTACATCACCGCGGCGGCCACCGACATCAACAACAAGTTCGGCTTCCTGTTCTGGGGCACCACCCTGACCAGCAACGCTCCCGCCAGGACCGTCTATCTGGGCCGACCCTGGCACCCCAGCGGCGACGTCAACGCCCGCGGTCAGGTCCTCTACCGGGGCGTCGCGATGGGCGCACACATCCGCACCGATCCCTGGACCGACATGTCCGGCTTCTCGTGGCGGACCGCCCGGTTCGCCGAGTACAGCAGCACCGGGGCCGGCGCCGGCGTCAACGCCAACCGCCCCCAGATGAGCGCCTCCACCGCCACCCAGTACACGCCCACCGCCTACCTGGCGGGTAACGACGGCTGGAACCCCATCCGATGACGAAGATCCGTTCCCTGCGTACCGCGGCCCTCATCGCAGTCGCCGCCGGCGTGCTCGCCGCAGGTCTGCCGGCCCTCAACGCCGAGGCCGCGGTCGGTGACGGCACACCTGCCGACTCGAACATCAGCTTCGTCGGCCGGTGGAACAAGACCAACGCCTCGGCCTACGTGCCGTACTGGGCCGGCGCGTACCTGCGGGTCGGGTTCACCGGTAAGACGGTGAAGCTCCGGCAGCGCAACACCATCCAGCTGTGGGCCAGCATCGACGGTAGGGCGTTCACGTCCTTCACCGGCTCCGGCACGATCAACCTGACGCCGACCGCGCTGGCGGCCGGCAACCACACGTTGATCGTCAGTTACCGGCAGGTGGCCGGCTCCTACACCGGTGACGCGGTCTTCCAGGGGCTGATCCTGGAGTCGGGCGCTGCCACCTTCGCGCCACCGGCCCGCCCCAAGCTTGTCGAGTTCGTCGGTGACTCGATCACCGCGGGCGCCACGAGCAGTCAGCTCGCCGTGACGGACTACGGCTTCAAGGTCGGTGAGAGGCTCGGCTACGACCACACCCAGATCGCGATCGGTGGCATGTGTCTGGCCGAGACGACCGACGGGTGCTGGGCGCAGGAGACCCGCTACTGGATGTCGTCCGGTGGCCAGGCCGGCACCGACCCGTGGGACTTCTCCCGCTACACGGCCGACGGCGTGGTGATCAACCTGGGGACCAACGACAAGAGCCATGGCGTGAGCGCCACGGCCTTCCAGGCGACGTACACCACCTTCCTCACGCGGATCCGGGCCAGGTTCCCGAACGCCAAGCTCTTCGCCATGCGGACGTTCATCGGTCGTTATGCCGCGGAGACGGAGGCGGCGGTGCGGGCACGCAACGCCGCAGGCGACGCCAACGTGTTCTACGTGGACACCACCGGCTGGCTGCCGTCCGGTGGTCTGAGCGACTCGGTGCACCCGAACGACGCGGGCCACCAGGCCATCACCGACCGGCTGGCCCCGGTCCTCAGCGCACGATTGACCACAACCCCGGACCCCACGACTCCGGCCCCCACGAGCCCGGTCCCCACGACTGCGCCGACCACACCTGCGCCTACCGCTCCCGCGGGCGGGGCCTGCGCCCTCACCTACCGCAAGACCGGTGACTGGGGTACGGGTGCCCAGTTCGACGTGACGCTCAGCAACACCTCCACCGTGCCAGTCAACGGTTGGACGCTCACCTGGTCCCTGCCCGGCAGTCAGCGGATCACGCAGTCCTGGAATGCCACAGTCACCCAGTCCGGCAGTGCGGCCACCGCGGTGAACGCCGCCTGGAACGCGGTGATCCCGGCCGCCGGTTCGACGAGCTTCGGATTTGTCACCGACAGCCCGCTCGGCGGAGCGACCGGGTTCGCCCTCAACGGCTCCCCGTGCGCCGCCGCCACCTGACGGCGCGCATCTCCGATCGAGGCAGGAGTAACCCGATGAAGGTTGGCCGATCGCGTCTCGTGGTCCTGGCGGCAACGGTCCTGACCGTCGCGGCCGGCGGGCTCGGCATCGCCACCGCCCGGGCCGCCGCCCCGGCGTGCGGTGTCGCCTATCGGGTCACCAGCGAGTGGACCGGCGGATTCGGAGCCGATGTCGTCGTCACCAACCTCGGTGACGCGGTGACCAGTTGGACCCTGGGCTGGAGTCTCGCCCCCGGGCAGGGTGTGACGCAGGCGTGGAACGCCACAGTCACGGTCACCGGCACGGCGGCGACCGCGACCAACGTGAGCTACAACGGTGCCGTCGGCTCCGGCGCATCGGTCAACTTCGGCTTCACCGGCTCGTGGAGCGGCAGCAACCCGGTGCCGTCGTCGTTCTCGTTCAACGGCGTCACCTGCGCCGGCCCACCGGCCGCGACCCCCACCGCACCGACTCCGACGCCGACACAGACGCCCGGGCCAACGCCCTGCCCCGAGCCGAGCACACCGCAGGCGACCCCTTCCACGTCATCGCCACCCGCGCCGATCAGGGTGTGGATGGCCGGCGACTCCACGATGATGAATGCCAGCGCCTGTCCGATCGGCTGGGGCAGCCAGTTCGCGTCCTACCTCACCTCGAACGTCACCGTGCAGAACAGCGCCGTCGGCGGTCGCAGCATCCAGACGTGGCTGTACGAGGGCAACGTGACCTCCACCAAGAACTCGGCCGGCGAGTGCACGCTCAGCTCGACCGCCTACAGCGCGCGGTGGTCGGCGATGCTGGACACCGCCAACGGCTTCAAGACCGGTGACTATCTGATCGTCCAGTTCGGCATCAACGACGGCGACTCGGCCTGCCCGCGACACGTCGGCAGCAACCGCTTCAAGGAACTGCTCGGCGTCATGGCGACGGCCGCCAAAGCCAGAGGGGTGAAGCCGATCTTCGTCACCCCGGTCGCGGCGATCACGTGCAGCGGCGGCACCGCCGTCGGCAATCGCGGTTTCGTCACCGAGACGACGGCCGCGGCCGCCGCCAACGGCGTACCGGTCATCGACCTGCATGCCAGGAGCGTGGCGCTCTACAACACGCTCCGGCTGTGCCCGAACAACGGTGACTACTCGACGGGCGCGGTCGGCGCGTTCTTCTGCAACGACCACACCCACTTCGAGGCCGCCGGCGCCCGACAGATCGCCGGCCTGATCGCCACCGCCCTCAAGGCGCAGAACATCCCGCTCGCCGCCTACCTGAAGTGACGCCACACCTCCCGCAGCGCTAGCCGACGACGGGAGCCAGCCGACTCCAGGTAA
The DNA here is from genome assembly GCF_040648635.1 of Micromonospora sp. NPDC049114. Taxonomy (NCBI): domain Bacteria; kingdom Bacillati; phylum Actinomycetota; class Actinomycetes; order Micromonosporales; family Micromonosporaceae; genus Micromonospora; species Micromonospora sp. NPDC049114. Next base: position 288,361 of record NZ_JBEZEA010000002.1, on the reverse strand, counting down.
TCAATTCGTCAATTCGGGGCCTGACGTCACGCCGCCGCGATCGGATATCCAATCGCGGCGATGTCCTCGCGCAGCCGGCCAACTGTCACTTCCGGGTTGAGGGCTTGGACGACGGCGTCGGTGAGTGGACGGTACGTGACGACGTGCTCGACCACCCTCGGATCCACCTCGATCCGGTAGTAGTCCTCGGCGAACTCGACGTACCGGTCGACGATGTCGTCGAGCAGGATCTCGAGCAGGCCGGCGCCGTCCGGGTCGTTGTCGCCGTGCGGTCCACGGAGCGGGGGGAACGTGATGCCTTCGCCGGCGTGCCAGCGGTCATCACTGGAGAGCCGCCACAGCACAGCGGTGGCGACGAACAGGCCCTCTTCGTCGCCGAACGCCGGCTCCTCGATCAGCGGACGGAACGCCGACGGGATGCCGTCGAGGAGCCCGGTCCACAGGTCGTGGTGCGGATCGCGGTAGGGACTCATCGCCGACTCGTGGTCGAACACGCGGATGAACGCGCCCGCAGTGGTGAACACGACGGTCCACTCATCGCCGCTACCGTTGTCCATCAGCGCCGCTTCGTCGTCACCCCACCTGCGGGTGTAGGCGTAGTAGGGCTCGCCACCGTCGATGATGCGCTCCAGCACGGCGAGTGCCTTGCAGCGGTCCCGCAGCACCTCGATCGGGGGCAGTCTGGCGGCGATGTCGTACACGGTCACCCGGTGAACCTACGCCCAGTCAACGCCCGGGCTCGTCGGTGGAGTCCGACGCCGTCGCCAACGGAGCGCGACGACTCGGGCAACGCGCCGCAGCGCCGGATGAGAGAGGATGCGCCGGTGCGTCACCAGCATCACGTCTTCCACAACCCGCCGCCATCAACACCGGACGAGGTACGCGCCGCGCTCGACCGCGGCGACCTGTCGGCCGCGCTGGACGCCATGGTCGGCACCGCCCTGTACGGCGACGGGGACTGGCGGGAGCTGCAGGAACTGCACCTTCGGTTGCTCGAACACGACGATCGTCAGGTCAGTGCGCTCGCCGCGACGTGCCTGGGGCATCTCGCGAGGGTCCACCGTCAACTGGATGAGCGCCGGGTGGTCACCGCGCTGCGCCGAGCCCGGGCGCTGCCACACCTCGCCGGTACCGCCGGTAACGCGCTGGAGGACATCGAGGTCTTCCTCCACCCGCGGCGCGCACGGATGCGCGGACGGGTGTGGAGGGCGATCCGCCCCTGGACGTGGCTCTGAGTCGAACGCGGAGGCGCCACCGACCCGTGGTGGAACCCCATCGGGCCCTCAACTCTGCTGGTAGTTCACCGCCGCGAACCCGCACGGCTGGTGCAGGTGCAGGTAGTAGGCGCCCTCGCCGTATTCGTCCAGATCGGCGCCGGCGATCAGACCCACGTAGTCCATCGGTTCAGCGCAACCGGGGCAGTCGGCGTGCTCGGCGTCCTGGATCCACTCGGGCCGGCCGCCCAGTGTCGATCCACCCTGGTTCCAGGCGCTGACCTGGTACGGGCTCGCCAGGGCCAGACCGAGGACCGGCGTCAGCGTCGGAGGTTCCTCCGGTTCGTCGGCGTCCGGGAGGTAGCTCGGGCGGGCGTTCCCGGCCCACCAGGTGGCGCCACCGGCCGGAGTGACGTGGCTGTACAACGTCGTGTAGCAGGCGCAGAAGTGGCAGGTCTCGATCACCAACCGCCCGGACCAGCCGGTGTGGGCCAGCGCCGCGGCGATGGCGGCATCGGTGGTGTCGAGGTCTGCGGCAACCCACAGCGGCGAGGCGCACCAGGGGCAGCCGGGCCGATCGGGGCCGGTCGCTGTTTCGCGCAGGAGCCACCGGTACGCGGTGTCCCCGCACAGGTCCCGTCGCCGGCCGTCCGAGCCGACCGCCCAGCCGCCCTCGTGAGCGTAGCTGAGCGCATCGACGTGCAGCTCGCCCGAACCCGCGGGAGGCTGCGCCGTCCAGCGGCGTAGTGCGCTCTCGGCGTACGGGTGAGCACTGTGCGCCAGGACCATGAGCAGGTGGTTGAGCCGATCGGGCGTGCGGCCGCTGTCGACCTGCTCGACGACCCGACGGACCACGTCGGCGTCCGCAGCGCGGTACAACTTCGCCGGGTACAGCACATCGAGGTCGAGCAGGAGACCCAGGTGCGGGGTCAGCCTTCGGGGGTCGGTGTCCGCGATCGCGCACAACTCCTCGATCGCGTCGTCGTCCTCGGCGGCAGCACGTCTGATCAACTCCTCGATCACGACAGGATGGTAGCCACGTTGATCCGTCCGCCATCCAACGGATCGATCTCTCTCCGGTGTCGCAGATCAATGGCAGACCGATCATGAGACACCGTCCACATCGGCTTCGTTCGGCGACGGTCCGACTGCTACCGTCCAGCACCGGAGTGACGATCATGATGAATGCTGGGGGAGTTGACGTGGATGCGTAGGAAGCCGAGTACGCGGTTGGCGGGTGCCCTGGTCATGGTGCCGACGACAGTGGCCCTCGTGCTGGTCGGAACCGCCTCGGCGGCGTCGGCGGCCACGGGCACGCCGAGCGGTGCGCCGCCGGCGGCCAACGGTGTCGACGTGTGGTGCGTGTCGACGACCGGCGCCAAGGCATGCTTCGCCGCGTACGGGGACCGGGTCTGGGTGAAGGACACCAAGGCGAACGGCGCGTCGGCCGCCGGCACGATCCAGGGACCGGACTGGAGTCGGCAGTGCTTCAACGGCAGCGGAGCTGACGCCGGCTGGGTCATGTGCAACTTCGACGTGCCGGAGTACGACGAGGGCCTGCTGTGGGCCGTCAACAACCCGTTCATCGGCAACGAGAGCAGCACGAGGATCTACACCAGCGGCCCGATCTGACGCTGGCGTTCGCCTAACGGGCCCCGGTCCGTCAGACCAGGGGCGCCTGCGCGGATCGGCCGCCGTCGTCGGCTGCGCGGACGCCCCCGGGAGCGGCGATCGGGGCGGTGACGATCCGGCGCGGCAGCACCGGCGCGTCGCGGCCGGTGCCCCGCCGACCGTTTCCGGTCGACTGCTCGTGGTAGTCCTGCTCCACGTTGACCGACCAGACGTCGTGGGTTGCGCCGGTGGCGATGTTCTCGACGGTCAGCATCGCGGTGAGCATCGAGTGGTCCTGATTGTTGTAGCGGTGCATGCCGTTGCGCCCCACCGGGTGCACGTTCGGCACGGCCTCCGCCAGCCAGGCCCGGATCACGTCCACGTTGTGCTGGTAGCGCTCGTCGTACACCGGGTAGGCCTTGGGCATCCGCACCACGTGCCCGGCCTCGACCACCCCCGGGCGGACCAGGCCCAACCGTTCCAGCTCCGCGGTGGCCAGGGCCACGAGGTCGGCGTCCGGGGTACGCCACATCTCGTCGTCCTCGAACACGAAGTACTCCAGGCCCAGGCAGGTGCGCCCGTCCTTGACCAGGTAGGGCGACCACGAGCCGAAGTTCTGGATCCGGCCCACCCGCACCGCCGGGTCGTGTACGTAGATCCAGTTGTCCGGGAACGAGAACTCGGCCGGCACCACCAGGGCGACCGTCAGGAAGTCGCGGTAGCGCAGGTCGGCGGCGCAGGCCAGCACCTCCGGGGGCGCCGGCGGACGCAGCGCGGCGACCAGCTCCGAGATCGGCATCGACGAGATCACGTCGTCGGCCGGCTCGGTGCGCTGCCCGCCCGCGCCGTTGAGCGTCACGCTGATCGCCCGTCGTCGTTTCGGGTCGCGGTGCACGGCGGTCACCCAGGTGCCCGTCGACACCTCCCCGCCGCGCCGACGCACCTCCTCGGCGCAGCGCTCCCACATCATCCCCGGCCCGTACTTCGGGTACTGGAACTCCTCGATCAGACTTGTCACGTCGGTGCGGCGGCGGCGGGGCAGCACCGCGTTGCGGACCGCCGTCGCCAGCGACAGGTTCTTGATCCGCTGCGCGGCCCAGTCGGCCTGCAACCGGTCCGCCGGCATGCCCCAGACCTTCTCGGTGTACGTCTTGAAGAAGATCGAGTACAGCCGCCAGCCGAACCGCGCCGACACCCAGCCCTCGAAGTGCGACTGGTCCTTCGGCGGGCGCAGGCGGGCCCGGGCGTACGAGCCCAGGCAGCGCACCGCCTCGGGCAGCCCCAGGTTGCGCAGGGCGTTCGTCGCGCTCAGCGGGTAGTTGAACAGGGCCCCCCGGTAGAAGATCCGGCTCATCCGGGGTCGGGTCAGGAAGTCCTCGTCGGGCAGGATCTCGTGCCAGAACGCCTCCACCCGGGGCACCTTGGTGAAGAACCGGTGCCCGCCGATGTCGAAGCGCCACCCGTCGCGCTCCACGGTCCGGCTGATCCCGCCGACCACCTCGTCGGCCTCGAAGACCCGGACGGACCGCCCGTGTCGAAGCAACTCGTACGCCGCGGTGAGCCCCGCGGGCCCCGCGCCGATGACCACCGTGCCGTGCTGCTCGCTCATGCCGCCCGTACTCCCTGCCGATGGTTGAGGCGCGGCGCGTACCCGTTATGCCCGGGATGTCACCTGCTGGTCGTGGTCGTTTCGCTCCGGCGGGGCGCATCGGGGCGTACAACGAAAGGGGCGGCACCCTCACGCGGCGGGTGGGTCGGCGGACCGGGGGAGCGGGGCGGATGCACCGGTGGCGAAGCGGCCGGCGACACGCAGCGATGCTGGCTGGCCGGCCCGCCGCGGTGGCGTGGGCCGCCCGGCTGGCCGGTACGGCCGGGGCGGGCGCGCGCCTGGCCCGGCGCGTGCCGGCGCCCTGGCCGTACCTCATCGGGCTCTTTCTCGGCGCGAAGCTGCTGCTGACAGTGCTCGGCCTGCTGGTCCTGCATGCCTGGGACGGCATCGGAGGTGCGCCGCCGCCGGACGAGGCGATGATGTGGGCGCAGCAGCGGGAGGTCTCCGGCCATCGGTGGATCTCCTTCTGGTTCGCCTGGGACGCGCTGCTCTACCTGCGGCTGAGCGAGCTGCCGCTGACCGGGCGGCCGTGGGGGGACTTCGGCTTCCCGCTGCTCTACCCCTTCCTCGCCCGGCCGGTCGGCGCGCTGCTCGGCGGCGACAACGCGCTGGCCCTGCTGCTGATCAGCAACGTCGCGTTCCTGGGCGCCCTGGTGTACGGCTACCGGCTGGCCGAGCTGCTGCTCGGCGACCCGGACGCGGCCCGTCGGTTCACCCGCTACCTGGTGCTGCTGCCGACGGCTTTTCTGTTCCAGGCCGCGCTGACCGAGTCGCTGTTCGTCTGCCTCGCGCTGGCCGCGTTCTACTACGCCGAGCGACGGCGGTGGCTGCTGGTCGGCGTGCTCGGCTACTTCCTGGCGATGAGCCGGTCCCTCGGGCTGCTCGTCGCGTTGCCGCTGGCGCTGGTGCTGCTGCGCCAGCACGACTGGCGGCTGGGCCCACGCGCCCTGCTCGGATACCTGCGGATCGGCTGGCCGTTGCTGCTGCTGCCCGCCGGATGGTTCACCTTCATGGCGTTCTGCCGGTGGCGCGGCGGGGACTGGTTCGCCTACCAGCACGCCCAACGGGTCGGCTGGGGGATCACGATGCAGAACCCGGTGCCGGTGGTGGTGGACGCTCTGGCCGGCGAGCCCCGCGACGCCGGACGGGTCCTCTTCGCCCTGGTCGTGCTGGCCGTGCTGGTCGCCGGGTTCCGTCGCCGGGAGCTGCCGTATCTGGTCTACGGCGTGCTCATGATCCTGGTGCCGCTGTCGATGGGCCCGGCGGTCTACAAGAGCCTGTTGCGTTACCTGCTGGCCGTGTTCCCGGTGGCCCTGGTGCTGGCCCGCTGGGCCCGCTCCGCCGGCGTCGACGTGTGGCTGACGGCGGCCCTCGCCGTGGTGCAGGGTGCGCTGTTCGTGCTCTGGCTCACCTACTGGACCCACATGATCATCTGATTGGAGGGCCGCCGGCCGGGGCAGGATGAGGCGATGACCGAGCCACGGGTGCGCCTCGACGATCTCGGCGCCTGGCTGATCAAGGGCAACGCCGACACGGTCGACCTCACCGCCCGGTTCGCCCGCGAACCGCTGGTGACGAGCTGGTGCGTACGCCCCGGCTACCGTGCCCGGCTGATGCGCGCCGGGCAGCCGGTGGTCTTCTGGGCCAGCGGCAGCCGCGCCCGACTGCCGTACGGGGTGTGGGGCGTCGGGCGGGTCACCGGGGTGGCCGAGCCGGGGCCACCGGAGCGACAGTGGTCGGTGCCCCTGGAGTTGCCCATCCTCCCCGAGCGCGAGCGGGTGCCCCGGCAGGCGTTGCGCGCCGACGACCGGCTCGCCGCCCTGGAGGTGTTCCGGCAGCCGCAGGCGGCCAACCCCTCATACCTGACCGTGGCCCAGTTCGCCGCCCTGCGGACGTACCTGCCGGTCTGAGGCCCGGTCGGGGCGAGCCGGCGGACCTGTGCGAGCCTGCTACTCGTCGTCGTGCACCCAACTGTCCCGGGAGGCCCGGTGTTCGCCCTGCCGCTGACCGACGAGGTCGAACTGCGCCCGCTGGAGCCGTGGCGGGCCGAGGAGTTCCTCGCCCACTTGGACCGGGCCCGCGAGCACATCCGCCCCTGGGTGTCGCCGACCTTCGTCGCCACCGACCTGCCGTCGGCCCGCGCGGTGCTGCAGCGCTACGCCGACCGCTGGGCCAGTGACAGCGGAGGCATCTGGGGACTGTGGCGGCACGGGACCCTGGTCGGCGGGGTCATGTTCGTGTCGTTCGACGTCACGCTTGGCGTCTGCGAGGTCGGCTGCTGGCTGGAGCCGGACGCGCAGGGGAGGGGCCTGATGGCCCCCGCGATCCGCCGCATCGTCGACTGGGCGGTCCGCGAGCGCGGCATCCAGCGGGTCGAGTGGCGCACCGACGCGGCCAACACCCGCAGCATCGCCCTGGCCCGGCGCCTCGGCCTGCGCCACGACGGCACCCTGCGCCAGGTCCACCCGAGCCCACGCGGGCGCATCGACCTGGAAATCTGGTCGGTGCCGGCCGACGAGTGGCTGGCCCGGCCCACACCGCTGCCGCCCACCGTCCACTGACGACTGCGGATTTCTGTCGTACCCGGGCGGCACCATGCATTCATGGCCGTCCCTGCGCTCACCCCTGGATCCGACCCGCCGCGTTCCGTGCCGCTGCGTGAGGCGCGCACCCGGTTCAGCCAGCTCGTCGCGTTGGCCGAGCTGACCGACGCCGTCACCGTCGTCACCCGCGACGGCGATCCCCGCCCGGTCGCCGCGATCGTTCCCGCAGTCGCCGCCCGCAGCGGCGCGCAGGCCCGCGCCGACGGCGACCGGCTCGCCGCGGTCACCGCCGGTTGGGCCCGCCGGCTCGACGAGCAGCACCGTCGCAGCAGCCAGCGGCACGCCGCCGAGCTGGGGGCGGTCCGCGCGGCGCTGGCCGAGGTGTGGGCCGAGCTGGACCGCCGCGTCGTCCCGGGCAGCGACCCGGCGCTGTCCCGGCTACGCGCCGCGCACGCCGACCTGCTCACCGACTGACCGCCGCTCGTCGCGGGGCCGTCGCCGACCCCGGCAGCATGCAGCGCGGGTGTCAGGTCGTGGCCGGGTAGGCGTGGGTCTCGGTGGCCTTGACCGCGACCCAGACCCGCTGGCCGGGGATCAGCCGCAGGTACGCCGCGGCGGCCGGCGTGACGTCGGCGGCCACGCCGATCGGCCCGTCCACCTGCACGCGCACGTTGTCGCCGTGGCGCTGCACGCCCGCCACGGTGCCCGCCCAGGTGTTGCGGGGGCTGCCGTCGGGCCGGGCCGGGTGCAGGGCCACCGCCGCCGGGCGGAATGCGACGAACGCGTCCCCGTCGAGCCGGTCGGCCACGCTGAGGGTCAGCTCCGGCGTGACACGTACCGCGTGACCCTGTGCCCGGCCCCGGTAGAGGTTCAACCCGACCAGCCGTGCCACGTAGTCGGTGCGCGGGCGGGCGGTGACGCTCGGGCCGTCGCCCTCCTGCACCACGCGCCCACCCTCGACGATGACCAGGCGGTCGGCCAGCGCCAACGCGTCGAGCGGGTCGTGGGTGACCAGCACCGTGGCGCCCGGGTGCGCGGCCAGGTGGCGGTGCAGCTCCGCGCGGGTGTCCAGGCGGGTGCGGGCGTCCAGGGCGGCGAGCGGCTCGTCGAGCAGCAGCAGCGACGGCCCGACGGCCAGTGCGCGGGCCAGCGCCACCCGCTGCGCCTGCCCGCCGGAGAGCTGCCGGGGCCGGCGGTGCGCCTGGCCGGCCAGGCCCACCCGGTCGAGCCAGTCCCGGGCCGTGGCCCGCGCCGTCCGCCGGTCGACGCCGTGCCGGCGCGGCCCGAAGGCCACGTTGTCCAGCGCGTCGAGGTGCGGAAAGAGCAGGTAGTCCTGGAAGACCACCCCGACCGGGCGGCGTTCGGTGGGCACCCAACCCCGGTTCGCCGGCCGATCCAGGTCGACGCCGCCGAGGGAGACGTGCCCGGCCGTGAGCGGATGCAGCCCGGCCAGCGCGCGCAACGCGGTGGTCTTGCCGGCGCCGTTCGGCCCGAGCAGCGCGACGACCTCGCCCGACGCGACCCGCAACGGCACGTCCAACCGGAAGGCGCCCCGGTCGACGACGAGCCGGGCGTCGAGCAGCGGTGCGGGCCCAGCCTCGTCGTCCCGCGGCGCGGGTCCGGCAGCGTCCAGCGGCGCGGTTCTGGTCTCGTCGTCCATCGGCGCGGTCACGGGCTGGCCAGCCAGCGGTCCCGCAGCGCGGCCAGGATGCCCACCGAGACGATCAGCAGCACCAGACTGAGCACGATCGCGGACTCCAGGTCGGTCTCCAACGCCAGGTAGACGGCCAGCGGCATCGTCTGCGTACGCCCGGGATAGTTGCCGGCGAAGGTGATGGTGGCGCCGAACTCGCCGAGCGCACGCGCCCAGCACAGCACCGCGCCGGCGGCCAGACCCGGTGCCACCAGGGGCAGCGTGACGTGGGTGAAGGTGGTCCACCGCCCGGCGCCGAGCGTCGCGGCCGCCTCCTCGTAGCGGTGGTCAGCGGCGCGCAGCGCACCCTCGACGGCGATGACGAGGAACGGCATGGCGACGAACGCCTCGGCCAGCACCACGCCCGCTGTCGTGAACGGCAGGGTGACGCCGAACGTCGCGTCGAGCCAGCCGCCGAGCAGTCCGCGCCGGCCGAAGACCAGCAGCAGCGCCACGCCGCCGACGACCGGTGGCAGCACCAGTGGCACGGTGACCAGGGCGCGGACCAGCCGGCGGCCGGGAAACTCGACCCGGGCCAGCAGCCAGGCCAGCGGCACCCCGAGCAGCAGGCAGAGCGCGGTGGCCAGGGTCGCGGTCTGCACCGACAGCCGCAGCGCGGTCAGCGCCCCCGGCGCGGTGAGCCGTTGCGGCAGGGTCGTCCACGGCGCCCGGACCACCAGCCCGGCCAGCGGCAGGACGAGGAAGAGCAGGCCCAGCCCCGCGGGGATCAGCAGCGCCGCCGGCACCCGCCCCCGTCGGCGCGGCACGACGCGGGCAAGGGCCTGACTCACGGCGCCTGGAAACCGGCCCCGGCGAGGACCGCCTGTGCCGGCGTCGAGCGGACGTACGCGACGAAGGCCCGCGCGCCGGCCGGATTCGGCGCGTCCTTCAGCGCGACGATCGGGTAGTCGTTGACCGCCCGCGCCGACTCGGGAAACTCGACGCCGGCCACGTCGGCGCTCGCCGCGCGGGCGTCCGTGCGGTAGACCAGGGCCGCGTCGACCTCGCCGAGCTTCACCTTGGCGAGCGCCCCCTTGACGTCCTGCTCCAACGTGACCGGGGTCAACGCGACGCCGGCCGCGGTCAGGGCGGTGCGTGCCGCCGCACCGCAGGGCACCTGGTCGGCGCAGAGCGCCACCTTCACCCCCGGACGGGCCAGATCCGCCAGCCCGGTTACGCCCCGCGGATTGCCGCCGGGCACCGCGATCACCAACTGGTTGCGGGCGAAGACGCTCGGTGTGCCCTCGGCGTTACCGGCCTCGGTCACCGTCGCCATGTTCTTCTCGGCGGCCGAGGCGAAGACGTCCGCCGGGGCGCCCTGGTTGATCTGGTTGGCCAGGGCGGAGCTGCCGGCGAGGTTGAGGGTGACGGTGACGCCCGGGTTGGCGGCCTCGAAGTCGCTGGCGATCCGGGTGAACGACTCGGTCAGCGAGGCGGCGGCGAACACGGTCACCGTGCCGGTGACCCGGCCGTCGGCGTCGTCGCCCGCCGGGTCGTCGCCTCCGCCGCAGCCGGTCAGCGCCAGTACGGCGATCGCCGTCAGCGTCGCCAGCACGCTCCGGCCGCTCATCCGCCGACCCTCGTCCGGGTGGGCGTGGCCCGCTCCACCACCACTGTCGTCGACTTGATCACCGCGACGGCCATCGACCCGACCTGGAGGTCGAGATCGTCCACCGCCTCCCGGCTCATCAGCGACACGACCCGGAACGGGCCGGCCTGGATGTCCACCTGAGCCATCACCGTGTCCTTGCGGACGTCGACGACGATGCCGCGCAGCCGGTTGCGGGCGGAGGAGAACTCCGCTCCCGCGTCCGGGTCGGCGGCGTGCGAGCGGGCGAACGCCGCGAGGTCGACGCCGTCGATGACGCGGTGGCTGTGCTCGTCGCGCCCGGCGGGCAACCGCCCGGCGTCCACCCAGCGGCGGATCGTGTCGGCGCTGACGCCGAGCAGGTCGGCGGCCTCGCCGATGCGGAACATCGTCACCGGGTCACCCTAGCTCTCGCATCTGCGAGCACGAAAGGGTGCAGCGGGCCGCTTCTGCGCTGGCATCGCGATCGCAGGGCCGCAGGTGCGGTCAGGGGCGTCGGGGATGGCCCTTCAGGTGCCGGCCCAGCTCCCGGGCGATCTCTCGGTTGGCGTCCCGTTCGGCGAGGGTCTGGCGCTTGTCGTACGCGCGCTTGCCCTTGGCCAGGGCCAGCTCGACCTTGGCCCAGCCGTTGTCGAAGTACAGCGACAACGGCACCAGCGTCACCCCGCCCTCGCGGACCTTCTCCAGGATCCGGCTGATCTCGGAGCGGTGCAGCAGCAGCTTGCGGTTGCGGCGCGGCGCGTGGTTGGTCCACGTGCCGTAGGTGTACTCGGCGATGTGCAGCCCGTACAGCACGATCTCGCCGTCGCGTTCGTGGGCGAACGCGTCGACAAGCGACGCCCGCCCCTCGCGCAGCGACTTCACCTCGGTGCCGACCAGCACGATGCCCGCCTCGTACGTGCGCAGCACGGTGTACTCGTGCCGGGCCTTCTTGTTCGAGGCGATCAGTCGACGCTCGGGCTGCTTGGACGGGCTCACCCGGCGACGATATCCGGCCGCCGCCTCAGTCCGTCGTCCGGCGCTGAGCGCGCAGCCGCCCGGCCAGGTCCCGCACCGCCTGCGTGAACTCCTCCTGTGACTCGCACGGCCAGTGACCCAGGATCGGCGGCGGCACGCTGTCGCTGGGCGGCGGCATCACGCCCTGCGGGTCGGTCAACCGGCGGTCCACCGCCGCCTCCGGCCCGGTGAGCGTCCCGGTGTCCCCGGGCCGGTGCGGAGCGAACATCCACCCGCCGATCGGGTCGGTGTCGCGCCACAGGTTCACCCAGCGCCAGCCGACGCGCTCGCCGATCTCCCGCAACGACGACTCGTCGACGTAGGCGGGGAACAGACGCGAGTACAGCCGGCTCAGCGGCGACCCGTAGGTGAGCAGGGCGACCCGGTCGGTGACCCGCGGCGGCAGTTGCAGCAGCGTGGCCGCGAGCAGCACCGAGCCGTGGCTGTGCCCCGCCAGCAGCACCCCCGCGCCCTGGTCCACGAGGTAGGTGATCCGCTTGGTCAGCTCCGGCACGGCCCGCTCGGCGTAGCAGGGTGGGGCGAAGGGGTGCGCCCCCCGGGGCCAGAAGGTGCCCAGGTCCCACAGGACGCCCACGTACCGGCGGAACCCGGCCGTCCGGTACGCGAAGATGCCGCCGATCACGAGCCCGACCAGGATCGCGGCGATCGTGTAGCTGCCCGCCCCGATGAGGAAGTTGACGAAGCTGTCGGGCACACCGACGTACTGCTCGAACACGTCCCCGGGGTAGATCTGGAGCAGGCCGAGGAAACTGGTGGCCAGTCCGAGCGCGGCGGAGCCGGCGTAGACGACGGTGAGGGGCTCCAGCCGTTCGGTGAACCGGGCCCGCGCCACCGCCTGCTCGACCCGGCGCAGCCGCGCCCCCGCCTCCGGCGGTGCGTCCGGGAAGTCGGCGGCCACGATCGCCCGCGCGGCCCGCCACCGGCTGGGACGGGTCGCCACGGTTGCCACCACGCCCACCAGCAGCGCGGCCAGCACTGCCAGGAAAAACCCGAAGATCGCCCACTTGTACGCCAGTGGCGGGCTGAAGGCTTCCGGCGCGGTGGGCCCGCCGCCGCGGTCCAACACGTCGGCAACCCGGTAGACCAACTCGGCGGAGAACGCCACCGCGAGCCCGGCGGCGATCGTGACGAACACCGGAGAGCCCAGCGCGCGCAGCCGGGAAAGCCGCTTTCCGTCGGCGCGTCGCCCACTGCCGCGCACCCAGATCACCACCGCCGCGAGGATCACCAGCAGGACGGTCTGGCTGACGAACAACCAGGCCACGGTGGCGCTGTAGCCGGGCAGCATCCTGCTCTGCGGCCACGGCTCGCGGCTGGTCAGGGTGTACGCGATCACCAGGATCGTCAGGCCGCACGCGATCGTGCGCAGCCCGCGCGTGGCCGCCTCCAGCCGGGGCACCGGGCTGGGTCGGTCCATGCCCCGCACCCTCGTCAGCAGCACCACGCAGGTGAGCAGAACGGCCCCGGTCGCCACCGCCAGCGCCGCCCGCACCAACGACTCGTTCTCGCTGTCCCAGGCGGCGAGCAGGCTGCCGTCCAGCGTCGCGAACGCGGCCGCGACGTGCACCGAGCGCAGCCGTCCCACCACCGGGGTCCCGTCCCACTGGCCGACCGCGCTCAACTGCTGGACGGACGTCTCCTGGGTCGCCCCGGTGCGAAAGGCGTCGAACGAGTGGCTCGGGCGCGCGCCGAGCCACCACACGATCCCGATCGCGGCGACCGGCGCCAGGGCCGCCACGCCGAGCCGTACCCCTGGCGGACGCCCGCCGAGCCAGGACAGCCAGCTCCGTCCGGCCGTGCAGGCCGGCGTGCCCATGCAGCGCCAGGCGATGAGGTCCACCGCCATCCCGACGATGGAGAGCACGTAGAGCATCGTCAGGGTGAGCGCGAGCACCCGACACAGCGCGACGATGACGTGTTTGCCCGGCAGGCTCTCCGGGCGCATCCAGAGCGCCACGTTGCAGAGCATGAACGGCAACAGGAACACCAGCGACAGCGTCCGTACGGCCGTGCCGGACGGCAGGTCGCTCCAGCGGTACGCCTCCAGCGTCACCCCGTCCGTGCCGGTCGAGTCCGGGTAGCCGGGTCGGGGGCGGTAGAACCCGCCGCTGCGGTCCCCGGCGACCTGGTGCACGTACGGCCGGTTGAGGACCTGGTCGGCACCCGCCCCGGAGACGCCGTGCACCCGCAGCTCCACGACTCGACCCGACGTCGTCGGTTCGGTCGGCGACGCGTCCGTCATCAGCCCCCCGAGGTGTGCGACCGCCGGCGGGTCGGCGGTCGCACACCGCCCGCGGCGGTGCCGCTTACCCGTCCCGGACCTTCTCACGCCTGCGTCGGTGCCCACGCGGTGGTGCGACCGGGCCCTGCGGGGTGGTTCTATTGGCGCCATGGCAAACCCGGTGATCCTGACCGTCGACGACGATCCCGCGGTGTCCCGCGCGGTGGCCCGGGACATCCGGCGCCGCTACGGCGACCGATACCGGGTGCTGCGGGCCGCCTCCGGGCCGGAGGCGCTGGACGCGCTGCGGGAGGTCAAGCTGCGCGGCGAGCAGGTGGCGCTGCTGCTGGCCGACCACCGGATGCCGGAGATGACAGGCGTCGAGTTCCTCGAAGCCGCGATGGACATCTTCCCCGCCGCGCGCCGGGTGCTGCTCACCGCGTACGCCGACACCGACGCGGCGATCGAGGCGATCAACGTGGTCGACCTGGACCACTACCTGCTCAAGCCGTGGCACCCGCCGGAGGAGAAGCTGTACCCGGTGGTCGACGGCCTGCTGGAGGCGTGGTCGGTCACCCCGGACGCGACGAGCGTCGAGATCCGGGTCGTCGGGCACCGCTGGTCGGCGCCGTCGTTCAAGGTCCGCGACTTCCTGGCCCGCAACCTCGTGCCGTACCGCTGGTTGTTGTCCGACGACCCGGAGGGCGCCCGCCTGCTCGACGCGGCCGGGGCCACCGAGGCGGACGTACCCCTCGTGGTGACCGCCGAGGGCAAGGCCCTGGTGGCCCCCAACGAGACCGAGCTGGCCGCGCTGGCCGGGTTGACAGTGGTGCCGGCGTCCGACTTCTACGACCTGGTGGTGATCGGCGGCGGTCCGGCGGGCCTGGGCTCGGCCGTGTACGGCGCGTCGGAGGGGCTGCGCACCGTGCTCGTGGAGCGGCGGGCGACCGGCGGGCAGGCCGGGCAGAGCAGCCGGATCGAGAACTACCTGGGTTTCCCGGACGGCGTCTCCGGCGCGCAGTTGACCGACCGGGCCCGACGGCAGGCGGTGAAGTTCGGCGCCGAGCTGCTCAGCGCCCGGGAGGTGGTCGGCCTGAGCGAGGCCGGCGGGGCCCGGCTGCTGCGTTTCGGCGACGGCAGCGAGATCGCCGCGCACACGGTGGTACTGGCCACCGGGGTCTCCTACCGGGTGCTCGACGCGCCCGGCCTGGCCGACTTCACCGGCCGGGGGGTGTTCTACGGCGCCGCCGCCACCGAGGCGCCCAGCTGTGTCGACCAGGACGTCTACATCGTGGGCGGGGCCAACTCGGCCGGCCAGGCCGCCGTGCACTTCTCCCGGTACGCCGCCCGCGTCCACCTGCTGATCCGCGGCGCGGACCTCACGGCGTCGATGTCGCGGTACCTGATCGACCAGCTGGAACGCATCGACCGGATCACCGTGCACCCGCACACGGCGGTCGTCGGCGCAGGCGGGCAGGGCCACCTGCAACAGCTCAACCTCTGCGACACCCGCACCGGGCAGGCCCGCACGGTCGACACCTCCTGGCTGTTCATCTTCATCGGCGCCGAGCCCCGCACGGACTGGCTCGACGGCGTGCTCGTCCGCGACGGGCGTGGCTTCATCGTCACCGGCCCGGACCTGCTGAGCGGTGGCCGGCGCCCAGCCGGGTGGTCACTGTCGCGTGACCCGTACCACCTGGAGACCAGCGTGCCGGGGGTGTTCGCCGCCGGAGACGTCCGTGCCGAGTCGGTCAAGCGGGTCGCCTCGGCCGTCGGCGAGGGCGCGATGGCCGTCTCGCTCGTGCACCGTTACCTGGAGGCCCAATGACCATCCCGTCGGAGCGGGCGACGCCCGCGCAGCTGCGTGCCCTGTTCCTGTTCGAGGCGCTCGACGACGAGCAGCTCGACTGGCTGGTCGAGCACGGCCGGGTGGAGCAGCGGGCCGGCGGCACCCTCGTGTACGGCGAGGGGGAGGCCGCGACCTGCTTCTTCGTGCTGCTGCGCGGCGCGGTGGCGTTGAGCCGTCAGGTCCGTGGCGACGACGTCGAGGTCAGCCGGACCGACCAGCCCGGGGTGTACGGCGGCGCCACCCAGGCGTACCTGGGCGACCAGGTCGAGCAGACCTACCGCAACAGTCTGCGGGCGGTGGTCGACTCGGACTTCTTCGTGCTGCCGGCGGAGGACTTCGCGTACGCCCTGCGGTCCTGGTTCCCGATGCCGATGCACCTGCTGGAGGGGCTGTTCTTCGGCATGCGGGACAGCCAGACCATCGTCGGCGAGCGGGAGCGGCTGCTGGCGCTCGGCTCGCTCTCGGCGGGGCTGACCCACGAGCTGAACAATCCGGCCGCGGCGGCGGTGCGGGCCACGTCGGTGCTGCGCGACCGGGTCGCGGGGATGCGGCACAAGCTCGCGATGATCGCCGACGGTCGGCTCGACGGCCGGGCGCTGCACGGGCTCGTCGCGTTGCAGGAGGAGGCGGTGGCCCGGGTGGCGACCGCGCCGAAGTTGAGCCCGGTGGCCACCGCCGACGCCGAGGACGTCCTCACCGACTGGCTGGAGGAGCACGGCGTGGGTGGCGCCTGGGACCTGGCGCCCATCCTGGTCGGCGGGGGTCTCGACGCGGCCTGGCTCGGTCAGGTGAAGGCGGCCGTCGGCCCGGCGGATCTGGAGGCCGCGGTGCGGTGGCTGTCCTACACCGTCGACACCGAGCTGCTGATGCGGGAGATCGGCGACGCGGTGACCCGGATCTCGGGTCTGGTGGGCGCCGCCAAGCAGTACTCCCAGTTGGACCGCGCCCCGCACCGGGTGGTGGACGTGCACGACCTGCTCGACGCCACGCTTGTCATGTTCAAGGGCAAGGTCCCCGCCGAGGTCAAGCTCGTCCGGGAGTACGACAGGTCGCTCCCGCCGATCCCGGCGTACGCGGCCGAGCTGAACCAGGTGTGGACGAACCTGATCGACAACGCGTTGGGCGCGATGGGGGAGAAGGGCGTGCTGACCGTCCGCACCGGCCGGGTCGGCGAGCTGCTGGCGGTGGAGATCACGGACACCGGTCCCGGTATCCCGCCCGAGGTGCGTCCGCGCATCTTCGAGCCGTTCTTCACCACCAAGCCGGTCGGTGCCGGCACGGGTCTGGGGCTGGACATCTCGTACCGGATCGTGGTCAAGAAGCACCACGGCGACATCCGCGTGGAGACCGAGCCCGGGAACACCACGTTCCGGGTACTGCTGCCGATCACCGAGGACGTCGAGCCGACTGTGTGAAACACCCGTACGACGCGCCGACTACCTAAAGACATCAGGCGGTCGCTGGCAGTAGTCTCGGGCGGCGTTCGTGCTTCCCGCCCCCCGAGGAGCGTCCGTGGACTCGATGGCCCGCCCGCGCACCGCGCCCCACGACGACGACCAGCCGATCGACCCGCCCACTGACGGCTCCATGCTTCCGGAGCTGGAGGACGCCGCCTGGATGCACCACGCGAACACGTTCGCGCACACCAGTTTCTGGGCGGTGGCCCGCCGCCTGCCGAGGTTGGTGCGGGAGGCGGTGGCGCTGGCCTGGGCCACCAACCGCATGGACGCGGTCGCCTCCATCGGCCTGAACGTCGCCGCCGGCGTGATGACCACCTTCGGCCTGCTCGCCACGACAAGCGTGCTGCGGGAACTCTTCGCCGCCGGTCCCACCCCGGACCGGGTGCGCTCCGCCCTGCCGGCGTTGATCATGGCCGCGGCGGCGGTCTCGGCGCGCGGCGGCCTGACGATCGCGGCCGGTTGGGCTCAGGCGCGACTCACCCCGCAGATCAACTACCAGGTGGAGCTGCGGCTGTTCGAGGCGACCACCGCCGTGGATCTGGCCGCGTTCGACGACGCCGGGTTCGCCGAGGAGATGGATCGGGTCCGCGACCGGGGGATGGGCGAGGCGGCGTGGATCGTCGACCACACCGTCAACCTGGTCACCGGCGTCGTCGGGATGCTCGCCACCGCCGTGGCGGTCACCGTCATCCAACCGCTGCTGCTGCCGTGCCTGCTGCTCGCGGCCGTGCCCCAGGCGATCACGGCGGTGCGGATGGCCCGCCGGGAGTACCTGGCGATGCTGGCCCGGATCACCCGCCGCCGGCGGATGTGGATGCTCGCCCACCTGATGGCCAACCGGCACACCGCCGCCGAGGTGCGCGCCTACCAGATGCGCGACTTCCTGCTCGCCGAGTACCGCGCTGTGATGGCTGTCGAAACCCGCGCCCAACTGCGGCTGGTGCGCTCGCAGGCCGGCACCCGCGTGGCCGGCGCCAGCGTGGCGGGGCTGGCCACCTTCGGGGTGTACGCCGTGCTCGGCGGCCTGCTGCTGGCCGGCATGGTCGCCCTCGCCGCCGCGGCGACCGCCCTGCTCGCCCTGCAGTCCGCCCGGACCAGCCTGGGCGTCGCGGTCGTCGCCACCAACTCGCTGTACGAGGACGCCCTCTACTACCAGGACTACCGGGATTTCCTGACCCGGGCGCAGGGCCGGGTGCCCGTCGGCGGCGACCAGGTGGTCGACGGCGTCGAGACGATCGACCTGCACGAGGTGAGCCTGCGCTACCCCGACACCGACACGCCCGCGGTGGACCGGGTCAGCCTGACGATCCGACGCGGTGAGGTGATCGCGCTGGTCGGCGAGAACGGCTCCGGCAAGACCACCCTGGCCAAGTTGATCGCCGGGCTCTACCAGCCGACCGGCGGGACGATCCGCTGGGACGACGTCGACGCCGCCGAACTGGACCCGCGGACGCTCGGCGCGCAGGTGGCCGTGATGACGCAGGAGTACTGGAAGTTCCCGTTCACCGCGGGGCAGAACATCCGCGTGGGCCGGCACGACCGTACGCCCGACCAACCCGGCCCCGACGTGCAGGCCGCCGCCGCGGCGGCCGCCGCCCACGACATGATCGTCGGTCTGCCGCACGGCTACGACACCCTGCTGGACCGGGAGTTCAAGAACGGTCACGAGCTGTCCGGCGGGCAGTGGCAGCGGCTCGTCGCCGCCCGTGGGCTCTACCGCGACGCCGCCCTGCTGATCTGCGACGAGCCGTCGGCGGCCCTGGACGCCCGCGCGGAACATGCCCTGTTCCAGCACCTGCGCCGCCGGCCCGACCGGGCGGTCGTCCTGATCACGCATCGGCTGGCCAACGTCCGGCACGCCGACCGGATCTTCGTCATGGACCGGGGTCGCCTCGTCCAGCAGGGCAACCACGACGAGCTGATGACGGCCGGCGGCCTCTACCGCGAGCTGTTCGAGTTGCAGGCCAGCGGCTACCGCGCCGGCGCCGCAAACCACTGACCGCCCGTCCCGCCCGGCACCACTTGCGTCGATCTTGCACTTTCGGTCGCCGAGATGAACCGATATGCCCCTTGTGTCGCGACAGAAAGTGCAAGATCGCGGGGTCAGGGGGTGAGGAAATCCTTGAGGACCCGCGTGTGGGTGGAGAACGCCAGCTCGACCGGGTCGGTGAGCACCAGCCACTCGGTGGCCTCCTCCGTGGGCGCCGACGGCGGCAGGTCCTCGACGGCCCGCTCGGGCAGCACTCCGAAGACCATCATGGTGCCGCCCGCCGGGGCGCCGTGCACGGCGAAGAGCCGGGCGTCCTCGGCCGCCGCGACCAGACCGGTCTCCTCCCGCAGCTCACGCACGAGCGCGTCGGACCACTCCTCGCCGTACTCGATGAAGCCGCCGGGCAGCGCGAGCAGCCCGCGGGCCGGTTCGATGTCCCGGCGCACGACCACCACGCCGAGGCCGTCGGCGGTGCGGACCGGGAGCACCGCTACCGCGACGGGCAGCGGGTTGCGCCAGACGGTCTCGCCGCAGACCGCGCAGACCCGCGGCCAGCCGGCCGCCGCCGGGTAGGCGGCGCCGCAGTAGGAGCAGTGCGAGTACGGCGGACCGGTCATGTCGCAGCACGTTACCCGCGCCCGATCGGATCGACGCGCCGCCCGAGGTTCAGTCCTCGCGGTCGAGCAACGGGCGCAGTTGGTCAAGCAGCTGCGCCCGGCTCACGTTGCGGGGCAGCTCGATGGTGAGATCCAGGCCCGGGCCTCGCGCGGTGAGCGTCACCGTCGGGCGGGGATCGCGCAGCCGCCAACCTCGGATGGCGGAGACCAGCGCCTCGGCCTGCGGTTGCAGGGTGGCCAGCGTGGCCAGGTTCGCCAGGACGCTGATTCCCTCGATGGCCAGGGTCAGGGCGCCCGCGTCCCGAACGCCCTCGTGCGGCAGGCGTAGCTCGGCGACAACCTCGGGCGGCAACAACAGTCGAACGCTAGTCATCCTCACCTCTCACCATCGCGGCGATCCGCTCCCGGACGCTCTGCCCGAGCGGACGCAGCGACGTCGACGCGGTCTCCCCGCAGATGAAGCCCTGTACGTGCCGGATCCGCAGGTCGTAGATCTGCTTGAGGGTCACCGGCGCCTGCTCGTCGAACCCCTCCACGATGACGGCGCGGGGGTTCGGCGCGTGGCCGAGGTCGCTGGCGTAGCGGGCGACCCGGGTCACCAGGTCCAGTTCCTCGACGGCCAGCGGGTGGTGCAGGACGGCCCGGTCCACTTTGATCTGGGTCAACGGAAGCTCCGCCATCCGGGCGAGCGAGGAGTAACCGACCCCGAAGTCGTCCACCGCGAAGCTGATCTCCAGGTCACGCGCCAGGCTGGTCAGCCGACGGTGAAAGTACGTCAGCGGCTCCTGCGGCCACACCTCGCCGGGAGCGGGCCGGATCGGGTCCTGCTCGGAGATCTCCAGCGTGACGGTGCGCGGATCGAGGTTGGCCTCCATGATCGCCGTGCGCACCTGGGCGATGTAGGCGTCGCTGAGCAGGGAGCGCACCGCGACGTTGACCGAGATCGGCTTGGTGACGTCGAAGACGGACGCGACGTCGGCCTCGGCGTACGAGTCGATCGCCTTGGCCAGCAGCAGCGCGTCGCGTTCGATGACGAAGCGGTCACCCCAGGCGTACGCCATCTGAAGGGCCGCTACCGGCGCGCGCACGTCGGTCTCCAGCCGCCTCGCCAGTGCCTCGTAGCTGTGGATGCCCACCCCGGCGGGCCGCCGGTCCAACGACATCACCGGCTGGAACACCATGATCAGCGACTCGATCAGCTTCTGGTACAGGCTGAAGGCGTGCGAGTACAGATCCACCGGCAGCCGGCCGTAGGCCGAGCGCAGGGCGGTGAGCACCTGCATCTCGGCGTGCACCGGATCGTCGCGGACATCGGAATTCCAGATGGCGCGCAGCATGGTGGCCAACGGCTCGCCCATGTCCAGCGCGGCGAGGGCGGGATCGACCACCGCGAGGGTGAGGTTGCGGCTGTTCTCCTGGGACAGGGGGACGCAGAGGATCCGTCGGCCGGCGTCGTCGGCCACCACGTGCCCGGGGGAGGAGGTGCGGACCAGGGTCGTGTCCGCGGCGCTCAGTTCGAGCAGTGGCCGCAGCTCCTCCTTGTTGAACCGGGCCGTGGAGGTGACCTGGCCGATACCCGTGGGGCCGGATTCCACCACCGCTACCGAATCCGCCTCCAGGGCGTACCGGATCACCTCGACCCGTTCGGCGTGCCCCGCCTGCTGGGCGGAACGCGGTGGACGGGACTGCGAGCGGAACACCCGTCCGAGCAGCTGCGTGATCGAGCTGGACAGGTCGTCGAGCGGGTTCTTGCAGGGCCGGATCGTGCCGGAGTTGACCGGGGCCGTCAATGACTGCCGCTCGTGCCGGGACACCGGCGGCTGGGTGAGCACAGTGGTCGGACCCCACATGTGGACGAGCTGCCCGGGCGCGGGGTGGATGCCCTGCTCGGCGACGAAGGTGGCCATCTGGGCGAAGGAGACCCGGCCGCCGGGGTCGGCGGCCTCGCCGCGCAACGCCCGCAGCAGCTGGTGGGTGAGCACGCCCTGCCGGTGTTCCTCGCTCTCCCGGGCAGCGGCGCCACTCGGGCACGCCAGCAGGGCGCTGTGCCTGTCGACCTGGGTGCGGTACGTCTGCATCGCCTCGGTGTGCCGCAGCTCCGAGTCCAGGTAGACGCCCGCGTGGCAGCAGTCGAGGATCAGGAACGAGGTGCCGGCGAACGCCTCGAAGACGTCCCGCTTGAGGAACGCCATCCGCAGTCCGTTGTCCGGCTCGCGGCGCAGCCCGTCGGCCTCCAGGTCGGCAGTCACCAGATACGCGTCGGACTGCGTGCCCCATTCCGGCACGAGGGCGTGGCCGGCGAAGTAGACCAGCAGCACGTCGGAGGGGCGCGACTCCAGCACCCGCTCGCGCAGCCGGGCCTTGATCTCGCGCCAGCTGGCGCCGTCGCCGATGAACAGGTCGACGTCGCCGTCGTCGAACGTGCCGATCCGCTCGTCCAGCAGCACCGCCCGCACCGCCCGCGCATCGTCCTCGGCGTAGCGCAGGCTGGGCAGGTTGACGTCATACCCGCAAGCGTTGGCTCCGATCAGGATCGCCCACCGTCGGCTCATCACGGCACCCCCAGGTGATCCAGTGGGCAATCACGTTGCGACAGCACGGCAACGCTTTGCGTGACCCTACCGGATCTAGGACAGGGCGCTGATCCAACCGATGAGTCGGATTCACGTCAGGCTCGAATCCGAGCCGGGTGCGCCGGACGACGGCGGCGGCAGGTCGGCCACCGCCGTCGTCGGCGCCGCTCAGGCCTGGGGGGCGCCCGTGTAGAAGGCGGTGGTGCGCTCGGCGGCGGCCTTGGCCTCGTCGGCGTCGGTGCCGGCGGCGATGCTCGCCTCGCACCACAGCTGGCTGCTCAGCTCCATGGCGCGTCGTCCCTCGGCGGAGGCGACCCACTCGGCGCTGTCCTCCGGCCGGACGCCGCTGCCGTCGCCGGAGAGGTAGGTGGCGAGACCGAGCAGGCCCAGGTCCCAGCCGACGCCGACGGCGCCCGGCCCGAACTGTGCCCACCGGTCCTGGTCGACGTGCGCGATGTGGTCCAGGTCGAGGCGGGCCTGTTCGTCGCCGACCGGCGTGACCCGCACCTCGATCCAGCTCACCTCGCCGCCCATCTCCCAGGTGGCGGTGAAGCGGTGCGGAGGCTCGCAGCTCTCGACGGTGCCGTGGGCGTTGCCCTCGAGCTGGTACGTGCCGTGCAGCCGCAGGTCGCCGCTGATCGGCAGGAACCAGCGGGGGATGCGCTCGGCGTTGGTGCAGGCGTCCCACAGGTCCTCGGCCGTCGCCTGGTAGGTCTGGCTGATCGTGGTCACCCGGGCCTCGCCCGCGGCCAGGGTGCGGCTGCCGACCTGCCGCTGGACGGCGTTGATCTGCTCGGTCGCGTCGAACATCAGGTGTTCCTCTCCTCGGGTGGGTCGGCGGGCCCGCGCAGGCGACGGTCGCGTCGGCCCCGGGCCAGCTCGGTGGCGAGTGCCGCCAGGGGTGGCGTCCAGAACCGGCGGAAGTGCTCCAACCAGCCGTCGACCTCGCGCAACGGGCGTGGGTCGACCGCGTACAGCCGCCGGGCGCCCTCCGGCCGCACGGTGGCGAAGCCGTTGTCCCGCAACACCTTGAGGTGCTGTGACACGGCGGGCTGGGAGATGCCGAACTCGTCGCGGATGACCGCGCTGACCGCGCCCGCGGTCTGCTCGCCGTCGGCGAGCAGTTCCAGGATGCGGCGCCGGACCGGGTCGCCCAGCACGTCGAAGGCGTGCACGGCGACAGTTATATCACCGTCGGCTTATTTAAGCCAAGCCTGAAACCCCGATGAGCTTGTCCAACCGGATCGGCAGGTCCCGGATGCGGACGCCGGTGGCGTGGTGGACGGCGTTGGCGACCGCCGCCGCGGTGCCGACGATGCCGATCTCGCCGATGCCCTTCACCCCGGCCGGGTTCAGCTCGTCGTCCCGCTCATCCAGCCAGTACGCCTCGACGGCCTCGACGTCCGCGCAGCCGGTGATGTGGTATGTGGCCAGGTCGTGGTTGACCCAGTCGCCGTAACGCTCGTCGAGCAGGCCCTCCTCGTGCAGCGCCATCGACAGCCCCATCGTCATGCCGCCGATCAGCTGACTGCGCGCCGTCGTCGGGTTCACCACCCGACCGGCGGTGAACACCCCGAGCAGCCGGTTCACCCGCACCTCGCCGGTGTCCGCGTCCACCCGGACCTCGACGAACTGCGCCCCGTACGCGTACCGGGGTCGGGTGGGCTGCCCGCCCACCTCGTCGGTGGTGTCCGCCTCGGCGCTGACCTCGGTGCCCGGCGACGCGCCCTCGCGCAGCTTCGTCCGCAACGCCTCGCAGGCCCGGATCACGGCCCAGCTCCACGAAGCCGTGCCCATCGAGCCCCCGGCCAGCGGGGCCACCGGCAGGTCGCTGTCGCCGATGCGGATCTCGACCCGCTCGGGCGGCACCCCCAGCGCGTCGGCGGCCACCTGCCAGAGCGCCGTCCGGGCGCCCGTGCCGATGTCGGTGGCGTCGATCCGTACCAGAAAGGTGCCGTCGGGCCGGGCGGTGGCCGCCGCCGACGACGGTCTCGCCCGGGCCGGGTAGCTCGATCCGGCCACGCCGGTACCGATCAGCCACCGCCCGTCGCGCCGGGCCCGGGGCGTGGGATCCCGGCCCGTCCAGCCGAACCGCTGCGCCCCCTCGCGCAGGCAGGCCACCAGGTTGCGGCTGGTGAACGGCTCGCCCTGGTCGGGGTCGACCTGGGCGTCGTTGCGGATCCGCAGCTCCACCGGGTCGACCCCCACGGCGATGGCCAGCTCGTCCATCGCCGACTCCAGGGCGTACGCGCCGGGGCACTCGCCGGGGGCGCGCATCCAGAACGGCGTGGGCACGTCGAGGCGGACCAGCCGGTGGGTGGTGCGTCGGTGCGGGGCCGCGTACATGCTGCGGGTGTAGACGGCGATCTGTTCGGCGAACTCCCGGACCGTCGAGGTCTGGCTGATCGCGTCGTGACAGACAGCGGTGAGCCGACCGTCGGTGTCGGCGGCGAGGCGGACCCGTTGGATGCTGGGCGTGCGGTAGCCGATCGGCCCGAACAGCTGCTGGCGGGTCAGCGCGAGCTTGACCGGGCGGTCCACGTGCCGGGCGGCGAGCGCGGCGAGCACCACCGCCGCCTTGGCGTAGCCCTTGCTGCCGAAGCCGCCGCCGACATGCTCGGCGATGACCCGGACGGACTCCTGGGGCAGTTCGAACAGCTCGGCCAGCGCGCTCTGCACCGGCACCGCGCCCTGGGTCGAGTCGTGCACCAGCAACCGCCCGTCGTGCCACAGCGCCGTCGTGGCGTGCGGCTCCATCGGATTGTTGTGGTACGCCGGTGTCCGGTAGGTGGCGTCCACCCGCACCGGCGCGGCGGCGTACCCGGCGTCGAAGTCCCCCTCGGCGGTGTCCGTCGGATAGCTGGGGTTGACGTGCTCCGGCTTGTACAGGCCCGGGTGGTCGTCGGTGAGCACCGTGCTGTGCGGGCCGGCGTCGTAGTCGATCCGCACCAGTCGGGCGCCCTCGCGGGCCGCCTCCAGGCTGGTGGCCACCACCACCGCGACGAACTGCCCCCGGTAGTGCACCGCCGGCTCCTGCAACAACCACAGCTCCGGCTGCGGCCCGGGTGCGAGCCGGGGCGCGTTGCCGTGGTGCACCACGGCCAGCACGCCCGGGGACGCGAGCGCGTCCGTCGTGTCGATCCGGGTGATCCGGCCCCGGACCACCGTCGCCGGCACCGCCCAGCCGTACGTGACACCGTCCACCGGGTACTCGACCGCGTACCGGGCCGTGCCGGTGACCTTCTCCCGGCCCTCCAGCCGGGGATGCGCCCGACCGACCGCGCCGGTGCTCACGAGGCCGCCAGCTCGCTGAGCACCCGCACCGTGATGGCCCGGGTCAGTGGCAGCTTGAAGCCGTTGTGCCGCAGCGGCCGGGCCTCGGTCAACTCGGCGTCGGCGGCCCGCGCGGCCAGCTCGGGGCTGAACAGCCGACCGCGCAGCTCCTCCTCGGCCCGGTACGCCCGCCACGGCCGGTGCGCCACCGCGCCGTACGCCAGGCGGACGTCGCGGACCACGTCGCCGTCGAGGTCGAGC
Organism: Micromonospora sp. NPDC049114; assembly: GCF_040648635.1. Classification (NCBI taxonomy): domain Bacteria; kingdom Bacillati; phylum Actinomycetota; class Actinomycetes; order Micromonosporales; family Micromonosporaceae; genus Micromonospora; species Micromonospora sp. NPDC049114. The sequence goes on along the minus strand of NZ_JBEZEA010000002.1, from coordinate 262,842 downwards.
ACCGCGGCCACCGAGCCGGCGGCGAAGGCGAACGACGCCCGGTCGCGCACCTTGAGGTACGCCGAGCGGTGCGCGGCCGGCAGCGGCGGTAGCCGGACGGCGGTGATCAGCGCACCCCGGGCCAGGGTGGTCTCCCGTTCCGGGTGCGCGCCGGGGGAGCGGTACAGCGCGGCGAGCGGGACGTCCCGGGGGCCGTCGGACTCGTGCACCTGCACCACGGCGTCCAGCGCGGCGAGGGCGACCGCCAGGTCCGACGGGTGGGTGGCCACGCATTGTTCGGACCAGTCCAGCACGGCCAGGTCGCGGTTCTGCCCGTGCAGGGCGGCGCAGCCGCTGCCCGGGTCGCGCTTGTTGCACGCCTTGCCGGTGTCCTGGAAGTAGACGCAGCGGGTGCGCTGCAACAGGTTGCCGCCGGTCGTGGCCAGGTTGCGCAGTTGACCGGACGCCGCGGCGAGCAGGGCGCGGGCCAGCACCGGGTAGTCGCGGCGAACCGCGGGGTGGGCGGCGAGGTCGCTGTTGCGCACTGTCGCGCCGATCCGCAGCCCGCCGTCGGGCAGCTCCTCGACCGTGTCCAGCGGCAGTCGGGTCACGTCCACCAGCAGCTCGGGCCGCTGCACCCCGAGCTTCATGAGGTCCACCAGGTTGGTCCCGCCGCCCAGGTACGCCGCGTGCGGCTCGCCGGCCAGCACGGCGACGGCGTCGGCCACGTCGGCCGGCCGGTGGTAGCGGAACGGCCTCACGGCGCGGTCGCCGTCTCGCGGATGGCCGCGACGATGTGCGGGTACGCGGCGCAGCGGCAGAGGTTGCCCGCCATCCGCTCGCGGATCTCGGCGTCGGTCAGCTCGGGCGGCGAGTCGAGGTCGTCCGTGACCGCGCTGGGCCAGCCCCGGGCGACCTCGTCGAGCATGCCCCGGGCCGAGCAGAGCTGCCCGGGGGTGCAGTAGCCGCACTGGAACGCGTCGTGCGCGACGAATGCGGCCTGCAACGGGGACAGGTCGTCCGGACCGGCGAGCCCCTCGACTGTCACCACCGACCGGCCGTCCACCGTGACCGTGAGGACGAGGCAGCTCTTGGCCCGGCGGCCGTCCAGCAGCACGGTGCAGGAGCCGCACTGGCCGTGGTCGCAGCCCTTCTTCGCCCCGGTCAGGCCCAGGTGTTCGCGCAGCGCGTCGAGCAGTGTGGTGCGGTTGTCCAGCGTCAGCTCACGGCGGTCGCCGTTGACCTCGAACGCCACCCGGGACGAGTGACGCTCGTCCGTCGTCGTCTCGTTCTCCGGTCCGTCCCGCACCGGCCCAGACTAGCGGCAGTGGCACATAAGCGGGCGAATTACGCACAGAGCCCACCGTGGTGCGGCCCGGGCGCCGCCGGCCGCGGCGCCCGGGACCGGCGGCCTCAGGCCACCGGCGCGGCGGCGTCGGTGGCGCGGGCGAGGTGGCGGTGGGCGCGGATCAGCTCGGCGTAGCGCAGGCCGCTCGCCTTCACCGTCCGCCGCTGCGTGGCATAGTCGACGTGCACCAGCCCGAAGCGCTTGTCGTAGCCGTACGCCCACTCGAAGTTGTCCAGCAGCGACCACACGAAGTAGCCGTCCAGCGGCACCCCCCGGTCCACCGCCGACGCGCACGCCGCCAGGTGCTGCTCCAGGTGGTCGGTGCGCTCCTTGTCCTCGACGGTGCCGTCGGCGGTGACCTCGTCCGGCCACGCCGAGCCGCTCTCGGTGACGATGATCCGGCCCGGCCGGTACTCCTCGTGCACGTCGACGAGCAGCCGCTCCAGGCCCGCCGGGTACATCTCCCAGCCCATGGCCGTCTCCACCGACCCGGGCACCGGCACCTGCTTCGCGTACGGCGCCGGGCCGGTCGGATCGTCGACCACCAGCTGGCGGAAGTAGTAGTTCACACCGAGGAAGTCGGTGGGCGTGGCGATCACCGCCAGGTCGTCACCGCGTACCGGCGGCTCGACCCCGTACGTGGCGATCATGTCGGCGGGGTAGCCCCGGCCGTGGATCGGGTCGAGCCACCAGCGGTTGACGTGCCCGTCGGCCCGCCGGGCCGCCGCGACGTCCTCGGGTCGGTCGGTCGCCGGCTCGATCGGACTGAGGTTGAGCACCAGACCGACCGACGCCGCGCGGGCAGCGTTGGCCCGGATCGCCTGGGTGGCCAGGCCGTGCCCGAGCAGCGCGTGGTGCGAGGCGTGCACGGCGCGGGTCAGGTCCCGCTCGCCGGGAGCCATCGTCCCGTCCAGGTGCCCGATCCAGCACACGCAGAGCGGCTCGTTGACCGTGTTCCAGTCGGCCACCCGGTCACCGAGGCGGGCGGCGACAACCGCCGCGTAGTCGGCGAACGCCTCGGCCGTGGCGCGCTCCGGCCAACCGCCGCGGTCCTGCAGAACCTGCGGCAGGTCCCAGTGGTAGAGCGTGACGAACGGCCGGATCCCGTCGGCGAGCAGCGTGTCCACCAGCCGGTCGTAGAAGTCCAGCCCGGCGGGGTTGACCCGCCCGACACCGTCGGGCATCACCCGGGGCCAGGCCACCGAGAACCGGTACGCGTCCACGCCGAGCCGGCGCAGCAACGCGAGATCCTCCGGCCACCGGTGATAGTGGTCGCAGGCCACCGCTCCGGTGTCGCCGTTGTCGACGTTGCCGGGGACGGCCGAGAAGGTGTCCCAGATGGACGGCGCCCGGCCGTCGACGTCGACGGCCCCCTCGATCTGGTACGCCGCCGTGGCGACGCCCCAGAGGAAGTCGGGTGGCAGCTTGGACAGGTCGGGCACGGGAAGGCTCTCCTCTGGGATGGGGTGACTCACTTGACGGCGCCGGCGGTGAGGCCGGCGACGAAATACCGCTGCAGGGCCAGGAACCCGGCCACGACCGGGATGCTGACCACCAGCGAGGCGGCCATGATCTGGTTCCAGTAGACGTTGAACTGGGTGGAGTAGCCCTGCAGGCCCACGGCCAGGGTGCGGCTGCCCTCGTCGGTCATCACCGAGGCGAACAGCACCTCACCCCAGGCGGTCATGAACGCGTACACGGTCACCGCGACCACGCCGGGCACGGCGGCCGGCAGGATGACCCGGAACAGGATGCGCAGCGGCCCGGCCCCGTCGACCTGCGCCGCCTCGTCCAGCCCGCGCGGGATCGAGTCGAAGTAGCCGACCAGCATCCAGATCGAGAACGGCAGCGAGAAGGTCAGGTACGTGATGATCAGGCCGGTGCGGCTGGCGTACAGCTCGATGCCCGTGGCGTTGCCCAGGTTGACGTAGATGAGGAACAGCGGCAGCAGGAACAGGATGCCGGGGAACATCTGCGTGGACAGCACAGTCACCGAGAAGACCCCCCGGCCGCGGAAGCGGTACCGGCTGACGGCGAACGCCGCGAAGATCGCCACGGCCACCGAGCAGACCGCCGCGACGCTCGACACCACCAGGCTGTTGACCAGGTAGCGGGCCAGCGGCACGGTGCTCCACATGTCGACGAACGGTTGCAGGGTGGGCCGGCTGGGCAACCAGGTGAACCCGTTCTGCACGTCCCGCAGCGGCTTGGCCGCCGAGGTGACCATCACGTAGAGCGGAATGACGACGAAGAGAGTGAGCAGGGTCAGCACGATGCGCCGGCCCCAGCGCTCACCTGCGGTCTCACGCATGGTCGTCCCTCCGGCGGTTGGTGATCAGCAGGTACGCGGCCGAGACGACCAGCAGGAACAGCAGCAGCGCCACCGACATCGCCGAGCCCGACCCGAAGTCCCAGGTCTTGAAGGAGCTGCGGTAGATGTGGATGGAGATCAGGTCGGCCTGTTCGGGCGCGGACCCGCCGAACAGGACGTACGGGGTGTTGAAGTCGTTGAACGTCCACAGGAACAGCACCAGCAGCAGCACCAGGTTCACCGGCCGCAGCATGGGCAGGGTGACCGAGCGCAGCCGGCGCCAGAACCCCGCGCCGTCGATCGCGGCGGCCTCGTACAGCTCGCCCGGCACGTTCTGCAGGCCGGCCATCAGGCACAGGAACGCGAACGGCCAGTTGCGCCAGACCGACACCACCAGCAGCGACCAGAAGCTGTTGTCGCCGATCAGCCAGAACGGGCGCTCGTTGAGCAGCCCGAGCTGGTCGACGAGCACGTGGTTGACCAGGCCGGTGTCGCGCTGCAGCAGGAAGCTCCAGGTGATCACGGCGGTGTAGACCGGCAGGGCGTACGGGGTGAGGAACAGCGCCCGCAGGATGGCCCGCCCGCGAAACGGCTTCTGGAGCACGACGGCCGCCGCGATGCCGAGCAGCCAGGCGAACCCGACCGAGAGCACGCTGTAGATCAGGGTCACCCAGAACGAGTGCAGCAGCTCCTTGCCGGCGGCGGAGTTCAGATCGAGCGTGGCCCGGTAGTTCTCCAGGCCGACGAAGGGCGCGGTGGACCAGTCCCGGATGTGGAACTGGGTCAGCTCCAGCAGACTCATCCAGACCCCGACCACCATCGGGATCACGTGGACGGCGAGTTCCAGCACGATGGCCGGGGCGAGCAGCAGGTACGGCAGGAGGGAACGGCGCGGGCCGCGCGGCCGGCGGGCGGCCCCCCGGGCGGGTGACCCGGCCCGGGGTACGCGCCGGTCGGCGTCCGGCGCGGTGGTGCTGGTTGCCATCGGGGTCCTCTCGGAGGCGGTGGCCGTGGTCGGGCTCGTCGCCCGACCACGGCCACCGGCGCTGCGTGGGTCAGCGCATCTTCTGCTGCGCGTCGGTCAGCTTCGCCTTCACCGATGCCTCGGTGACCGGCTTGCCGCTCGCCGCGTCGGCGAACAGCTCCTTCATCGCGGTGCCGACCAGGGTCTCGAAGGTGCTCTCGTCGGGCACCTGCGGCAGCGGGGCGGCGGTGGTGACAAGCGTCTCCTGGATGCTCTTCTGCTCCGGGGCGCTGAACGCCGGGTCGGAGGCGGCGGTCTTGACCGCCGGCAGCGACCCGTACGTCTTGTTGAGGATCGTCTGCTCCTCGTCGCTGGTCATGAACTTGACGAAGCTCAGCGCGCCGTCCTTGTTCTTGGTGTGCTTGAAGACCGCCATGTTGATGCCGGCGACCATGCTGTTGACCTTCTTGCCGCCGGCCGGCGGGCTGGCCAGGAACGGCACCGGGGCCACCCCGTACGCGTCGGCGGGCATGTTCTGCGTCTTGAGGTTCGAGCCGGCGGACTGCCAGAGCAGCATGGCGGCCTTGCCGTTGGCGAAGTCGGAGACCGACTGGTTCTGCGCGTACTCGGCGTTGCTCGGGTTGGTGATCTTGTCGGCGGCCATGAAGTCGATGTAGCGCTTGATGGCCGAGACGTTCTGCGGGGTGTCGAAGGTCGGCTTGCCGGCCGAGTCGAACCACTCGCCGCCGTACTGCTGGCTGAAGGTGAAGGCGTGGTGCGCGTTCTCCGACGGGTTGGCGCCCTCGATCGCCAGGCCCCACTTGCCGCCCTTGGTGAGCTTCTTGCCGTACTCGGAGACCTGCTCCCAGGTGGTCGGCGGCGCGGTGATGCCGGCGTCGGCGAACGCCTTCTTGTTGTAGTACAGGCTGTACGCCATGCTGTAGAGCGGCACGGCGGCCGGCGGCTTGCCGGGGGCGCCGGCGGCGGCGAGCGCGGCGGGCACGATCCGGTCCTTGCCGCCCACGGCCTGCAGGGTGGCGTCGTCGAACTCGACGAGCGCGCCGGTGGCCTGCAACGACGCCGACCAGGTGTTGCCGATGTTCACCACGTCCGGGCCCTTGCCCGACGCGGCGGCGGCGAGCAGCCGGTTGAGCAGGTCCGACCAGGGGACGACCTCGAGGTTGACCTTGATGCCGGACTGCTTCTCGAACTTGTCCAGCTCCGGCTGGAGGGTGGTCTTGTCGACCTCCAGGCTGGCGCCCTGGTTGCTGGCCCAGTAGGTGAGGGTCTTGGGCGATGCGGCGGAGTCGTCGCCGGAGCCGCCGCAGGCGGTCAGCGATGCGGCGGCCAGTACGGCGGCGGTGAATATCCCGAGGTGTCGTCTCGACACGGTCAGCCCTTCCGGTGCGTGGTGGGGGTCCGCCGACCGCCGTCGTCGATAGGGGTGCGGCGACGGTTGCCGGCTGCGGACGGGGTTTCTCCGGATGCGCCGTCGGGGGTCCGTCGGCGTTTCCCGGGAGTTACATCACGGCTTAATGAATGTCGTCATTAAAGTTGCTGGCAGGTGGGTCGTCAAGCACGGTGCGGTTACAGTCGCCACCAACGGCCGACGGGAACGAGGTGACGAGTGGAGCTGGCGCGTGCCACCAACCGGAGCGTCCGGCTGCGCAACCGGTCCGCCCTGCTGACGAAGCTCTTCCTCGATGCCCCGCTCACCCGGCAGGACCTGGTGCGCAGCACCGGGCTGAGCCAGCCGGCGGTCAGCAACGTGGTGGCCGATCTGATCGACGAAGGCATCGTCGCCGAGGCCGGTGCCGCCGAGTCCGACGGCGGCCGCCCCAGCATGCTGCTGCGCGTCGCCCCCCGGTACGCCTTCGTGATCGGCGTGGACGTCGGCGAGACCCGGGTCCGGGTGGAGCTGTTCGACTTCGCGATGACCCTGCTCGCCAGCATCGAGTACCCGCTCGACCCCGCGCGCACCGAGCCCGACGTGGTGGCCGGGCACGTGCTGGCCGGCATCGAGGTGGTTACCGGCAAGGCCCGGGTGGCCACCGCCGACGTGCTCGGCGTCGGCATCGGCGTCTCCGGCGTGGTCGAGCAGGGCGTCGAGGCCGTCGTGCACGCCCAGGCCCTCGGCTGGGACCGGGTGCCGCTGGAGCGGCTCATCGGCGCCGGCACCGACCTGCCGCTGCACATCGACAACGGCGCGAAGACCCTCGGCCAGGCCGAGATGTGGTTCGGCGCTGGGCGCGGCGCCCGGCATGCCGTCTTCGCCCTGGTCGGCTCCGGCGTGGGCGCGGCAGTGGTGACCAACGGCGCCACCTACCGGGGCGCGTCCAGCAGCGCGGGGGAGTGGGGGCACACCACCCTGGTGTACGGCGGCCGGGCCTGCCGGTGCGGCGCGCGCGGCTGCCTGGAGGCGTACGTGGGGGCGGAGGCGATCATCGACCGCTACCGCGAGGCGCGTCGGGGTCGCGCCGTGCCGGGCGAGGACGAGGAGTCGCAGCTCGCCGCGCTGGTCAGCGCCGCCGATTCGTCGGCCACCGCCCGCCGGGTGCTGAACGACACCGCCGGCTACCTCGGCGCGGGGGTGGCCAACCTGATCAACCTGTTCAACCCGGAGCGGGTCGTCCTCGGCGGCTGGGCGGCGATGGCGCTGGGCGACCTGCTGCCGGCTGTGCGCGAGGCCGCCGGTCGGCAGGCGCTGCGCCAGCCGTACGAGCAGGCGTCGATCGAGCTGTGCCGCCTCGGCGTGGACGCGGTGGCGCTGGGCGCGGCGACCCTCCCGATCGCCCGCTTCCTCACCGAGGGCGGCGTCCGCCGAGCCTGACCGCCCAACCCGCCCCTTCCTCGCCCGCCCCTTCCTCGCCCGCCCCTTCCTCGCCCCTCCCTCCGCGCCGGGCCCTTCCGCGCCGGTGATCAAGAGGTTTGCGTCATCCGGGGCGCGATTTTTGACCCGAACCTCTTGATCACCGGGAGCGGCTACCGGGAGCGGCCACCGGGAGTTACCGGGAGTTACCGGGAATGGTCGGGGCGGGGTGCGGGGGGCGGGGACGGTGGGCGGGGGTGGGGAATTACACAAAACCTGATCCTCGGGATAAATAACGAAGTTATAGATCGATGTCTTGACGCCGTCGCAATCTCGCCGCAACACTCCTACGAGAGCGCTCTCCTCCCCGCGGCGTCGCATCGGCGGCTCCACCCACGGCACCACGGGCGAACACCGATCCCCACCCTCTGGCGTCCGTAACGCCCTATCGACAGGCGATGTCATGACATCTCGTGCTACATCCGTACGCCCGCGTCCCCGGCGGCGGACCGTCCGGCACCTCCTCACCGGTGTCGTCGTGGCCCTGGTGGCGGCCCTGACCCCGGCCGTGGCCAGCACCGGCGCGCAGGCCGCGCCCACCCTGCTGTCGCAGGGACGCCCGGCGACTGCCTCGTCCACCGAGAACGCCGGCACCCCCGCGTCGGCAGCTGTCGACGGCAACACCGGCACCCGCTGGGCCAGCGCCTTCAGCGACCCCCAGTGGCTCCAGGTCGACCTGGGCGCGCGGGCCACCATCAGCCAGGTCAACCTGCTCTGGGAGGGCGCCTACGGCCGCGCCTTCCAGCTCCAGACCTCGGACGACGCCGCCACCTGGACCACGATCTACTCGACCACCACCGGCGCGGGCGGCACCCAGAACCTGACCGTCACCGGCGCCGGCCGGTACGTGCGCATGTACGGCACCGCCCGGGGCACCGGCTACGGCTACTCGCTCTGGGAGTTCCAGGTCTACGGCGAGACCGGCGGTGACACCTCCACCTGCGGCAGTGCCAACGTGGCGCAGGGCAGCCCGGTGACCGCCTCGTCCACCGAGAACGCCGGCACCCCGGCGTCCGCCGCCGTCGACGGCAACACCGGCACCCGTTGGGCCAGCGCCGCCAGCGACCCGCAGTGGCTGCGCGTCGACCTCGGCAGCACCCGCACGATCTGCCGGGTGACGCTCACCTGGGAGGCCGCGTACGCCCGGGCCTTCCAGCTCCAGACCTCCGCGGACGGGTCCACCTGGACCACCATCTACTCGACCACGACGGCCACCGGTGGCACCCAGAGCCTCACCGTCACCGGCAGCGGTCGCTACCTGCGGGTGTACGGCACGGCCCGGGGCACCGCCTACGGCTACTCGCTCTGGGAGCTGGCGGTGAACACGACCGGCGGCGGCACCACCGAACCCCCGGTCGGCACCACCGACCCGTACAACCCCAACCTCGGGCCGAACACGTACGTCTTCGACCCGGGCACGCCGACGTCGACGATCCAGAGTCGACTGAACACCCTCTTCACCCAGCAGGAGACCAACCAGTTCGGCCCGCAGCGCTACGCCGTGCTGTTCAAGCCGGGCACCTACACCGCCGACGTCAACCTCGGCTTCTTCACCCAGGTCGCCGGGCTCGGCATGAGCCCCGACGACGTCAACCTCAACGGCCACGTCCGCACCGAGGCGTTCTGGATGGGCGGCAACGCCACCCAGAACTTCTGGCGGGCCGCGGAGAACCTCTCGGTCACCCTGCCCGCCGGGCAGACCGTGGAGCGCTGGGCGGTGTCGCAGGCTGCGCCGTACCGGCGGATGCACCTGCGCGGCGCGCAGAACCAGATCCAGCTCTGGAACGGCGGCGACGGCTGGTCCAGCGGCGGCCTGCTGGCCGACACCCGCATCGACGGCCTGGTCGTCTCCGGTTCGCAGCAGCAGTGGTACTCCCGCAACAGCGAGTTCGGCAACGGCTGGACCGGCTCGGTGTGGAACATGGTCTTCCAGGGCGTCGTCGGCGCTCCGGCGCCGAGCTTCCCCAACCCGTCGCACACGGTCATCGCGCAGACCCCGCAGGTGCGGGAGAAGCCGTTCCTGTACGTCGACGGCAGCGGTGAGTACCGGGTCTTCGTGCCCGCCCTGCGCACCAACTCGACCGGCACCAGCTGGTACAACAAGACCCCCGCCGGCTCGTCGATCTCGCTGTCGCAGTTCTTCGTCGTGCAGCCCGGCACCAGCGCGGCCACCATCAACGCCGCCCTCGCCCAGGGCCGGCACCTGCTGTTCACCCCGGGCGTGCACCACGTGACCGAGCCGATCCAGGTCAACCGGGCCGACACGGTCGTGCTCGGTCTCGGCCTGGCCACCATCCAGGCCGACAACGGCAGCGTGGGCATGCGGGTGGCCGATGTGGACGGCGTCAAGGTCGCCGGCCTGATGTTCGAGGCCGGCACGACCAACTCGCCGGTGCTCATGGAGGTCGGGCCGTCCGGCTCGGCGGCGAGCCACGCCAGCAACCCGACCTCGCTGCACGACGTGTTCTTCCGCATCGGCGGCCCGCACGTCGGCAAGGCCACCAACACGCTGACCGTCAACAGCGACAACGTGATCGGTGACCACATGTGGCTGTGGCGGGCCGACCACGCCGCCAGCGGCGTACCGACCGGGTGGACGTTGAACACCGCCGACACCGGGCTGACCGTCAACGGCGACAACGTCACCATGTACGGCCTCTTCGTCGAGCACTACCAGAAGTACCAGACCGTCTGGAACGGCAACGGCGGCCGGACGTACTTCTATCAGAACGAGCTGCCGTACGACGTGCCCAACCAGGCGGCCTGGATGAACGGTTCGACCCGGGGCTACGCCGCGTACAAGGTCGCCGATTCGGTAACCAGCCACGCGGCGTGGGGGCTCGGAAGTTACAGCTACTTCAACGTCAACCCCGCGGTGGTCGAGGAGCACTCCTTCGAGGTGCCCGTCAACCCGAACGTGCGATTCACCAACATGGTCACCGTCTCGCTCGGTGGCGTCGGCACCATCAACCGGGTGATCAACAACGCCGGTGGCACCGCGAACGCGGCCAACCAGACGGTGTACCTGACCACCTACCCCTGACCGGGGCGCCCGCGCCGGCCCGCTCGCACGAGCGATCGGGCCGGCGCGGGTGGCACCCAGGGCCGAGCCGGCCCGGTCCCGCCGAAGACCGGGCCGGCCACGGTCCTGCCTCAGTACGCCAGCACCTCGGCCGCCGCGCGCTCACCGGCGCGTACCGCCCCCTCCAGGTAGCCGGCCCAGCGGGTCGCCGTCTCGGTGCCCGCCCAGTGCACCCGCCCGACCGGCGCGCGCAGCCGCGGCCCGTACGTGCGCCACGCCCCCGGAGTCAACACGCCGCCGAAGCAGCCCCGCGTCCACTCGTCGGCCGACCAGTCGTACTCCACCAGCGCCACCGGATCCGCCGCGCGCGGCCCGACCACGGCGGCGAACGCGTCCAGCACGCACTCGCGCCGTCGCGCCGGGGACATCTCCCGCAGCGCGGCGGCGTCGCCGGCGTAGCTGAACCCGGTCAGCACTCCGCGCGGCGAGGTCGGGGTGGAGTTGTCCACCGTCTCGGTGAGCGGTCCGGCGCTGCTGGTGGACACGCCGGAGCGCCCGTCGGCACGCCAGAACGGCTCGGCGTACACGGCGTGCACCTTCCACGCCGACCCCATCGGCATCCGCTGCGTCAGGCCGTCGCGCACCGCCGGCAGCGGCGGGTCGTACCGGATCCGCCCGGCCAGCGCCGGCGCCAGCGCGACCACCACGGCGTCGCCGTCGACGCGCCCGTCGTCAGTGCACACCGTCACCCCGTCGGCGTCCTGCCGGATCGTGCGCACGGCGACGCCCAGCCGCAGCGTCTCCGGCGGCAACCCGGCCGCCATCCGTTCGGCCAGCGCCGGTGGGCCGCCCACGATCCGGTCCTGCTGCGCGCCGCCGGCCATGCCCAGCAGTGGCCCGGTGCCGCCCGCGCTGCGCAGGTAGAACAGCAGGTGCAGCAGGGACAGCTCGTCCGCTCCGGTGGCCAGCAGCCCGCCGGCCAGCAGCCGCCCCAGGTAGTCGGCCGTGTCGGTGTCCCCGGCCGTGGCACGCAACCAACCGCCGAGCGTCGTCGCGTCCCACCGCGCGGCCTCCGGCGCCCGCCACGGCTCGGCCGGGTCCAGGACGGAGGCGTACTCGTCGAGCAGCCTGAGCACCCGGGCCACCTGCGCCGGCGGATCGGGTCGCCGCCCGCCGGCCCACAGCACTGTGGACGCGCCGACCGCCGCCGAGGCGAAGGTGACCAGGCCGTGCTCGGCGACCAGCGCGTACATCCGGTCCTGGGTCGGGCCGATCCACTGGGCGCCCAGGTCGAGTTGCGTGCCGTCGGGCAGCCACCGGGTCAGCACCCGCCCGCCGACGCGGTCCCGGGCCTCCAGCACCCGCACGCGCGCGCCGGCCCGGTGCAGCGCCGCGGCGGCGGCGAGACCGGAGAAGCCGGCGCCGACCACGACCACCCGGATGCCCTCGGACACGGCCACGGTCTACCCCAAAGCGTCGGGCATATGACTCTGCGCGGGCCAGCGGCGATGATCGCGGCCCGGGTGAGGTGGCATCGACGGTCCTATACTGTGCCTACCGGTCGTGGAACCCGTGAGCGGAGGCGGGCGTGCCACTCTTTTTCCTGAGTTACGCCCAGGAGGACAACCGCAACAGCCAGATCCAGGAGTTCTTCGTCGATCTCAGTGAGGCCGTCGCCGGGCTGGCCGCCCTCCATTGGGACGAGGCAGGGTTCATCGACGGGCACATCCCGCTCGGCAGCACCTGGCCGGACACCCTGTCCGACGCGTTGTCCACCAGCGCCTGCCTCATCGCGCTCACCTCGCCCCGGTACGTCGTCAGCGACTACTGCGGCCGGGAGTTCCAGGTCTTCGTCGACCGGATCGACGAGCACGAGCGGCAGTTCCGCGTCCGTCCACCCGCGATCGTGCCGGTGCAGTGGCTCCCGTGCGACCGGCTGCCCAAGGCGGTCGCCGGCTTCCAGTACCGCAACTTCCACACCGGCACCGCCTACGCCCAGGACGGCCTGCTCACCCTCAAGCAGCGCAAACGGCACGAGGACGACTACAAGGACTTCGTCGACGCGCTCGCCCGGCACATCGTGCAGACCGCCCGCGACCACACCCTGCACCGGCCGGCGCAGCGTCCCGTGCTGTCCAAGGTGACAAGTGCCTTCGACCGGCCGACGCGGCCGCAGGCGCACCACGGCCCGAGCGTGTCGACGACTGTGCAGCGGGCCACCAGCGCCCGGCACGTGCACATCGTGCTGGTCGCCGGCAGCTCCGCCGAGCTGGCCGGCAGCCGGCCCGGCGCCGAGGAGCGCTACGGCGCGGTCTCGCGGGACTGGCGGCCGTACCGGCCCGAGCTGGAGGTGCCGATCGGCAGCTGGGCCGGGGCCATCGCCACCACCAAGAGCTACGGCTGGACGGTGGAGGACGCCGAGGAGCTGGCGGCGGTCCGGGAGTGGGCGCGGGCGCACAACCAGATCGTCGTGCTGGTGGTCGACGTCTGGTCGGCCGACCTGCCGCGTTACCAGGTCAGCCTGATCGGCTACGACCGGGACGTGGACTCGCCACGGGCGCCGGTGCTGGTGCCGTGGACGGCCGCCGACGACGCCGCCGCCGGCGGCAACCGCAAGATGTGGGACACCCTGGCCCGGGTGCTCCCGCATCACGTGCTGCACAACACCCGCGACGTGTGGCGCACCGAGATCGCGACCTCCGCACGCTTCCAGGAGGAACTGGAGGACGTGCTGGTGGTCGAGCAGGGCCGGATCTACCGCACGGGCACGGTCTACCAGGAGCCGCCCACCGACGGCTCCGGTCTGCGCCCGATCCTCGAAGGTCCCTAGGGGAGGCACGCCATGGCGGTGAACGAGACGGCACGCGGCCAGATCGTGACCTTCTACTCGTACAAGGGCGGCACCGGCCGCACGATGGCGCTGGCCAACGTGGCCTGGATCCTGGCCAGCCAGGGGTTGCAGGTGCTGGTCGTCGACTGGGACCTGGAGTCTCCGGGCCTGCACCGCTACTTCCACCCGTTCCTGCGGGACAAGGAGTTACGCGCCACCCCCGGCGTCATCGAGATGATCTGGGATTACTCGATCGCCACGATGCAGCGCAACCGTGACGAGGACTCCCAGGAACTCCTCACCGGTCACGCCAAGATCCAACGTCGTGCGGTCTCGCTGAACTGGGACTTCAGCCACGGCGGCGTGATCGACTTCGTGGCCGCCGGGCAGCAGGACTCGGCGTATTCGCGGCTGGTGAGCACCTTCGACTGGGCCAACTTCTACGAGCGCCAGGGCGGCGCGTCGTTCATCGACGCGGTCCGGGCACAGATGCGCACCGAGTACGACGTGGTGCTGATCGACAGCCGCACCGGTCTCAGCGACGTCGCCGGCATCTGTACCGTCCAACTGCCCGACCTGGTCGTCAACTGCTTCACCATGTCCACCCAGAGCATCCGCGGCGCGGCGGCGGTGGCCCGGTCCATCCGCAGCCAGCGCCCGGACGACCCGCCGCTGCTGCTGCCGGTGCCGATGCGTGTGGAGGACGCCGAGCTGCGCAAGTTGGAGACCGGCCGAGACCTGGTCCGCGCCGAGTTCGCCCCGTTCCTGGACCACCTCTCCGACGCGGCGGCCGCCCGCTACTGGAACACCATCGAGGTGCCGTACCGCACCTTCTACGCGTACGAGGAGATCCTCGCCGCGTTCGGCGACCGGCCCGAGCAGGTCGGCACCCTGCTCGCCGCGTACGAGCAGCTCGCCTCGGTGATCACCGACGGGCGGATCACCCAGCTGCACCCGATCGGCGAGTCGGACCGTCGCCGCTCGCTGGCCGAGTTCGAACGGAGCCGGCTCACCGCCGAGCAGGCCGTGCTGCTCAGCTACGCCTCCGCCGACCGGCTCTGGGCCGAGTGGATCACCGACCAGTTGGAGGACGCCGGGTTGCGGGTGGACCGGCGCGCGCTGGACGTGCCGCTGCTCGCCGGCGGGCGGGCCGAGTTCGACCGGGCGGTCAGCGGTGCCAGCCGGGTGCTGGCCGTGCTCACGCGGCACTACGCGAGCACCCCCCTCGCGGGTGAGGTGTGGAAGAGCGCCACCGGCCGCGACCAGCTCGGCGGCGGGGGAGTGCTGGTGCCGCTGCGGGTCGACGAGTCGCGGCTGACCGCCCCGTACAGCGAGCACAGCCCGGTCGACCTCACCGACAGCGACCCGTCCACGGCACGGACCCGGCTGCTGGAGGCGGCGGGAACGGCGACGGTCACGGCCGGCGGCCGCGCGGTCGGCCGGTTCCCCGGCCCGTTCCCGGCGATCTCCAACGTCCGCCAGCACGGCACGCCCTTCGTCGGCCGCGCCGCCCAGTTGGAGGCGCTGCGCGACCGGCTCACCACCTCGCCGGACTCGGCCACCCAGGTCGTGCACGGCCTCGGCGGCGTCGGCAAGACCCAGCTCGCCGCCGAGTACGCGCTGCGCTTCGGCCGCGACTACGACCTGGTCTGGTGGATCCCGGCGGACAGCGAGGACCGCATCCGCGGCGGTCTGGCCGACCTCGGCCAGGCGATGGGTCTGGGCACGGGCGGCGGCGCCGAGGCGGCCCGCCGGGTGCTCGACACGCTGCGCCGCGCCGGGCCCGACCGGCGCTGGCTGATCGTCCTGGACAACGCCGACAAGCCCACCCGCGCCACCCGGGCGCTGCTGCCGCAGGGGCCCGGCCACGTCCTGCTCACGACCCGCGACCAGAGCTGGAGCGAGTACGCCACCGCTACCGAGCTGACCGTGTTCGACCGCGCCGAGAGCGTCCAACTGCTGCGCGACCGGGTCCGCGGGCTCACCGACGCCGAGGCCGCGCAGGTGGCCGAGAAGCTGGGCGACCTGCCGCTCGCCGTCGAGCAGGGCGCGGCGTACCTGCGGGCCAGCGCCATGCAGGTCGAGAAGTACCTCAGTTCGCTGGACACCCCCGGCCTGCTGCGCATCCTCGACGGCCGGCAGTCCGCCGGCTACTCCAAGGCGCTCGCCGCGACCTGGCTGTTCACCCTCGGCCAGTTGCGCGAGGAGAAACCGGCGGCGGCCCGGCTGCTGGAGCTGTGCTCGTTCTACGCGCCCGAGCCGATCCCGGTCGCGATGCTCACCGGCGACCGCTTCGCCAGCTTCATGGCCCCGATCGACCCGACGCTCACCGACCCGATCCTGCAGGGTCTGGTCACCGCCGAACTGGGCCGCTACGGCCTGGCCCAGGTCGACGCGGAGAACAACTCGGTGCGGATCCACCGGCTGGTTCAGCTCGTCATCCAGGACCAGTTGGACGATCCCGACCAGGCCCGCCGGGAGGCGCAACTGTTGCTCGCCGCCGCCAGCCCGCGCGACCCCGACAAGCCGGTCAACTGGCCGCGGTACGCCGAGCTGTGGCCGCACGTACGCCCCAGCGGTCTGCACCTGTCCACGATGGACGAGGCCCGGCAGCTGGTCGTGGACATCGTGCGCTACCTCTACCGCCGGGGTGACTACGACACCAGCCGTGCGCTGGCCGAGGAGTCGCTGTCCGCGTGGCGCGACACCGACGAGGACGACCCCACCACGCTGCGGATGCGCTTCCACCTGGCGAACGTCCTACGCGCGCAGAGCCACTTCGACCGGGCGTACGAGATCGACCGGGACGTCTACGACCGGCAGCGGCGGATCTTCGGCGAGGAGCACCTCTACACCCTGATGACGGCCCGCAGCCTCGGTGCGGACCTGCGCGCCCAGGGCCTGTACCACGAGGCCGAGGCACAGGACCGGCGCACCCTGGAGCTGAGCGTGCGCAGCTTCGGCGACGACAGCGGTCGTACGCTGACCGCGGAGAACAACCTCGCCGTGTCGCTGCGCCTGGTCGGCGACTTCCGGGGCGCCGCCGCGCTCGACCAGCACATCCACGAGCGGCGGCGGGACCGCTTCGGTGAGGAGGACCCGTCCACCCTCGCCTCGGCCAGCAACTACGGCCGCGGCCTGCGCGACACCGGCGAGCTGTGGCGGTCGCACAGTGTCCTGCAACGCACCTACGCCACCCAGCAGAAGGTGATCGGCGCGGACCATCCGGAGACCCTGCGGACGGCGAAGGAGTTGGCGCTGACCCTGCGTCAGCTGGGGCGCTTCGCCGACGCGCACCGGCTGATCGAACGGACCGTGGTCCGCTACCAGCGCACCCTCGGCGGTGAACACGCCGACACGCTCTCCGCCGAGATGGCCCTGGCCACCACCTGGTCGGCGGTGGGCGACAACCAGACCGCCCTGCGGGTGGCACGCCGCCTGCGCGACGGCTACAACGAGGTGCTCGGCGAGTCGCACGCCATCACCCTGGCCTGCCTGAACAACCTCGGCGTGCTGCTGCGCAAGCAGGGCGACCACACCCAGGCCCGCGAGCTGTCCCAGCGGGTCCGTGACCAGTTGCTGACCAACCTCGGCGAGCGGCACCCGCACACCCTGCTGGCCACCCTCAACCTGGCCAACGACCTGTTCGCCCTCGGCGACGGCGACAACGCCCTGCTGCTGGACACCACCGCGTACGTGGAGCTGACCCGGGCGCTGGGCGCCGAGCACCCGGACACGCTCTCCGCCTCGGTCAACCTGGCGCTGAGCCGGCAGGCCACCGAGAGCGAGGCGGACGCCGGCCGGGCCCTCTACGACGAGGCGTTCGGCCAGTTGGTACAGCTCTTCGGCGGTGACAACCCCCGGGTGACGCAGGCCCGCCAACGCGAGCGCTCCAACGCCTACATCGAGCCGGCGCTGCTCTGACCCGCCCCGCCGTCCCGCCCCGCCGCCCCGCCCCGCCCCGCCGCGCCGTCCCGCCCCGCCGCCCGCCGTCTCGCGCTGCCGTCCCGCGCCGTACCGGGGCCGCCGTCCTGTGCCGCCGCCCGCCGCGCCGTCCCGCGCGGCCCCGCCTCGACGGCGTCGCGGTCCCGCCTCGGACATCTCTCGTGCGTCCTTTGCTCTGCTTCACTCCACGCAACACCGCTCGGCCGCGAGTGTTGCGCCCGTTGAAGCAGAGCAAAGGACGCAACTGCCCCTGCCCCCTGGCCTCGCGACCGGGCCGGGGCAGGCCGGGGCAGGCCGGGGCGGGGCGGGGCGGCGTTACTGTCCGCAGCCGACAGGTCAGGCGGGCTGCGCCAGCCAGGTCGCGAGCGCGAGCGGGTCGGCGTCGGGGAGCGCGTGGCTCAGCGCCCGCACCAGCTCGGGCCGGCTGGTCAGCACCCCGGCCGCGACCGGCTGCCCGGTGTGGTGGGCGGTCAGGGCCAGCCCCACCCAGGCGTCGACGTCCCCGCAGTCGGCGGCGACACGTCGCCGGTACCCGGCCAACGCGTCCTCGGCGTTGCCCGCCGCGTACGCCTGGTCGCTCGGGCTCGACCCCGGCGGCCCGCCGGAGCCCAGGAGCCGATGGCGGACGGCGCCCTCGGGACCGCTGCCCATGGTGAGGGCGGGACGCGGCGCGGCCGGGACGACCGTCGACGCCTGGCGACCGGTCTCCGGCGGCAGGCCCTGTCGCCACGCGTGCGCCAGGCGGGCGACCTGGTCCGGGTCGGGGAGCAGGTTGGCCAGGCCCCAGCGCACCGCGCTGGCGTCCGCCACGTCCCGCACGGCCGCCTCGACCGCGCCGTCGACCGGGTCACGCCAGCCGCGCAGGGTGCTCGCCATGTCTGCCACGAAGGACCGGCCGGCCGCGGTCAGCTCGTCCGCGTCGGCGAGCTGCCGGACCGCGCGGATGGTCTGCTCCCGCCAGTACGCGTACTCGAACGCGGCGGCGGTCCCCTCGTGCCGCCGGCAACGCCACACCTCGGCCACCCCCAGGTGCGCGTACGCGCCTTGCAGCAGCGCGCCGACGGGGCGTGGGTCCAGTCGCCAGGGCGCCCGGTAGCGGGCCGGCCCACCCGGGCGGTGCAGCGGCACCAGATCGGAGAGCGCGCCGAGTTTGGTGTGCTGCAACTCGTGCACGAGCAACAGCGCCAGGGTCGGCGCGTCGGCGGGCACCGAGAGCGCGATGGCACCGAGAGCGTCCCTGCTGGTGGCGCTCACCGGGTTGCCCGAGGGCGGCGGTCGCAGCGGCACGAGTGTGCGCAGCAGCCCGGCCAGCGCGTCGGCGTGCGCCGGAAGATGGGCCCGCAGCCACCGCCCGGCCTCGGCGGTGAGCCGGGTCAGCCGGTCGGCCGACACGTCGTCCAGCCGGGGTGCCGACGGCCGGTGGTAGCAGTCGCGCCACGGGTCCTGGTCGTCGACCAGCACCTCGACCGCGTCGAACGGTGTGGTCCGGCGTATCGGCAGCCAGCCGATTGCGCCGCCACCCGCGTCGAGTAGCCGGCCACCGCCCGCCTCGATCCGTACGCCCTCGTCCGCGCCGCTGCCGATCCGCACCGTGCCCGCCTCGCCGGTGAGCCGTACCGGGCTGTCGAAGGGCAGGCCGGTCGCCGCGCCGACGGTGGGCAGGGACAGGACACCGTCGCCCGGGCGGGGCAGTGTCAGCGTGAACGTCAGGCCGGCGCGTGTCGCCGCGGCCGCCGCGAGGGCGGCCAGGTAGGCGGGGCCGGCGGCGCCGTCGAGCGCGGCGCGGGCCCATCCGGTCACCGGTGGATGGGTCAGCACCGCGGCGACCGTTGCCGGGTGGGCGTGCTCGGCGCGGGTGAGCAGCTCCAGACTCTGCCGGACCAGTGGCTCGCCACGGCAGGCGCGGGCGGCGGCCACGGTCAGCAGCCGACGGCGACCGAGCTGCCCGCCCCGCAACACCGCGATGGTGGAGGCGTCGCCGTGGCCCTGGGCCAGTCCGGCGAGCTGCGCCGCCGACAGGGGGCCCGTCACGGGCGTGCCACAGGCGTCGGCGCGCTCGCCCCGGCGACGCGGCGGCGCAGCGCGTCCAGGTCGGCGGTCACCACCGCCCGCACGTGCTGGATCAGCCGCAGCAGGTCGGCACAGTAGACGGACGGGTGGGTGAAGCCGGCGCCGTCGCGGAAGCGGTGCGCGTACAGGCCGCCGCCGCAGACGTCGACGACCGGGCAGGCCCGGCAGGCCGCCGCGAGCGCCGCGGTCCCGGTGGGACGCCCGGCCAGCGACGGGTGACGCAACGCCTCGTCGAAGCTGTGCCGAAAGACGTCGAAGCCGGTCCGCATCGCCGACGCGGTGGTCGTCTTGAGCGTGTCGGCGCCCTCGATCGTGCCGTCGGTCTCGATCGTCATGACGTCCGGCTCGGCGGCGCCCAGCGCCTGGGTGCCGCTGCGTCCGCCCAGCAGCAGCACGATCAGTGACTCGAACAGTCGGATGCCGGTACGCCGAGGGGTCTCGGCGTACCAGCTGTCGAAAATGGCGATCAGCCAGTCCGCGTACGGGGTGGCGGGGTCGTCGGGGTGGCGCCCGGGTGGGGGAATGCTCCAGTTGCCGTGCGGCAGCAGCAGATCCAGTCGGGGCGGGTCGAACTCCCGCAGGCCCTCGTAGACGGCGATCGGGTCGTTGGCCAGGTCGACGGTGCACAGCAGACCTGCGTAGCGGGCCCGGTGTTCGGGTCGGGCCAGCAGGCGCAGCGCGGCGGCCACCTCGGCGAAGCTGCCCCGGCCGTCGGCGTGGCGGCGGTGGCGGTCGTTGGCTACGCGGTCGCCGTCCACGCTCACCCCGACGTCGATGCCGTGCGTGTGGCACAGGTCGAGCGCCGCCTCGTCGAGCAGGAGCCCGTTGGTCTGCATCGCCACGTCGAGTGCGACGCCGCAGGGCATCGCGGCGCGCAGTGTGCGTACCGTCCGGTCGAGCACGGCGGGGCCGGCGAGCAGCGGCTCCCCGCCGTGCAGCACCACCCGGACCCGGTCGGTGCCGTGCCGGGCCACGTGGGCGGCGAGCCGGTCGGCGACCCGGCTCACGGTGCCGGGTGCCATCACCCGTGGCCGGTCCCGCCAGCCCTGGTCGGCGTGGCGGTAGACGTAGCAGTAGTCGCAGGCCAGGTTGCACCGGGAGTGGACCTTCAGCACCACCTGACGGATGCGGGGCGCGGCCACGGCAGGGCGGTGTCGGGTGGCCGACGGCGGGGCGTCGGCCGGCACGGTCAGAAGCTCGACTCGAATGCCGACACGTCGCCGGGCCGGCCCGGCTCACCCTCGGCGGCCAGCGTGCCCAGCACGTGGGCCAGGACGCCGTCACCGGCGCCGGCCAGCAGGTCCGCCAGAGGGACGTCGCCGAGCTGCACCAGAGCGGCGCCGACAGTGCCTCCGATGGGTGGCTGGTCGTGGTCAGCCACCGTGGACCGTCCTTCGGTCGAAGACCGGCACCTGAGTCACCGCTGCGCTCACTCCGCCTTTCTACACCATCGCACCCGACCCCGGACGGCACGACACCGCGGCCCGTACGCGCTGGCCACCGTGCCGTTACCTGGCGTACGACAGGGCCGCCCGGCGCGGCGTGGCACACCCGGTGGCCGGGACCGCCGATTTTTCCGGCCGGCCTGTCGAGATGGGCGCTGGTCGTTCGTGTGGAGGATGAGAGGTCGGCGTCGCGCCGGCCGTCACGAGGAGGAACGATGACGCTCTACCTGCTCAGCATGCACCAGCCGCAGGGTGGGGTGCCGGAGCCGGAGTTTCTGGCACAGGTGATGCGCGAGGTCGGTGAGCTGCGCGACGAGCTGGCAGCCGCCGGGTCCTGGGTCTTCGGTCAGGGTCTGCACGGTCCGGAGACCGCCACGGTGCTGCGCGCCCGCGACGGTGACGTCCTGACCACCGACGGACCGTTCGTGGAGGGCAAGGAGTACCTGGGCGGCGTCACCATCATCGACGTGCCGGACCTGGACGCCGCCCTGCACTGGGGTCGCCGCTACGCGCTGGCCACCACCCTGCCGATCGAGGTCCGCCCCTTCCGGGCCGGGGCCGGAGACTGACCGTGCCCGACGTGGAGGCGGTGTTCCGCGCCGAGTACGGCCGCGCGGTCGCCGTGCTGGTGCGCCTTCTCGGGGACATCGACCTCGCCGAGGAGGCCGTCCAGGACGCCTTCGCCATCGCGCTGCGACGCTGGCCGGACAGCTGCCCGCCGCCCAGCCCGGCCGGTTGGATCATCACGACGGCCCGCCACCAGGCCATCGACCGGCTGCGCCGGGAGGCGACCCGCGCGCACCGGCACGCCCAGGCGGCCCTGTTGTACGCCGCCGACCCGCCCGACGAGGAGGGGCCCGTGCGCGACGACCGGCTACGTCTGATCTTCACCTGCTGCCATCCGGCGCTCGCCCCGGCCACCCGCGTCGCGCTCACCCTGCGTCTGCTCGGCGGTCTGCGCACCGCCGAGATCGCTCGCGCGTTCCTGGTGCCGGAGGCGACGATGGCGCAGCGACTGGTCCGGGCCAAGTCGAAGATCCGCAACGCCCGCATCCCGTACCGGGTGCCGCGCGACGCCGACCTGCCCGACCGGCTGCACGCCGTGCCCGCCGTGCTGTACCTGATCTTCAACGAGGGGTACACGGCCAGCGCCGGTCCGCACCTGGTTCGAGCCGAACTGTGCGTCGAGGCGATCCGGCTGGCCCGGCTGCTCGTCGAGCTGATGCCGGACGAGCCGGAGGCGTCGGGCCTGCTCGCGCTGATGCTGCTCACCGAGTCCCGCCGGGCCGCGCGCACCTCGGCGGCCGGCGAGCTGGTGCCGCTTGGCGAACAGGACCGGGACCGGTGGGACCGCGCCCTGATCGCCGAGGGGCAGACACTGGTGCGTCGCTGCCTGCGCCGCGACCGGCCGGGGCCGTACCAGATCCAGGCCGCGATCGCCGCCGTGCACAGCGCCGCGCCGCGCGCCACCGACACCGACTGGCGTCAGATCCTTGCCTTGTACGACCAGCTGACGGTGGTCGCCCCCGGTCCGGTGGTGGCGCTGAACCGGGCTGTCGCGCTCGCCGAGGTCGCCGGCGCGGCCGTGGCGCTGGCCGAGGTGGACCGCCTTGATCTGCCCGGCTACCACGTGCGGCACGCCGTGCGTGCCGACCTGCTGGCCCGGCTCGGCCGGGGCGGCGAGGCCGTCGAGGCGTACCGGACGGCCGCCGCGTTGACGGACAACGCGGCCGAACGGGCCTTCCTCGACAGTCGGGCGGCGGCGGTGTCGGCGCTCTGACCGCGCGTTTGCCGACGGCCCGGGCCGGGAAACCGAGCCGCCCGGCCGGGGTGTCCACCCGTGGCCGCAGCAGCGGATGGAGGCGGCCATGGCGTATCGTCCGACGACCGTCGACACCGTGCCCGACATCGGCACCCTCACCCTCGGCGTCGAGGAGGAGTTCCTGCTCCTCGACCCGCACAGCGGCCGGAACCTGCCGGTGGCCGACCAGGTGCTGGCCGCGCTGCGCGGCCCGGCCCGCGACCAGAGCCGCCAGGAGTTCCGGCACAGCATGGTGGAGATGGTCACCCCGGTCTGCGCCGATCTCACCGAGCTGCGCACCCACCTGGTGACGCTGCGCCGCTCCGCCGTCGAGGCCGCCGCAGCGGCCGGGGCCCGGCTCGTGGCGGTCGGCGCCACCCCGGTGGCCGAGCCGCACCGGACGGTGCCCGACCGGCCGCGCTACCACGCGATGTCCCGGCGGTACGGGCCGGTGGCGCACGACCCGGCGGTCTGCGGCTGTCACGTGCACGTCGGGCTGCCGGACCGGGAGCTGGCCGTGCAGGTCTGCAACCACCTGCGGGTGTGGCTGCCGGTGGTGCAGGCGATCACCACCAACTCGCCGCTGCACGACGGGTACGACACCGGCCACGCCAGCTGGCGGTCGATGCAGTTGGAGCGCTGGCCCAGCATCGGGCCGACGCCGTACTTCGACTCGGTCGCCGACTACGACCGCACCGTCGACGAGCTGATCGCCGCCGGCATCATGCTGGACGCGGCGATGGTCTACTGGTACGCCCGGCCGTCGTCGGCGTACCCGACGGTGGAGGTCCGTGTCGGTGACGTCTGTCCGACAGTGGACGACGCAGTGCTGGTCGCCGCCCTGGTCCGCAGCCTGGTCGCGACACTTGCCGACGACGTACGCGCCGGTGCGCTCGCCCCACCCGTGCGCGACTGTCTCGTCGCCGCGGCGCACTGGCGGGCGGCCCACGACGGCCTGGACGGCGAGCTGATCGACCTGCGCGCCGGCGGCACCCGACCGGCCTGGGACCTGGTGGACGAGCTGATGGCGGCGATCGCCCCGGCGCTGCTGCGCCACGGCGATCTCGGCTACGTGCTGGCCCAACTGGCCCGGCTGCGCCGCGACGGCACCGGCGCGACCCGACAGCGACGGGTGCTGGAGCACACCGGTGACCTGCTCGCGGTCATCGACGACCTCGCCGCGCACACCGCCGCCGGCTGACGGGCCGTCCTCACCGGATATCGTGGGTCTGCAACCACAGTTCCAGCAGACCGAGCTGCCACAGCTTGTTGCTGCCCGCGGCGGCCTCGGCGCGGTCCGGCTCGGCGAGCAGCCGCGCCACGTACTCGGGGCGGAACAGGCCCCGCTCGCGCGCGACCGGAGCCTGCAACGCCTCGGCGACCAGCTCGCGCACCGGCCCGTCCACGTTGCGCAGCGCCGGCACCGGGAAGTAGCCCTTCGGCCGGTCGATCACCTCGGCCGGCAGCACCTCCCGGGCGACCTCCTTGAGCACCCCCTTGCCACCCTGGGCCACCTTGTGCTCCGGTGGGCAGTGCGCGGCGAGGGTGACCAGGTCCTGATCCAGGAACGGCGTACGCACCTCCAGCCCCCAGGCCATGGACATGCTGTCCACCCGCTTCACCGGGTCGTCGGGGAGCATCAGGTGGGTGTCCAGGCGCAGGACGGCGTCCAGCGCGGTCTGCGCCCCGGGCGCGGCGAGGTGGCCGGTGAGCAGGTCGCGGCTGGCGTCGTGTTCCAGCGCGTACGCCGGGCCGACGATGGCGCGCAGCTCGTCGTGGTCACGGTCGAAGAAGGCGGCGGCGAACGTCTCGGCGGCGCCGTGGCGGGGCGCCTCGGTCAACGGCTGGTGGTAGCCGTAGCCGGCGAACACCTCGTCGGCGCCCTGCCCGGACTGCGCCACCTTCACGTGCCGCGCCACCTGCTCCGACAGCAGGTGGAAGGCGACCACGTCGTGGCTGCCCATCGGCTCGGTCATGGCCAGCACGGCCCGTCGTACGGCGGGCGCCAGGTCGTCGTCGGCGAGCCGGATCCGATGGTGGTCGGTGTCGTACGCGCGAGCCACCAGATCGGAGTAGTGGAACTCGTCGCCGGACTCGTCACCCCGGCTGTCGAAGCCGATGCTGAACGTGCGCAGGTGCTCCTGGCCGGCCTCGGCGAGCAGCGCCACGATGAGGCTGGAGTCCAGGCCGCCGGAGAGCAGCACCCCGACCGGGACGTCGGCGACCAGCCGCCGGCGTACCGCCGCGCGCAGCGCGTCGCCGATCGCGGCCCGCCAGTCGGCGGCGTCCATTCCCGCGTCGGCCGGCTCCCGTACGTAGTCGGGCTGCCAGTAGATCTGCTCCCGGCTGCGCCCGTCGGCCTCGATCACCCGCACGGTGGCGGGCGGCAGCTTGCGCACACCGCGCAGCACGGTTCGCGGCGCGGGCACGATGGAGTGCCAGGACAGGTAGTGGTGCAGCGCCACCGGATCGATGCCCGTGTCGACGTCGCCAGCGGCCAGCAGCGCGGGCAGGGTGGAGGCGAACCGCAGCCGGCCCGGTGCCTCGGCTAGGTAGAGCGGTTTGATGCCGAGCCGGTCGCGAGCCAGGATCAGCCGCCGCCGGGGCCTGTCGACCAGCCCGATCGCGAACATGCCGACCAGGTGGTCGACGAAACGTTCACCCCAGTGGGCGTACGCCACCAGGATCACCTCGGTGTCGCTGGTGGAGCGGAAGGAGTACCCGGCGTTCCGCAGTTCCTCGCGCAGCTGCGGGTAGTTGTAGATGCAGCCGTTGAAGACCAGTGCCAGGCCCAGGTCGTCGCGCACCATCGGCTGACCGCCGGCATCGGACAGGTCGATGATGGTCAGCCGCCGGTGCCCGAGGAGCACCCAGTCGTCGGCGTACAGGCCCTCGTCGTCCGGGCCGCGCGAGCGCATCGCCTCGGTCATCCGGGTGACCGCCGCCGCGTCGGGCGGCCGGCCATCGAAGCGCGCCTCCCCGCTGATCCCGCACATCAGGCGGGGTGGTGGTTCAGGGCAGACATGAGCGCCTCCTGTCACGTCTCCCCGGCTGGTGGTGGCGGGGGTCCGGCGAACGAACGGGGCGGCTGCCTACCCGCGCGTGGGGCGGTTATGCGCGCAGGGTGCGCAGGATGCGGGCCAGTTCGGCGCGGTCGCTGTCGGGGAGGTGGCCGAAGAAGCGATCCGCCTCGGCACGGCGGGCGGCCCGGATGGCGGCGCTGACGCGGGTGCCCTCGTCGGTGAGCGCGACCAGGGTCGCCCGGCGGTCGGCCGGGTCGGGTCGGCGCTCGACGAGCCCTCGGGCCTGCAGATCGTCGACGACCTCGGTGGCCGAGCGGGGCGCGATGTGCAGGTGCTCGGCGAGCGTGCCGGGGCGTACCTCGCCGTGGCGGCCGAGCACCCCGAGCGCCCGGGACTGGCTGGGGGTGACGTCCCACGGCGCCAACGACTCCCGGGTCTGTCGGCGCAGACGGGACGCCACCGCCCAGAACGTCTCGGCCAGGCTCTCGTCGCCGCTGTCGGTGGTGTCCTCGGTCACCGGAATACGGTAGCAGCCGATACTGTTGTTCCCTCATGTTGAGGTAACCTCAGCATATCCCGACTGGAAGGCAGTGCCCCTTGGAACGCACCCTCATGGGCCGCGACCGCGGCCACCGCACCGTCAGCGCCGAGGAGAAGACGCAGGCCCGCCAGGTGTCCCTGCGCCGCATCGGCCGCCTGTTCACCCCCCACCGGCCCGCGCTGGCCATCGTCACCGCGATCATCGTGCTCTCCTCGATCGTCGCGATGGCCAGCCCGTTCCTGCTGCGGGAAGTGATCGACAGTGCCCTTCCGCAGGGCGACGTGACCCTGCTGGTCTGGCTGGTCCTCGGCATGGTCGCCGTGGCCGCCGTGACCGCCGCCCTCGGCGTCGTCCAGACCTGGATCTCCACCCAGGTCGGGCAGCGGGTCATGCACCGGCTGCGCACCGACGTGTTCAGCCACCTCCAGCGGCAGTCACTCGGCTTCTTCACCCGCACCCGCACCGGCGAGGTGCAGTCCCGCATCACCAACGACATCGGCGGCATGCAGTCCGTGGTCACCTCCACCGCCACCGCCGTTGCCGCCAACCTCACCACAGTGGTCGCCACCGCCGTCGCCATGGTCGCGCTCTCCTGGCAGCTCTCCCTGGTCTCGCTCGTGGTCCTCCCGCCGGCCGTCTGGCTGACCCGCCGGGTCGCCCGGATGCGCCGCGAGATCACCGACCAGCGCCAGCGTGAACTCGCCGACCTCAACGTCACAGTCGAGGAGGGGCTGTCGATCAGCGGCGTACAACTCGCCAAGACCCTCGGCACCGGCCCCGCCCTGATCGACAGGTTCACCGCCTCATCGGCCCGCCTCGTCGACCTGGAGCTGCGCAGCGAGCTGGCCGGCCGCTGGCGGATGGCCTCGATGAGCATCATCTTCGCCGCCGTACCGGCAGTCATCTACCTCGCCGCCGGCCTGCCCGGCACCGCCGGCACGCTGAGCATCGGCACCCTGGTCGCCTTCACCGCCCTGCAGGGCGGCCTGTTCCGCCCCCTGATGGGCCTGCTCAACGTGGGCGTGTCGCTGACCGCCTCGCTGGCGCTGTTCGCCCGGATCTTCGAATACCTCGACCTGCCGGTCGACGTGGCCGACCCCACCGAGCCGGTCCACCTCGACCCCGCCCAGGTCCGCGGCCACCTGCGCCTGGACGACGTCACCTTCGGCTACCCCGGCAGCGACACCGCAGCCCTCGCCGGCATCACCCTCGACGTGCCGGCCGGCACCAGCCTCGCCCTCGTCGGCGAGACCGGCTCCGGCAAGAGCACCCTCGCCGGACTGGTCAGCCGCCTGCACGACCCGACCGCAGGCCGCATCACCATCGACGGCATCGATCTGCGCGACCTGCGCCTGACCGACCTGGCCGCGATCGTCGGCGTCGTCAGCCAGGAGACGTACCTGCTGCACACCACCGTCCGGGAAAACCTGCGCTACGCCCGGCCGGACGCCACCGACGCCGAGATCGAGGCCGCCGCCCGTGCCGCCCAGATCCACGACCTCATCGCCGGCCTGCCCGACGGGTACGACACGATGGTCGGCTCCCGCGGGCACCGGTTCTCCGGCGGCGAGAAGCAACGACTCGCCATCGCCCGCACGCTGCTGCGCGACCCGCGCATCCTGGTGCTCGACGAGGCCACCAGCGCGCTGGACACCGAGACCGAACGCGCCGTGCAGCGAGCGTTCGACGTGCTCGCCCAGGGGCGTACCACGATCACCATCGCCCACCGCCTGTCCACGATCCGCGACGCCGACCAGATCGCCGTACTCGACCACGGCAGGATCGTCGAAACGGGCGACCACGACAGCCTGCTCGACCGCAACGGCCGCTACGCCACACTCGCCGCCTGAGGCGACATGACAGGCTCTGCACATGGAGAGCGTTCTGACGCAGCTGCCCGCCCTGCTCGGCGTGCTGGTCGGCACCATCGGCACGATGGTCGCCACCACGGTGACGGAGCGTGCCCGATGGCGACGCAGCCAGAACGTCCGCTGGGACGAGCGGCGGTTGGACGCGTACGCCGACTTCACCCGCGCGGTGAAGGAGATCCACCTGGTCTCCCTGGGGATGCTGAGCGGTCACCGCCCCGGCTCCCGTACGCCCATTCTGGACCGCGAGGACGGGCTGGCCCGGCTGGCCGAGGCGGACGTGCGTCATACCCTGACCTGGGAGGCGGTCCTGCTGCTTGGTGACGCGACGACCGTACGTGCGGCCTCCACCTGGCGGCATGCCGTGCGGAACCTGGAGCAGGCGGCGCGGAGTCTGCCGGCCCCACCGGACAACCTGGCCGCCATGGTCGGGCAGGCCGACGAAGCCCGCGACGACTTCTACCAGGCCGCCCGCGACGGCCTCGGCGTACGCGGCGGGACCGTGGAGCAGTTTCGGCGTCCAGTCGAGGGACGGATCCCGACGGCACGGCACTGAGCGGCACGAGCGGATTGCTCGCCGATCGTCGGCCGGCTGCGCTGATCGGCCACGGCGACCGCCCGGGGTGTCCCGGTGACGGCGGAACGACCACAATCATGCCGTGCGGCGTCGAGTGTGAGCCCAGGCGCGGAGATTTCTGTGCCGACAGCGCGCTCGACCCGCGTCGAGATGGCGGTCCTCAATCCCTGCTGACGGGCCCTAGGATCTCTGGGATGCAGGAGGGTCGGTGACGACGGTAACCCGTCAAATGTTCGCGCACGAGCGGAAGGTTGTCGGTCTCTCTTGGACCGTCGTCGTGCTGGAGCACATAGGCGACCGCGCCCTGCTTCGGAAGCTGGACGGCAATGTTGCGATCCGCCGTCTGAGGATTGCGTAGGTGTCGCCACCGTCGGTGGTGATGTCAGTTCGGGGAGGAAACAGGACATGACCACTGTTGACAGGGCGCACGTGCCGGTGTGGACTCTCGCCACGGAGGCTGTGCGGGTGCCGAGCGTGCTCCCTGAGGGTGGCATGACGCCCGCTCGACTCGCGGAACTGAGAACGGCCCTGGCTACACTCGCGGAATCCCCCATCGCCACCCTGGAAGCGCATCCGATCTCGACCAGACGTGACCGCACCAGCGGGATTCCGCTGAGTGCGACGAGCCCACTTGCCAAGCAGCTGTCGCACCTCGTGAATCAGACAGCGAGGTCAGCGCCTCCGACGCTGAACGTCGCCGCTTCCGGTGACGTGCTCTACCGGATGGTGGTGCCAGCGAAGGTCGCTGCCCAGGTCGGTAAGGGACTCGTCACGCCCATGGTTGCGAAGACGATTGCAGGGGGCATCCGTGGGCCGTTGGTCAACTCCACCGGCGGCATCGTGGGCGGCGCCACCTTCGTACCCGTCACCTGCGGGACCGCAATCGCCGGTGCGGCAACCGGCTCAGCCGCCACCGCGGGTGTTGCTGCGGTCGGTGCCGGAGCGTTGACAGTGGCCGCGCCACTCGTGTTGATGGCCGTCGCTGTCAGTGCCAGCGCCTACGCCGATCACCAGCGCCAGCAGGCGATCGAGCGCATCACCGATCTTCTGGAGCAGTTGCACGAGGACAGCCTGGAGAGAGAACGCAACGCGTTGGACGGTTGCCTCGACGCGATCGACAAAGCGACGTCGGTCCTCCTCGACCAAGGCCGTGTTGGCCTGTCGTTGGGATTGGATTCCTCGTCGTACGCGATCAACACGGCGATCGAAGGAACGAAGCGCCGGCTCGTGAAGTGGCAGCAGGCGGTCGCCGCCTTGCCCGACGGTCCGGTGGAACTTGGCGCACTAACGAAGTTGTTCCCCGGCATCAACGACGACGGCGGTACCTTCCGCGCGCACCTGGAACTGGCGCGACTCGCGATCGCGCTCAAGCGTCGAGTTCTCGTGCTTCAGGCGGTGGAGCATTCCCAGATGGTGGATGGAGACAATCCGTTCAAGAGCTTCCTCGCGGGCTTGCGCGACGACGAGCGTCGCGTCGACGAGTTGGAATCCGGCATCTACTCGGTCCTTCTCAGACTGTCGACACTCGAATTGAAGCGTCACGGCGGCATCCGGAACATCATGTTCACACAGGGTGAGGTCGACGAGCTGCTCAGGGCCGCGTATCGCCTGCGCTCATGGGGCGATGGGCTCACCGTTGGCGACCACCACGCTGACGTGGCGATCGAGATGGAACGAGGCGGCGACGGATCGCTCGTGGTGTTCCCTGCAGTTACAGCCTGACCGTACGCCGCATCGTGACGTGTGGAGACGACCGCAGGTCGTGCGGTCGTCCTCCCGCAGAAGTTGCTCGGCCCGGTTGGTGGCCGAGTCACCGAGGCCTCGCCGGTACCGCAGGGACAGCCGAGCAACGGTCACCTTCGGTAGGGTGACGTTTCCGGCGCGTACAAGGAGATGCGGCGTGGGTACGCACTGCAGCGCTTCTTCGTTTTCTGCCAGTGGGGCGACAACGTGACCGAACGTGGGTCCGTCCTGCCGACGTTGGTGGTCATCAGGTACGCCGGCAGGTTCACCGGGCCGACCGAGCGGTCAGACGAGGATCCCGTGCGACTGCAGCGGGATGGCCGGTGACCGGCGGCTTCGAGGTCGACCCCCAGTCGCTGCGGGTCCACGCTTCGGCCGTCGACGACACGTCCGACGCGCTCGACGAATGCCGTCGTGCGGCGTCCTCGATCTCGCTGGGCCGCGATGCGTACGGTCGGCTGTGTCAGCTGATACCCGGTCTGCTGCACCCGACACAAGACGCCATCATCGACAGCTTCGGCGAGACGGTGCGGGCGCTGCAGGAGGCGGCCGACGGGTTGCGCATGGTGTCGGACCGGTACGAGGGGGATGACGAACGTGCAGCCGTCCGGTTCGGCGGAGCCCCGTAGTGGACCACCCGAACCGGCTGATCGCTGCGCGGCAGGACAGCACGACGGCGTTCAGTGGCGTCTTCATCGCCGAGGACATCGACGTCCTGATGGCCGACTATACCTCCGGCGGCTGGATCGATGTCGCGATCGGCGGCGTCGCGACTTCCATGGATGCCCTCGCGTTCGTCACGGATCCGCTCGGGCAACTGGTCGCGTGGGGAGTGGGGTGGCTGATCGAGCACGTCAAACCCTTGTCCGACGCGCTGGATGAGTTGGCTGGCGACCCCGATCAGATCGCCGCGTACGCACAGACTTGGCGCAACATCGCCGAGGCCGCAGCCGAGACGGGCGGCAACTTCAGTGCGATGGTCGGCAGCCAGGTAGCCGGGTGGAGCGGCGCTGCTGCCGACGCGTACCGTCGCGGCACCGAGCAGCACCTTGCCGCGATGAACGCCCTCACCAAGGCCGCGGACGCCATGGCCGAGATCACCAGTGGCGCCGGCTTGCTCGTCGCCATGGTCCGTGGGCTGGTCCGAGACCTCATCGCGGAGTTCGTGTCGGTGCTCGCGGTCCGCCTCTGGGAGTGGCTCGCCGAGGCGGGGCTCACCCTGGGCTTGGCATCTCCTTGGGTGATCACGCAGGTGACTACTCTCGCTGGCAAGTGGGCAGCCCGGATCACCCGTCTGCTACACGGATTGATCGAGAGCCTGCGCCGGCTGGCACCCATCCTGCGGCGTCTCGAACAGCTCGTCTCAGACCTGAGGAGGCTTGTCCGGGGCACCACCCCCGGGGGAACTGCGCGGCCGAGCGCGCTTGATCGGAACACGCACTTTCTCCATGCCGACGCCGATCCGCTTCGGAAGTGGGGCCCGGCGCGACAGACCCACCCCGAGGAGTGGGAGGCCGCGATCCAGGAGGCACGGGACCTGGATGTCGAGGTCACCTTCCGTTCGGACGCGCTGGCCTACGGCCCTTCCCCAGGGCCCGGTCGCCCCGGCCAACTCGTCCTCGATCCCGACGCGTCGTACGGTGCGTTGCTGCACGAGATGCAGCACCTGCGCGACGATCAGGCTGCCGGCTGGGCGGGCATGAGAGGCTGGTTCGAAGATCCGGTCGTACGGTATGACAACGAGGTACGGGCGTATCAGAGGGAGATCGACTACGCGACGTCGATCGGTGATCACGAGTCCGTCGAGCGCCTGAACCAGGCGATACGCGAAGAGTATTCGAAGATTTTTGGAGTCGAACCATGACCGCGCCGCCCCCGCCCAACCTCCCGGTTCCGTCGGTGCGTCAGATGACCAACGGGGAGTTGGCGGATCTGGCCGCGAGCGGGGACCCGTACCGGGGTAAGGCGGTGTTCGAGCTCGTGGACCGGGCGCGCTCCGACGATGACGCCGCGACGAGGCTCGACCAGCTGAGCCGGCTACCGGCCCTGCGCAACGACCGAGCATTTCACCTGGTCTCACTCGCCTGGGCGGCGATCATCGGTCTGCTGGCCGCGGAGACCGCACACGCGCGGGCGAGGGCCTACGCCGCGTTCGAGGCACTGGACAGCACCGAGCAGGTCAACTTTCTCGCCTACGTACGCGCGGAACGCATTGAGGACGCTCATCCCCGGATCTGACGTACGACCGGGGTCTGGATCGTGTGCCCCGTGACCGGGCCGACGACCAGGCGCCGGTGTCGCTCTCATCGACCGGCGCAGGTTGACGGGTGGCATTGACACGGATCGCCTGGCATCCCATGGTCGAGGGATTCATCCCTCCGTCGAAGGGCCGCAGGATGCTCAGCAGTGAACACCGGTACGTCATCGTCGGGGCGGGGCCTGCCGGCCTGCAACTGAGCTACTACCTCCAGCAGCACGGCGCCGACTACCTGACGCTGGAGAGCGGCGACGAGCCCGGCGGTTTCTTCCGGCGGTTTCCGCGCCACCGGCGGCTCATCTCGCTGAACAAGGTGCACACCGACAGCGCCGATCCGGAGATCCGCCTGCGCTGGGACTGGAACTCGCTGCTCAACGACTCCCCGGACCTGCTGTTTCCGCGCTTCAGCGAGGAGTACCTGCCGGCCGCCGACGACCTGGTGCGCTACCTCGCCGAGTTCCAGCGGGTCCATGCGCTCAACATCCGTTTCGGCACGACCGTGGAGCGGATCACGCGCAGCGGCGACGGTTTCGTCGTGGGCACCGACCAGGGGGAGGTGCGCGCGCGCTGCCTGGTCGTCGCGACCGGCTGGGGCCGGCCCTTCGTGCCGGCCATCAAGGGCATCGAACATGCCATCGGGTACGAGGACATGGACGTCGATCCCACGGCGTACGACGGTCAGCGGGTCCTGATCATCGGTAAGGGCAATTCGGCTTTCGAGACCGCGTCGGCAATCCTCGGCCGCGCGTCGATGGTGCACCTCGCCAGCCGGCAGCCCCTGCGACTGGCGTGGAACACCAAGCACCCCGGGGACGTACGTGGCCAGTACGGCGCGATCCTCGACAGCTACCAGTTCAAGACGTTGCACTCGGTGCTGGACTGCACCATCGACGAGATCCGGCCCGTCGACGGGCGGTTCCGGGTGTCCATCACGTACACCCACGCGGAGGGGGAGACCGCCGAACTGGACTACCACACGGTGCTGCGGTGCACCGGCTTCCGGATGGACACGACGATGTTCGACGAGACGTCCCGACCC
The DNA here is from genome assembly GCF_040648635.1 of Micromonospora sp. NPDC049114. Classification (NCBI taxonomy): domain Bacteria; kingdom Bacillati; phylum Actinomycetota; class Actinomycetes; order Micromonosporales; family Micromonosporaceae; genus Micromonospora; species Micromonospora sp. NPDC049114. Next base: position 229,210 of record NZ_JBEZEA010000002.1, on the reverse strand, counting down.
GACCTGGTGCGTGACGGCCGCATGCCCGGCCTGCGCCCCGACTGGCAGTCCAGCAACATCGACGACCTGTACTTCGCCGGCACGATCGCCCAGGCGCGGGACGCGAAGCACGCGTCGTCGCCGTTCATCGACGGCTTCCGGTACAACCTCCGCACCTTCACCCGGATCCTGCGGGAGCGCTACGAGGGCGTGCCACTGTCGTACGCGACGACGCCGGCCGATCCCGTGTCGCTGACGAAGCTGATGCTCGACCGCGTCAACTGGTCGTCGGCGCTGTGGACCCAGTTCGAGTACCTGTGCGACGTCTTCGTCCGCGACGACGCGACCGGCGACATCCACCACTACGAGGACCTGCCGGAGGACTACGCCGTGGAGCGCTTCGCGGCGGCCACCCAGTGGTACACGCTCGCGTTGCGGTGGGGCCGTGACGACTACGGCGACGTCTTCGCCATCGACCGGCACCCGACGCCCGACCGGGCCCGGGAGAGCGCCTTCATCCATCCGGTGATCCGGCGTTACCGCGGCTCGGAACTCGTCCACGAACAGCACCTGCTGGAGGATCTGCTGGCCGAGTGGCGGCGCCCGGACCGGCACGTCGAGCCGTTGGTCGAGTTCCTGACCGGGGACCTCACCAGCGGATCATGATCTCGTCGAGGGGTTTGCGGGCCAGATCGGGGACGTGGGCGTCCGCTGTGGGATAACCCACGGGCATCACGACGTACGGGCGCTCCTCCGCGGGTCGCTCGCACACCTCGTTGAGGAACCGCATCGGGCTGGGCGTGTGGGTCAGGGTGACCAGGCCGGCGTGGTGCAGCGCGGTGATCAGCAGGCCTACCGCGATGCCGACGGACTCCTTGACGTAGTACGGCTTCGGGCTGTGCGGCCCCTGATGCACCTCGAACACGACGATGACGGCCGGTGCGGTCTCCAGGAACGGTTTGCGCCAGTCGGTGCCGAGCCCGGCGATCGCACCCAGCCACTCCGGCGAGGCACGGCGGTCGTAGAAGGCCCGTTCCTCGGCCTCGGCGGCCTCGCGCAGCCGGCGTTTGCGGGCCGGGTCGGTCAGGACGACGAACCGCCACGGCTGCACGTTGGCGCCGCTGGGCGCGGTCGAGGCCGCCCGGATCGCGGCCTCGACGACCCCGTCGGGCAGCGGGTCACTGGCGAAGTCCCGCACCGACCGGCGCTGCGCCATCCGCTGTGCGAACGCCTCCGCCTCGCGCACCATCTCGGCCGCCGGTCGGCGGTGGTGCTGGATGGGCACCCTGGGTACCAGGTCGGTGTCGTTCACCTGTGGCCTCCGTGCTGACGTGTGCCGGCCTTCCGGTTCGTCCAGCATCTCGGAGCCGACGCCGCCTGTCGTTACGCAGGCGTGCCCTCTTCACGGGCGGGCACGTCGGGGGCGGTCCGGCTGACGAGCTCGTCGACCACGTCGGTCAGACGGCCGCGCACCGCCCGGGCGGCACGCTGACGGGTCGCGCCGTCGCCGTCCGCGGCGAGCCACTTCAGCCAGCCCTGCACCCGTTCGCGGTCACCGGCCGCGTCCAACGCCGGCCGGGCGCGCTCGACGAGCCGCTCGGCCAGGGCGGACGCGGGCAGCAGCCGGCCCGTGCCGACGTCGACGCCGTGGCCGCCCATCCCGTCGCGGGCGGCCCGCCAGTACGCGAGCCGCAGCAGCTCGGGAACCAGCCGCGGGCCCTCGTCGCCCTCATCGACGGCTTTCCCGGCGACGACGACCAGGGCCCGCACCAGGGCGGCGAGCGCTGCGGACTCGGCGGCGGTCACGGGGACGTCGGCCACCCGTACCTCGAGCGTGGGATGGTGTGCGGACAGGCGCAGATCCCAGAAGATCGTGCCGTGGTCGACCAGCGCGCCCGCGTCCAGGAGCATGTCCACGTGGTCGTCGTACTGCCGTGCGGAGGTCAGGTACGGCGGCGGGCCGGCCACCGGCCAGCGCCCCCACGTGATGCTGCGCCAACTCGCGTAGCCGGTGTCGCGTTCCGCCCAGTAGGGCGAGTTTGCGGTAAGGGCGATGAGCACCGGCAGGTGCGCGCGCAGGTGGTTGCCGATCAGCACGGCCCGGTCCCGGTCGGGCTGCTGCACGTGGACGTGCACGGCGCAGATCGCCAGCTCGTCGTGCAGCCCACGGAAGGTGGCGGTGCCCCGATCCTGCCGTGGCCCCTCGGTCAGCGGCGGCGGCACGGCACGGCCCACCACCGGCGAGCCGCTGGCGATCACCCGCAGACCCGCCGAACGGGCCGCCGTCTGTACGGCGGCCCGGCCCTCGACGAGCTGCGCGGCGAGATCGTCGACGCTCTGGCACGGGTCGGTGCGGGTTTCGAGCTGGAGCTTGGTGATCTCACCGCCCACCCGGGCACCGAGCGTCGGGCGCGCGCCGTCGACGACGGTGGCCGCCTCCGGTACGACCTCGCCCCGGTCGGCGTCGACGACGAGGAATTCCTCCTCGACGCCGAGCGGGGGAATGAGCGATTCCGAGTGCTGTCCCGTAGGCATGCCGAAGCCGACCCCTCGCTGCCGGTCACGCACCGGCGAGAAGCACGTTACGGGATGTCGTCGACGGGTCGCACCCTGCCATCCTCCATCGTGGACAGCGCGTCGACGAGTCCGGCGAGCAGCGCCGTCCGTTCGGGCATCCGGTCGAGGCAGACGTACTCGTCGGCGGCGTGTGCCCCGCCGCCGACCGCGCCCAGGCCGTCGAGGGTCGGTACGCCCAGCGCGGCGGTGAAGTTGCCGTCGGACGCGCCGGCCGCGTACGCGCCGGTGAGGCGCGGGATGCCCAGCCGGCGGGCGATCGACTGGGCCACCTCCAGCAGTGGCCGCGCGAGCTCCGGGGCCATCGGGTAGCGGTTGATTCCACCCTGCACGGCCAGCGTCGCCTCGGGCAGGAACGGGACGAGCCCGCGGATGGCGTGATCGACGCGTTCCAGTTCGTCCCTCGTCCAGGCCCGGACGTCGACGGCCAGGCTGGCGCGCTCGGGCACCGTGTTCGTCGTGGTGCCGGCGGAGAGCAGGGTAGGTGTGACGGAGGTGCCGCCGCTGTCGGCCGCGCCGAGCGTGCCCAGGGTGAGCACCTGGTGGGCGACCTCGACCGTCGCGTTGACGCCGCGCTGGGGTTCGACGCCGGCGTGGGCCGCCCGACCGGAGACGGTGAGGCGGTAGACCGAGCCACCCTTGCGGGCCACCTTCAGGTGCCCGTCCGGGGTGGCCGCCTCGCAGACGAGGACCGCGCCCGAGCGCCGCGCCTCGCGCTCGATCAGCTGCCGCGACGAGCCGGACCCGCTCTCCTCGTCGCAGGTCAGCAGCACGCCTACCGACGAGGTGTCCTCGATCAGGCCCAGGGCCGTGAACATCTGCACGATGCCGGCCTTCATGTCGCACACGCCGGGCCCCCTCGCCACGTCCCCGCGGACGGTGAACGGCCGGGACCGGATCGTGCCGACCGGGAAGACGGTGTCGAAGTGGCCGAGCAGCAGCACGCGCTGATCGACGGCCGGCCACAGCAGGTGCGGCAGGCCGTCGATCACGACCCGCTGGGCGGGCCGGCCGAGCACGTCCTTTCCCCAGTCGGCGAGCAGGTTGGCGCAGGACTCCAGCTCCGGCAGCGAGCCCGGCGCCGACTCGCAGGCAACGAGTGTGCTCAGCCGGTCGACCATGTCGGCTCGGAGCCGGTGGGCGGCGTCGAGCAGGAAGCGGGGACGGTCCATCGATCCCTCCTACCGCACGGCCGACGGGCTTCATCAGGCGTGCCCATCGACAATCGCAGGGGGATCGGGGTGCGGTCACCCGTGGTTGTGCTCAGACCGTCGGTGTCGCGGCCGCCGACCCGTAGCCGACGTCGACGATCCGGTGTGCCATCTGCGCGTACGCCTCCTGGCCCTCGGGTGCGAACGTGCCGAGCCCGTCGACGTACCTGTTGAACATGCAGAACGCGGCGGCGATCAGGACGGTGTCGTGGATCTCCAGGTCGGTGGCGCCCTCGGCGCGGGCGTCGGCGACCAGCTCGGTGGTGACGTCGCGGCCACTGATCTGCACCGCGCCGGCGATGCGCAGCAGCGCCCGCAGCTTGGCCGAGATGGGCGCGCTGTCGAGGTCCGCGCGTACCTGGTCGACGAGGGTCATGCCCTCGTCGAGCTGGGCGGCCGCGAACGCCGAGTGCGACGCGCAGCAGAAGGTGCACTCGTTGCGCCCCGAGACGTACGCGGCGATCAGCTCGCGCTCGCCGGGCGGGAGCGTGTGCGGGGCGCGCAGCAGCACCTCGGCCAACTCGTTGAGCGGTTTCGCCGTTTCCGGACGGTACCGCATCGGGCCGGTGACGCCGGGAAACTCCTTCTCGTCGATCCCGAGATCGATGTGCGCCATGGTGATCCGCCCTCCAACCGTGAACCGCGGCCCGACCGGGAGGACACCTCAGCCGGCGTACGACTGCCCGAGCGGGGCGGCGTGACAGGCGCCGCGCAGCCACGATCTCATCCCGTCCGACGTACGTCTTTCTTCATTCATGCTCTTTCCCACGCCGCAACGCGGCCCCGACCACCGCCTACCACAATCGGATGCGACGTGGGTCGTCGTCCACAGGTGTTGTCGCCGTCCACAGGGGCCTCCGGGCGAACACCTGTCGGCGGCAGGTCGGGGCAGGGTCGGTGCCATGGACCCGAGGCCGTGCGACAGGCTCGTGCGTGGCGGCGGGCTCCTCGTTCGTCGGGACGTGGCGCGTGTGGCGCCGGCGTGGACGATCCAGACCGCCTGGCGCGCGGGGCGGATCGTGCGACTGCTGCCCGGGGTCTACGTTGACGCCGCGCTGATCCGGGACCGCACGTCCGACCTGCCGCCTCTGGCCCGGGTCGAGCCCGAAATGGCCCGCCGGGCGGCACTCGCGTACGTCAATGGGCGTGGCGCGCTCAGTCGGCTGACCGCGCTCGACGCGTGGGGCCTGCGCCGGCAACCACCCGGTGAGCCGGTGCATCTCGACCTGCCCACCGGGTCGGGCCTGCGTAGTCGACCGCATCTCGTGGTGCGCCACCGCGTCGGGTTCGCGATTGCGCCGCCGCAGGTGGTGGTACGGGGTGGGATGCCTGTAACGCGACTCGACAGGACCCTTGTGGACTGTTGGTCGCTGCTGGCACCGGTCGACCGGCCTGGGCCCCTCATCAGGGCGGTCGATGACCGACTCACCACGCCACAGCGGCTCGTCGTCGCCCTGGCCGACCTGCCCCGGTCGACCGATCGAGCCGCGCTGCGCGGGCTGCTGGATCGGCTCGCCGCCGGTTGCCGAAGCGCACTGGAGATCTGGGGTCACGACCACGTCTTCACCGGTCCGGACATGCCGGCGTTCACCCGGCAGGCGCGGGTGCGGGTCGGAGCCCGGACCATCTACCTCGACATGTTCGCCGAGGTGGAGCGCGTCAACGTCGAACTGGACGGTGCCACCACCCATGGCGATCCGGCCGAACGCGAGATCGACCTCCGCCGCGATGCCCTGCTGGCCACCGTCGGAATCCTCGTCGTCCGTTTCAGTCACCGTCGCCTTGTGACGAGTCCCGCCCAGGTCTGCGAGGAGACCCGCGCGATCCTCGCCGCCCGCCGTCATCTCTCCATGATCAGGTGATGAGAAGTAGGTTTCAGAAGCTCTCCGGACCTACTTCTCGTCACTTGATCATGGGGGGCTAGGTGGTGGCGAAGGCGAGGGCTCCGCAGCCGATCACCAGTACGAGCACCGTCACCAGGACGATGCTCAGGATGGCGCCCGGACGCTGGATCAGCGGCTTGCCGGGGTCGAGCGGCGCCGGCAGTGACGCCGCGACACCCGGCGTGGGCTGGGGCGGGGCGAGGCGCAGGATGCGACGCAGCCGGAAGCGGTCGACGCCGAGGAAGATCGGAATGCCGATGACACCGACTCCCCACCAGCCGGCGAGCAGGGTCTTGTTCGTGTAGTGACGGAACATCGCGAGACCGCAGCTGCGGCACATCCACCCGCGCTGGGAGGAGACGACGTACAGGATGACGATGCTCGTCATCGACTGGAAGGAGACGTGGGCGGCGGGGTGGCTGCCGCAGAACTGACATTCCCCGTCGGCGGGTGGGCGTAGGGCAGGCGGCGGTACGGGCGCGGGCATTGTCGTCACGGGTCGCTCCGGCTGGCGAGAGGGCTGGCGGGTGAAAGAGCTGGCGAGTGCAGGAGTTGCTGCGAGTGTCGTCAGCCGGCCGGTGCGGGGTAGCGGTCGCCGCCGTACTGGCGCAGGGCCGCCGCGACCTGGTCGCGCGACTGCCTGGTGCTCTTCAGGTCGGCGATGCGGTAGCCGCGCAGGCCGGTCAGCTCGACGTCGGGCGCCAGCGCGCGCTCGGTCTGGTCGCCGACCCAGACGGTCAGGATGCTCGGCTTCTCCAGCTTGCCGGCGTTGGGCCTCTTCTCGATCGCCACCCGGCTCACGTCCGACCAGGCGAAGTCCACCGTCGCCTCGCCCCTGGTCCAGGTGATGCCCTGCGCACCGATGCGGACGGCGAACGCCTGGCGGCTCTCCCGCACCGCGCCCAGCCCGCCGATCAGGGCGAGCAGCGCCATCACGTAGCCGACCCAGCTGCCGAAGGTGAACTCCCGGCCCATCGCCGCCAGGATCTCCGGCGAGAACACCAGGACGACCGCCAGCACGAGCAGTGCGGGGCCCTTGGCGTACGGCTTCCAATTCCGTTCGAGTTCCATCGTGTGTTCCTCCCCCGTGCCTTCCCCGAGCGGAAGGACGGGAGGATGCTAGCCAGCCGGGCCGGCGTTGGCGATCATGGCAGAACGCGCGGATCAGGAACAATCGGCACGAAGGTCGATGCCAACCCGATCAAGATTTGGTAGCGCGGAGATGAAGAAGTTCGCCGATCCACCGCGCGGCCTCCCGCTGGGCGGCGAGCAGGTGCTGGCGGGCGTCGACCACCTCCTGGTCGGCGTCCGCGTCAAGGTGGTCGCCCAGCAGCGTCGTCCACCGTCGGCTCAGTTCCTCGGCGTACGTCGCCCGGCGCAACTGCTCGTCGAACTGGTACTCCAGTTTCACCATCCGGTCGACGTGCGGCCGCAGCGCCGGCATGATCCGTTCGTCGAGCCGGACGGCGGCGTCCGGTCGGCAGGTGATGACGACGTCACCGCGCTGGTAGCGCCACTCGGGCTCGTCGGCGAGCGCCCGCTGCAACGCCACCTCCAGGTCGGCTGCCCGGTGCGGCGGCAGGTCCCGGGCGGCGTCGGCGGCGAGCCGGGTCAGCCGTTGGACGGCGTTCGGTTGGAAGTACTGCACGTACCAGCTCAACACCTCGGCGCGCAGGCTGGCCGGTGAGGACCAGGCGAACGTGGCCCGGACGTAGAACGAGTAGACGTATCCCCGCGCGGGGACCGCGATCGGCCGGGGCGCGTCGCGCTGTTCGATGAGCGGACCCGGTGGGGACGGTCCGGCCCCCGCGCCGACGGGCGCCTCGTCCTGGAGCGCCGCCACCAGCCGATCCCACGTCCGCGCCCACCACCGCCAACCCCGGACACTCACGTCCCGGACGATGGTCAGCCCACGTACGCCCCGCCGACGCCACAGGTCCGCGGGCCTCGGCCTCTCTTCGGGAGCGTCCGTCATGGCACCCCTTCACGGTCACCGATCCGCTTGCCACGCTAACAACCAATGACCGATATGCCCGTAGCCGCGCCGATGGCCCCGGTTGGGTCGGCACTGGTCTGGGCGGGGTGCGCCCGCGGGGCCGTCGTCCGGGGTTCACCGATCATTGTGGAGCAGTTGAGGTGGCGCGGGCTGTCGCTGACGGCCCGCACGGGCGAGACTGGGTCCGGTCCGCCAATCACGCGGATCGATGGATCGGATGGTCTGGAGGCAGCCTGTGTCCACCCTCGTGTCCCCGCTGGCCACGCTCGGCGCGATCCGCCGGCGTACCACCACCCTCGCCCTGCTCCTCACCATGATCGCCGCCGCGCTGGTCGGCCCGTCCGTGGTGGCCCCACGGTTGACCGACTCCGCGTCGGCCGCGGTCTACAGCTCCTGCACCGTCAGCCGCTGCGCGGACGCGCGCACCGCCCGCTCCGGCTGGTCCGCCAAGGGCTTCCCGACCAGCCGCGGCTGGTACTCCTGGAGTGGCGGGCTGTCCAACTTCGCCGGCGGCCGGTTCTACAACAACGAGGGTCAACTGCCCGCCAACGCCACCTACTACGAGTACGACGTGTACCCGCGTACCCAGGGCGCCGCCCGCGACGCGTACCGCATCGTGGTGAACCGCAGCAGCGGCGTCACCTGGTTCTCGCCCAACCACTACACCGACTTCTACCGGCTCTGACCGACCCGAGGGCCGGCCGGTCGCGGTCGGCCGGCCCTCGAGGCGTCGCCCCGGCCGGATCGGCGCGGTCGGTGACGGCCCGCTCGCACGGGTGACCGGGGCTGGACAGCGCCGGGTCGCGCCTCCCGCCGGGACCACGCCAGCCCGACGACGCCCGGGCGGAAACAGCCGGCCCCGACTGTGCGGGTGCTCAGTTCCCGACAGTCCGGGCCGCGTCCGGGCGCGGTGACGCTGGTGGTGACGCTCGGGTGACGGCCCCTTCGCGATCCTCGTGCCCAGCCGGGCGGCGTGCCCTGGCCGGGGCAGCGGGGAGGCCGGTGCGGTGGACTTCGTCGACGGGGTGCTGGTGCGGTTGGCCGATCCGGGCACCCGCGCCGCCGTCTTCGACGACGCGTCGCTGGCCCACCTGGTCGAGGCCGCGTACGACACCGAGGCGATGCCTGTCGCGCCCCCGTACGCGGCGGTCTTCGACGAGCTGACCCTCGGCTTCGCCGCCGCGCCCGCGACGCTGGCCGAGGGGGAGTGGCTGGGCTCCGGCGGCACCACCCGTACCGAGCTGCGCGTCCGGCTGCACGGACTCGGCGGGTCGGCGCTGCGCATCGACGCGCTCTGGCGGGGCAGCCTGGTGGTGCGTACGAGCCTCGCCCGGGACCGGGTCGAGGACCTCGACGTGGCGGTGCCGGCCTTCGACGTCGACCCGCAGATCATCGCCGACCTCGGCGCGTTGCCGACCGACCCGGCGCTGTTGGAGACCGAGCGGCGCACCCGACTGGTGGCCCGGCTGCGCGCCGGCCTGCACCAGCCGGCCGCGTTCACCGACGCGCACCTGGACCGGCTGCTCGCCGGCGTCGGCGCCGCGAACGCGGGTGACCTGGTGGCGCGGATGCGCGGGCAGACCGCCGGCGCCACCGTACGGCTGCGCTACGCGGCGCCGCCGGCCGCGCCGCCCACACCCCGTCCACTGCCGTTCGCCGCCGCCGTGCTGATCCGCGACCGGGGCTTCTCCCTCGCCGACCTGCTCGTCGAGACGCGGCTGGTCCGGGCCCGCGCCGAGGAGTTGGGCCTGGACGTGCCCGCACCCGACGACGTCCGGCGGCGGCACCGGGTGGTCGCCGTCTGGGTGGTCCCCATCGAGACGTTCGACGACGACGGTTGGCCCGGCGGTGACGCCGGGACCGCCGCGCAGAAGCGGGCCACCCGGTTCGCCCGCGCCGGCCAGTGGCTCGCCCGCAGCGGCATCGGACTGGCCGCCGTGTCGACCTGAGAACCCCGACCAGCAGCAACTTCGTCCGGGAGGACCCGTGGCACCGACAGCAGCATTCCCGTTCATCGAGGTCCGGATCGTGCCGCCACCGGCGCCGCTGGCCCAGCGCTCGCCGGGCGTCATCGCCGTGGTGGGCAAGGCGCCGTCCACGGCCGACGGCGGCTCCGCAGCGGCGAACACGCCGGTCCGGATCGAGACCCTGGACGACGCGGTCACCAACTTCGCCCGCCGGCAGGCCGGCAACGTGGTCCGCAACGCCCTCTACAACTCGCTGGAACTGGCGTTCCTGCAGGACCCACGGCCGGCGAAGGTGTACGGGGTCAAGGTCGCCGGCGACGACTACGCCGCCGCGCTCGGCGGTCTGGAGGCCGCCGACGACGTGACAATGGTGTCGCTGGCCAACGAGTCGACAGTCGGCAACCCGGCCGGAGCCGGAGCGCCCACCGGGTTGCAGGCGCTCAAGGCGCACGTCGAGACGATGTCGGCCGCCGGCCAGCGGCGGATCGGCTTCGCCATGGTCAACCCGGCCACCGAGAAGAGCCCCGGCTACGTCGCCGACATCACCACCGCGGCGAACCCGCTCAAGAGCAGCACCAGCCGGATGGTGATGATCGCCGCCCGGGGCGCCGACGGCGACGCCGCCACCGCCGCGATGGCGGCCGTGGCCGGCCTGCCGGTGCACCACAGCATCGTCCTGAAGAAGATCCGTGGGGTGGCCATCCCGGTCGCCAAGCAGTACAGCCCGGCCGAGATCAAGGGCCTCTCCGAGGCCAACCTCACCCCGATCATCGACCCGACGCTGATCACCGGCGAGAGCCTGCACTTCGCCGACGGGCGGCTGTTCACCACCGACGCGAGCCTGCTGCACGTCGATCTGGTCCGCACCCTCGATGCGATCGAGTTCATGCTCCGCGCCGGTCTCATCGGCCTGGTCGGCGACGCCCGCATCACCAAGCCGGGCATGACCCTGCTCAAGACCCAGGTGGACGGCATCCTCGGCCCGCTCAAGCGGCAGGCGGTCATCGACGACTACCGCGTCGAGATCCCGGTGCTCGACATCCTCACCATCCCCGAGGTGGCCCGTACCGCCACCGACACCTCGATCGTCACCGCCGCCCGGGCCGACCGCACCGTCGACCTGGTCGTCACCGTCACGTACGGCCCGGCCGTGAGCCGCCTGCTGGTCACGCTCGTGGCCAAGTTCTGACCGGAGGAACCAGACCATGGAGTGGAAGACCCGCCTCGCGGTGCAGTACACCAAGGGCACCGAGACGGTGTTGATCAGCCCGATCGACTCGTTCAGCCCGTCCTTCTCGCTCAACGTCGAGGCGCTGCACTCGTGCGAGGTGACCCACATGGGCGTCATCCACGCGCCGGTGTCGATGAACTTCACGATGACCGTCAAGGCGATCGGGGACGTGGCCGGCCGGCTCACCAAGCTGGCGCTCGACGGCGAGCTGTTCGACATCGCCCTGCTGGAGCACACCGGCGACGACTGGGCGTTCTCGTCGTTCGTGCTGCGGGACTGCCTGATCACCAGCGCGACACCCACCACCGCCACCATCTCCGGCGCCCCGGCGGCGACCTTCAGCGGTTTCAGCCTGGCCGCCTCGGTCGACCCGAAGACCGGCGACCCGTCCGTCCTGCCGTAACCGACCGACGAGGAACCGGAGGTAGCAGATGGCGACCGGAGCTGGCCGCGCCGCGCGGGTCACCCGTACCGGGCTGGCCCTGGTGCACGCGGGTGAGCTGGTGCTGCCGGCGGCCGGCAGCGAGGCGGAGGCCGAGCAGGTGGCCGAGGACGACCGTGCGGTCATCGCGTACCACTTCCCGGTGGAGATCGAGGTGGTCGCGGCCGGCGGCGCCCTCGACGCCGACGCGCTCGCCGACCTCGCGCTGGCCCGCCTCGCCGAGCACCTGGACGGGCGGTTTTGACGGTGGCCATCTCGGTGCACGTGCCGGTGCGGATCCGGCTGGACGCCCGGTCGGTGACCGAGCGGCCGACGGTCGTGACCCACGCGCTCGCCGCGGCCCTGGCCCGCGCCCTGGAACGCTCCCGGCAGGAGGTGGTCGCGCCGCGCGGCGGCTATCTGGAGGTACGCGCCGCGGCGCCGGACTTCCGGTGGACCGGCGCGGCAGCCGAGCGGGTGTCGCCGGACGATCGGCGGGCCTTCGAGGCCCGGCTGCGCCGGCGCATCGACGAGGTGGTCGGCGCGGCGCGGTTGGACCCGGGGCTGCCCGCCGGGGTGGCCGCGCCGCTGAGCCGACCGGCTACCGAGCTGTTCGACCCGCAGCGGATGCGGCACCTCCTCGCGGTCTACCGGGTGCCGTCCTACGACGACGGTGGTGACGCGGCCGAGGTGCCGGTGGACGGCGACGAGTCGCCTCCGGTGACCTACCAGTGGCTGTTGCGACCAGCCACCTACCTGGCCGATCACTTCGCCGAGCTGGCCCGCGAGGCGGTACGCCAGCACGGCGGCCTGCCGTCGGGCGCACCACAGGGGATCATCGCGCGGGTGGTCGGCCCCGACGGCCGCCCGGTCTGGGCGATCATGGTGACCACCACGCCACTGTCGGTCCTGACCTTCGAGCGGTTCGGCGAGACGGTGTTCCGGGCGACGCCGCAGCCGCACTTCGAGGTGGAGGAGCGGGTGCCCAGCCCGCAGCCCGGAACGGTGCAGCGACGGCCGGTCGCCGACCGGAGCGCCCTGGTCGCCATGGTGGACGAGGAGCTGAGCGCCGACATCCGGCAGCGGCTGCGGACCGCCTCGCCGCGCGGCGAGACCACCAGCGCCGAGGAGTACCAGGCGCAGATCGAGCGGGCCGTCGACGCGGAGGTGACCCGGCGGGTCGACGCGATCCTCGCCTCGGTGGGCGGGGCGACGCCGACGTGCCTGGTGGTGGTCAGCATCGGCGGGGTGTCCCTGCTGCTGGTCGGCACCGAGGAGACCGACGCCACCCTGCACTGGACCGGTACGGCAAACCTGCTGCCGATCACCGTCGAGCAGCACCCGGCGGCCCCGCCGGACCCGAACGCGCCACCCGGCACCGGCACCGGCACCGGCACCGGGACGGGCACGGGCACCGGGACGGGCACGGGCACCGGGACGGGCACGGGCACCGGGACGGGCACGGGCACCGGGACGGGCACGGGCACCGGGACGGGCACGGGGTCGGGTGGGGCCGGCGGCACCGGGGACGGCAGCGGCAGTGGCCGGCGGGGCGGGTTCGTCTTCGACCCGAGCAGCCCGAGCGCGCCGGCCGGCGCCGAGGGCAGCCGGTTCCCCGTCGTCGGCGCCGGGCACTCGACGATGCCCGCGTGTGCGTCGTTCAACGGGGAGCCGGAGCTGGCCGCCCTCGGGCCGGACGGCGACGAGCTGCGTCGGCTGATGGACGACATCGCGTTCCGGCTGCAGATGGGTGAGCCGTGCCGCTACCCGGCGAACTTCTGCCTCCAGGCCGCCGCCGTGCTGCGCGGCCGGGCCGCGGCGATCAGCCTGCTCGTCGGAGCGGCCGAACGCGAGGCGTTCACCCGACCCGTCCCCGAGGGCTCCGGCCGCCTCGGTCCGCTGGACTTCCGGCCGGTCGCCTCGCCGGCCGTGCAGTTCCTGCGCCACCTGGCCGGCGTGGTGCCCCGCCTGGACCACCTCGCCCAACTGGTCATGCGCCGTTACAGCCAGCCCGAGCACTTCGCCCGCGTCCAGGGCGGCTGGATCGACACGTCCGCCTCCTGGAACCTGCACTTCGTCCAGGCGCTCAGCCCGGCCGTCAAGGCCGCGGTGGGGCAGCTGTTCGTCGTCGGCAGCCAGGCCATGCTCGTGCAACTGCTGCTCAGCTCGCAGAGCGGCATCAACGCGCGGATCACCAACTTCGACAGGTACGCGCCGATCTTCGAGCGGTTGATGGTCTCCCAGCTCACCGACTACGCCGAACTGCAGGGGCTGCGCGAGCGGCTGCGCCGGCACGAGGCGGCCCGGTGGACGGCCCAGCACACCGACGCCGGCGGCGGCGTCCTCGCCACGGTGAGCATGGCCAACCCGTCCACCGCCTGGTACGGCGCGGCCCGCGCCATCTCCACCGCGTTCCTGGCCACCGAGGCCGCCCTGACCAGCCCCGGCGCGGCCGGTGAGATCGTCGAACGCGACGGCGTCACCCGCATCCGCGACTCCCACGCGGTGCTGTGGACCCTCGCCGAGATCGAACAGGCGCTTGTCATCCAGCGCGGCGAGGCCGAGGGCGTCGACCCGCTGGTCAAGCAGATCACCGACCTGCCCGACGTGCTGGAACGCTTCGCCGGGAACCGGTCGGCGATCCGCGACGAGTTGTGGCGGGTGCTGCAGGACATGCGGCGCAACAACACCGAGATGCTGGGCCGCGCCCGCACCGACGCGCACTTCGCCTTCCGGTCCAGCCGGATCAGCGAGCACATCCCGTCGGCCACCATCGCCGGCGGACGGTTCGCGTTGCAGGGCATCCACCTGGTCACGCACCAGCAGCTCGGCGAGTTCTTCGGCGGCAACCTCTACTACGCCACGGGCGTCGACAGCCTGTTCAGCACCGAGCTGGGCCGGGAGGCGCTGAGCGCGTTCGCCATCATGGTGGGGATCATCGCGCTGTCGCTGCTCTGCCCGCCGCTGGGCTTCGTGGTCGGGGTGGCAGTCGCCGCCGTCGACGTGGCGCACGCCCACCAGCGGGCCCGCCTCTACTCCTCCATGCTCGACCCGGAGCTGGTGCTCACCCGTACCGAGGTCGAGGTCGAACTGTTCGCCGCGTACCTCGGGCTGGCCCTGTCGCTGATCCCGGAGGCCGGCACCATCGGCGGCGCGGCCGTGCGCGGCGGCCGGGTCGCGCTGCGCTTCGGCGTCCGCGCGGGGCTGCGCGCCGCCCGGGGGTACGTGGTACGCCGGGTCACCCGGCAGATCGTCGAAGCCGCCTCCCGCGATCTGCTCCAGGGGTTCCTCACCGAGATCCTGCTCAACGAGGTGCTGGAACGGGTCGTGCAGAAACTGATGGAGCCGATCCTCGCGTACGTGGAGCGCGAGGCGATGCTCAGCGGCGCGGTCGGCGGCCCGGAGGGCGCCCGGTTCATCCTCATGGTGCTCGACTCGCAACACGCTGCCGGGGCCGGCCCGCGCGTGCCTGTGGTGCGGCAGTGACCGGGCCCCGCCGGTTCCGCGCCGGCCGGTTCCTCGACGCCGCCGCCGTGCACGCCGCCGCCGACGCGAACCCCCGGCTGCGCCGGTTCATGCGGACGATCGCCGAACACAGCGAGGCCGGCGAGGTGCGGTCCCGGCGGCTGCTGGAGCACCTCATCCGCCGCATCGTCGACGACGTGGGTGACCTGCACCTGGGCAATGCGCTGAACCGGCTGGAACGCATCGCCGTCCTGCGGGACAACATCGCCGCGATCCTCGACCACGTGCTGGAGGGCGGCACCCTGCCCGACGGGGTGCGGGTGGCCACCCTCGGGGAGTACTTCGACCAGCTCAGCACCGAGATGCGCGAGCTGAGCCGACCTCGCGAAGGCATCGTCGGCGACGCGCCGCTGCGGTTGGCCGACGACGCCGGCGCGTACGCCGACTCGCTGCTGCGCGAGTTCGACGGCGGCGGCGCGGCCGGTCGGCACGTCGAACCGGCCGCGATCGTCGGCGACGCGTTCCGGGCCATGCCGGCGGACCGGCAGGCGGCGCTGCGCCGCGCCGCCGAGCTGGAACCGGCCGCGCTGTGGCGCGCGGTCGCCGCCGAGAGCGAGGGTGGCAAGCGGGCCGCAGTCGCCGCCCTGGAGACGCGCCTCGGCGGCCGGCTCACCCCCGACGAGCTGGCCCGGCTGCGCACCGCCGTCGACGACCTCGGCCGGGCCCGCTCGCGCGGCCTGCAGATGAGCGACGCCCGCCTCGCCGACGCGCTGGCCCGCATCGGCGATCCGGACCTGCGGGCTGTGGTGGCCGGCGGTGACGTCTGGCTCACCCAGCAACTCGCCGTGCACAACCCGGAGGCCCTGGCTACCCTGTGGCGGCGCTTTCGCGAGCGGGGCGGACGCGCCGACGACGGCCCCGGTTTCCGCGCCTACCTGCGCCACGACATGGTCACCTACGGCCGGGGCGTCCTGGGTGAGTACAGCGCCGCGTTCTCCCTGAGCAGCATCGAGCTGTTCCTCAAGGGACCGGACGCCAACGTCAAGGTCGCCGGCACCGACCTGGTCGGCATCGGCCACGACGGCTGGGTGTGGCTCCTCGACGACAAGTCGCACCGGGCGAGCAGCGTCGCCGGGGTCAGCGCGCTCACCGACAACCTGGCGGTCAACCTGCGCCGCGACGCCGCCGACTTCCGTGACGCCATCGCGCGGCTGCAACGCGACGACCCGGGCTTCACCCCCGACCCGCGCATCCTCGACGCGATCTCCCGGATGGAGGACGCCGCCGCCGAGATCGACCGGATCAACCGGCGCGGCTCCGCGTCCACCCGACCCGCCCGCATCAGCGCGGCGTTGGAGGAACGACGGCTGCGGCTGCGGGTCACCAGCGCCGCGGGCGAGGTCCGCGAGATCACCCAGGCGCTGCGCGACCTGGGCCTGGCCGTCGAGCCCACCGGTACGCCGGTGCCGCTGCCACCTACCGGAGGGCGTTGAGCATGGCCATCACCAGCAGCTTCATGCGCTACGGCACGGTCCCGTCGGCGATCATCAGCGACGGGGTGCTGCCGATCCCACTCTGGGCGGTCACCGCCATCTCCCTCGCCCAGACCTACCACCTGCCGCCGATCGGCTCGACGGCGCACAAGGCCATCGTGGCCACCCACGACGACACCATCACCCTGACCGGCGTGCTGGTCGGCGCGGAACGCTACGCCTGGAAGTTCGCCCTGGAGACGATGGCCGAGGCCAGTAAGCGCGGCACCGCCCTCGCGGCGTACTCCGGGGGCAAGTTCGGCGGGCTCATCCTGGTCACGTCGATGACCATCCGCACCGACATGCAGGTGCAGTCGCTGACCTTCAACGCCTCGGCCGCCCGCCGCGACGTCCTGGACACCACCATCACCCTCGTCCACGTGCCCCGTCCCAGCCTGCTCGGCAAGCTGCTCGACGTGGCCAGCATCGGAGTCGGCGCGCTCGCCGACGGGTTGGGCAACTGATGCCACAGTTTCCGATCGACCGCTACCTGCTGCCGGAGACGCCCATCGAGGTGCCCGACGGATTCACCGAGGTCCGACAGAGCCTCACCGCCGGCCTGCCGCACCGGGTCGAGCTGGGCGCCGGTGTGCACGGGGTGCTGATCCTGCCCACCGGGCTGGCCCGGCAGTGGCTGACCACCGACCCCCTCGCGGTGGTGAGCACCTCCGCCGACGACCTGACGCCCCGACCCGCGCCGCCCGCCACGCCCCGGGCGCCGGCACTGGTCGGCCGGGTGCCGCTGCGCCTGGTCGTCCGCCAGGGCACCCGGATCCTCGGCTCGGTGCCGCTCGCCGCGGGCCTGCGCCGGGTCTGCCCCGACGCCGGCACACCCGTCGACTCCGCCGGGCCCGCCCCGGTCGCCGTCGAGGTGGTCGTGCTCGCCTGGCTGCTGCACGCCGGCACGGTACGCGGCTCCGGCGACTACGGCTCCACGCTGACGGTGGCCTGGCGGCCCGCCGACCGGGCGGTCGACACCTTCGGGCCGCCGCCCATCAACGAGTTCGTCTGGCGTCGCCGCCCACCCGCGCAGCGCGTCGAGTCCGAGCTGGGCCCCGGCAGGCTGCGCTACCGCTACCTGCTCGACAAGAAGATGCGGAGGGTGCTGCGGTGACGCTCACGCCGTTCCAGACCGGCCAGGTGCGCCAGGGCGCGGTCGGCAACGACGCCGGCTGGACCATCACGTTCCACCGGGAGACGTCGACCGGGCTCAGCCCCGACGTCGCGCTCACCCTGTCCAGTGCCGACTACTACGCGGCCATCGACGCCGCGCTGCCCGACGGGCTGGGCCCCGGCGCGTACACGATCACCGTGCAGGGGCTGATCGACGAGCACTTCGCCGCGCTGCGCACCGCCGAGGGGCAGCCGCCGCTGGTGGCGAAACTGCACCTGTACTGGCGCGACGCCAACACCTCCGTCGGCGCGTTCTTCACCAACCTGGTCGGCGTCAACGCCGGCCCGACCCCGGCCGAGTTGACCCAGGCACTGGTCGCCGTGCTGCGGGTCACCAAGGTGCGCCGGCTCACCGGGGAGCGGACGTACGACACCGAGCTGACCCTCGTCGAGCAGGCGTACGCCCGGCTCGGGCAGCGCGTCGCCGAACGGTTCGAGGCGGCCACCTTCACCGCCGCGATCCAGGCCATCGGCGAGCGGACCCGGGTCGACGTGACCGGGTGGGGCGCCAACCCCGACGGCACCATGACCACCGGCGCCACCGAGGCGGCCGGCGACGAGCGGGTCGCCTTCGGGGCGGGGCTGCTCTACCGCGCCGCGCTGGAACGCATCGGCGGCGCGTTGCAGCAGTCGCTCAACGCGTACGGGCGGGGGATGCTGCTGATCCGCGACGGCACCGTGCACGTCGGGAAGCGGCCGATCCCGTACCCGCAGGGGGAGCCGAAGCCGCTGACGCTCGCCACCGGCCTGCTGGAGTGCACCGAGAACGGCACCCAGGACACCGACCCGTACGCGGCCACCGAGGCCGGCGGCACGGCCGCGCCGCGGCGCAGGGCGTGGACGCTGACCCTCAAGGGCCGCCCCGACCTGAAGCCCGGCGACCTGGTGCGCTTCGATCCGCCGGCGACCGACGAGGCCACCACGCTGGGCAGCGTCGGCGCGGCGCTGCTGGGCTCGTTCGCCGCGCCGTTCGCCCCGTCGACGGGGGAGCTGGGCGCGGGGGCGAAGGTGCTCTACCTCAGCGCGGCCCGGCACACCCTCTCGCGTACCGCCGGGTTCGTCACTGTCGTGCAGGGCGTCGAGGTCACCTCGGGCGCGAGCGCGTGGGACACCTGGAGCGACTCGTCAGGTGTGGCCACCGCCGAGCCGGCCGGCCCGGCGTCGTCGCCAGGGGTGGCCGCCGCCGAGGCGGTGCGCCGCGCGGCCCGGGCCGCCCGGGGCGAGACGCGCGGCCTGGAGATCGGCGAGGTGCGCGCCGCCGCCACCAACGCCAGCGGCGCGGTCGAGCCGCCCGCGCAGACCGAGACGGTGTGGGAGGGCCTGGTCCGCCCGGACGGCCGGCCCAACGCCGCCCGCCGCCTGCCGGTACGCCGGGAGCAGCCCGCGCCGCTGCCCGGGGTGACCTACCTGACCCCGTTCGCGTGGGGTGGCTGCGGGCTCATCCTGCCCCGCTACCCGGGCACCCGGGTGGCGCTGGCCTACCGCAACGGCGCCCCCGACGACCCGGTCGAGGTGGGCGCGCTCTGGCCCACCGGGCACGCCCCGGTGTCGCAGCCGGGGGACTGGTGGCTGTCGCTTCCGGTCGGGGTGGCCACGAACAGCCGCTCGTCGATCGGCGACACGGTGGTGCCCGCCGACCACGACGGCAAGGTCACGCACGACCTCACCGACGGCGACGGCAACCGGGTCATCGAGCTGG
Organism: Micromonospora sp. NPDC049114; assembly: GCF_040648635.1. Lineage (NCBI taxonomy): Bacteria > Bacillati > Actinomycetota > Actinomycetes > Micromonosporales > Micromonosporaceae > Micromonospora > Micromonospora sp. NPDC049114. The sequence goes on along the minus strand of NZ_JBEZEA010000002.1, from coordinate 210,079 downwards.
GCGAGCTGACCGTGCGGGTGGGCCGCGCCCAGTTGCAGGGGCGCGGGCAGCGCCCGGCCCGCGCCGACGAGGCCGACAGCATCACCATCGAGCACGCCGCCGGCGGCTCGTCGATCGTCATGAAGCAGGACGGCTCGATCACCATCACCGCCACCCGGATCGACCTGGACGCCGGCGACGGCGCGGTGAACATCAGCGGCGGCACGGTGAGCATCGCCGCCGACGACGTCGACGTCCAGGTCGACAACGCGATGAACGTCCACTGAGGAGAGCGAGATGGCATTCGTGCTCACCACGTCCAGCGACGTGCACTGCCCCAACCAGGGGAAGGTCTCCCCGACCGGGCAGAGCAAGCTCACTGTCGATCACGTCGCGGTGACCCGGCCGGACGGGATCAGCGGAAAATCGGTGGCCGGGTGCACCATCACCACCAGCAACTCCACCAAGCAGTGCGCCACGGTGACCACGGCTACCGGCTCCGCCGGCAAGCTCAAGGTCGGCGGGGCCGGGGTGGCACTGGACACCCTCAGCGGCGCCACCGACGGCTCCAGCCCCGGCCTGTCGGCCAGCGCCGGGCAGAGCAAGCTGAAGGCGGTCTGAGATGGACCGCACCGAACGCGAACGGCAGGCCGCCCAACGCCGCTACCTCGGCTGGGGCCTCGCCTTCGAACCCACAATGCCCGGCGTCGACCTGGCCCGCGACATCGTCTTCGACGACGGCCCGAACGGCCGGGCGCTGGCCCTCGTCGAAGGAACCGGCAACGTGGCGCAGAGCCTCGCGGTGGCGCTGACCACGCTGCGCGGCTCGAACGTCTTCGACGCCACCTTCGGCTTCGACGGGCTCAACGCCCTCGCCGAGCAGATCGAGCCGAACCTCATCCGCGAGCAGGTCCGCATCGGCATCATCACGCTGCTCGACCGCGACCCCCGCGTCCGCAAGATCGTCGACGTGAACCTCGACGACGGTCGACTCGGCGCGGGCCGCGCCGACGACGCGTCGGCCGCCGCGCTGCGCGCCGCACGCACCCTGCAGGTGCAGGTCCAGTTCGAAACCATCACCGACGACCGGCTCTCGGTGCGCCTCGGGGAGCTGCCCAGTGTCTGACCCGACCCTCCCGGCCGAGCTGGCCGACGTCCTCGCCGTCGACGCCGCCGCGCTGCGGGCCACCGGCTCGACCGGCTTCGGCATCGTCGAGACCGGCTTCGTGCCCAAGTCCTTCGCCCGGCTGCTCGCCGAGAAGCTGGCCACCGCCCGACTGCTCTTCGGCGAGGACGTCGACCTGACCAGCGGCGCGGTGCTGCGCAAGGTCCTCGAACTGGCCGCCCTGGAGGACGCCCGGCTGTGGGCGGCGCTCGGCGCGGTCTACGACAACTCCTTCGTCGTGTCGGCGACCGCCGACGCGCTGACCCGACTCGGCGAGGAACTCGGCATCGCCCGGCCGTACCTACCGGCGCGAGGCACGGTGAAGCTGAAGCTGAAGGCGGCTCTGCCCACCGGCCACACCCCACTCACGCTGCCCCGGGGCGCCCGGCTGTCCACCGCCGGCGGGCACCACGTGGCCCTCGACGAGACAGTGGTGCTCTCCGCCGCCGTCGCCGAGCGCGAACCGGCCGTCGCCGCCTTCTATCCCGGCCCGGCGCACAACCTCGACCCGACGCAGGCCAACCAGAAGATCGACCGCTGGAACCGGGCCGACACCCTGCTGGCCGACCTCGACGACGCCGAGCAGGCCGCCGGCAAGGAACTGGTCGAGATCACCCACACCGTCGCGCTGACCGGGGGTGAACAGCAGGTCTCCGACGCCCGCTACCGGCAACTGCTGCTGGCCGCGCCCCGCTCGATCTGGACGGCCGAGGCGATCGGCCTGGCCGTGGCCACCGTGCCCGGCGTACGTCAGGTGCAGGTCTTCGACGGCCGGGGCGGGCTGGACCTCAACCAGTCGATCTTCGGCAACTTCAACTTCATCGAGCGGGTCTTCAGCACCGAACGCGACCTGGGCAACCCGTACTACGTCACGGTGCTCGTCGCGCCCACCGCCGCCGCGATCTGGGACGGGCCGGACGGGCTGCACGCCGCCGTCGAGTCGGTCATCGAGGACCTGCGCCCGGTGGGCATCTTCGCCTCGGTGGACCGGGCCGACGAGGTCGGCATCGGCGTCGAGGCGGACCTGGTGATCCGCGGCCTGCCGCTGCCCACCGGCTCGAAGGAGACGGTGAACGCGTCCACCGCCGCCACCGAGCTGCGCGCCCGGCTGCACGCGCGGCTGCGCCGCTACGTCGACGAGCTGCCCTTCGGCGAGCCGGTCCGGGCCGCCGAGGTGATCTGGACGCTGATGAACGAGCCGGGCGTCGCCGACGTACGCGGACTGCGCCTCGTGCGCTTCCCGGCCGACTCGGCGGTGGTGGTGACCGGCAGCGCGCCCACCGGCGACGGCGTGCAGCGGTTACCGGTCGGCGACAACGCGGTGCTCGCCGCCAACCAGGTGCCCGTCTACGTCGACCGGGACGATCCCCGGCCGTTCCGGATCGTCTGAGCGGGGGCGCGATGACCGACATCCGGGTGCCTGTGGACGGCGCCGACCCGTCCGTCGAACGCAACCTCGTCGACCAGTTGGAGGGCCCCTACCCGGGAACCGTCCGCCGGGTCGTCGTGCCGCTGGCCACCACCGGGGCCGCCGCGGTGGACTGGACCAGCCGACACCCTGTGCTCACCGTCGTGCTGCGCGGCGACCTGGTCGAGGAGTCGGTCCGGGTGACGGTCACCGTCGACCCGGGCGGCGCGCACGAGCGGGTGCTGCCGCCGGTGGTCTTCGCGCCCTGGTCCGCCGCGGGCGCGTCGGTGCCGGCGTACGCGCCGGACACCGCCGACGAGCCGCTTGTCGCGCCGTTCACCGTCGCCGTGACGGCCGAGCGGGCCGTCGACGGGGCGGCCGCCACGGCGCTCACCGGTGCGGCGCTCACCGCAGTGGTCGAGCTGGCCGTCGTCGAGGGCAACCTGGGCCGGCTGCTGTACCTGGTGTCGTACGAGAAGCACCGGCTGCGCCGCGCGGCGCGGGAGGTGCACGCGTACCGGACCCTCGCGCACGCCCGACGCGACGCGCTGGACCGGATCGGCGCTGACGTCGGGGTGGCCCGGTTCGTCGACGAGCTGGTGCACGAGCCGACCAGCGGCGACGTGTACGCCCGCCGCCTGGCCCCGCCGGCCCGCGAGCCGGACGCCGCGTACGCCCACCGGTTGGGGCTCTACCGGCGGTTCCTGCTGCCCACTCCGGGCGCGATCCGCCGGCTGCTCAACGGCCCCGGCGCGGACACCGACCCGAACGCGGGGCTCTTCGCCGACCTGCCCGGCGGCTCCCGGTTCACGCTGCGCGAGGACGACGACCGGTTCGCGGTGGCGATCCGGCTGGTCGCCGCCGGTGACCCGCAGCACCGCACGAACTTCCTCGCCCAACTGCGCCGCGACCGCCTCGTGCTGCCCGCCAACACCCCGCCGAACAACACCACGCACGCCGCCCGGGCGCTGCCGTCCGGCCGGCTGGCCGAGGTCACGGCGCTGCGCGCCAGCCTGCGGCAGTCGTACGCCTTCGACAGCGGGCACGCCGTCGCGCCGCCGCTGGCCGCCGCGCTGGACCGGGCCGGGCGGGTCTGCCGGGCCCTCGGCTCGACGATCGTGTGGCAGGTGACCCGGGCCCAGGACGACGCCGGTGGCAGCCGCTACGAGCTGGGTCTCGGCGTGGACGTGAGCTGGCCGACCCCCGCGCAGGCCACCGACCTGCGCAACCGGGTGCTGGACACCGGCCGCGCGGTCACCGGCGACCGGACCGCCGAGGCCCTGATCGCCGCGGCCCGCGCCGCCGGCGTGCCCACGGTCGGGGCCGACGGCGAGGTGGCCTGGCTGTGGCGCGTGTGCGGGGTGCAGACCACGCACCGGATCAGCACCACCAGGATGTACCTGTCGCACCTGCCCACCCGTGGGCTGGCCGTGACCGCGCCCACGACCGCCACGGTCGGCGCCGACGTGGCCGTCGAGGCGCAGTTCCACGCGCCCGGCGACCCGGGTGGCAACGCGCTGCTGCTGGCCGGCCTGACCGCCGCCGCGACGGCCTGGACGGGCGCGGGGGAGTCGGCGTGGACGCCGATGACCGACGCGGCGGCCCGGACCCGGTGGGCGGCCGTACCGACCCGGCCGGCCGGGCAGCCGGTCGACGCGGTCCTGGCCGCCGCCGGCCTGCCCGCCGTGCGCGACCCGGCGCCCGTGGTGGCCGCGCTGAACCGCCTCCCCGACGAGCTGGTGGAGACCATCGAGCTGCCGGCGGCGCTGGCGTCCGCGCTGATCGCCGGGCAGCCGGCCGCCGCCGACCGGCTGGCCCGGCTGGTCGGCCTGCTGCGCGACCAGCACCTCGCCGCCGCGCTGCCGCTTGTCGACACCGGCAACCGGGTGCTGCTGGTGTGCAGCGTGATCGGGCTGCCCCAGGCCGGGCTCAACCTGGCCGAGCGGCGGGCCACCGGCTTTCGCTGGTACACCGTGGGGCTCGGCGGCGGCACCGCGGACATCAAGGCGGTCGGCGCGCGGACCACGCTGCGCCCCACCCACGCCGGTCTGGTCGCGGTGGTGGCGCTGTCCTACGTGCGGACCGGACTGACCGACCCGTACGAGTTCCGGGTGGAGCTGCCCGACGGGGTGGCGTTGACCCTGGCCCAGTACGAGCGGCTGATGAACACGCTGACGCGGGTCTGCCCACTCGGCGTGGAGATCAACACCTTCGGTATCCGGCGTGACCACGTCGACCTCGACGCCGACGGCGACGCCGAGCCGCTGCGCCCCGCGGTGGCCCGCACCTTCCGCACCTTCCAGCAGCGCCGGCACCGCGGCGTGTACGACCAGCTCTGAGAGGGACACCACAATGGCGAGCGAGATCAACTACGACGGGGTGACCGTCACCGAGCTGTACGAGGCGTTCACCAAGCACGGCATCCCGGCCTCGGACGCCAGCGTGCTGGTCTCCTCCTGGATCTACGAGAACGTGGGCACCGCGAAGCGGGTGTTCAGCTACGCCGAGCCGTTCGCGGCGGTGGAGCCGGGCTGCGCGCCACCACCGTTCGCCCGCACCTTCGCCCACACCGACTGGGTCGACGGCGAGGACGTCGTGCAGGCCGGGCAGACGCCCGGCGAGCAGGGCTTCAACGAGCGGTTCCACCGCATCGAGCACGACCTGGACCACCTCGGCACCGACCTGGCCAAGGCGTTCTCCTGCATGGCGGCGATGCGGGTGAGCCTGCGCCGGCTGCTCGACGAGATCCGCGCCGAGATCAACCGGCTGCACTCCACGGTGCACGAGACGAAGGTCAGCCCCGGCCCGTACCAGATCGAGCAGATCCCCAACTACATCGGCACGCTCGACTTCGGCAGGTACATGGGCACCACGATGTTCATGGACAAGAAGGTCAGCATCTGGCAGACCAAGGCCGGCACGATCGTGCTGCCGGCCGTCGAGACCCTCGGCGTGGACGTGGTCGCCGGCCCGAAGGTCCGGGGTGCCGCCTACCTCGACAGGTACGCCGTCGAGAACGCCGACGTCCGGCAGCGCTTCCCGCGCGAGGTGAAGGTGGTGGAGTTCATCCGTACCTTCGGCGAGGACCAGGTGGCCGACGGCCGGACGATCCGCGACGTGCTCAAGGTGCTGCCGGCCGACAGCAGCTACCCGAGCCTGGACGCGATGGTCGCCGAGGTCAGCGAACGGGAGGCCGCCATCGTCCGGACCACCGCGGGCGCCCAGTCGGCGGTCTCCGCCGCGCTCGGCATCGACGCGGAACTGGAGAACGTCGCCGACGCCGACATCGCCATGCTCGCCGGGGTGCCCACCAAGGCCCGCGCGGCGCTGACCCGCGCCGGGATCAGCACGCTCGGCAAGCTGGCCGAGGCGCCGGCCGAGCGGGTGCTCGGCATCATGAAGGAGGCCGGCGTACGCGCCGACGTCGGCGACGCCGCCGAGTGGACCGGCTACGCCCGGACGCTGAGCAAGCTGCGCTGAACGGTCGGCCATCGCTCCGGCGAACGGCTGATCCCCGCCGTTCGCCGGGTCGGTGTGACGACACTGCGCTGGCGTGCCGAACGTCCACCCCCGAGCGTGGAACTCCCACACCGGTGATCGGGTGCGAAGGGCGCAGGGATGGCAGTTCACGAGGCGACGCAGGACCTCCGCTCCGGGGCGCAGGAGGCCGGTGTGGCGCGACCAACCCGGTACACGCTGCGTCTGCTCGGCGGGTTCGGGCTGGAACGCGAGGGCCGGTCCGTCGTGGTGCCGCAGGGCGCGCGCCGGCTGCTGGCCTATCTCGGCGTACGCCAGCGGTGCGCCCGCTGGGAGGCTGCCGGCACGCTCTGGCCCGGCTCGCACGAGGAGCGGGCCCGCGCCAACCTGCGCACCATGCTCTGGCGGCTGCACCGGATCACTCCCGAGCCCCTCGTCGAGGAGGACGACCGGCTGGCCCTGGCCGCCGGTGTGACGAGCGACGTCGCCACGCTGGGCGCGGCGTCCGCGGCGCTGCTGGCCGGCGGGGCGCCGGCGGGTGTCGGCGCGGGTGTGCCGGCGCTGGCGACGGGCGAGCTGCTGCCCGGCTGGTACGACGACTGGGTGCTGACCGAGCGGGAGCGGCTGCGTCAGATGCAGCTGTACGCGCTGGAGGCGCTCGCCGAACGGCTCACCGCGCAGGGGCGCTTCAGCGAGGCGGTGCAGGTGGCGTTGACCGCCGTGCAGTTGGAGCCGTTGCGCGAGAGCGCCACCCGCGTGCTGATCGCCGTGCACCTGGCCGAACGCAACATCAACGAGGCGGTGCGCCGGCTGGAGCTGTTCCGTGCCGACCTGGGCCGGGAGCTGGGCGTCGCCCCGACCTCCTGGCTGGAGCACCTGGTGCGCGAGGGCCTGCGCCGGGACGGGTTCGCGCCCGCCCCAGGCGCCGGCGTCTGACGGCCCGCCCAGCGGCTCAGTGCGTGTGGGCCGGCCGGTCCAGGATGGCGCTGAACCGCTCCTCGGCAAGGTCCAGCTGGCCGAAGATGTGGGCCTTCACCGCCGGCGAGAGCGGGGTGTCCGCACGACCGATCAGGTCCCGGAAGAGCGGCACCAACGGCCGGTACTTGCGGGCCGACGAGACGACCTTCGGCCCGACGGTGTGGATCACCCCGACGCCGTTGTCGGTGAAGTCCGACACCTTGATCACCCGCGCCCAGGGCTCCCGGTCCAGGCTGACCGCCAGGTGCTCCCGGTACTGGTCGTTGCGGTCACGCTGCGGGTCGTACACCGGATTGGTGACCGCGGCGACCAGGGTGGCCACCCGCGACCCGAACCGCGCGGCGAGCGTGGCCAGCGCCGCGGCCCTCGGGTCGCCACCGCCCTCGGCCAGCTCGGCCGGGTGGTCCTCCACCGCGTCGTGCAGCAGGCCCGCGACGATCACGTCCACGTCGCGGACCTGGTAGTGGTGCATGAGCCGGATGGCGACCCGCAGCAGGTGGTTGAGGTACGGCTCGCGGACCCGCCGGTCGTCGCGGTGCAGCTCGGCGGCGAGGTCGAGCGCGGCGGACAGGCGGGCGCGTTCGCCGTCGTCGAAGCGTTCGACCTCCAGCCGGAAGCGCTCCAGCAGGCCCGGTTCGCCGTGGATCTCGGTGATCGCGTGCATCGGCATACTGCCCAGGTGCGGCGGGAAGTCCATGCGTCACTTATAGCCGATCTTCCCCACATCGATGGGCTCGTGCGTCGTCGACCCGACCACGGCGAGTCGTCACAGCGGCAGCCGGTCGACGCCCGCGAGCGGACCCACCAGCAGCGGGAGCAGCGCCGCCGGCAGGACCGGGTCGCGGCGCAGGGTCGGTGTCCAGCCGGTGTCGGCGCCGAGGTCGGGCTCGTGCGCCGCGTTGTACGCCGCCAGCAGGTCGACCGGCCGGGCCGGGCCGGCGCCCTGGCGCACCCAGGAGCCCCGCTCGGTGAGCGCGGTGCCGCCCCAGTCGTAGAGCAGGTCGGCCGGGTCGAGACCCGCGTCGAGGGAGAAGAAGTTGTTCTGCGCGTAGATCGCCGACTGCACGCCGACGCCCAGCGCGTACTGGAAGCCGTCGCCGCCCAGCCGGTACAGGTTGTTGTAGACGTCGACCTGACCGAACCGCACCCGGGGCAGCCGTTGCAGATCCCCGTCGAAGAGGTTGTGGTGCAGAGTGACCTTCAGCCGACCCACGTCCGGGCCGACGGTGTTGGACGAGCCGATCAGCATCAGCTTGTCCCGTCCCGTGAAGCGGTTCCACGAGGCGGTGACGAAGCTGGCGGTGTGCGTGACGTCCAGCGAGCCGTCGTGCACCTGGTACGGCCGGCCGAAGTAGCTCGGCTGGGCGCTGTCCGGGTTGTCGCCGTCGGTGAACGTGGTGTGGTCGACCCAGACGTGCTCGCTGCGGCGTACCGAGATCTGGTCGTACTGGCTGTTCCAGTTGCCGGTGTCGCCGTCGGTGGGCGACCACGCGGGGAAGCAGTCCCGGGCGTCGACGAAGGTCAGGTTGCGCACGATGACGTTGGACGCCCGGTCGATCATGAGGGTGAGCCCGGTCAGTCGAGCGCCGCGCAGCCCCACGATCGTGGTGTTCGGCCCGACGTTGATCTGGGTCTGGCGGGTCTGGTTGGCCACCGAGCGCACCCGGGCCTCCTCCAGCGGCCCGGCCGGCGCCACCCGACCCCACACCGCCGGGTCGTACGCGGCCAGATAGGCGTCCAGTTGGTACGCCGGGTCGGCCAGGTCGGCGCAGCTCAGCGGCGTGCCGTCGGGCCCGGTGAAGCCGTCGACGGCGCCGTCCACGTAGATCAGTTTGGGGGTGGCGTCGGTGGCGTTGCCGGCGTTGTCACCGCCGAGGGCGTCGACCAGTTCCGCCCGATCGTGGACCACCCTTGTCCGCTCGGGCGTCGCGGCCGAACCGCCGGTGGTGCCGATGCCCTCGGCCGCCCATCCGTCGCGCTCGGGCAGGGCCTGCCGACCGAGGTGACGGGCCGACCAGGACAGCCGATCGGCGGCGGACGTGTCGGGGCGGGGAGCGGCGGCGGCCGGTGTGGCACCGACCAGGACGGCGATCACCGTCGCCCCGATGAGGGGTGCGCGCATTGATTTTTCCATTCGCTGGTGGTGGTTCGGCATTCACCAGGAACGGTAGGTTCGCGGTTTTGTATCGGTCAATATAAATTGTTTGCAGGAATGTTGCAGTGGTGCCGGCCGCCAGTGGGCGGTCTCATTCCGCGCGAGTCGCACGTGCCCCGAAGGCGACCAGCACTGCGGTGGCGAGAGCAGCCACCAGCAGGACCCTGACGACGATGAACAGCACCGCGTCGCCCGTGGAGTGGGGCGGGAAGATGTCCTTGACGAGCCAGCCGACCCCCAGCCCCAGCCCCAGGCAGGCGTGCATCGCGGCCCGCAGGCGGGGGAGCGGCTGCGGGCGGCCGAAAATCCGGGGTGCCACGGTGCCACCGCGGCTCCTGGCGAGCAGCACGGCGGCGACGACCAGGTTGGCCACGCCGGCCGCGACGGCCAGGGCCAGGTCAACTGCTCCCATGTGGACATACGTTAGCGCACGGACAGTCGCTCCGAGGGCCGTCTCTCCTGACGTCGGTGCTCTGCCCCGAGTGCCGCAGGAGGGGCGGACACTGACCTGTCGCCTCCTTTGCTCTGCTTCAACCCAGGCAACACCTGCGGGGCAAAAGTGTTGCCTCGGTTGAAGCAGAGCAAAGGACAACAGCAGCACCCTCGCCACCGCAGGGCGCCACCACTACGCCAGGTGCGCGCGGTACGCCGGTACGGCCCACGGCACGCCCTGCTCGCTGGGCAGCGCGCCCTGCTCGGCCGCCCGACGCAGTACCTCGACCACGCCACGGATCCGCACCACCCGCTCGTCACGGTCGCCGACCACGTCGACCAGCTCCCCGTCGAGCAGTCGAGGGTCGGGTGCGGTCCGCAACGCGTCGAGCAGGGCGGTGAACGGCGCGGTACGGGCCAGCGGGGCGATCAGCGGCACTCCGGCCGGGTCGACGCGGTGGGCGAGCAGGTTCTCCAGCAGGCCCTGTCGACCGGGGACGCGGCGGGTCACCACGTCACCGGGCAGACGCAGCCGGTCCGTGGGGTACTCCAGCACGGCCTGTCCCGACGTGCCGGTCACCACCACCTCGCCGGCCACGAACTCCTCGGCTGCCAGGGTGACCGCCGCCAGCACCGGTGGGCCGGCGCGGAACCGCACCCGCAGCACCGCCGTGTCCTCCACCTCGATCGGTCGCACCCGGTAGCGCTCCACCTCGATGGCGACCGGCCACGGTGGTGCCCCGCCGAGCGTCTCGGCGACGGCCAGGCACTGCATCACCGCGTGCGCGAGCGGGTTGGCCAGCGCGCCGTCCAGCACCGGCTGGCCGTCCGCGCTGCGGCGACCGGCCCACGGGGAGCGGGCGTAGTAGGCGTCCGGCCGTTGCCACGCCGCGACTGTCGCGATGCCGGTGACCGCGCCGAGGCGGCCGGCGGCCAGCGCGTCGGTCAGCGCGGTCAGCGCCGCCGAACCGAGCGCCTGGAAACCGACCTGGGCGACCCGGCCGGTCGCCGCCAGCGCGCCGGTCAGCTCGTCGTGCTCGGCCAGCGACAGCACCGGCGGCTTCTCCAGCAGCAGGTCCGCGCCGGCCTCCAGGGCGTCCCGGGCGATCGGCAGGTGCGTGTGCGGCGGGGTGCAGATCACCACCACCTCCGGTCGGGTGGCGGCGAGCATCGCCCGGTGGTCGGTGAACACCCCGACCCCGGGCGGCACCGGCGCCTCGCGTTCGTCGCGCACCGGTTGGACGTCGACCAGGGCGACCAGCCGCAGCCGGCCACCGGCGTGCAGCGGCGCGATCACCCGCCGGTGCCAGTGGCCGTGCCCGTTGGCCCCGATCACCGCCACCGTCGGCGGCGGCACCGACCCGTTCACGAGCTACCAGCGAATGCCGACCCGCTCACCGGGCGCCGGCCAGGGTCGCCTCGACGCCGTGTCGTCCGAGCGCGGTCAGCCAGGCGGTCACGTCGGCACGTACCTCGTCGTCCTCGGCCACCTCGGCCGGGATGACCTCGCGTAGCGCGAAGACGGCGTCCACCGCGCCGGCCGGGCTCTGCGCGCCGGCGTCCAGGGCGGCCCGGATCGGTCCCGCGAGGGGGTCCTGCAACGGCAGCGGTCCGCCGTCGTCGGCGTACCCCAGGGCGAAGCGCAACCAGGACGCCACGACCAGCGCGCCCCAGCGCGCGGACCGTCCGGCCGCGCGCAGGTCGGCGATGGTGTGCAGGATGCGCTGCGGCAGCTTCTGCGAGCCGTCCACCGCGACCTGGAGGGTGCGGTGCCGGATCGCCGGGTTGGCGAACCGGGCGAGGACCTGCTCGCCGTAGTCGATCACGCGCACCCCGTCCGGTGGCGTGAAGCTGGCCGCGACGTCCTCGGCGATCAGCCGGCGCAGCACGTCGGTCAGGTGTGGGATCTCCAGGGCGTCGGCGATGGTCTCCCGGCCGGCCAGCGCGCCGAGGTACGCCACTGCCGAGTGCACGCCGTTGAGGGTGCGCAGCTTCAACCGTTCCCACGGTCCGGCGTCGCCGGTGAGCACCGCCCCGGCGTGCTCCCAGCCCGGCCGCCCGCCGGGGAAGTCGTCCTCGATCACCCACTGCGCGTACGGTTCGGCGGCCACCGCGGCCAGGTCGGTCACGCCGAGCGCCCGGCGGGCCGCGTCGATGGTCTCCGGGGTGCTGGCCGGCACGATGCGGTCCACCATGGTGCCGGGGCAGGTCACGTTGGCGACCACCCAGTCGACGAGCCCGGCGGGCACCCCCTCGGCCCGTTCGACCGCCTGGTCGACCAGGCCGCGCAGCCGCCGGCCGTTGGCCGGCAGGTTGTCGCAGCTCACCAGCGCCAGCGGCCCGGCGTCGGCGGCGGCGCGGGCGGCCAGCCCGCGCAGCAGCAGCCCCGGCACGGTCGTCGGGGCCTGCTGACCGGCGAGGTCCGCGGCGAGCGCGGCGTCCGGGGACAGCCGGCCGGTCACCGGATCGAGCTGGTACGCCTTCTCGGTGACGGTGAGCGTCACGACGCGCACCGCCGGGTCGGCCAGCAACGCCACCACGGCGTCCGGGTCGCTGGGAGCATGTCGTACGCCGCTGAGCGCGCCCACCACCCGGGTGGCGGTGCCGGCGGCGGACAGGGCGCTGACGCTGAACAGGTTGTCCTGGGCGGCGAGCGCCTCGACCACTGCGGTGCTGCGCGGGGCGACGGCCACGATGCCCCAGTCGCCGCCGGCCGCGCCGACCGCCGCCTCGGTGTAGACGGCCTGGTGCGCCCGGTGGAACGCGCCCAGGCCCAGGTGTACGACGCCCGTCGGTACGGTGCCCGGCCGGATGAGGGGACGGGACTCGACGGGCAGGTGGCGCAGCACCCCCAGGCCGAGGCGGGACGCGCCGACGGTCACCGCCATGCCGGACCGTCCGGGAAGCGGAACTCGGCGATCGACGACTGTTTCATGGTGGCGCTGTAGCCGGGCCGGTCGGGCAGCAGATAGCGGCCGCCGCGGGTGCGGACCGGGTCGACGAAGTGCTCGTGCAGGTGGTCGACGTACTCGATCATCCGACCGTCCAGGGCGGTGCCCACCCGCAGGTAGTCGAAGATCGCCAGGTGCTGGACGTACTCGCAGAGACCGACACCGCCGGCGTGCGGGCAGACCGGCACCCCGAACTTCGCCGCCAGCAGCAGCTCGGCCAGCACCTCGTTGACGCCGCCGACCCGGCACGCGTCGATCTGCATCACGCCGATCGCCTCGGCCTGGAGCAGCTGCTTGAAGATCACCCGGTTGGCGGCGACCTCGCCGGTGGCGACCCGGCACCGGCCGCCGGTCAGCTCGTCGACGGCGCGCGCGATCCGGGCGTGCCCGAGGATGTCGTCGGCGTGGGTCGGCTCCTCGATCCAGTACGGGTCCACCTCCGCGAGGGCGGTCATCGCCGTGATCGCCTCGTCGACGTCCCACACCTGGTTGGCGTCCATCATCAGCAGTGCGTCCGGGCCGATCTCGGAGCGGATGATCCGGGCCCGGCGTATGTCGTCGGCCAGCGGGCCGCCCACCTTCATCTTCATCGCCCGCCACCCGTCGTCGTACGCTTGCCGCGTCAACGACCGCACCTTGTCGTCGGGGTAGCCGAGCCAACCCACCGAGGTGGTGTACGACGGAAAGCCGTCGCGTTCGAGGGTGGCCAACCGGTCGGCCAGGCCGTCACGTCCCTTGTCAAGGATGGCGGCGGCGTCGTCGGGGGTGAGCGCGTCGGTGATGTGCTTGAAGTCGACGCTGGCGACCAGCTCGCCGGTCGGCAGTTCGGCGAGGAACCGCCACATCGGCTTGCCGGCGATCCTGGCCCGCAGGTCCCACACGGCGTTGACGAGCGCGCCGGTCGCCATGTGGATGACGCCCTTCTCCGGCCCCAGCCAGCGCAACTGCACGTCGGCGCTGAGCGAACGCCAGAACGCCACGGGCTCGGCCGCGATCTCCTCGACCGTCCGCCCCTTCACGTGGTGGGCCAGCGCCCGCACCGCCGCGCAGGTGATCTCGTTGCCCCGGCCGTTGGTGAAGGTGAACCCCGCGCCGACCGGCCCGGCGTCGGTGCCCAGCTCGACGTACGTCGCCGAGTAGTCACCCCGGTTGATCGCGTCGGACCCGTCGCCCCGAGCGGCGGTCGGGAACCGCACGTCGTGCACCTCGACGGACGTGATGGTGACACTCAATGGCCAACCCCTTCGAAGTTGAAGACCCGCTTGGGCAGCCGGTACGCCAGGTCGACGATCGTCTCGGCGGCCTCGTCCAGCGGCAGCCGGTGCTCGGCGACCAGCCGGGCCAGGAAACCGGCGTCGACCCGGCGGGCCACGTCGTGGCGTACCGGGATGGAGCAGAACGCCCGGGTGTCGTCGACGAACCCGGTGGTGTTGTAGAAGCCGGCGCTCTCGGTGACCGTCTCGCGGAACCGGCGCAGCACCTCGGGGGAGTCCAGGAACCACCAGGGTGCGCCGAGCAGCAGCGCGGCGTAGCCGCCCGCGAGGGGCGCCAGCTCGCGGGTGAAGGTGTCCTCGTCGAGCGTGTAGAGCACCACCCGCAGCCGAGGATCGTTGCCGTGGCGCTCCAGCAGCGGCGCGAGCGCGTGCACGTACTCGGTGGCCTGCGGCACGTCCCCGCCGACGTCGCGGCCGTGCCGCTCGTACAGCCAGCGGTTGTGGTTGCGCACCGCGCCGGGGTGCAGCTGCATGACCAGGCCGTCGTCGAGCGACATCCGGGCGAACTCCATCAGCATGTGCGCCCGGAACGCCTCCGCGTCGGCCGCGTCGGCCTCGCCGCGCAGGCCCCGGTCGTAGAGGCGGGCGGCCTCGGCCGGGGTCAGGTCCAGGGTGCGGGCGGTGGGGTGGCCGTGGTCCGACGAGGTCGCCCCGGCCGCGATGAACGCGGCTCGCCGGGCCCGCAGCGCGGCCAGATAACCGGTGTACGTGCCGGTGTCCTCGCCGGTCAACGCGCCGAGTCGCGCCACGTTGGACGACCAGCCCTCGTACTCCATGTCCACCACGTCGTCCGGGCGGAACGTGGTGACCACCCGGCCGCCCGGCCCGCCCCACCCGTCGGCGGCGAGCTTGGCGTGCTGCGCGAGGTCGTCCAGCGGCGACTCGGTGGTCGCGAGCACCTCGATTCCGAACCGCTCGAACAGCGCCCGGGGCCGGAAGTCCGGCTCGGCGAGGCGGGCCGCGATCTCGTCGTAGACGGTGTCGGCGGTGGCCGTGCCGAGCGGGGTGTGCACCCCGAACACGGTGCGGAAGGTCTGCTCCAGCCAGAGCCGCGACGGGGTGCCCCGGAACAGGTGCCAGTGCGCGGCGAAGCGCCGCCAGATCGTCCGGCCGTCGGTCTCGGTCGGGCTGCCGTCGCGGGTCGGCACGCCCAGGTCCGACGGGGGGACGCCCTGGCTGAGCAGCATCCTCGTCAGGTAGTGGTCGGGCACGATGAGCAGCCGCGCCGGGTCGGGAAACGGCTGGTCCTGCGCGAGCAGGGCCGGGTCGACGTGCCCGTGCGGCGAGATGATCGGCTGCTGCGCCGCGAGGGCGTACAGCTCCCGGGCGATCGCGCGCTGCCCGGGCTCGGAGGGCAGGAGCAGGTCGGTGTGGTCGGACGTCGGCACGGGGCTGGGCTCCTCGTCGATGGTCAGCGGGGGGTGAGCAGATCGGCGACCCGCACCGGTTGCCCGGTCTCGAAGGACCGGTTGGCGGCCAGGCCGGTGAGCAGGGCCAGCGCGCCGTCGTCGGCCGTCGCGGCGCGGCCCAGCGGATCGGGCTGGCCGCCCAGGAGCACCGCGGTCATCCGGGCGTCCGCGCCGCCGTGCCCGTGGCGGGTACGACCCTCGACGGGGATCTGCCGGGGCGGTTCCCAGAAGGGGCGCAGGGTGAGCGTCGCGCCGCCCCCTTCGGCCGGCGCCTCGACGCCGTGCAGCGCGGCGCCCTTGACCGCGCCCGCCGTGCCCCGGTCGACGAAGTCGTTCTCGGTCACCTCCAGTTCGAGGCGCCCCCGGCTGCCGTTGACCATCACCCGGTAACCCTCCCAGGGGGCGTACGCCGTGAGGTGGTAGGTCATCGTGGCGCCGGTGGAGTAGCGGGCGAGCACGGCCATGTCGTCCTCGATGCTCACGCCCGGGGCGAACACGTTGCGGTCGCGCTGGTAGCCGTCCTCGGCCTCGGCGTCGAGGTACAGCTCCCGCAGCCGGGGGTGGGCGTCCAGCCGCAACGCGAACGGGTCGTCGACGGCGGCGGGGGAGCCGTACGCCCGCTCGTAGTCGCGGGCGTAGCCGTGCCGGCGACCGGTCTCGCCGTAGAAGAACAGGCGGCCGGCGGCGTACACCTCGACCGGGGTGGCCCCCAGCCACCAGTTGACCAGGTCGAAGTGGTGGCTGGCCTTGTGCACCATCAGCCCGCCGGAGGTGGCCTTGTCGCGGTGCCAGCGGCGGAAGTAGTCGGCGCCGTGCCGCACGTCGAGCAGCCACTCGAAGTGCACCGAGCCGATCTCACCGACGGCGCCGTCGGCGAGCAGGCGCCGGACCTGCTCGTGCAGCGGGTTGTAGCGGTAGTTGAAGGCGACAGTCACCCGGCCGCCGGTCTCGGAAACCGCGTCCAGGATGCGCCGGCAGCGCGCGGCGTCGACGGTCATCGGCTTCTCGGTGACGACGTCCCGGCCGGCGCGCAGCGCGGCCACCACGTACTCGTCGTGGGTGACGTCCACGCTGGTCACCAGCACGACGTCGACCCGCTCCTTGTCCAGCATGGCCCGGAACTCACCGGCCGGGTACGTCGGCACCGGACGGTGACCCAGCTCGGCGAGCCAGCGGTTGTGCGCGTCCATCCGGGCCTGGTTGACGTCGGCGAAGGCGACCAGCTCGGTGGTGTCGGCGTGGTCGAGCACCAGGGCACGGACGAACATCTCGGCCCGTGCGCCGGTGCCCACGACGGCGTAGCGGACGCGGCCGTCGGATCTCGGTGACATGCGATCGCCCCCAGGTGATCCCTGCAAAGGTTTGCAGTGAAGTAACCACGATCAATGCGATGGCGTCAACGGCGACGCCGCAATCGGCGATAAATGTCCGTGTATGCGGCGTTGTATGTCACCACGGGGAGCGTCGACGCAACAGAACCGCAACCATTGACCGTTGACACTGGCGCAACCGTTTGCATTAATTGGCGGCACCCACGTGACCGTCGCCACATCGGACGAAGGGCCCGCCGTGCCAGTCACCATCCGGGACGTCGCCCGCGCCTCCGGGGTGCACATCTCCACCGTGTCCCGCACCTTCTCGGCCCCGCACCTGGTCAACCCCGAGACCCGGGTCCGGGTGCTGGCCTGCGCCGAGGACCTGGGCTACCGGCCGAACCGCGCCGCCCGGGCCCTGATCACCGGGCGGACGCACAACATCGGCCTGATCATCGCGGACATCGCGAACCCGTTCTTCCCGCCGCTGATCAAGGCGGCGGAGAGCCAGGCCCGCCATCGCGACTACCACGTCTTCGTGGCCGACACCAACGAGGACCCGACCGCCGAGGAGGAGCTGGTCCACGCGCTCGCCAAGCAGGTCGACGGGGTGCTGCTGTGCAGTCCGCGGATGAGCAACAGCCTGATCGAGCAGCTCAGCCGGGAGGTGCCGCTGGTGGTGGTGAACCGCCAGGTCACCGGCCTGCCGTGCGTCCTGATGGACGTCGGGCAGGGCGCCCGGGCGGCGATCGAGCACCTGATCGGTCTCGGTCACCGCGGCATCGCGTTGCTCGGCGGCCCCCGCAGCTCGTGGACCAACCGGGAGATGCGCCGCGCCGCAACCACCGCCGCCCGCAGCGGCGGCGTGGAGCTGACCGTGCTCGGCCCCAACGCGCCCACCGAGACCGGCGGCCTCGCCGTCGCCGACCAGGTGCGGCGCAGCGGCGTGACGGCAGTGCTCGCCTACAACGACCTGATGGCGATCGGCCTCATCGAGGGGCTGGACGCGCTCGGGGTCCGGGTGCCGCAGGAGGTGAGTGTCGTCGGGGTCGACGACATCGCCCTGAGTCGGCTCACCCGCCCCAAATTGACGACGGTGGCCACACCCACCGGGGCCGCTGGCCGGACGGCCGTCGACATGCTGCTGCAACAGGACATCGAGTCACCGCGCGGCGCGCGGGGGCCCGGTGCCGGCACGGCGCTCGGCGTCCGTCGTACCACCGCACAGGTAATGCTCCAGACCGACCTGGTCATCCGCGACTCGACCGGCCCGGGCCCGCACGCCCGACCGGCACGTCCCCTGGCCGCGCCGCCTGGCCCGGACCCGCATTGCCCTGCGGGCCCGGGCGTCCCGACCGCGGCCACCGGTGACGCCGTCGCCTCCTAATGCCGAGGAGTGAGCGCACATGCACCCCGCAACGCCCCCCACCACCGACACGTCCGTCGGGCGCCATCACGGTACCCCGGTGCCCCGGCGGCGACTCCTGCGCGGCCTGCTCGCCGCGACCGTCGCCGCGCCGCTGATGTTCGGCGCCGCGGCCTGCGGCGACGACGACGGCGCCGCCGATCCGAACGCCCCGGTCAAGCTCTCGATCTTCTGGTGGGGCGGCGACGCCCGCGCCAAGCTGACCGAGGACGCACTGGCCCTCTACACCAAGAAGCACCCGAACGTGACCTTCGAGAAGACCTGGCAGGCCAACCAGGGCTACTTCGACAAGCTCGCCACGCTCACCGCCGGCGGCAATCCGCCGGACCTGTTCCAGATCGACGACAACTACCTCGCCGAGTACGCGGCCCGCAGCACCACACTCGACCTGAAGAGCTACCAGGACTCCGGCAAGCTCGACGTCACCAAGTTCCCCAAGAGCCTGCTGGAGTACGGCGTGGTCGACGGCAAGCTGGCCGGGGTGGCCGCCGGGGAGAACACCCAGGGCCTGGTCTACAACAAGACCCTGCTGACCAAGCACAACCTGCCCGAGCCCACCACCGGGATGACCTGGGAGCAGCACATCGCCTGGGCCGCCCAGGTGTCGGAGAAGACCGGTGTGCCCGGCACGCAGGACCCGAGCGCCGACTACAAGGCGTACTGGATCTGGCTGCGCCAGCAGGGCAAGGACCTCTACAAGGGCAACGAGCTGGGCTTCGCGGCCGAGGACGTGACCGCGTGGTTCGACCTGTGGAAGGGCGCCCGGGACCGCAAGGCCACCCCGAGCGCCGACGTCATCCACGAGGGCAACTCCAGTGACGTCACCAAGCAGCTGGTGGTCACCGGCAAGGCCGGCACCAGTTGGGTCTGGGCCAACCAGATGCCCGACCTGAAGAAGAACACCAAGGACGAGCTGGGGGTCGTCGCCTATCCCGGTGACCCCAGCGCGCAGTGGGCCCGGGCCTCCATGTACTGGTCGGTGTTCAAGGGCAGCAAGAACAAGGACGTCGCGGTCGACGTGATCGACTTCTTGAACAACGACCAGGAGGCGGTCAAGCTGCTCGGCACCGACCGCGGCCTGCCGTCCAACCTGGACCTGCGCCGGGTGGTCAGCGACGACACCACCGACCCGGCGATGAAGCAGTCCATCGCTGTCGAGACCGAGCTGGCGCAGAAGTTCGGCCAGTCCCCGCAGGTGCCGATCAAGGGACACAGCAAGGTCAAGTCCGAGCTGGTCAAGGCTGCCGAGAACGTGCAGTACGGCCGGGCCACCTCCGCGCAGGCCGCTGCCCAGTTCGTCGAGGCGTGCAAGTCCGCCATCGCCTGACCGCCGCACGAGGCGAGGAGAGGAGCTGTTCGTGGCGTTGACCACGGCGCCCGACCCGACCCGACGCGGCCCCGGATCCGACCGGGCCCACGCCTCGCGGCGTGGGCCCGGCAGCATCCGGCACAGCGAAGGTCTGGCGGGGTACGTCTTCCTGTCGCCGTGGCTCATCGGCCTGATGGGTGTCACGGCGGTCCCCATGCTGCTGTCGCTCTACCTGAGCTTCACCAACTACGACATCCTCACCCCGTTCTCCGAGGTGGAGTGGGTGGGGTTCGCCAACTACGAGCGGATGTTCACCGCCGACCCGTCGTACTGGCACGCGGTGCGGGTCACCCTGACGTTCGCGCTGGTCGCGGTGCCGCTGAAGCTGGCCGCGGCGCTCGGCGTGGCGTTGCTGCTCAACCGTGCCTGGCGCGGCGTCGGCCTGTTCCGCGGGCTGTTCTACCTGCCGTCGCTGCTCGGCGGCAGCGTCGCGCTGGCCATCGTCTGGGTCAACATGTTCAACCGCGACGGCGCGTTCAACTCGCTGCTGAGCCTCGTCGGCATCACCGGCAGACCGTGGGTCAACGATCCCGACTGGGCCCTTCAGACGCTGATGGTGCTCGCCATCTGGCAGTTCGGCGCACCGATGGTGATCTTCCTGGCCGGGCTCAAGCAGGTGCCCACCGAGCTGTACGAGGCCGCCTCGGTCGACGGCGCCGGCAGGTTCCGCCAGTTCCGCAACGTCACGCTGCCGATGCTCTCCCCGGTCATCTTCTTCAACCTGGTGCTGGAGACGATCAACGGCTTTCAGGGCTTCACCGCCGCGTTCGTGCTCAGCAACGGCACCGGCGGCCCGGTCGACTCCACCCTCATGTACACGCTGAACCTCTACATCACCGGCTTCACCGACCTCAACATGGGCTACGCCTCGGCGATGGCCTGGGTGTTCCTGCTCGCCATCGCGGTCATCACCGCGATCTTCTTCAGCACCGGACGGTTCTGGGTGCACTACTCCGACGGGGAGGACCGGTGATGGTGGCGGTGAATCCGGCGGCCGACGTACCGACGCCTACCGCGCCGCCGACAGTCCGCCGGCGGCCCGGCGGCCGGTCCTTGCTGCGGCTGCTGATCCTGGTGGTGATCGTCGCCGTGGTGCTCTACCCGCTGATCTGGATGGTCGGCACATCGGTGAAGTCCCAGGAGGAGATCGTCAACAACATCGGGCTGCTGCCCGAGCGCTTCACCCCGGGCAACTACACCGCCGGGTGGTCCAACTTCGACGTCAGCTTCGGTCGGTTCTTCCTCAACAGCGCGATGGTCAGCCTGCTCACCGTCGTCGGCAACGGGCTGTCCTGCCTGCTGGCCGCGTACGCCTTCGCCCGGCTGCGGTTCCGACTGCGTGGCATGTGGTTCGCCGTCATGATCGGCACGCTGCTGCTGCCCCAGCACGTGCTGATCGTGCCGCAGTACATCCTGTTCCGGACGCTCGGGCTGGTCGGCGGCGACTGGCCGTACCTGCCGCTGCTCATCCCGCAGTTCCTGGCCACCGAGGCGTTCTTCGTCTTCCTCATGGTGCAGTTCATGCGCGGCGTCCCGCGCGAGCTGGACGAGGCGGCCCGGATCGACGGCGCCGGTCCGTACGGCATCTTCCGGCACATCATCCTGCCGCTGAGCCGTCCCGCGCTGGTCACGACCGCGATCTTCTCGTTCATCTGGACCTGGAACGACTTCTTCCGCCAGCTGGTCTTCCTGTCCCAGCTCCAGGACTACACCGTGCCGGTAGCGCTGACCCTGTTCATCGACTCGACCAGCCAGAGCGCGGTCGGGCCGATGTTCGCCATGTCGGTGCTGTCGCTGCTGCCGGTCTTCCTGTTCTTCGTCGCCTTCCAGCGGATGCTCGTCGAGGGGATCAACACCAGTGGCATCAAGGGCTGAACCGGTCGACGCCGTCGGGCGGCGGGACTGGCGCGACGTCGCCCGCGACGCCGCCGACCTCGCGCTGCTCGGCATCCTGCTGACCCTGGCGGCGGCGCCGGTGCTCACCGCCGCCGCGGCCGTCGGCACGGCCAGCGCGGCCGTGCACGACCTGACGCGTACCGGCAGCTGGCCGTCGGCGCGGACCACCGCGCGCCGGTTCGGCCGCGCGGTGCTGCCCGGCGTGCCGGTCGGTCTGCTCGCGCTCACCGTGGCCGGGCTGCTCGCCGCCGACCTGGCGGCGCTGGCCGCCGGCCGGGTGCCGGGCGGCCCGCCGACGCTGGCGGTGACCGCGCTGATCGCGGCCGGTCTGGCCGGGTACGCCGGGCTGGTCGTCGTCGAGGTGGGCGGCGACGGGGGCGGGCGGTGGCGGGTCGCGGCCCGCCGGGCCGCCCGCGCCTGCCTCGACGCGCCGATCCGCTGGGCCGCCCTCACCGGGGTGACCGCGCTGGCCGGGCTGCTCGCCGTCCTCGTCACGCCGGTCGCGGTGCCGATCCTCGCCGGCTACACCGTGGCCGCCCTGCACGCCGTCGCCGGCCGCCGACCGGCCCCCGCCGGTGTCGACGGCGCCCGGCCGGCTTGCGTCGGTGTCCACGGCGCCCGGCCGGCCCCCGCCGGGCCCCGGCCGGTCTCCGCCGCGCCGGAGCTGCCGTGAGCGCCGACCCCGCCGCCGGCGGCGGCGCGGCGGCCCGCACCGGCTCCGACCCCGCCGAGGAGCCGGCGCGGCTGCTGGTCGGCGGGACGGAGGTGGCCCGGTACGTGGTGGACCCGGCGCTGGACGCGCGGCACGGACCCCGGCCGTACCTGCACCCGGTACGCACCCTCGGCGGCACTGTGGTCACCGACGCGCTCCCCGCCGACCACGTGTGGCACCTCGGCGCGTCCCTCGCCGTGCAGGACGTCAACGGCACCAACCTCTGGGGCGGGCGCACCTACGTGCGCGGCGTCGGCTACACGTGGCGCGAGGACCACGGGCGGATCGCGCACGCCGGCTGGTCGCAGCGGTCCCCGGACCGGCTGGCCCACCGGCTGCAATGGCGCGACCCGGGCGGGGCGGTGCTGCTCGACGAGCGCCGCCACCTCGCCGCCGTCGGCCTGACCGGCACGGGGCCGGCGGGGGAGCTGCCGGCCTGGCGACTGGAGGTGGACTACACGCTCAGTGCCCCCGCTGGGCGGGACGTGCGGCTGGGCAGCCCGGCCACCAACGGTCGCCCCGGCGGGGCCGGGTACGGCGGGTTCTTCTGGCGGGCGGTGTCGGCCGAGCCCGCCAGGGTGTTCAGCGCCGGCGCGACGGGGGAGGAGGCCGTCAACGGTTCCGCCGAGCCGTGGGTCGCCCTCGTCGGCACCGGGGCGGGCGGTGGGGCGTACACCCTCGTCTTCGACGGTCTCGGCGACGGCGACCGATGGTTCGTGCGGACCGCGATGTATCCGGGGGTGGGGGTGGCCTTCGCGTTCGAGCGACAGGTGACCATCGCGGCCGGCGCGACACGGCGCGGCCGACACCGGGTCGTCGTCGCCGACGGTGCCCTGGACGTCGCCACCGCCGGTGCCCTGGTCCGATCGGCCGGGGGTCACCGCGTTCGGTAGGCAGCCGCGTGGTCAGGACCGGCCGGCCAGCTCGGCGACCGCCACCTGGTACGCGGCCTGCGTGTGGTAAGGCCAGTGCCGCTCGATCGGGGGCGGCACGGTGTCCGCCGGGTCGATGGTCAGGCTTCGGGGATCGCGGAGCCGGATGTCGACGTCGCCCGCCGCCGGGTCGACGCACACCGGTGGTGCGTCGTCGAAGATCGGCCCACCGATGGGATCGGTGTCCCGCCACAGGTTGCGCCACCGCCACCCGATCCGCTCACCCAGGTCGACGAGCGTCGGCGGTCCCAGGTACGCGGGATAGAGCCGGGCGTACGTGCGCCCCAGCGGCGATCCGTAGGTCAGCAACGAGACCCTGGCCAGCACGGCGGGCGGTAGCTGCAGGATTGTGGCGGCGGCGAGCACCGAGCCGTGGCTGTGCCCCGAGAGGACCACCGGGCCGGCCCGGGCCAGCCCGGTGACCCGTTTCGCCAGCTCCGGGACGGCGCG
The DNA here is from genome assembly GCF_040648635.1 of Micromonospora sp. NPDC049114. NCBI lineage: Bacteria > Bacillati > Actinomycetota > Actinomycetes > Micromonosporales > Micromonosporaceae > Micromonospora > Micromonospora sp. NPDC049114. Next base: position 186,753 of record NZ_JBEZEA010000002.1, on the reverse strand, counting down.
GGCGGCGTAGCAGGGCGGCGCGAAGGGGTGCACCGTACGCGGCCAGAAGGTGCCGAGGTCCCACAGCACCGCCACCAGCCGCCGGGTCTGGGACGACCGGTACGCGCGAAAACCGAGGATCAGGAGGCAGATCACCAGCAGGCTGATCACCCAGACACCGGCATCGGTCAGATACGCCACGACGAGCCCCGCCGCACCGCCCTCTGCACCGACGTGGGCGGCGAGCTGGGTGGGACCGATCCCGATCACGTCGAGGGCGACGGTGGCCAGGCCGAGTGTCGCGATCACCAGAAACGCGAGCAGCACCGGTCCCAGCTCCTCGGTGATCTGGGACCGGGCGATGGTCTCCCGGACCAGCCGCAGCCGGTGGGCGTCCTCGGGCGACGCGTCCGGGTAGTCCCGTTCGATGATGCTCGCGGCCAACCCGTGCCGCCGCCGACGGCTCAGCAGGAGGGTGGCCGAGGCGGCCGCCGCCCCGATCAGCAGCGCCGCGAGTCCGGCGAGCGCCGCCCACCAGTAGGCGACCGGCGGCTCCAGCGGGCCGACGACCGGCGCGTTGGGTCGCAGCGGGTCGGGGATGTCACCGTGGTCGAGGATGTCGGCGGTCCGGTAGACCAGGCTGGCGGTGAAGGCCGCGCCGATGCTCACCGCCGCCGCTGCCAGGATCGGGGTGCCGAGCCCGCGGAGGAAGGCGCGGTGGCGGCCGCCGCGTTGGCGGGCGTACGTGACGGCCGTCAGGACGATGAGCAGGACACCCTGCACCGCGACCACCCCGGCGGCGGCGCCCTCGTAGCCGGGCAGTTTGCCGGAACCGGACGGCCGCGCGCCGGCGAGCACGGCCGTACCGAGGCACAGCGCGGTCACCGCCACGACGACCGCCCACAGCGGCCGCAGCAGGCGCCGGCCCTGTGCCGTGCTCGTGGGCACGGGCCGGCCGAGCAGGACGACACAGAGCACGAGCAGCCCGACGGCGGCGACGAACTGCACGACGTGCCCGGGTGCGCCGGGGCCGCCCGGCGAGATGCCCGCGAGCAGGCTGACGTCCAGGGTGCCGACGCCGAGCGCGATGTGGATCTGACGCAGCCATCCGATCGTCCGCTCGTCGTTCCAGAAACCGGCGTCGTCGAGATCGTCGGTCCCGCTGGTGGTGTGCTGGGCGGACGACGGGCCGAATCCCTCGAACGCCCGCGTGGACCGGGTGCCGATCGCCCAGACGACCTGCAGCGCGATCAGTGGGACGACCGACAGCAGGGCCAGCCGCGGGCCGGACGGCAGCGCGTAGAGCCAGGCCAGGTAGGGACGGCCGGCGCGGCAACCGGGGTACGGGACGCACTGCCAGCCGACCAGATCCAGGGTGACGCCGACGATCGCCAACACGAAGGTGACGGTGAGGGTGCCGGCGAGCAGGCGGCACAGTATGCCGAGCAGTCCCCACCGGTCCCGGCCGGGCGGCCGCATCCAGATCGCCAGGTTGCTCAGCATGAACGGCAGCAACAGCAGCATCGAGGCCGTCCGGACGGCGGCGCCGGCGGTCAGGGACCCCCAGCGGTACGCCTCGACGGCAACCCCGGCGGCGGCGCCCACGGCGGCGCCGCTGCCGCTGCGTGGTCGGAAGAAGCCCGCGTGCCGGTCCCCTGCGACGCGGACCACCATCGGGTGGTCGAGGATCCGTTCCGCGCTCACCCCGGAGATGCCGTGCACGCGCAGCTCCACCGCGTCGCGCGCCGGCGTCGGATCCACGCCGTCAGGGTCACAGACAATTCACCGGCGCGCTGGCGATACCGCGAACGTCAGCGGGTGGGCAGGGCGGCGGTCACCCGCACGGACTTGACGATGGCGGGGATGGAGCCGATCAGCAGCACCAGACCCCAGACGATGGCCACGATGGCGAAGATCAGCGCCCCCACGTCGTCGAGGATGCTCACCACGATGACCGGGACGAGCCGGTGCAGGAACTCCAGCACGACGGTGCAGAGCAGCGTGGTGAGCGCCAGCAGCACGAGGCCCTTGTTCTGGGCGAACCGTGGCTGGGCGAGCAGCAGCAGCACCGCCCAGACCAGCTTCAGCAGCAGCGCCAGGCCCAGCAGCAGGCTCGCGTCGCCGACCGGGAAGAAGCCCCACAGCGCCAGGTACGCCAGGGTGCCGAACGGCACGGCCAGGAACAGCGACACCATGATGGTCAGCTCCACGAAGGCGATGATCAGCAGCACGAGCGAGCCCAGGATGAGCAGGATCGAGAAGATCAGCGTCGCCACACCCTGGATGCGGCCCTGCACCCGTTCGGGCACGACCAGGCTCAGGCAGAACAGGCCCGTGGTCCACAGCGCCACCACGTCGATCAGCGCCAGGTAGCTCGTACCCCGCCCGGAGGGCTCGCTGATCCCGCCGGCGTCCACCTCCACGCCGAGGTCCGCCGCGCCGGCCAGCAGCGCGCCGGTGGCGTCCCCACCCCCGGTGAGCAGTGACGATCCGACCTCGACGAGGACCACAAGCGTGACCGCGACAAGCGCGAGCAGCAGGAAGGGCTTGCGCAGGTCACCCATGTCGGGCCTCCTCGCGGTCGTGCCGGCCGGCGGGCGCGGGATCGGGCCCGACCGGTGGGCGGGTCAGTCGGCGGCGACGGTGACCGTGCATCCGACACCTCCCGGGCAGCTCAGCAGCACGGTGACCGCACGGTCGACGGCGATCCGGGCGACCGCGTCGCCGCCGTCGTCCGGCTCGACCTCGGAGCGCACGGTGAGGTCGGCGTCGCCGGGCGCCGGAGCGCGCACCACGAACGGGCGACCGCTGCGCAGCACCAGCGTCCGCAGCTCGCCCGGGTCGGCGACCCGCACCGCGCAGCCGCCGACGAAGCTGAGCACGTCACCGGTGCGGTCGCAGTCGGCCTGCACTGTCGCCGGGTCGACGCCCGTGCTCGCGCCGGCGAGGCGGCCCAGCCGCTCGACGACCCCCGGCGGGTCGTCCGCGCGGCCCTGCTCGCCGCCCAAGGCGCCGACGGCGAGGACGAAGAACGCCACCAGCAGCGCCGCCACGGTCACCAGCAGCACCTTCTGCCGACCGCTCATCGCTGCGCGACCGCCCCGGTCACCTCGGTGAACCGGATCTGGTCCACGCCCGCGAAGTACCTGTCGAAGCCCTGCGTCTTGCCCACCGCCACCAGCGTGAGCGTGTGCCGACCCGGCCCGAGCCGGACGGTGCCCACGTCGGTGAAGTCCTGCAGGACGACCTTCGGCGTGAAGCCGAAGAAGGTGCCGCCGAGCTGCGCGCCGTCGACCTGCCAGATCGTGTTGGCGTAGTCGAACGAGGTGGTGCGCGTGGTGGAGAACCGCCAGAGGGCGTCCGCCGGCAGCTCGACTGTGACGCTCACCCGGTCACCGGGCGCCAGGCCGGTGAAGAACAGCTGCTTGTCGCCCGACCAGGTCACGTCGCAGCAGTTCGGCTGCGCCCCGACCGCCGCGGCCGTCTTCGCCGGGGAGTCGATCCGAGCGCCGTCGACCAGACTCTCGGCCTCCACCGTCACGACCCGTGGCGTGCCCGGCGCGGGTGTGCCGTCGGGTCGGGTCAGCAGGTAGCCGACCACGCCGGCGACCACGAGGACCAGCGCCGCAGCGGCGGCGATCCACAGCCACGGCGTCCGCTTCGGCGCGGCGACCGCCCGGACCTCGTACGTCACCCGGCCGCTGGAGCGCGAGCTCTCCTCCGGCGCGGTGTTCGCCGAGTACGCGAACCCGGTCATGTCGTAGCGGCGCGGCGCGGTGCCCGCCGGTACGGCGAGGCGGACCAGGAAGGACACCGAGCCCTGCCCGGGGACCACCCGCTGCGGTTCGGTGACCGTGAACCAGGCCCGCTGGCTGCCCTCGCCGGGTGCCACGTCGAAGACGACGGTGTCCGGCGCCAGGCCCGGGTTGGAGACGGTGAAGGTCAGCTCGCCGTGGTTGGCGGCATCCAGGGTGAACTGCGACGCGGCGGCGACGACGGCCCATTCGGTGGTCATGACGGCTCCTCTGCGGACGGTGCCGCGCTCGGCGGGGTCGGTGGCGACGAAGCGGCGACGACGATCTCGGCGGTGGTCGACGCGGGCTTCTCCGCCTCGACGATTCGGGTGATCACGGCGAGTTGACCGGCGGCGGCCGCCGGCACCCGCACCACGATGTGAAAGGGCCGCTCGTCGGGTTCGTCGATGACGAATCCCGGCAACCCGGTGGCCAGCTCCAGGGCTCGGCGCATCCCGTACGGGGTGCCGCGCCACCGGGCCAGCAACGCGCCGTTGGCCACCAGGTCGCGCAGTCGGCCCACCGGCAGCGGCAGTGGGGCGTCCGGTCGGGGCGAGGCCACCACGTGGTCCATCGCCACCCAACGGGTCAACCGCACGACCAGGTGGTCGGGCGCCCGGTACGGGTCGAACAGGGCGTCCACCTCGGCGAGGATCGCCTCGTCCGGGGCGTGCAGCCCCTCCATGACGTCCAGCAGCGCCCAGAGCACGCTGCCCGGCACGCACGCCCGCTGGTAGGCGGCGGGCAGCAGCCGCTCAATCGCCGAGCGTCGCATCCTGGCGCACCACCTCGATGTCGTGCTCGCCGGAGCAGAGCAGCCACGTGTCCGGGACGGTCACCACGTCGGCGGTGGCCTGGTTGGCGCTGGCAGTCCAGTTGACGGCGTCGGCACTGCGGTACACGCCGCGTTCACCGCAGGCCAGGACCAGTCGGTCGTCCGCCGTGGGACCGTTCGCGCCGAGGGTCGCCGGGCCGCTCACGGCGACGGCGTCCACCGGCACGAACCGGGTCCGGTCGCGCAGCGGCAGCCCGCAGTTGACCGACACCGACTGCCACTGCGGCTGGGCCGCGAGGGTGTCCAGCCGCAGCACCCCACCGCTCTGCGTGGCGGCGAGGACCTGCGATCCGGCGAACGCCAGGTCCCGGCAGGTCCCGCCGATCCAGCCGCTCTGCACGGTCTGCCACTGCACGTCGGACTCGAACAGCCGGGTGCGGTGGCAGCCCTGGCCGGGCTTCTTCGGGTCCGGCTCGCCGGCGCCGCTCCACAGCAGGGTGGCCGGGCCGTCGTACTGCACCGCGAGGACCCGGTTGTCCACGTTGGAGAGGCCGACGTGCGCGAAGCTGCCCGGGCGGCCACCGGCGGTGGACAGGTACACCCCGAAGCCGGCCTGCGCGGCGACCGCCACACCTGGGGCGCCCCGCTCGGAGACGAACGCGCGTACGGCGTAGAAGCCCCGGTCGGCGTCGGACGGATCCACGAGGATCTGCAGCGGCACCGCGCCGGGCAGCAGCGACACCTCGTACAGGCCGGTGTCGGTCGCCACCAGCAGCGCGCCGGCGCCGTCGCGGTCCAGCCACGCCACGTCCGAGATGCGCGAGTCCAGGTCGGTCAGCAGCGACCACGTCTCACCCAGGTCGGTGCTCAGGTGCACCCGGGAGCCGCCCGAGGCGCGCAGCGTCACCACGGCCACCGATCCGGGCCGCGCGACGATGCCCGGTCGCACCGGCGCGGGAGCGGGCGCCACCCGCAGCACCGTCTCGTCGTCGAACCGGCCGGCCGGCTCCCAGCCGGCGCCGGAGTTGCTGGAGCGGAACAGCACCGGGCCGCGCCCGGCGTACCAGGTGCGCGGCTGGTACGCATCGACGGCGAGCGCGCGCACGTCGGCGTCTGGGGCCTCGTCGACGACGAACCGCACCGACTCGACGTAGCGCACGCCCGGCTCGGCGTGCTCCAGCAACCGGTACACGTTGGACGCGCGCAGCGGCTCACCGAACGGCCAGCCGGTCGGGTTGAGCGCGGTGGGCAGCGGGCTGAGCGTCTGGTGCAGCCGGTCGTGGATGCGTCGCCGGACCGCGTCCACGTCCTCCTCCCGGCGCACCACCACCCGGGCCCGCACCGACACCGCCTTGAACCGGGCCCAGGTGGCCCGCGAGCGGGTGCCGACCATCCGGCGCTGTTCCAGGTCCGTCTCGACGCGGTGGCGGGCCTCGGGCACCTCGTGCTCGCGCAGCACCGCCACCGGCAGTCGGCCGCCCGGGCGGGCCGTCGGCGGCACGTACGGCACCAGCACCACCTCGACCTCACCGGGTCGGGCGAAGCTGTAGACGGCCGAGCGGGTGAACGCGCGGGCCCGCGCCACCGCGCCGGAGCTGGTGGCCAGCACCTCGAAGTCGCGGGCGGTGACGGCGCGCTGCTGGGCGAAGAACTCGTACGGGCCGCGCAGCAGCACCGATTCCAGCGCCTCCATCTCCCGGCCGCCGGCCGCGGGCGCGGGGTTGTCGACCCGTACCCCGGGCAGTGGATCGCGCAGGCTGGTGAGGGTGCCGGCCGCCACGTTGCCGGTGGGACCGCCGCCGGAGCGGTACCAGAGCCGGACCTGTCGCCCGGCCGGGGGCACCGCCGCCACCGTCACCGCCCCGGCGGGCCCGGCTGCCTCGCCCGCGCCGGCGGGCGGTCGCAGGTCGAGGGCCGGAGCGAACGTGACGGTCCCCGAGCAGCGGTCGACGAGGTACGACTTGGCCTGCGGGCCGAGCCCGGCGAAGCTGTCCACCGGCTGCCAGATCTCGAACGTGCGGCCGTCGTGCTCGCGGGCTGCCACCCCCAGCTCCACCGAGCCGGCCGGCACCTCCACCCCGAGCAGCAGGTCCAGCGGCTCGCCGGTGTGGGCCAGGGGAGCGTGCGCCGCCCGGAGCACCTGGCCCGGCTGGCCGGTGCCGACACCCAGCAGCTCCGCCTCGACGGGCTCGCAGTGGTGCATCCGTACCGTCACCGACGTCTCCCCGGCGGCCAGCACTGCCGGTTCGGTGGTGACGAACAGGACCGGTCGGGGATCGGCGCCGCGCGCCGCCGCGACCCGCAGGCCGGCCGGGATCCGCACCGCGCCCCGGTCGGTGCCGGCGCGGGTGAACACGACGTCCGCCCAGGCCGCGGTGGGCGCGTGCCGCGCCACCCCGAGCAGGTTCAGAAACGAGACGTACGCCTTCTCCGGCAACTGGTTCAGCCGGTAGATCATCACCTCGGTGAGGTGTGCGAACGCCTCCACCAGTGCCATGCCCGGGTCGTGCGCCGACAGGTCGGTCCAGGCGGGGCAGGATTGTCGGATCTGCTCGCGGGCCTCGGTGACGAGGTCGAGGAACCCACGGTCGTCCAGGTGCGGCACGGGCAGGGTCATGACTGTTCTCCCGGTTCGTCGTCGGCGGGGAGCAGATCCACGGAGAACACCAGCTGCCCGGGCGTCAGGCTGGCCCGCACCCGGTAGTCCAGCCGGATCACCAGCCGCCACGCGTCGTCCGGGTCCGGTCCGGCGTCCACATCGATCACCTCGACCCGGGGCTCCCAGCGGGCGATGGCCTGCCGGACGTAGTGGATGGCCAGCCCGGCCGTCGTGTCGTCGTTGGGCGCGAAGACCAGCCGGTGCAGCCGGGAGCCGTACCCGGGTCGCATCAGCCGTTCGCCAGGCGTCGTGGACAACAACAGAAACAGCGCCTGGCGTACGCTCTCGTCGCCCTCGGTCATGGCCAGGCCGCCGGCAGCGGTGAGCGCCAGCCCGCCGCCCCGACCGGCGTCGAAGCCCGCGCCGACGAAACGGAACGCCCTCATCGGTCCGCCCCCAGGAACCGCTGCCGGGGATCGCGGACGGTGTGGTGGACCATCCCCGGTGGTGTGCCGTCGGTGAACCCCTCGAGGTGTGACAGCACCACCCGGTGGCCGTCGACGCGCAGCCAGTCGCTGTAGCCGACCCGGACGGTCAACGTGTTCGTGCACGGCTTGACGGTCGGGCCGTAGTTCGGACAGGCCTTGATGGTGCGGCCCTGCGGGTCGTCGTCCACCAGCACCGGCACGGCCGTGACGGTCACCCAGAGCTGCGAGGGCTGGTTCTCGACCCGGCCGTCGTGGTCGCAGGTGATCACCGAGTCGCGGTGGATCCAGCGCATCAGCCGCCTCCTTCGTGATGGGCGCGGGCGAGCGAACGGGCCTGCTGCGCCGCGGTGCTCGCGTCCTCGGGCGCGTCGGCGTGCAGGAAGTCCACGCTGCGGGCGCGGATCACCATGGCCCGGCCCGGCGCGGAGATCACCAGGTCGCTCGCCGCGTGCAGGGTGGCCAGGTCGGGGGTGAGCTCCAGCCAACTGCCGCCCTCGGTGGCGAGGCGCAGGCTGCGCTGGACGTCGTCGACGACTATCGACTGCCCGCCGGCGGTGCGCAGCGACCAGCGGCGGGACCTCCCGTCGTCGACACCCGCGTCGTACGGCTCGACGGCGCCGAACAGCGAGCCGAGCACGATGCCCGAGGCGGGCTCGCCGCCGGGCAGCACCACGAGCACTGTGTCGTCTGGATCGGGGAGCGCCACCAGGCCCTTGCCGCGGCCGGCACCGGGACAGAGCACACCGAGCCAGCCGGCGTCCAGATCCCCGTACGCCGGCAGGGTCAGCCGCACCCGACCCAACCCGTCGGGGTCGGTCACGTCGGTGACGGTGCCCAGGGTGACCACCGCCGGGCCCGCCGCCGTGGGGGCGGGAGCCGGTGGCACTGTGGAGAACCGGGTCAGGTGCCCGTCGCCGTCCACGGTGTGCACCACCTCGGTCAGCACGTACGCCCCCGCGAGGGGGTCGGGCACACCGGTCAAATCGATCCGCCGGCCGGGCCGCAGCGCCGGATCACCCTCGGCCAGCCCTTCGGCGGTGGCCAGCGCGGCGGCGCGCAGGTCCAGTCGTGCCTGGGCCAGGGCCGCCAACTCGTCGTCGCTGCGTCCGGGCTGGTCGACGGCGGTGCGGACCCCGTCCGCCCCGACGTCGGCCGGGTCCGGCCGGTCGCCGGCCGGTCGACCGCAGCGCGCCTCGTCGGCCTGCTGGCTGATCGGCTCGGCCCGCTGCGGGTGCCAACCCAGCGCGGCGCTGGCACCGCTGGCCTGGTCCGCGTTGGTGGACAGCCGCAGGGTGTGCACACCCGCGCCCAGGGCCAGCGCGACGGGCTCCCCGTAGCCGGCGAGGGTGATCAGCCGGACGTCGTCGCCGTCGGCGGCCAGGTGCAGTCCGGCCCGGCCGGTGACCTCCCGGAGCAGCTCCAGGTCGCTGTGCCGGTGCTGGAGCAGCCGTTCCAGTCGCGGTCCGTCGCTGTCCGCCGTCACGGTCAGGCCCACCTCGCCGCACAGCTCACGGGCCAGCTCGGCCGCCGTCACCGAGGTGAAGACCCGCAGGTCCTGGCGCTTGCGCAGGCGGTGCAGCGCGTCGTACGCCCGCAGGCGCAGCACTGCCGCGCCGTCGGCGGCGTACTCGACCTCCACGGCGGTGACCTCGCCGGTGAACAGCGCGTCGGGGTGGTCGGCGAGCCGTACGTCGACTGTCGTGCCGGGCCGCGCCGCCGGGTCGAGAGCGCCGGCCCCTGCGGCGGTGGCGAGCACCAGCTCGGCCTGGGTCGGCTGGTCGAGCCGGGCGGCCACCCGCAGCGAGCGGATCCGCTGGCGGGCCGTGGCGTCCAGTTCCACGCCGTCCAGCAGAACTGTCAGCGCGCGGGGCGCGACGCTGGTCATGGCGTACTCCCCGGGCCGGTGCCGGGCGGCGTGCCGTCCGGGTTGGTGCTGGCGGTCGCCGTGCCGGTCGGCGTGGCCCAGCTCGCGGTGGCGATCGAGGCGCCCACGTACGACGCGCCGGCGCCCACCGCGCCGGCCACCGCCCGCGCCATCGAGGCCAGCGTCGACTCCGACCCGCCACCGCCCGGCGCGCTGCTGGGGACCGCGAGCGTCGTGCCGGCGGGCACCTGGAGGGGGTCGGTGATCCGGTTGTGCTCGGCCAGCAACCGCCACCGCAGCGGCGACCCGAGCGCGTCGTTGGCCAGCAGGTCGAAGCGCACCCCGGAGTTGCCCGGCTCGGCGGCGCCGTCACCGGCGGCGACCACGGCGCTGCCCGGGGAGGCGGTCGGGGTGCTCACCGCGGCCAGCTCCTCGGCGAATCCCGCCTGTGCCTGGTCGGCGGTTTCGGCGGCCCGGACCAGCTTCAGCCGCAGCCACGAGCGCCGGGGCGAGCCCGTACCGGTGAACGCGTCGAACCGTTCGGCCACCGCGATGATCACGCCGGGCACGTTCCAGGTCTTGCCCCAGACCAGCCGGACCAGCGGCGGGCGCAGCCACCCGTGCTCGGCGGTGGAGTTCTCGGCAAGCATCCACAGTGGCCGGGTGAGCACCCGGACGTCGGTGGGGCGGACCTGGGCCTGGACGAAGTCGACGTCGAACAGCAGGTCGAGCACCAGCTCCGTACGGCCGCCGCCGGTGAAGACCAGCGGGTCGTCGGCCAGTCCGGCCCCGGTGAGCTGCCCGCCGCCCGCGCCCCGATGGCGTACCCCGGCGAGCCGGGTCACCTGCACGGTCTCCGGGTTGAGCAGGCAGTCCACCCGCTCCCCGGAGGAGTCGATGAGGAAGGCGACACGTTCCATCAGCCGCCCGCCTGTTCCCGATCCAGGCGGTCCACGTGGCGGGCGTCGAGCGCCGCCGGGGGGACCGTCCACAGCGGAGTGTCGTCCGGTAGCTCCGGCCACGGGTCGACGGCCGTGGACGCCGGGCCGACCGGCAGTTGCGCGGCACTCGGCTCGCGCTGATCGCGGTGGCCGCGGTCGTCGTGCCGGTGGTCGGGCTCGCCGTGCTGCGTGGCCCGTACGCCACCCAGCGGTGCGCGTTCGTCCGGGAGGGCGGGCCACAACCCGCTGCCCGCGCCGCCCGCCGTCACCCCGTCGACGGCGGTGGGCGCGGTGGTGATCCGTGGTGGGAAGGTGCCCCTGGAGGGGCCGAGGTCCTTCGCGATCCCGGGCGGGGAGCCGCGCCGGGTGGGCGGGGCGGCGGGCACGCCTGCCCGGGTCGGGTCGGGTGCGTCGGTGGTCGTGGTGTCCCGTCGTAGCGGTCCCGCCGGTGCGGCGGGCGTGACCGCCGTGGTCGCCGCGCCCCGCGACGATGACTGAGGCGCGGGCCATGCCTCCAGGATCCGGCCGGACAGGCGCCGATTCGCCGGTGGGGACGCCGTCGGCACGTCGTGCCCGCCCGGCAGGTGGGTGGCGTCGGAACCGCCGCTCGTGCCGGCGCGGCCGATCCCCGAGCCGCCGGGTCGAGCGCCGAGGCCGGAGTCGTCGGGCACCCGCCCCGACCCACCGGCCCGGCCCGCCTGCCGCGATCCGTCCGGCCCCACCGCACCCGTCCGCCCGCGGGCACCCGTCCCGCCGGGGCGGTATGCCTCGCCCGTCCGGGCGGTGCCAGCTGTCCGGCCGAGGCCGGCGGCCCTGCTGAGGCCGTGGCCCTCGGGTGCGCCGGGACCGTCCACCGTCCTCGGGTCGTCCGTCGCCCCGCGGTCGTCCGCCGTATCGGCTGCCCGGCTGCCGGCAGCGTCGTCGGGCTGGGCGGCCGGGCCGCGAACGCGGCGACCGGTCCGCCCGGCGACACGCCGGTACGTCTTCCAGGCGGAGCCGGCTCCTTCGTCGATCTCGTGAGCCGGAGTGGACGATGGCAGGCCACCGTCTCGCCTGTCGTCGCCGCCCGGCGTCCGCTCGACGCCGGTGGGGGTCGCGTCGAGGTCCAGTTCGCGCAGCAGGCCGGGGGCGTGTGCCGCGACCAGGTTCAGCCAGTGCGCGGGCGGCTCCCCGAGACGGCGCGGCACCTCCGCCGGAGGCGCCGCAGGTGCGCCGGTGTTCTCCACCAGGCCGGCGAGGCGGTGCACCGCGCCGGCCGCCGAGCGGAGCCGACCGGCCAGCCAGCTACGCGGGCGTCGGCGCGGCGGCACCGCCGGTCTCCAACTCCAGGCCCTCGTAGCGCAGCGTCAGCGACGCGATGGCGATCTCGTGGCCGACCGTGTTGAGGTGCGCCCCGCGCCACCGGGTGGGCCACGCGTCGATCAGGTTCCAGCGCAGCACCTCGGCGGTGCCCGCGGAGTCCAGCAGCACCACCGACACGTTGCGGCGGTTGAGGGTGCCCTGGGCGGTGGCGTTCACCCAGTCCCACAGCTCGCGGGACGCGGTGAGGCCGAAGTGCAGGGTCACCGGCTCGTACTCGGCCTGGCCGGGGACCATCCGCGTCGGTCCGGGGCCGTGCTCGCGGTACGGCTGCCCGGGGATGTTCACCTCCAGCCCGCTCATCTCGGTGAAGTGGCCGTTGGTGACGCCGTTGATGAGGAGCCGGAAGTTGTACGCCCGGTACGGGTCGACCGGGGCGCCCGGCTGCGGGGTGGCTGTGGTGGGCATGTGTCAGCCTCCGATCGTCTCGGTCTCGGTGCCGCCGGCCCACTGGCTCAACTTGAACACCACGAACTCGGCGGGCTTGACGACGGCGATGCCGATGTGGGCGATCACCATGCCGGCGTCGCGGACGTCCACCGGGTTGGTCTCCTCGTCGCACTTGACGAAGAACGCCTCCTCGGGGGTGCGCCCGAGCAGCGCGCCGTCACGCCACACGCGGGTCAGGAACGCCCCGATGTCGCGCCGGATCGAACGCCAGAGGGTGAAGTCGTTCGGCTCGAAGACCATCCAGCGGGTGCCGTTGGCGATGGCCTGCTCGATGGCGATGCTGAGCCGCCGTACGTTGAGGTAGCGCCACTCGCTGGCCTCGGCGGCGAGCGTACGGGCGCCCCAGACGCGGATGCCCTCGCCGGCGAAGTAGCGGATCACGTTGACGCCCTTGGGGTTGAGCACGTCGTGCTCCGGGCGGGTGACCAGGTAGCCCAGGTTGACCGCGCCGCGCACGGGTTCGTTGGCCGGCGCCTTGTGCACGCCCCGCAGGGCGTCGGTGCGGGCCCAGATGCCGGCGAGGTGCCCGCTCGGCGGGGTGAGTTCCAACTCCCCGCTGATCGGGTCGCGTACCTCGATCCACGGGTAGTAGAACGCGCCGAACTCGGACTGCCGGGGCCGGTACGCAGGTCCCTCGCCGCCGCCGGACCCACCGGGTCCGGCGCTGGCGGCCGCGCCCTCGGCGGGCTTGGCCGGCTTGCCGGAGGACGGGGTGGCGACCCGGGTCAGCGCGGAGATGTCGTCGATGTCCGGTGCCGGGTCGCAGATCGCCACCATGGTGCGGGTGCGCTCGGCCATGCTGAGCAGCGCCTCGTGGGACACCACGTCGTGAAAGCCCGGAGCGGCGATGATGGAGATCTCGTCGATGGCCTCCAGCAGTTGCAGGCCGCCGCGGCGCTGACCGGCGCCGGTGATGGCGCCGCCCTCGCCGACGTTCACCACCCAGCAGCGGGCACCCCCGTTGTCGAGGAATCCGAACACGGCCCGGGCCAGCGGGGTGCTCTCGACCTGGTTCCCGTCGGCGAACAGCCGCAGGAACTCGGTCCAGTTGTTGACCGGTACGGCCTTGCCCACGTGGGCGCCGCGGTTCGGGGCGACGCCGACGAACGCGGCGATGCTGGTGCTCGCCGGTCCGATCGGTCGGGCGCCGCTGGGGACCTCCTCGACGTAGATGCCGGGGGAGAAGTAGCTGGGCATCGGTCCTCCTGTACGGGTGGGCGTCAGTGGGTCGGTGGCGCGCAGACGATGACGATGTCGTCCTCGTCCGCGTCGACGTCGGCGGTGAGCACGAGACCGCGCCCACGCAGCCGCAGCCGTACCGGGCCGGGGTGGTCGGGGTCGTGCGGGACCCCGGCGATCAGGAACCGGCCGTCGGGGCCGGTGCGGGTCGCGGAGGCGGTGCCGGGCAGCTCGACGCGCATGGCGGCGAGCGGTTGGTCCTCGGGGCCGACGACGCGACCGGCGAGGGTGCGCATCGACAGTTGGCGCAGCCGCAGCGGTTGCAGGACCGGCGGCGCGGCCGGCGTCGGGTGGTCCACCTGCGTCGGCACGTCGATCAGCAGCGCCGGTCGGGGCGGGGCGTCGAACGCGGTCCACAGCGCGGCGTCGCCAGCCTCCAGCACCACCGGGTAGCTGCCGTCGCTGGTGGCGGCGGTGAGCACCCGGTCCAGGACGGCCAGCCCGGCGGGCCCGGCCACGCAGAGCAGGTAGCGGACCGTGAACCGGTACGGCTCGCGGACCGCGCCGCTGGAGCGCGTCTGTCGGGCCGGGCGCAGTTCGAGGGGCCACAGGGTCAGCCCGTCGGCGTCGACGCCCGCGTGGGGCGGGCCGATCGGGACGGGTTCCCCCGCCACGCCGGTCAGCCATGCGGCCAGCTCGGCGGTGGCTGTCTCGATCGGTCCGCGCCCGTCGGTGGTCATCGCGGCGGCGTCCCCTGGATCCGGTACGCGATGGCCTCGTTCCACACGTGCGGGTAGACGCCGATCTCGAAGTAGCGGGTGAACCGGTTGATCGGCGCGTTGGTGTGGTCGTGGTAGAGCAGCCAGACCGGCGCGATGGTGAACAGCACGTAGTTCGCCAGCACCAGCGGGATGTAGAGCGGGCCGAGCAGTCGTGCCTGGAAGATGTGCACGTCCTCGTGGCGCTGGATGCCCGAGCTGGAGCCGGCGCAGACGGTGCCGATGGTGGTGGCGTAGCGGGGTGAGACGCCCTCCACCACGCTGACCCGGCCGCTGCCGGCCGAGGTGGGCCGGTCCAGCGAGTGCCCGAAGATCAGGTGCACGGCCAGGTAGATGGCCCCGACGACAGTGTTGAGCAGGCTCCACGTGTGGTCGACGACGAAGAGGAAGATGCCGCGGGCGTCTGGCGCGTACACCCCGGCGGAGGTGACCGCCCAGCCGAACACCACGCCGACCACCAGGCCCACGACGGCGCCGATGAGCAGGCCGACCGGGCCGCCGGCCAGCAGGCCGAGGACGGCGCCGACAGCGACCTGGATCGCCGCGCTGAGAATTCCGAAGATCATGACGTCACCCCTCAGACCCAGGAGCGGAAGACACGGGGCTCGCGACCGCTCGCGAGCTGGGTGGGCGTCGCCTGCCGGTTGCCGGGCGGGAACTGGTTGACGCCGAGCGCGGCGGAGAAGATCACCAGCGCGTTGAAGAACGCGATGACCCACTTCTCGCCGCCGGCCTCGTCGGCGAAGGCGGCGGTCAGGTAGGACAGCAGCAGCGCGATGACGATGGCGATCCACTTGCGGAGCTTGTCGCCGCTCGGGCCGAGGAGCCCGCCGATGACGTTGGTGGCCAGCAGGGTGGCGGCGCTCGCGCCGGCGATGGTCCCCAGGGCGGCCCAGGTGAAGAGATCGTTCACGGCGATCCCCCTTTTCTGCGATGGTGCGACCGGGATGTGGTGGTGGTGAGGTCCGGTGCTCCCGCTGGGGAGCACCGGCGCCGGTCGCCGTCGTCGCGGGCGGCCGGGGCCGGACGTGGCCGGCGGGGCCGGCCACCGGATGGATCAGCCGGGCCCGGGAGCGCCGGCGGGCGGGCCCGGCGAGGTCGGTCCCGGTGCGGGAGGTCCCGGTGGGGTCGCGCCGGGTGCGGCCGGCGCCGTCGGGCGACGGCGGCGCAGCAGGAGTACGCCCACCGCGGCGAGCACCAGCAGCAGGAGTACGCCGCCGCCGACCAGCAGCCACGGGAAACCGCCGGAGTCGGCGTCGGCGGCTGCCGGTGCGGCCGAGGGGCGGGGCGGCGCCTCGGCGACGGCCCGCAGTTCCATCGGCTTGTCCTGGTTGGAGTCGACCTTCCAGGTGACCGATCGGCCGTTGACTGTGCCATTGGTGTCGATCACGCGGCCGGGAAACGTCACCGAGATCTCGAACGACATCAGCTTGAGGAAAGCCTGCTGTTGTTGGGGATTCTGCTGGGCAATTTTCCCGCCGTATTTCGCCGGGTCCAGCGGCAACGTGAAACGGTAGAATTCGCCGTCTCGGACCAGTTTGACGCTCTCGCTGTCGAAGCTCGCCAGCGGTGCCCTGCGGTAATTGATCTGGGTGCCGAAGAGTTTGCTGTCCTCGTAGCTGGTCTCCTCGCCCGGCGGCAGCGCCGGAATGTTCTGCCGCAGCTCGGCGAAGGCCGCCGGGATGTTCTTGTTCCGCGAGCTGAGCAGGGACTTCTGGGCGGTCAGCAGCAACTGCCCGTCCACCGTGTCGTCGGCGTTGACGGTGAGCCCGATGTTGAGTTGCATGCAGCCGCTCAACGCGGCGAGAAGCAGGATGCACACCGCGACGCGGAGTGCCCTACCGCGGTTGACTCTCCTGTTCATGCGCTCAGTGTGTGTGATCGCTTTCACCATGAGCAGTCAGCGATCGGTCACAAGGCAGTCGCCGATTGTACCGGCGCGCTGTCGTATTCGCCCGCTGTGGAAAGCGGCGCGAAAGAATAAACTGGAGTTTTGCGTCCGGGTGGGGGTGACCCCCGGGCCGAGCCGATGATCGTGGCCGATTGAGTGGCCGCTCAGCCCGCCGGTGGTCGCCAGTCGACCTGCCGGGTCATGCCGCGCAGGACGGTGCCGGCGGGGATCAGGCGCAGCGCGGCACCGCGTACGGCGAGGGCGAGCGGGTTGCGCAGTTGTTGGCCGTACCTGCCGGCGCGCAGCGAGGCACGGGCGATGGCCTGGCTGCGGGGGCGACGCTGCGCGTCGTACGAGGTCAGGGCGGCCGGCAGTCCCTGCGCGCCGCCGGAGCAGGCAACCCCGAGCACTACCGCGTCCTCGATCGCCTGCCCGGCGCCCTGTCCGAGGTTCGGTGTCATCGCGTGGGCCGCGTCGCCGAGCAGCGCCACCCGTCCCCGCACGTACGAGGGCAGCGGTGTGGCCAGGTGGTGGATGTCGTTGCGCAGCACCACCCCGGGCGGGGTCGCCGCCAGGAGCGCGGGAATGGGCTCGTTCCAGGCGCCGAAGTGCTCCCGTACGGCCGCCAACTCGTCCGGGGCATGACCACCCGGCGGAGCGGTGAGTGCCGCGTACCAGTAGACCTGGCCCTCGCCGAGCGGCACCATGCCGAACTCGGCGCCGGGGCCCCAGGTGATCGCCGTCGGGATCGGGTCGGGGAACGCGACGGCGGCCCGCCAGGCCGTCGAGCCCGCGTACACCGGGGCCGGGATCTCCGGCCAGAGGTGGGTGCGCAGCCGGCTGTGCAGGCCGTCGGCGCCGACGACCAGGTCGGCGTCGAGGGTTCGCGGGCCGTCGGGGTGGCGGTAGCGCACGGTGGCCCGGTCGGGTTCGGACTCGACGTGCTCGACCTCGGCGCCGGTGTGCAGCGACGACGCGGGCAGCGCCTCGCGCAGGATGCGGTGCAGGGTGGCCCGGTGGATGCCGAGCGCGCTGGTGCCGAGCTGCCGGATCATCTCCGCCGCGTCCAGCCGGGACAGCCATCGGCCCCGCCGGTCGCGGATCCCGCCGGGGGCCTCAGCGTGCGCGCTGGACCGCAGCGCCGGGCTCAGACCGAGGGCGTCCAGGGCGCGCAGCGAGTTGGCCATCAGGGTCAGCCCGGCGCCCACCTCGCGCAGTTCGGGGGCGCGTTCCAGCACCGTCACCCGCCATCCGTGCCGGTGCAGGGCGAGCGCCGCGCTCAGCCCGCCGATGCCGCCGCCGACCACCACCGCGTGTGGCTCACCCATGTCGCCCGCCCTTCTACACCTGTAGAAGAGTGATACTACCTGCGGACCCCAACGCCGAAGGAGACCCGTGACGGCCCGCGCCAACCGGATCGCGCTGCTGACCGACGCCGCCATCGAGCTGATCGCCGACGGCGGGATGCGGGCGCTGACCCACCGGGCCGTCGACGGTCGCGCCGGGCTGCCCGCCGGCACCACCTCCGCGTACCTGCGCACCCGGCAGGCACTGATCGAGGCGGTGGTGGAACGCCTCGCCGAGCGCGACCGGGTCGACCTGGCCGCGTACGACCTGCCGACCGGGCCGCCCTCGGCAGCGCCGGGTCCCCGGCTCGACGGCGACGACCTCGACCGGCTCGCCGCCGGGGTGGCCGAGGTCCTCGACAGCTGGCTGAGCACCGGACGCAGCCGGACGCTGGCCCGCTACGCCTGCCTGCTGGAGGCGGTCCACCGCCCCGAACTGCGCGGCATCCTGCACCACGGCACCGGGCTGCGGGTGCAGGCACGGGACCTGCTGTCCCGGGCCGGAGCCACCGATCCCGACCGGCAGGGCGACCAGTTCGTCGCCTTCGTCGACGGGCTGCTCTTCGACCGTCTGGTCGGTGCCGGCGCGCTCACCGCCCCGGACCCCGGCGGCCCGGCCAGCCGCGCCGATCTCGCGGGCGCCGTCCGCACGCTGCTGCGCGCCCTGACCGGGAGCTGAGCCTCGGGCCGGTGACCGGCAGGCCGGTGCGCCGGTCCGGCCCTCGATCGGCGGCGCGTGCGGCGGGTCGACCACCGAGCGCGCCAGGACGGCGCGGAGGCCGTCGAGCAGCCCGGTGAGCAGGTCCGGCGCGCGATGGTGGACGATCGCGAGGCGCGCTCCGGGCTGCCGCACGGGCGCCGATGACCATGGGCGGGCCGGCGTGCGGTCGAGGTGGCGGAGGTGGACGATGGCGTGGTTCGGGGGCCTGCGGGTCGCCGGTCACCGGCTGCGGCAGGGCTGGCGGCCGGTGCTGGAGGCGACAGTCGCGGCGACCGTGGCCTGGCTGCTCGCCACCCGCCTGCTCGGGCATCCGCAGCCCTTCTTCGCGCCGGCCGCCGCGCTGATCGTGCTCGGTCAGGCTCGCGGGCAGCGGATCCGGCGGGCCGTCGAGGTGGTGCTCGGGGTGGCCGCCGGCGTGCTCGTCGCGGACCTGGTCGTGCAGGCGCTCGGCCCGGGCAGCACGTGGACCGTCGGCACCGTCATCCTGCTCACCGTCCTGCTCGCGGTCGCCTTCGGCGCCACCGGCGTGACCCTGGTCCAGGCCGCGGTCTCCGCGCTCTACCTGGTGGTGGTCGCACCACCGGACGGGTCGCTGGTGCCGTTCCGCTTCGTCGACGCGCTGGTCGGCGGCGCGGTGGCGCTCGCCGTCAGCCTCCTCGTCGACGCCCGGCACCCGCTCGCCCCGCTCGTCGCCGAGGTGCGGCGGACCTTCGACGAACTGGCCGGTCTGGTGGGCGGGATCGCCGACGCGCTGGACGGTCGCGACGAGTCGGCGGCGATGGCCGCGCTGACGCGGGCCCGGGGCATGGACGCGCGGGTCGGCGGGCTGCGCGAGGGCGTGCTCGCCGCCGGGGAGGCGCTGCGGCTCAACGTGCGCCGGCGCCGGCACATCGGCCGGCTGCGATCGGTGGACGAGTCGATCCGGCAGACCGACTACGTGGTCCGCAACGTCCGGGTGCTGGCCCGCGCCGGGGTGACGCTCAGTCGACTGCGGACCCCCACACCGCCGGAGTTGGGCGAGGCGCTGCGCTGCCTGGTCGACGCGATCCGGGAGGCCGGCGAGGCGCTCGCCGCCGACCTGGACGGGCGGGAGGAGGCCGCCGACCGGCACGCCGCCCGGGCGGACGAGGCGGCGCTGGCCGCCGTCCACACCGCCGGGCAGCTCTTCGGGTCGACCCAGACCCTCCCACTCGCCATGATCATCGGTCAGATCCGGGCGACGGCCATCGACCTGCTGCGGGGCGTGCACCCCGACGACGACGCCGCCGTCCTCGCGCGCGTGGACGAGGCCCTCGGCCTGCCCGCCGTGTGACCGGCGACCCCGTCATCCGGTGAGCCACTCGACGGCGCTCGCGCGGATCGGGTCGGGGACGTCGTGGCCGCCGGGGAACTCCTCGTACGTGACGTCGTAGCCGAGGCCGCGCAGGTGCGGCACGAAGCGGCGGCTGCACACGTCGATCGGCAGGACGCGGTCGTCCACCCCGTGCGAGACGAAGATCCGCGGCCGGCCGCGGACGAGCGGCGGCGCGGCGAAGCCGGGGGAGAAGGCCAGCACCGCGTCCACCAGGTCGCCGTTGGCCAGGCCCAACGAGAGGGCGTACGAAGCCCCGTCGGAGAAGCCGCCAAGCGTCACACCACTGACGGGGTAGCCGTCGAACGCGCTGGCCAGCAGCGCGTCGACGTGCTGCACGTCCACCCCGAAGCCGCCGGCGATCAGGTCCCAACTGGTTCCCGACGACTGCGGGGCGACCAGCAGCAGGTGCTGCGCGTCCGCCACCGACAGCAGCAGGTCCAGGCCCTGCCGTGCGACGCCGCCCGCCCCGTGCAGCAGCACCACCAGCCGGTACGCGGCCCCGTCGGCCGCCGGCTCCGGCACGTACGCCATCGCCGGCCGGCCGCCGTCACCGCCGGGCAGCGGTACGAGACCGGTCGGACCCGACACCACCGGCGGGTGCGCACGGGTGGTCAACCGGCCGTGCCGGGGACCCTGCGCGGACGCTCCGGTCGGCGGCGCGGAGTCGGACACGGACCACCACTCCTCGCGGTCGGCGAACGGTGCGAGGCGCTTACCCGACCGTCCGCCGGTTAACCGGCCGGCCCGCTCAGGCGCTGTCGCGGGTCACGAGGGCGGACGGGAAGAGCGTCACCGGCGCGGCCGGGCGGCCGGCCAGCACGGCGGTGGCCGCCGCGGTGGCGATCCGGCCCACGGGGTGACTCGCGGTGGTCAACGCCGGCGCGGTCATGCCGGCCAGCGGGATGTCGTCGAAGCCGGCCACCGCGACGTCACCGGGCACCCGCACACCGCCGTCGCGCAGCGCCGCGATCACCCCGAACGCGGTCTCGTCGCTGATCGCGAAGATCGCGTCCACGTCGGGCCAGCGGCGCAGCGCCTCGCCGGCCGCCGCGCGGCCACGCGCCGCCGTGAAGTCGCCGTCCACCACCCGCTCCTGCAGGCCGGCCTGGCCCATCAGTTGGCGGTACGCCTGCACGGGGCGCCGCGAGCACGGCAGCCACGCCGGGCCGGTCACCATGGCGATCCGGCGGCGGCCCGTCGCGTACAGGTGGCGCAGCACCGCGCCGGCGCCAGCGGTGTTGTCGACGTCGAACGACGGGACCTCGGCCGAGCCGATGCCGATCGAGGCGATCCGTCCGTGCAGCGACCGGGGTACGGCGTCCAGGAGGGCCTCGGTGGTGTTGACCAGCACGACGCCGCACACGCTGCGGTCGGCGGCGAGCTGGTCCAGGCCGCGTGGGTCGCCCAGCGGCAGCCAGTGCAGCGCCACCCCGACGCCGGCCGGCGCGCACACCCGGGCGGCCGAGCCGACGACCCGGTGGACGTACGGGTCGTCCAGCACCGCCGCGCTGGCCCCGGCGGCGGCCACCACCAGCCGTACGCCGCCGCCGCGCACCAGTGCCCGGGCGGCCGGGTTGGGCACGTATCCCAGCTGGTCGGCGGCCGTCACCACGCGCTCCCGGGCGTCCGGCGAGGCGAACCCCGTCCCGGCGATCACCCGCGAGGCCGTGGACCGGGACACCCCGGCGGCCCGGGCGACGTCCTCCAGAGTCGCCGGCCGGTGTGCCGCTGCCGTCATCGTGCCCTCCCCCCGGCGCCCGCCCGGGGCGGGCGTACGCCTGCCAGGAATCATCCTCCGGCCCGCGCCTCCCCGGTAAGGGGCCAACCCGCTTGTGGTGGTAGCGCTCTCAGGTGTGCGATCGTGCCAGGAGATCACCTGAGAGGAAGAGGACCCACAGCTGTGAGCGCCCCCACCAGCCCGGCCGTCGTCCCGGACGCCACCGTTCCCGAACGGATCGTCCGGCTCGCCCGCAACGGCGTCGCCGTCACCTTCACCCTGAACGGCCTGGCCGTCGGCAGCTGGTTCTCCCGGGTGCCGGCCGTCCGGGAGGCGCTGGACCTGTCCGCCGGGCGCCTCGGCCTCCTGCTGCTGGCGATGAGCGTCGGTGCGCTGCTGGCCATGCCGACCTCCGGGCTGCTCGCCCAGCGTCTCGGCTCGACCCGCACCGTGACCATCGCCACCGTGCTGGTCGCGGTGGGCCTGATCGTGGCCGGGGTGGGCGCCACGGTTGCCGGGTCGGTAGTCGTCGTCGCGGTCGGGCTGGTTGCCTTCGGCTACGGCTCCGGCGCCTGCGACGTGGCGATGAACGTCGAGGCCGCAGCCGTGGAGCGGCGGTTGGGGCGGACGATCATGCCTCGTTTCCACGCGGCCTGGAGCCTCGGATCGGTGGCCGGCGCCGGCCTCGGCGCCGGGGCCGCCCGCCTGGACGTGCCGGTCGGCGCGCACCTCGCCGCCGTGGCCGTGGTGGTGCTCGTCGGCACCGTGCTCGGCAGCCGGCTGTTCCTGCCGGTCGTCGACGACGCGGTCGACGGGTCGACCGATACCAGCCCGGCCGGCCGCCGCCGGGCTCAGCTCGCCGCGTGGCGGGAGCCGCGCACCCTGCTGATCGGGCTGTTCGTGCTGGTGGCGGCGTTCACCGAGGGCAGCGCCAACGACTGGTTGGCGGTCGCGTTCGTCGACGGCCGGGACCTGAGCGAGGCGGCCGGCGCGGCGGTCTTCGGCGTGTTCGTCGTCGGCATGACCCTCGGGCGCACCGCGGGCACGCTCGCCCTGGACCGGTGGGGTCGGGTGCCGGTGCTCTGCGGCACCGTCCTGCTCGCCGCCGCCGGCGCCGCTCTGGCCGTGCTGGCCGGCTCGGGGCCGGTGGCCATCGTCGGCGTGGCGCTGTGGGGGCTCGGCGCGTCGCTGGGCTTCCCGGTCGGCATGAGCGCGGCTGCCGACGAGGAGGCGCACGCGGCGGTGCGGGTCAGCGTCGTCGCGGTGATCGGCTACACGGCCTTCCTGGGCGGGCCGCCGCTGCTGGGCCTGCTCGGTGACCACGTCGGCATCCTGCGGGCGCTGCTGGTGGTGCCGCTGCTGCTCCTGCCGACGCTGGCGCTGGTGCCGGCGCTGCGCCCGCCGCGGGCCGGTGGGTCGGCTCCGGAGCGGGCCGACGAGCAGGCTCCGGCAGCACAGAAAAACTAACCCAGATCGCCCCGTGGCGGTATCGGGTGCGCGGCCGAGTGCGTCGCGCGCCCGCGCTGGCTACGGTCGCCCGATGCCAACCGACGAGATCACCGCCGCCGCGGCGGGCAGCTGGACCCTGGGCGACCGCACCGTGCACCGGATGGGCTTCGGCTCGATGCGGATCACCGCGAACCCCGACCGCGACCGTGCGATCGCGCTGCTGCGCACCGCCGTGGAGCTGGGCGTCAACCACATCGACACGGCCGCGTTCTACGTCTCGCCCGGAGGGACCCTGCGGGTGGGCACCGGCCCCGCCCGCTACGCCACCGAGCTGATCCGCGCGGCGCTCGCCCCGTACCCCGAGGATCTGGTCATCGCCACCAAGGTCGGCTTCGGCTACGACCCGGTGGCCGGATTCACCGAGGCGGAGACCCCCGCGCAGCTGCGCGCCCAGGTCGAGGAGAACCTGCGCCGCCTCGGCCGCGAGCGGCTGGACGTGGTGAACCTGCGGCTCGGCCGGGGGCCGGGCGCGGTGCCGCTGGCCGAGCGGTTCGGCGCGCTGGCCGAGCTGCGCGCCGCCGGGCTGATCCGGCATCTCGGGCTGTCCAACGTCCGGCCCGAGCAGGTGGACGAGGTGGCGGGCATCGCGCCCGTGGTCTGCGTGCAGAACAACTACGGCGTGGACGCGTACCGGGAGCAGGACGCCTTCGTCCGC
This sequence comes from Micromonospora sp. NPDC049114, assembly GCF_040648635.1. Taxonomy (NCBI): domain Bacteria; kingdom Bacillati; phylum Actinomycetota; class Actinomycetes; order Micromonosporales; family Micromonosporaceae; genus Micromonospora; species Micromonospora sp. NPDC049114. The sequence continues at coordinate 163,353 of NZ_JBEZEA010000002.1, read as the reverse complement.
GCCTGCGGCGAGCGGGGCATCGCCTACGTGCCGTTCTTCGCGCTGGCCGGCACGAATCGGGAGGCGGGTGCGCGCGCCGCGCAGGGCGCGGCAGTCGAGGCGGTCGCCCGGGCCCACGGCGTCACCCCCCAGCAGGTACGCCTGGCCTGGACGCTGCACCAGGGCCCGCACGTCCTCGCGATCCCCGGCACCGGCGACCCGGCTCACCTGCGGGAGAACATCGCCGCCGCCTCCCTGCGCCTGACCCCCGAGGACCTGACCCGCCTGGCCTGACCCTCACCGGAGCCAGACCCGGAGGGGGCCCACGGGGAGGAAGCCGGCTCGGCGGGCAGGTGCCAGGTCGGGGATGGTTTCGTAACCGACCAGGGGCACGCCGGGCAGGGTGGCCACGATCGCGTGCCAGATCTCGTCCGGGTCGTCGCCGTGGCTGAACACGTTGGAGACGCCGGCCGGGTCGTCGCCGCTGACGACCGCCCCGCCGACGACAGCGCCCCGCTCGTCGTGACGGGCCAGCACCCGGATGCGCCTGTCGGCCAGCAGCGCCGGGCGGAACAGCTCCCCACCGCCGTGCGCGCTCGCCCAGGCCGCCAACCCCTGCCCGGTGGTGACCGGGGTGAGCGGGGTGCCGGTCGGCGTGCCGGTCGGCGGGCGGTGGATCCACTGCGCGTCGAAGAGCACCCGGAATCCGTACGCCGAGAGGTCGAGGTCGGCGAAGCTGTCCTTCACCGACGCGCCGGGCCCGACGTCGATCCGCGCCAGCAGCGCCTCGGGGTCGACGCCGGGGCGCAGGGTGACCGCGTCCGGATACCACTGTGGAGAGCGGCGGGGCACCGACCACGCCTCGGCGTCGATCCGACCGGCCAGCCCGTGGCTGGCGCACACGGCGTCGCACCATCGCGCGTTGTCGTGCGCCGCCGCCTCCCGCAGATCCGTCGTCACGCCCGGCAGCCTACGAGGTCAGGACCCGGTGAGGACGACGAGTTTCTGGGTCGCGCGGGTCATCGCGACGTACCTGTCGACAGCCCCCTGGACGCCCTCGCCGAACGCCTCCGGGTCGACGAGGACGACCAGGTCGAACTCCAGCCCCTTGGACAGTTCCGGGGTCAGCGATCGGACGCGGTTCGTCGTCGGCCCGAACGTGGGGTCGCCGATGACGCAGGCGATCCCGTCGGCGTGCTCCGCGAGCCAGCCGTCGACGATCGTGTCCAGCTCGCGTACCGATCCGTGGGTCACCGGAATCCCGTTGCCGCGGATCGAGGTCGGCACGTTCGCGTCCGGGAGCACCGTCCGGATGACCGGCTCAGCCTCGGCCATGACCTCCCGTGGCGTCCGGTAGTTGATGCTCAGCGAGGTCATCCTCACCCGGTCGAAGCCGACGCGCCGCAGTCGTTCCTGCCACGACTCCGTGAACCCGTGCCGGGCCTGGGCGCGGTCCCCGACGATGGTGAAGCTGCGCGACGGGCAGCGCGACAGCAGCATCTGCCACTGCGCGTCGGTCAGCTCCTGCGCCTCGTCCACGACGATGTGCGCGAACGGGCCGGCCAGCAGATCCGCGTCCGCGCTGGGGAGCACGGCCTCGTCGACCAGCGCGTCCTGCAGGTCCAGTTGGCGCAGGCTCGACAGCACACCCTCGCCGTCGTCGTAGGCGTGGGCCTCGATCAGCTCGTCGACGACAGTCGCCATGCGCGCCCGTTCGGCGGCGATGGTGGCCTCGCGGCGGCGGGTACGCCCCGACGCCTCCGGGTCGCCGAGGCGCTGCCGTGCCGCGTCCAGCAGCGGCAGGTCGGACACCGTCCAGGCGCGGGCGTCGACGCGCTGGAGCCGGCGGATGTCCTCGGGGCCGAGCCAGGGGGCACACCTGCGCAGATAGGCGGGCACCGACCACAGGTCGGCGACGATGTCCGTCGCTTCGAGCAGCGGCCAGGCGCGGTTGAACGCCGTGCGCAGCTCCCGGTTGCGCACCAGCGACCCGCGCACCAGGTCGTCCGACTCGTCGCCGTCGTACCTCCCGAGCAGGATCGCCAGCAGCTCCTGAAAGATCTCGTCACGCGCCTCGTTGTGCGGCGTGCCGGGTCCGGGCGCCTCGAACGCCTGGGCCCAGTCGTCCGCGCTCAGCCGCACGTCGGTGTCACCGGCCGTGACCGTCATCGCCGTGGTCGGCGGCTCCTCGTAGAACCGCACGGCCGCCTCGATCGCCCGCACCAGGTCCGCGGAGGACTTCAGGCGGGCCACGTCCGGGTCGGCCTCGACCGTCGCCGCGGCACCCTCGGGTACGAGGTCACGCAGGGTGCAGGTCTGCACGTCGTCCTCGCCGAGGCTGGGCAGCACGTCGGCGACGTACGCCAGGTAGGGCTCGTGCGGGCCGACGAACAGCACCCCGCCGCGGCGGTGCCCGAGGCGGGGGTCGGAGTAGAGCAGGTACGCGGTGCGGTGCAGCGCCACGACGGTCTTGCCGGTGCCCGGCCCGCCGTCCACGACGAGAGCGCCCCGCGATCCGGCCCGGATGATGGCGTCCTGGTCGGCCTGGATGGTGCCGAGCACGTCGCGCATCCGGGCCGACCGGTTGCCGCCGAGGCTGGCGATGAACGCGGACTGGTCGTCGAGCGCCGCGTGCCCCTCGAATCCGTCCGGGGTGAACACCTCGTCCCAGTAGTCGCTGATGCGGCCGAGCGTCCAGCGGTACCGACGCCGGCTCACCAGGCCCATCGGGTTGGCGTGGGTCGCACCGAAGAACGGCTCGGCCGCCGGGGAGCGCCAGTCGAGCAGCAACCGCCGGCCGTTGCCGTCGGTGAGGCCGAAGCGTCCGATGTAGACGGGCTCGGGGTCGTCCGCGCTGACGATGCGCCCGAGGCACAGGTCCAGACCGAAACGACGCAGGGCACGCAGGCGATTGGTCAACCGGCGGATCTCCTCGTCCCGGACGACCGCCTGGCGGCCCTTGCCGGCCGGTGCCCGGCGCTCGACGTCGAGGCGGTCGGACAGGTCGGCGATCGACCGCTCCAGGCTCGCCGCGATGACCGCGAAGTGCTGCTCGTCGCGGGCGATCAACGCCGGGTCGGCCTTGGCGGCGAGGTTGTCGGGAAGATCAAACACGCTGGTGTTCAGCGGGTTCACGTCAGGTTGCTCCGATCTGGGGTGCATGTGCCGAGCGGAGTCGGGCCGTTGCTCAGCGTGCGAGAACGTGGTCCGGCCGGCAATTCTGCGGTACGACCCGGGTCTTGCGGCAAGGCCCCCATTGCGGTATACGTTAAGAGTGGCAGGGATTGAGTGCATTCCTCTCCCTTGATCAACCCTCCTTCGAGCTACCGCCCGTTTCTGTCGGGTGCGCGTCTCGTCAGCCTGCTCTCATGCGCCGTGCAGCGTATTGCCAGGAATCGGTGCTGAACTGGAGAGGCGTCCGAGGAGAGGGGCTGGGCATGGGCTGGTTCAACCGGCGGTCACGGGGCACCGAGGCGACCCCGACGAAGCTGGACCGCGAGGCCACCCGGGACGATCTCGCCGCGCTGGAGTCGTTCGTCGCCAGCCGGCGGGGGGTGGAGTTCTACCTGGAACCGGAGACCACCGCCACGGACACCACGGTGGTGGCGATCGCCCACGACGGCGAATGGATCCGTCGCCGCACCGGCACACCCCGCGCGGCGGGCGCCATCGCCCGCAAACACGCCGTGCCGCTGTACGAGGCGGCCCGCACGGGCTACCCGGAGCGGATGCGGGTGTGGAATCGGGCCCACCCGGAGCGCCACGCCCGCTGATCGGGCCTGCTGTCCCGGTCAGGCTGCCGCACGCGCCAGCGACCGCTCGACGAGCGTGAGGATGTCCGGCAGCAGCAGATCGTTGCCGCCGACGGTGGTGGTCGCACGGGTGCTGTGGGCAGTGCCATCGAGGTCGACCACCTGAGCGCCAGCCTCCTGAGCGATCACTACACCGGCGGCGGTGTCCCAGGGCTTGTTGTTGAGCATGATGAACGCGTCGATCCTGCCCTGGGCCAACCACGCGAGGTCGATCGCGGCGGAGCCGTGCATGCGTACTCGCTGAACGTGCCGGGTGAGTTCCTCGGTAATGGCGAGTCGATCGGCGTTCTTCCGGCTGGCGTCGGCACCGACGGCGTAGTCGCCGATGGCGACGACGGCGTCCTTCAGGTCGCTGACTCGGCTGGCGCGGATGCGGTCGCCGTTGGCGTACGCGCCATGTCCCTCAACGGCGTGGTAGCGGGTGCCGAGGAACGGCAGGTCGATGACGCCGAGGACGGATCGGACGCTTTGGACGAGACCGAGCGAGATTCCGCACAGCGGTGAGCCGTGGATGAAATTGACGGTCCCGTCCACCGGGTCGAAGGTCCACGTGAGTGTGCTGGTGTTACCACTGGTGCCGTACTCCTCGCCGAGGAACCCGATGTCGGGTGCCTTCGCGGCCAGGAGCTCGCGAACCTCTCGCTCGATGGTGTAGTCCAACTCGGAGGCCATGTCACGGTCGTCCTTGAAGGTGAGAGCACCAGGCTGGACGGTCCGCATAAGGCCATGCGCCAGATCGATGGCCTCGTGTGCGAGCGGAAGGAGATCGACGTAGTCATTCATGGCTGGCTGCTGCGCTCCCAGAGCGAGGTGAAGATCCCGTCGAATACCGCGTACAGGCCGGAGGTGTGCACGGTGCGTTCGATCACCATCGTCGGGCAATCGACGCCGCGCATTCGCGGCAGATAGTGCTGGACGACGCAGAGCCGGTCGTCGATCAGGAGGACGTTGGCACGGATCGACTCGTCGTACACGCGCACGGCGAGACGGTCACGCGCGCCCGACGTGAGCTGGGTGCGGATCCGGCGCGTCAGGTTCTGAATGTTGAGGTCGGTGAGCGCGCTGAGATGCCCCTGCGGATAGTCGTCCTCGCGCTCCTGCCGTCTGATCGCCTCGCCCCCGGGGTCGAGGAAGAGGCAGCGGAGGTGACCGCCACCGTCGAGGAACCTCAGGAGCTGAGTGTCGGCGTACTGCTGGCAGATGATGTTGAGTGACAGGCCGGCCGCCCGGATGTCCCTGGCATTGTCGAAGAGGACGTGCGGAGGAAGTTCGGCGGTGAAGTCCGACCGGCTGGCGAAGATCGCGGCAACATCGGCATACCGGCCCGGAACAGTCATGTCGAATTGTCGTTCATCGACGTCGTGTATTGCGGAGGCCGATTGATGCTCGCCCAGAAGGAGTGTCATCTGAGCGTGCCGGGGCATGGACAGGCCGGCGCAGATACGGGTCAGGACGTCAATGCTGCTGACCCGTCGGGCGCCGCTGGTGATCTCGCTGACCTGAGCCTGGCTGAGGCCGGTGGCGCTACCCAGAGTGGTCTGGCTCGCTCCGGTGGCATGCTGCACGAGCCGGAACACCTGAGCGATGTCCCGGGCGGCCAACGCGTCGAGCAGGTCCGCGCTGTCCCAGAGTGACTGGGGAACGGTGAAGGGTCCAGTCGTTCGGACGGGCACGGTGGCTCCCTTCCCGTGTGGGACGAGGGTCACTGTAACCAGCGGCCGAAGTGAACTGCCGTGGCGACATCCGGAGGAAGGATGAAAAGTATCCGTCGAGGAACCACCCGCCGTGATGGGATGCGACGGCTACGGCCAGCATGGTCAGGGGGTGAGACTTCCGTGCCGCCCGCACTTGCCGATGCGACCCGCTTGGCTGTGCCGCAACTGTGCCGCCCCGTGGCCGTGCTCTCGGGCGCAACTCGACCTCGTCGGGGAGTTCTACGGTCATTCCCTCGCGCTTGCCCTCTATCTGGCGTCCTGCATGAACGAGGCGATCCAGGACCAGTTCAACCTGGGCGGTCATCCCGACCTCGTCGAGATGCACGCGCGTTTTCTCGGCTGGCTGTCTCTGACTCGTCGACCCCGCCACCGTCGGCCCGAGCGGTGAACCTCGCCGGCAACACCTCTGATCGCAATATGTCGATTAATCGTGGCCGTTGGCGTGCGCAGGGGTGGCGTTGACCGGCAGCCGACCGGTGTGGCAGCATTCGCGGCCTGACGGCAGTGAAGGAAGTCGGTGCGAATCCGACGCGGTCCCGCCACTGTCACCGGGGAGCGATCCCCCCTCGTGAGTCACGGCCGTGTGTCTGCGGTTGGAAGGCCGGGGGAGAGCGTCGATCCGGAAGCCAGGATACTTCGGCCGTCGGGACGTACCCCAGGGCGTGGACACCCGAGGAGGACCCGATGACGCTTGGCGTCTCCATCATCATCGACGGCTGCTGCCGTCTTGCGCACCGCGGCCGTGCCGTCGCCGCGATCGGCATCGACTCCGTTCACCGCTGAGTTCCGGACCGCCCCGCCCGTCGCTCCCGGCCGCAGGCCGCTGAGCCGGCCGGATCGCGGCGTCCGCTGAACCCTGCGCCCATCCCACGTCGCCAGGCCGCTCTCACGAGCGTGCCGACGTTACCCTCCGGAGCCTGCCGTGCGCGTTCTGCTGCTCTCCACCGCCGACACCGACCTGCTGGCCGCCCGCGCCAGTGACGCCGACTACCGGCTCGCCAACCCGGCGCGGGTGGCGGCCGACGAGGTGCCCGCCCTGCTCGACGGCGTCGACCTCGCCGTCGTACGCCTGCTCGGGGGTCGGCAGGCGTGGCCGGACGGCCTCGCCGCGGTCCTCGCCGGCGGCGTGCCGACTGTCGTGCTCGGCGGGGAGGCGGTGCCCGACGCGGAGCTGATGGCGGTCTCCACCGTGCCGTCCGGAGTGGTCACCCAGGCCCTCGCCTACCTTGTGGAGGGCGGGCCGGACAACCTCGGACACCTGGCCCGGTTCCTCTGCGACACCGTGTTGCTCACCGGCGAGGGGTTCGCCCCGCCCGCGCCCACCCCGGCGTACGGCGTCCACGGCGACCACCCGATGGACCCGCGGCGGCCCACAGTGGGGATCGTCTTCTACCGGGCGCACGCCCTCGCCGGCAACACCGCCTTCGTCGACGTCCTGGCCGAGGCCGTGCGGGAGGCCGGCGGCAACCCGCTGCCGATCTTCTGCGGCTCGCTGCGGGGCCTGACCACGGGCGCGGGCCCGCTCGGGCTGTTCGCCAGCTGTGACGCGCTGCTGGTCACCGTGCTCGCGGCCGGCGGCGCGGTCGCCGCCGACGCGTCCGGGGGCGGTGACGAGGACGCGTGGGACGTCGGCGCGCTCGCCGCCCTGGACGTGCCAGTCATCCAGGCACTCTGCCTGACCAGCACCCGGGAGCAGTGGGCCGCCAGCGACGCCGGGCTGTCCCCGTTGGACGCGGCGATGCAGGTGGCCATCCCCGAGTTCGACGGCCGGATCGTCACCGTGCCGTTCTCGTTCAAGCGCATCGACGCGGACGGCCTCTCGGTCTACGCCGCCGACCCGGAGCGGGCCGCCCGGGTGGCCGGCATCGCGGTGCGTCACGCCCGGCTGCGGTACGTGCCCAACGCGGACAAGCGGGTCGCCGTGGTGCTCAGCTCGTACCCCACCAAGCACTCCCGGGTCGGCAACGCCGTCGGGCTGGACACCCCCGTCTCGGCGGTCCGACTGCTCGCCGCGCTGGCCGAGGCGGGTTACCACCTTGGGGACGCGCCGCCGCCCGACGACGGCGACGCGCTGATCCACGCCCTGATCGCCGCGGGCGGGCACGACGTGGAGTGGCTCACCCCGGAGCAGTTGGCCGCCGCCGAGGCGCGGGTGCCCGGCGAGACCTACCGGCGGTGGTTCGATCAGGTGCCGGCCGGGCTGCGCGAGCGGATGCGGGAGCACTGGGGTGAGCCGCCCGGCGAGTTGTACACCGACGGCGGCGACATCGTGCTCGCCGGACTGCGCTTCGGCAACGTGGTGCTGCTCATCCAGCCGCCGCGCGGCTTCGGGGAGAACCCGATCGCCATCTACCACGACCCGGACCTGCCGCCCAGCCACCACTACCTGGCCGCGTACCGCTGGCTTGCCACGCCCGTCGCGGACGGCGGGTTCGGCGCGGACGCCGTGGTGCACCTGGGCAAGCACGGCACCCTGGAGTGGCTGCCCGGCAAGGGCCTCGGCCTGGCCGCCGACTGCGCCCCCGACGCGGTCCTCGGTGACCTGCCGCTGGTCTACCCGTTCATCGTCAACGACCCCGGCGAGGGCACCCAGGCCAAGCGCCGCGCGCACGCCGTGGTGATCGACCATCTGGTGCCGCCGATGGCCCGCGCCGAGACCTACGGCGACCTGGCCAAGCTGGAACAACTGCTCGACGAGTACGCAACCGTGCAGGCCCTCGACCCGGCCAAGGTGCCCACCGTGCGGGCCCAGATCTGGGACCTGGTGCGCGCCGCCGAACTGCACCACGACCTGCACGCCGAGGCGATGCCCGACGCCGACGACTTCGACGACTTCGTGCTGCACCTCGACGGGTACCTCTGCGAGGTCAAGGACGTGCAGATCCGCGACGGGCTGCACATCCTCGCCGACGCGCCGACCGGCGAACCCCGGGTCAACCTGGTGCTCGCCGTCCTACGCGCCCCGCAGATCTGGGGCGGCGCCCACGCCCTGCCCGGCCTGCGGCAGGCGCTCGCCGCCGCGTACGGCCTCGACGAGCAGGAGCTGCTCGCGTCGCCCGGACAGCGGATCGCGGTGCCCACGGCGCTGACCGACGCGGTGGACGGGCCCGCCGGCACGGCCGCCGACGCCGTCGACCTGATCGAGGCGCTCGCCCGGCGGCTGGTCGTCGGCATGGAGACCCTGGACTGGGCCGTGGACGCGGTCGGCGCGGTGGTCGCGGAGGTGACCGGCCAACCCATCCCGGACGCCGCCGCGGTGCTGCGGTTCGCGGCCACCGAACTGGTGCCCCGGCTGGCGCGCACCACCGACGAGCTGAGGAACACCCTCGGGGCGCTGGACGGGCGGTTCGTGCCGCCCGGCCCGTCCGGTTCACCGACCCGGGGCCTGGTCAACGTGCTGCCCACCGGCCGCAACTTCTACTCCGTCGACCCGAAGGCCATCCCCAGCCGCAACGCCTGGGACGTCGGGGTGGCCCTCGCCGACTCGCTGCTGGCCCGGCACCTCGCCGACACCGGCGCGTACCCCCGCTCGGTGGGGTTGACCGTGTGGGGCACCAGCGCCATGCGCACCCAGGGCGACGACATCGCCGAGGTGCTCGCGCTGCTGGGCTGCCGTCCGGTGTGGGACGAGCGGTCCCGGCGGGTCACCGGCGTCGAGGTGGTGCCGACCGCCGAACTGGGCCGGCCCCGCGTCGACGTGACAGTGCGCATCTCCGGCTTCTTCCGCGACGCGTTCCCGCACGTCGTGGCGCTGCTCGACGACGCCGTGCGGCGGGTCGCCGCGCTCGACGAGCCGGACGAGGAGAACTACCTGCGGGCGCACGTCGCCGCCGACCTGGCCGAGCACGGTGACGAGCGCCGGGCCACCGCCCGGATCTTCGGCTCCAAGCCCGGGGCGTACGGCGCGGGCCTGCTGCCCCTGATCGACGCCCGGACGTGGCGCAGCGACGCCGACCTGGCCGAGGTGTACGCGGTGTGGGGCGGCTACGCGTACGGCCGGGGCCTGGACGGGCGGGAGGCGCGCGCCGACATGGAACGCTCCTTCGCCCGGATCGCGGTGGCGGTGAAGAACCAGGACACCCGCGAGCACGACATCGTCGACTCGGACGACTACTTCCAGTACCACGGCGGGATGGTGGCGATGGTCCGTCACCTCACCGGCACGTCACCGGCGGCGTACGTGGGTGACTCGGCGATGCCGCACGACGTGCGCACCCGCACGCTGGGCGAGGAGACCCGGCGGGTGTTCCGGGCCCGGGTGGTCAACCCGAAGTGGATCGCCGCGATGCGCCGGCACGGCTACAAGGGTGCGTTCGAGCTGGCGGCCACAGTGGACTACCTCTTCGGCTACGACGCCACGGCCGGCGTGGTCGACGACTGGATGTACGAGCACCTGGCCGCCGCGTACCTGTTCGACGACACGACCCGGGAGTTCCTGGAGCGGTCCAACCCGTGGGCGCTGCGTGGCATCACCGAGCGGTTGCTGGAGGCCGCCGACCGGGGGCTGTGGGCCAAGCCGGAGCCGGCCACCCTGGACCGACTCCGCGACACGTACCTAACCAGTGAGGGCGACCTGGAGGACCGGGTGTGAGCGCGAGGAGTGAGCCGGTTTTGCGAGCCCCGCAGTCGCGAACGAAGGAAGGCCCAGTGAGCGCGAGGAGTGAGCCGGTTTTGCGAGCCCCGCAGTCGCGAACGAAAGAGGGCCCAGTGATCACGTACCCGTTCAGCGCGGTGCTCGGCATGGCAGACATGCGGTTGGCGCTGCTGCTCAACGCTGTCTCCCCGGCGATCGGCGGGGTCCTCGTGCGCGGCGAGAAGGGCACCGCCAAGTCCACCGCCGTGCGGGCGCTCGCCGCGCTGCTGCCCCCGGTGCTCCGCGTCGCCGGCTGCCGCTTCGGCTGCGATCCCGCCGATCCCGACCCGGGCTGCCCGGACGGGCCGCACCCGGCCGACGCCACCGCCGAGACCCGTCCGGCCCGTCTCGTGGAGCTGCCGGTCGGCGCCGCCGAGGACCGGGTCGTCGGCTCGCTCGACCTGGAGAAGGCCCTCGGTGCGGGCGTACGCGCCTTCGAACCGGGCCTGCTCGCCGCCGCGCACCGGGGCGTCCTCTACGTCGACGAGGTCAACCTGCTGCACGACCACCTCGTCGACCTGCTGCTCGACGCGGCGGCGATGGGCCGCAGCCACGTCGAGCGCGAGGGTGTGTCGGTCAGCCACGCGGCCCGTTTCCTGCTGGTCGGCACCATGAACCCGGAGGAGGGGGAGCTGCGCCCGCAGCTGCTGGACCGCTTCGGGCTGACCGTCGAGGTGGGTGCCAGCCGCGATCCGGAGGTGCGGGTCGAGGTGGTGCGTCGCCGGCTCGCCGCCGACGCCGACCCGGCGGGCTTCGCCGCCCGGTGGGCCGACGCGGACGCCCAGGTCGCCGCCCAGGTGGCCGCCGCCCGCCGCCGGCTTCCCGGGGTACGCCTTCCGGACGCCGCGCTGCGGCAGATCGCCGAGGTGTGCGCCGCCTTCGACGTGGACGGTATGCGCGCCGACATCGTCACCGCCCGTGCCGCTCTCGCCCACGCCGCCTGGCACGGCCGGGACCGGGTCACCATCGACGACGTACGGGTCGCTGCCCGCCTCGCCCTGCCGCACCGCCGCCGCCGTGATCCGTTCGACACGCCGGGCCTGGATGAGAAGCGCCTCGACGAGGCGTTGCAGCGCGCCCAGGACGCCCACCCCGACGAGCCGGACGACGAGGACGGCCCGCACGACGGTGGCCCCGCCGGACCGCGTCCCGAGGGGCCGGACCCCGACGGCGGTGGCTCCGGCGGGCACGGCGGCCCGGACGACGGCAGCTCCGACAGTCGCGGCCTGGACGGCGGCGACCCGCGGAGCGGTGCCGACGGCGGCGGCAAACCCGTTGACCAGGCTGCATCCGGCGCGGCCGAGCGCGCGAGGGCAGGTGCCGACGCCGGCCCGGACGGACGCGCCGAGTCGCCGAACGGGCGGGACGACGGATGGCCCCCCACCGACGACCCGGGCGGGCGCCGTCGGAGCGCGGGGGCGCAGGTCGGCGACGACGATCCGACCCGGCAGCGGGGCTCCGGTGGGCAGGGTCAGCCGGTGGCCGTACCCCAGGGTGGCCTGCGGGCCCGGTTGCTCACCGCGCCCGGCGTCGGTGACGGCGTGCCCGGGCGGCGGTCGCGCGCCCGCACCGGGCGGGGACGCACCACCGGCGCCCGGGTGCCGGCCGCTCGGGTCGGCGCGCTGCACCTGCCGGCCACGATTCGCGCCGCCGCGCCCCACCAGGCGGCCCGGGGGAGGGTGACCGGCCCGCTGCGACTGCGCCCGGACGACGTGCGGGAGGCGGTCCGGGAGGGGCGGGAGGGCAACCTCGTGCTGTTCGTGGTGGACGCCAGTGGGTCGATGGGCGCCCGGCAGCGGATGACCGCCGTGAAGGACGCGGTCCTCGCCCTGCTCACCGATGCCTACCAGCGGCGGGACAAGGTCGCGGTGATCGCCTTCCGGGGCAGCGGTGCGCGGACGCTGTTGCCGGCCACCTCGTCGGTGCTGGCCGCCTCGACGCGGCTGGCCGAGCTGCCCACCGGTGGTCGGACGCCGCTGGCCGAGGGCCTGCTCGCCGCCGCCGACCTGCTGCGGGTGGAGCGCCTGCGCGACCCGAAGCGCCGCCCCCTGGTCCTCGTGGTGACCGACGGCAGAGCGACCGCCGGGCAGCGTCCCCTGGACCGGACGGCAGGAGCGGCGGCGGTCCTCGCGGCAACGGGCGCCCCCTGCGTCGTCGTGGACTGCGAGTCCGGCCCGGTCCGCCTGAACCTCGCCCGCCGCCTGGCCACCCAGCTCAACGCCCCACTGCAACCCCTGACCACCCTCACCCACCCCCGCGATCTTGCACGTTAGGTGCCGACATGAGGGGACGAGCTACGCAGATGAGCAACCGAAACTGCACGATCGCGCAGACGAGGGAGGACGGCTGATGCCGCAGGGACAGCCGAGCGTGGTGCCCGCTGACGGGTTGACGACCCGGCAGCGACGGCACCGGCCACTGCTGATCGTCCACACCGGACAGATGAAGGGGAAGTCGACGGCCGCCTTCGGGTTGGCGCTGCGGGCGTGGACCGCCGGCCTGCCGGTCGGGGTGTTCCAGTTCGTCAAGAGCGCCAAGTGGCGGGTGGGGGAGGAGAACGCCTTCCGGGCGCTCGGCGAGGTGCACGAGCGTACCGGCCAGGGCGCACCTGTCGCCTGGCACAAGATGGGCGAGGGCTGGTCCTGGATCCAGCGCGGCGGCGAGGCCGACCACGCCGCCGACGCCCTGGAGGGCTGGCGGCAGATCCAGCGCGACCTGGCCGCGCAGCGGTACGGGCTGTACGTGCTGGACGAGTTCACCTACCCGATGAAGTGGGGCTGGGTGGACGTCGACGAGGTGGTCGCCACCCTGACCGACCGCCCCGGCTTCCAGCACGTCGTCATCACCGGCCGGGACGCCGACCCGCGCCTGGTCGCCGCCGCCGACCTGGTGGCCGAGCTGACCAAGGTCAAGCACCCGATGGACGCCGGCCAGAAGGGCCAGAAGGGCATCGAGTGGTGAGCGCTCCCTGGGCGCTGCCCCGAGTGGTGGTCGCCGCGCCGGCCAGCGGCCACGGCAAGACCACTGTCGCCACCGGGCTGCTCGCCGCGCTGCGCCGTCGCGGCCTGACGGTCAGCCCGCACAAGGTCGGCCCGGACTACATCGATCCCGGCTACCACGCCCTCGCCGCCGGGCGGCCCGGCCGCAACCTCGATCCGTTCCTGATCGGGGCCGAGCGGATCGCCGGTCTGCTGCGCCACGGCGCGAGCGTGCCGACGCCCGCCGACATCGCCGTGGTGGAGGGTGTGATGGGCCTGCACGACGGCGCGGTGGGCCGGCGCGACTTCGCCTCCACCGCGCACGTCGCCCGCCTCCTCGACGCGCCGGTGCTGCTGGTGCTGGACACCACCGCGCAGGGCCGCTCGGCAGCCGCGCTGACCCTCGGCATGGCCGCCTTCGATCCGGCCGTGCGCATCGGCGGGGTGATCCTCAACCGGGTCGGCTCGCCCCGGCACGAGACGCTGCTGCGCGACGCGCTCGCCGAGGTGGGCGTACCGGTGCTCGGAGCGGTCACCCGCGCCGCCGAGGTCGCCGCGCCGGCCCGGCACCTCGGGCTGGTCCCGGTGGCCGAGCGGGCTCCCGAGTCCCTCGCGATCGTCACCGCCCTCGCCGAGCTGGTGGAGGCCACCGTGGACCTCGACGCCGTCCTCGACCTGGCCCGCACCGCCGCGCCGCTGACCGCCGCGGCCTGGGACCCGGCCGTCGCCGTCGGCGGTCCGGCCGGCGACGACCGCCCGCTCGTCGCGCTCGCCGGTGGTCCGGCCTTCACCTTCTCGTACGCGGAGACCGCCGAACTGCTCACCGCCGCCGGCGCCGACGTCGTCACCGTCGACCCGCTGCGCGACCAGGCCCTGCCCGCCGGCACCCGCGCGGTCGTGATCGGCGGCGGTTTCCCCGAGGCGTACGCGGAGGCCCTCGCCGGCAACGGCACACTCCGGGCCGAGCTGGCCGATTTCGACGGGCCGATCGTGGCCGAGTGCGCGGGACTGCTCTACCTCGGGCGGGCACTGGACGGCGTACCGATGTGCGGTCGGCTGGACCTCACCGCCCGGATGACCGGCCGGCTCACCCTCGGCTACCGCGAGGCCCGGGCCGTCACCGACTCCCCGGTGGCCCGCGCGGGCGAGTCGGTACGCGGCCACGAGTTCCACCGCACCACCACCGACCCCGCGCACGGCGAGGCGCCGGCGTGGCGCTGGAATGGCACCGACCACGGCTTCGTCGCCGGCCGCGTGCACGCCTCCTACCTGCACACCCACTGGGCCGGCCACCCCGCCGCCGCCCGCCGGCTGGTCGAGGCGTGCCGATGAACGCGCAGCGCGCCGACGCGCGGCCGACCATCGACGCGGGTCCCACCGACGCCACGCTGACCGGCGTCGGCGTCGGACCGGGTGACCCCGAACTGCTCACCGTCAAGGCCGTGCGGACCCTGCGCGAGGCCGACGTGGTCTTCGTACCCGTGATGGCGGACCGGGTCGCGCCGACCGCGACCGGCGGTGCGACGCCGCCGGGCGCGCAGGCCGGGCGGGCCGAGGCGACGGTCCGGGAGTACGTGCCGGCGGACCGGCTGCGTCGGCTGCCGTTCGCCCTCGACGACCGGGGTGGGGTGACCGCCCGCCGGGCGGCGGCCTGGGACGACGCCGCCCGGAGCGTGGTCGACGCCCTCGACGCGGGCGCGCGGTCCGTCGCGTTCGCCACCATCGGCGATCCCAACGTCTACTCCACCTTCGGCTACCTGGCGCAGGGCGTCCGCGCGCTGCGCCCCGCCGTGCGGGTGGCGACAGTGCCCGGCGTGACCGCCATGCAGGAGTTGGCCGCCCGCAGCGGTGTCGCGCTGTGCGAGGGACGCGAACCGCTCACGCTGCTGCCGGCCACCGCCGGTCTGGCGCTGTTCGCCGACGCCCTCGCCGGGCCGGGCACCGTTGTCGCCTACAAGGGCTGGCGGCGGCACCCGGAGCTGCTCGCCGAACTGCGCCGACAGGGCCGCCTCCACGACGCGGTCCTCGGGCGCAACCTCGGCCTGCCCGGCGAACACGTCGGCGCAGTCGACGACACCGCGCACGACCTGCCGTACCTGTCGACGTTGCTGGTGCCCGCCCGCCGCGACCACCGAGGAGGAAAGCTGTGACCAGCAACGGCAAGGTGTGGTTCGTCGGGGCCGGCCCCGGTGCGGCGGACCTGCTGACCCTGCGGGCCGCCCGGGTGATCGCCGCGGCGGACATCGTGATCTGGGCGGCCAGCCTGGTGCACGCCGACGTCCTGCACCACGCCCGCCCCGACGCGGAGATCGTCGACTCGTCGCAGCTACCCATCGAGGGCGTGCTCCCGCTCTACCAGCGCGCCGCCGAGCAGGGGCTGACAGTGGCCCGCATCCACTCCGGCGACCCGGCGCTCTGGGGCGCCGTGCAGGAACAACTGGACCTGTGCCGGACGCTCGACCTCGCCGTCGAGATCGTGCCCGGAGTGTCGTCGTTCACCGCCGTCGCGGCGCTCGTCGGGCGGGAGTTGACAGTGCCCGAGGTCGCCCAGTCGGTGATCCTCACCCGCCTCGAAGGCGGCAAGACCCCGATGCCGCCCGGCGAGCGGGTCCGCGACTTCGCCCGGCACGGCACCACCATGGCGCTGTTCCTCTCCGCCGCCCGCTCCGGTCAGGTGCAGGCCGAGCTGCTGGCCGGCGGCTACCCGGCGGACACCCCGGCCGTCGTGGCGTACCAGGCGACCTGGCCCGACGAGCTGGTCGTGCGCTGCACGGTCGGCACGCTGGAGGCCACTGTCAAGCAGCACAAGCTGTGGAAGCACACGCTCTTTCTGGTCGGGCCGGCGCTGGCCGCCGAGGGCACCCGCTCGCACCTGTACCACCCCGGGCACTTCCACACCTTCCGTCGCGCCGAGCCGGTCGCCCGTGCCGAGCTGCGCCGCCAGTCCGGCGTCCGCGCCGGGGGAACAGGCACACCATGACGTACGCCGAGCCGCCGCTGCGCGAACCGGACCTGCCGCGTACGGCGAAGGTCCGGCCCACCGCGCTGCGGACCGGCTGGACCACCGGCGCGTGCGCGACGGCGGCGGCGAAGGCGGCGGTGACCGCCCTGGTCACCGGCGAGATCCAACCGGACGTGGAGATCGGGCTGCCCGCCGGTCGCCGGGTGCGCTTTCCGGTCGAACGCTGCCAGGTGACCGGCAGCCCACCGGTGCACGCCGAGGCGGTGGTCGTGAAGGACGCCGGTGACGACCCGGACGTCACCCACGGCGCCGAGCTGACCGCCACCGTGGACTGGACCGACGTCCCCGGGCTGCGCCTGGCCGGCGGGCCCGGGGTCGGCACCGTCACCAAGCCGGGCCTCGGCCTCGCGGTCGGTGGTCCGGCCATCAACGACACCCCACGCCGGATGATCGGCGACGCGGTGGCCGAGGTCGTCGACCTCACCGAGGTCGGGGTCCGCGTGGTCATCAGCGTGCCCCGGGGCGAGATCATGGCCCGCAAGACCACCAACCGGCGGCTCGGCATCCTCGGCGGCATCTCGATCCTCGGCACCACCGGGATCGTCCGTCCCTTCTCCACCGCCTCCTGGCGGGCCAGCGTCGTGCAGGCCGTGCACGTGATGGCCGCCCAGGGGGAGCGGACGGTGGTGCTGTGCACCGGCGGGCGTACCGAGCGGGCTGCCCGCGCGCTGCTGCCCGAGCTGCCCGAGGTGTGCTTCGTCGAGGTGGGCGACTTCACCGGCGCGGCCGTCACCGCCGCCGTGGGCGACGCGATGACCGGTGTGGTCTTCGTCGGCATGGCCGGCAAGCTCGCCAAGCTCGCCGCCGGGATCCTGATGACCCACTACACCCGCTCGAAGGTGGACCTGTCGCTGCTCGGCGCGGTGACCGCCGACGCCGGCGGCGATCCCGCACTGGTCGCCGCGGTGACCGAGGCGAACACCGGGCGGCACGCGTACGAGCTGTGGGAGGCCGCCGGGCTGCTCAGCCCGGCCGGGGACCTGCTCTGCCAGCGGGTCGGGCAGGTGCTGCGGCGCTTCGCCGGGCCTACGGTCACCGTGGACGTGGCGATGGTCGACTTCGCCGGCACGCGGGTGGTCGCCTCGTCGGGCCGGTGGCCGCGATGAGCCGGCCGACCGCAGCGCCCTCCGACCGGCCGGCGACCGTGGCCGCTACGGACCCGCCGGTGACCGTGACGTCCCCGGACCCGGTGGTGACCGTGGCGTCCCCGGATCCGCTGGTGACGGTGGTCGGGGTGGACGCGGCCGGTGCGCCACCGCACCCCGCAGTCGTTCCCGCGCTGGCCGTGGCCGGGCTGGTCGTCGGAGCGGCCCGGCACCTGGCCACCGTCTCCGTGCCGCAGGGCGTGGACACCGTCGTCCTCGGGCCGCTCGCCCCGGCCGTACGGCGGCTGAGCGCCGCCGTGGCCGCCGGCGTGCCGGCGGTGGTGCTGGCCAGCGGCGATCCCGGACTGTTCGGCATCGTCCGGCGGCTGCGCGCGGCCGGGCTGCCGCTGCGGGTCGCGCCGGCGGTGTCCAGTGTGGCCACCGCGTTCGCCCGTGCCGGGCTGCCCTGGGACGGCGCAGCCGTGGTCACCGCGCACGGTCGCGACCCGCGACCGGCCCTGAACGCCTGCCGGGCGCTGCCACTGGTCGCGGTGCTCACCGCGCCGGGCGTCGGCGCCGCCGAACTGGGCGCCGGACTGATCGGCTGGCCCCGCCGTCTGGTGGTCGCCGAACACCTCGGCACCGACGCCGAACGCGTCCGGGCGGTGACCCCCGAGCAGGCCGCCGCCGGCGCCTGGTCCGACCCGCACGTCCTGCTCAGCATCGCCGTGCCCGTGCCCGTGCCCGCCGTGCCCGTGCCCGCCGTGCCCGTGCCCGCCGTGCCCGTGCCCGCCGTGCCCGTGCCCGCCGTGCCCGTGCCCGCCGTGTCTGCCGCGCCCGCGACTGCCGTGCCCGCCGCGTCTGCCGGGCCCGTGAACGCCGCGCCGGGCCCGGTCACGCCGGTTGGGATGCGGGTGGACAACCAGCCGGCCGCCGCGCCGGCCGGCGGTTGGGCGCTGCCGGAGGACCGGTACGCCCACCGCGACTCCATGATCACCAAGTCCGAGGTGCGGGCCCTCGTCGTCGCCCGGCTGCGGCCTCGCCTGGGCCGGCTGGTCTGGGACGTCGGCGCGGGCAGCGGCTCGGTCGGCATCGAGTGCGCGCTGCTCGGCGCCGCAGTGCTCGCCGTGGAGCAGGACGTCGCCAGTGCCGCGATGATCCGGGACAACGCCGCCGTGCACGCCGTCGACGTGCGGGTCGTCGTCGGGCGGGCCCCGGCGGCGCTGGCCGGGTTGCCCGAGCCGGACGCGGTCTTCGTCGGCGGTGGCGGCGCCGACGTCCTTGCGGCAGTGGTGGCCCGCCGACCCGAGCGGGTGGTGCTCACCCTGGCCGCGCTGGACCGCGTCGTGCCGGCCGTGGGTCTGCTGCGCGCCGCCGGCTACACGGTCGAGGGCAGCCAGCTCTCCGCCGCCCGCCTCGCCGACCTGCCCGGCGGGTCGATCCGCCTCGCGGCCACCAACCCGGTGGTCGTCCTCACCGGGGAGCGCCCGTGCCCGACCTGACCGTCACCACCCGCGTCGGCCTGGTCGCGGCCACCGCCGCCGGCCGACGACACGCCCACACCGTCGCCGCCGCCTGGCCGCACGCGCGGCTCGTCGAGGGGGAGAGCGTCGCCGACGCGCTGCGGACCGCCTGGGCGCGCTGCGACGCCGTGGTGGCGTTCCTGGCCACCGGCGTGGTGGTGCGCATCCTCGCGTCGCTGCTCGGGGACAAGCGCACCGACCCGGCCGTGGTGGTCGTCGACGAGGCCGCCCGGCACGCGGTGGCGCTGCTCGGCGGCCACGCCGGCGGCGGCAACGACCTCGCGGAAGCCGTCGGCGCGCTGCTGGACGCCCGACCGGTGATCACCACCGCCACCGACGCGGTAGGGCTGCCCGGACTGGACACCCTCGGTTGGCCGGTGCAGGGCGCGGTCGCCGCGGTGTCCCGGGCCATCCTGGACGGCGAACCGGTCCGGCTGATCGCCGACGCCACCTGGCCGCTGCCCGCCCTGCCCCCGAACGTGCGCGTCATCACCCCCGGGGCAGCCTCCGACGACCCGGCCGGCCACCACGACCCGGCCGGCGATGTCGCCGCCCCCGGCGACCCCGCCAACGACGGCCCTGCCAACGACGAAGCGGCCGACGACGACGGGTACCGGGTGCTGGTCACCGACCGGGTGGTGCCGCCCGACGGGCGGACCGCCGTGCTGCGGCCACCGTCGCTGGTCGCCGGGGTGGGCGCGAGTCGGGGCGTACCGGCCGCCGAGGTGGCGGAGCTGCTGCACCGGGTGCTGGCCGAGGCCGGCCTCGACCCGGCGAGCCTGCGCTGCCTGGCCAGCGCCGACGTCAAAGCCGACGAGGCGGGCATCCGCAGCACCGCCGACGCGCTCGGCGTACACCTGGTGACCTGGCCGGCGACGCGGCTGGCGACTGTCGACGTGCCGCATCCCAGCGAGGTGGTCCGCGCCGCGGTCGGCACGCCGAGCGTCGCGGAGGCCGCGGCGCTGCTCGGCCCGGACGGCCGGTCCGACGACGCGACGCTGCTCGTGGGCAAGACCGCGACGGCGATGGCCACCGTCGCGGTGGCGCGGCACGCGCCGCGCGGCCGGCTCGCGGTCGTGGGGCTCGGGCCGGGCGCCGCCGACCTGCGGACCCCCCGCGCGGTCGCGGAGCTGCGCCGCGCGGCGGTGGTGGTCGGCCTGGACCAGTACCTCGACCAGGTGCGGGACGTGCTGCGGCCGGGCACCCGGGTGCTGTCCAGCGGGCTGGGCGCGGAGGAGGCCCGGGCCCGCGCGGCCGTCGCCGAGGCCACCGCCGGCCGGGCGGTCGCGCTGATCGGCTCCGGCGACGCCGGGGTGTACGCGATGGCGAGCCCCGCCCTGGAGTACGCCGACGAGCGGATCGACGTGGTCGGTGTGCCCGGGGTGACCGCCGCGCTCGCCGCCGGGGCGCTGCTCGGGGCGCCGCTCGGCCACGACCACGCCTACGTGAGCCTGTCCGACCTGCACACCCCGTGGGAGGTCATCGAGCGGCGGGTGACCGCCGCCGCCGAGGGCGACTTCGTGACGCTGTTCTACAACCCGCGCAGCCGTGCGCGTGACTGGCAGCTCGGCAAGGCGCTCGGCATCCTCGCCGCACACCGGCCACCGGCCACCCCGGTCGGCGTGGTGCGCAACGCCAGCCGACCCGGCGAGCGGCTGCACCTGGCGACGCTGGCCACGCTCGACCCGGGCATCGTCGACATGTACAGCGTGGTGGTGGTCGGCAACAGCGACACCAGGCTGGTCGCCGGCCGGATGGTCACGCCCCGGGGGTACCGGTGGCGATCGTGACCATCGACGCCTGCCAGGGCTGCGGCGCCTGCCTGCTGACCTGCCCCACGCACGCGATCCGGCCGGTCGCCGGCGGCCTGACGGTACGCGCCGACCGCTGCACCGGCTGCCTGGAGTGCCTGGAGATCTGCCCGGTCGACGCGATCCGCGTGGCCGAGCCCTGGGA
Organism: Micromonospora sp. NPDC049114; assembly: GCF_040648635.1. NCBI lineage: Bacteria > Bacillati > Actinomycetota > Actinomycetes > Micromonosporales > Micromonosporaceae > Micromonospora > Micromonospora sp. NPDC049114. The sequence goes on along the minus strand of NZ_JBEZEA010000002.1, from coordinate 142,650 downwards.
AGGAGACCGATGAGCCGGGTGGTGCATCCGATCGAGGTCGAGTCGTACCGCATCCTGCGCGAGCGGGTCGACCTGTCGCACCTGCCGCCGCTGAGCCGGGCGGTGACCGAGCGGGTCGTGCACGCCAGTGCCGACCTCGCGTACGTCGACGAGCTGGTCTGCGACGAGGCCGCCCTGGAGAGGGGGCTGGCCGCGCTGCGCGCCGGCGTGCCGGTGGTCACCGACGTGGCGATGGTCGCCGCCGGCATCACCCGCGCGGGCCTGGAGCTGGTCTGTCCGGTCGCCGAGCCGGCCGCCGCCGAACTGGGCCGCGCGGCCGGCATCACCCGTTCGGCGGCGGCCGTGCGGATCGCGCGGGACCGGGTCGGCCCCGGCGCGGTGTGGGTGGTCGGCTGCGCACCCACCGCGCTCGTCGAACTGCTCACTCTGGACGCCGCGCCCGCGCTTGTCGTCGGCCTGCCGGTCGGCTTCGTGGGCGCAGCCGAGTCGAAGGCGGCGTTGCGGGCCAGCGGCCTGCCCGGGGTGTCCAACGTGGGCGAGAAGGGTGGCTCGGCGGTCGCCGCCGCCGCCCTCAACGCCCTGCTCTACATCGAGGAGAAGTCATGACCGGTCTGGTCATCGTCGGGCACGGCACGCGCAGCGCTGCCGGGGTCGACCAGTTCGCCGCGCTCGTCGAGCGGGTCCGCCGTCGCGGTGCCGTCGCGGACGTCGAGGGCGGCTTCATCGAGCTGTCCCGCCCGCCGCTGACCGACGCGGTCGGCGCGCTCGTCGCCCGCGGGCACCGGGCCCTCGTCGCGTTGCCGCTGGTGCTCACCGCCGCCGGGCACGGCAAGGGCGACATTCCCGCCGCCATGGGACGCGAGCAGCAGCGCCACCCCGGGCTGACCTACCGCTACGGACGCCCGCTCGGCCCGCACCCGCTGCTGCACACCGCCCTCGAAGAGCGCATCGACGCGGCGCTGGCGGGTGTCGACCGGGCCGGTACGTGGGTGGCGTTGATCGGGCGGGGGTCCACCGACCCGGACGCCAACGCCGAGGTGGCCAAGGTCGCCCGGCTGCTCTGGGAGGGACGCGGCTACGCGGGTGTCGAGCCGGGCTTCATCTCCCTGGCGCAGCCGTCGGTGCCGGAGGTGCTGGACCGGTTGCGCCGGCTCGGCGCGCGGCGGATCGTCGTCGCGCCGTACTTCCTGTTCGCCGGCGTGCTGCCCGACCGGATCGTCGCCCAGTCGGCGGAGTTCGCCGCCGCCCACCCCGACCTGGACGTCCGGGTGGCCGAGGTGATCGGCGACTGTGCCGCCCTCGCGGAGCTGGTGCTCGAACGCCACGCCGAGGCGCTGGGCGGGGACATCCGGATGAACTGCGACACCTGCGCGTACCGGGTGTCGATGCCCGGCTTCGCGGACAAGGTGGGTCGCCCGCAACGCCCGCACGACCACCCCGACGACCCGGTCGGCCACCACCATCACCACGGCCACGACGGGCACGACCACCACGACCACGGTTCGGTCGCCGTCGTCGGCGGCGGGCCGGGGCCCGACGACCTGATCACGGTACGCGCACAGGCCCTGCTCGACGCCGCGGACGTCGTCGTTGTCGACCGGCTCGCCCCGCAGGGGTTGCTCGCCGGGCTGCGCCCCGACGTCCTGGTCATCGACGCCGCGAAGGTGCCCCGCGGCCCCTCGATGGCCCAGGACGCGATCAACGCGGCCCTGGTGTCGCACGCCCGCGCCGGCCGTCGGGTGGTACGCCTCAAGGGCGGCGACCCGTACGTCTTCGGACGCGGCCACGAGGAGGTGCTGGCCTGCCGGGCGGCCGGTGTGCCGGTGACGGTGGTCCCGGGGGTCAGCAGCGCCCTCGCCGCGCCGGCCCTCGCCGGCGTGCCGGTCACGCACCGGGGCGTGGCGCACGACGTCACAGTGGTCTCCGGGCATCTGCCGCCCGGGCATCCCGACTCGCTCGTCGACTGGGCCGCGTTGGCCCGTGCCCGGGGCACCGTCGTGCTGCTGATGGCCGTGGACACCATCGCCAAGATCGCTGCGGTGCTTGTCGAGCATGGTCGCCCCCCGGAGACCCCGGTGCTCGCCGTGCAGGACGCGGGGCTGCCCGGCCAGCGGTCGGTGCCCGCCCGGTTGGACGAGATCGGCGCGGTCGCCGCCGCCGAGGGCATCGGCCCGCCCGCCGTCTTCGTGCTCGGCCCGGTGGTCGGCGTCGCCGCCACCGGGCCGAGCGCCTGACGGCTACTCGCTGCGGGCGGTCTCCGGCCCGGTGACGCGTTCCAGCAGCGGCATCGTGGAGGCGATGACGCCGAGGCAGGCGACCAGCCCGACGACGACGATCACGTAGAAGCCCGGCTGCGGAGCGACGAGCGTGTAGCCCATCTGCGCCCGCAGGAACAGGTGCGCGGCGAGCAGACCCATGCCGATGGCGACGGCGGCGACGGCCAGCATCGGTACGGCGCTCTCCAGCGCCACCACCCGACGCAGGACCCGCACCGGAGCGCCGCTGAGGCGCAGCAGGCTGAACGGACGGCGGCGTTCGGTAAGGCCACCGATGACGCTTACCGCGAGGCTGCACCCGCCGAGCGCCAGGCTGGCGATGATGATGACGTTGGCCAGTTGTTCCCAGCCGCGCAGTGTGTCGGCGAAGTCCGACTCGAAGTCGCCGGGCACGTTCGGCCCCACCCAGAAGGTCGGGAAGGCGACCTCCAGCACGGTGCGGACGCGTTCGATGGCCGCAGCCGAGCCGTCCGTGCCCACGACGACCGAGCTCACCGGCAGCCGCTGGAGCTCGTCGAGCGTGATCGACGCCGCGCGCCACTCCGTTGTGGACGACGCCGACTCCTCCCAACGGCTCAGACCCGTCGGCACCTCGATGACGACAGCGCCCTGGGCGCACCTGCCGTACGCGCTCGGCAGGTCGGCGCAGGCGATCACCCCGCCCTCGCCGCCGGTGTTGACGTCCGGGGCCTCCCGGATGGCGGTCACGGACCGCACGCCGGTGATCGCGTGCAGTTCGGCGAAGAGCGTGTCGGGCACCGACGTCGTCTTCTCGTCGAAGACTGTGGTGACAGTGCCCGCGTCGGTCGAGCCGATCGGGGCCGGGCCACGTTCGTCGACGATCGTGGTGATCACGCCGACGGCGACACTGGTCACGAAGAGCGCGAGCATGATGCCGCTGATCGCCCGGAAGCCGGCCTTGGGGTTGTCGGCGAGGCGTCGCGCGGCGATGAGCGTGGCCGGACGGTTGGCGTACCGGGCCATGACCCGGGCGCCCACCATCGTCAACCACGGGCCGGCGAAGACGAGACCGGCCATGATGAGAAGCAGGCCGGGCAGGAAGATCGCGGTCTGACCGTCGGACGTCTCGGGCCGGTATCCGAGGGCGAACACCAGCACGGCGACGCCGAGCAGCATCGGGATCAGCCGGTACGCGCGCGGCGCGCGGGGGGTGACCCGCCGGGTGACGCCCAGCGGCGAGATCCGGACCTTGCGGAGCGAGATCTGGGCGGCCAGCGCCGCGCCGGCCGGGACGCCGAGCGCCACGAGCAGTATGTTCAGCAGGCCCAGGGACATGTCGCCGGGGAAGAACGGCATGCCGGTGAACGGGATACCCGCGAGCGGCTCGCGGAAGGCGTAGAACAGGCCGAAGCCGACGGCGGTGCCGGCGACGGCGGCGGTCGCCGCCTCCACCGCGGCGACCGTCGAGATCTGCCGGGGTGTCGCGCCGACCAGGCGCATCGCGGCGAAACGCTGCTCCCGGCGGGCGGCGCTGAGCCGGGTGGCGGTGCCGATGAAGATCAGCACCGGGAAGAGCAGCCCGCCGGCGATCACGCCCAGGATCAGGTTTACCGTGGTCTCGGGGAGGGCGGGCTTGTCATCGATGGTGTCGACCTGCCGGGAGTTGGGCAGCTTGCCCACGCTGTCCGGCGTGCCGCCCACGATGGCGAGCAGCGTGTCCGGTGAGGTCAACCCGGACGGTCCGACAGTGCCGAGGTCCCGTCCCGGGTACCGGTCGGCCAGCTGGTCGGCCGGCTGTGCCGCGAACAGCTTCCGCAGCGCCGGCGAGACGTAGAACTCACCGGGGCCCGGGGCGGCCGGGATGCCGGCCGGGATCGGCGCGCTCGGCCCGGTGGCGGCGACGTCGATCCGGAGGATCGGCTTGCCGTGGAAGAAGTCGTCCCTGGTCGACCACCACAGTGGATCGGCTGCGCCGGCGGTGGAGGCCTGGGGATAGATCGACGCGTACCGGGTGAGCTGGGCGTCGACCGCGTTGACCCCGGCCAGGGTGGTCAGCAGCAGCCCGCTGCCGATCGCGACGGCGGCGGCGATGACGAGCAGGCGGGTGAGTGCCTCCCGGCCGCCGGCCAGGGCGAGGCGGAGCCCGAAGCGGATCATGAGGCGATCCGGTCCGGCGCGTTGACGCGCCCGTCGCGGACCATGACCTCGCGGTCGGCGTACGCGGCGATCCTGGCCTCGTGGGTCACCAGGATGACAGTGGTGCCCTGCTCGCGGGCCGCGCTGACCAGCAGGTCCATGACGTGCTCGCCGGTGAGCGAGTCGAGCGCGCCGGTCGGCTCGTCGGCGAAGAGCACCTGCGGCTCGGCGACCAGGCCCCGGGCCAGGGCGACGCGTTGCGCCTGCCCGCCGGAGAGCTCGCCCGAGCGGCGCTGCTCCAGGCCGTCGAGGCCGAGGCGCGCGAACCAGGCGCTCGCCCTGGGCAGTGCCTGCTTGCGGTGTACGCCGTTGAGCAGTAGCGGCAGCGCGACGTTCTCCACAGCGGTCAGCTCGGGGACGAGCTGGCCGAACTGGAACACGAAGCCGAACCGGTCGCGGCGCAGGCTGCTGCGTTGGGTCTCGGGCATGGCGTCGACCCGGGCACCGTCGAACAGGACCTCGCCGGAGCTGGGCACGAGGATGCCGGCGAGGCAGTGCAGCAGGGTGGACTTGCCCGAGCCGCTGGGCCCCATGACAGCGAGGATCTCGCCGGCCTCCACGGCGACGCTCGCGCCGCGCAGGGCGGGTGTCTGGCCGAAGGAGAACGTCACGTCGCGTGCTTCGAGCACCACGCTCATGGTCGTACCTCTTTCCGCAGGGCGTCCAGGCGGGCGCCGGTCATCTCGATCCATCGGAGGTCCGCCTCCAGGTGGTACAGGCCGTGGTCGGCGAGCAGCGCGTCGACCAGGTTGCCGGCGCGCTTGATCTCGGTCAGCTCGCGCATCCGGTGCAGGTGCGCGCTGCGCTGGGTGTCGAGGTATTCGGCGGCGGGACGGTCGAGCATCAGCGCGAGCACGACCTTCGCGAACAGCACCGTCTGCAGGTGCGGCTCCGGGTCGACCGGCTGGGTGAGCCACTGCTCGACCTCGGTCGCGCCGACATCGGTGATGACGTAGCGCTTGCGGTCGGGGCCGGAGCCGGGCGCGACGTCGCTGATCACCACCTTTCCGTCGCGGGCCAGGCGGCTGAGGGTGGAGTAGACCTGGCCGAACGGCAGCGGCTTGCCCCGGCCGAAGAACGCGTCGTAGTCGCGCTTCAGGTCGTAGCCGTGGCTGGGCTCTCGTTCGAGGAGGCCGAGAAGGGTCAGTGGCACGCTCATGCCCAGGAGACTACACCGGGGGTATACCTCGCGTATATACCCTCGGAGTATTCGCGGTGGGTCCCCTGTTCCGGGAAGGACTTTCCGAAGGTCAGCCCAGCAGGGCGCGGGCCAGGGCGTAGCCGACGGCGGCCGCGGACAGCCCGGCGGCGACGCTGCCCAGCACGTTGGCCAGGGCGAGGAACCGGTCGCCGCGCCGGGCCAGCCGCAGGGTCTCGTAGCTGAAGGTGGAGTAGGTGGTCAGGGCGCCGCAGAACCCGGTGCCGAGCAGCGCGCCGACCGCGGGGTCGACAGGCCACCCGACCAGGGCACCGAGCAGCAGCGACCCGGCCACGTTGACGCTGAACGTGCCCCACGGGAACGCCGAGGCGTGGCGGGACTGCACGGCCCGGTCGGTGAGGTAGCGCAGCGGTGCGCCGACCGCCGCGCCCAGGGCGATGAGCAGCACGGTCATCGGACCGCCCCGCGCCGCAGCAGTCCGGTGGTGACGGCGTCGCCCAGCCCGACCGCGACGAGAGCCCCGAGCACCGTCGCGGCCAGGTACGCCAGCGCGACGCCGGGTGCGCCCGCCACGAGGGCCTGCTGGACGTCCACCGCGTACGTGGAGAACGTGGTGAAGCCGCCGAGCACCCCGACACCGAGGAACGGGCGGGCCAGCGGGTGCCCGCCGCCGAGGTGCCCGAGCACCGCCATCAGCACGCCGATCAGCAGGCAGCCGGACACGTTGACGCCGAACGTCGCCCACCCGAAAGCGGTGGGCGCGTGCGGGACTAGGTGTTGCAGGCCGGCCCGGCCCAGCGCGCCGAGCACCCCGCCGGCCGCGATCGTGGCGAGAACCGTCGCGGGTCGCGCGCCGAGTTCCCGGCGGTCGGCGGTGACCCGCAGGTCGACGTCGGGGTCGGTACGCGGTTCGAGCGGCTCTGACACGGGTCCTTCCTACCAGCACGAACGCCGCGACGGCTGGTCAGCGTACCGCCGCGACGGCGGCGTCCGTTCCGCCGCGCCACACCGTGCCGACCTCGCTGAACCCGGCCTCGGTGAGCGCCGCCAGATGCCAGGAGACCGGCGGGTTCCACTCCGGGCTGTGCCCGGTCGGGTAGATGGCGTGTCGCTGGGCGACCAGCGGTGCGAGCGTCGGGTCGGCGGCGGCCCGCTCCCACCAGTCGGACCAGGACAGCACCGAACCGGCGGCGTAGCGGGCGTCGCGCCGGCCCCGCGCCCGGTCCAGCAGCCGTTTGGTCAGCTCCGGCAGGGTGTCGTCGGGCATGTGGTCGGCGTTGACGAAGATCCCGCCCGGTCGCAGCACGTCGCGCAGGTCGGCGTAGAGCGCGCGGAGCCGGTCGGCCGGCAGCCAGTGCAGGGCGGTGGCGGTGAGGACGGCGTCGTACTCCTGATGGGGGAGCGTCTCGCGCCAGTCGGGTGTGGTGAGGTCGGCGGTGACGATCGTGGCCCGCCCGGCCAGCGAGGCGCCGGCGATGGCGAGCAGCGCCGGGTCGAGGTCCACCAGCGTCACCTCGGCGTCCGGGAAGCGCGCCAGCGTTCGCAGCGAGATGGTGCCGGTGCCGCCGGCCAGGTCGAGCAGGCGCGGACGGCGGCCGTCGACTACCGCGTCGACCGCGTCGAGCATGGCGGCGAGGCGGTGTTCCCGATCCGGTAGGTAGGCCTCCTGCTGACGGTCCCAGCTCTCCTGCCAGGCCGACGGATCCATGATGTAAGGACTCATGATGGTCAGGCTAGTTACTCGAACGGGCCCGGTCCAGACCTTGTTGCACATCTTTTGCAATTGCAGGATGATGGCGGGGCGATGATCGGAGTGACGCCGGGTCGGGCATCCCGCCCGACCCGGCGCCCCTCACCTCGCGCCCTTGGCCGACGGCCGGCGTACGGTACCCGCAGCCCGCACCGGGACCGTCGCGCAAGGAGGCAGGCGATGCAGGACCGCACCCCTCGTCCGCACGAGCTGGAGCCGATCGAGCGTGCCGACATCGACGAGCTGCGCGAACTGCAACGCGAACGGCTGCGCTGGTCGCTGCGGCACGCGTACGACCACGTGCCGCACTACCGCCGGGCGTTCGACGCCGCCGGCGTGCACCCCGACGACTGCCGCGACCTCGCCGACCTGGCCCGCTTCCCGTTCACCGGCAAGGCGGAACTGCGCGACAACTACCCGTTCGGCATGTTCGCCGTACCCCGGGAGCGGGTCGCCCGACTGCACGCCTCCTCCGGCACCACCGGCCGGCCCACCGTCGTCGGCTACACCCGCGACGACCTGCGGACCTGGGCCCGGCTGATGGCCCGGTCCATCCGCGCCTCCGGCGGCCGTCCCGGCGACCGGGTGCACGTCGCGTACGGCTACGGGCTCTTCACCGGCGGCCTGGGCGCGCACTACGGGGCCGAGGAACTCGGCTGCACGGTCATCCCGGTCTCGGGCGGCATGACCGAACGGCAGGTGCTGCTGATCCGCGACTTCGAACCCGAGGTCATCATGGTCACGCCCAGCTACATGCTCGCCATCGTCGACGAGATGCAGCGCCAGGGCATCGACCCCCGCGCCACCTCGCTGCGGGTCGGCATCTTCGGCGCGGAGCCGTGGACCGAGGACATGCGCCGCGAGATGGAACAGCGGTTGGACATCCACGCGGTCGACATCTACGGGCTCTCCGAGGTGATGGGCCCCGGCGTGGCCACCGAGTGCGTCGAGACCAAGGACGGCCTGCACCTCTGGGAGGACCACTTCTACCCGGAGATCATCGACCCGGTCACCGGGGCGGTGCTGCCCGACGGCGAGCGGGGCGAGCTGGTGCTCACCTCGCTCACCAAGGAGGCGATGCCTGTGGTGCGCTACCGCACCCGGGACCTCACCCGGCTGCTCCCCGGCACCGCGCGGCCGATGCGCCGGATCGAGAAGATCACCGGCCGAACGGACGACATGATGATCGTGCGCGGCGTGAACGTGTTCCCCACGCAGATCGAGGAGCTGATCCTGCGTACGCCGCAGCTGTCGCCGCACTTCCAGTGCGTCCTGGACCGGCGGGGCCGGCTGGACACCCTCACCGTACGGGTGGAGCGGCGCGTCGGGGTCGCCGCGGACGCCGCCGAGCGGGCCGGCGCGACGCTCGTCGAGCTGGTGAAGAACACCATCGGGGTGAGCGTCGCGGTGGCCGTGCTCGCCCCGGACTCGGTGGAACGGTCCATGGGCAAGATGCGCCGCATCGTCGACCAGCGCGACCGAGGCTGACCACCATCCGCCGAGGTGCGGTCAACGGGGCAACGCGCCCAGCGGCGTCGACATAGGATCCGCGAGATGCGCGTGCTGGTGGTGTCCGCCCCGCTCGTCGGGCACGTCTTTCCCCTGGTGCCCCTCGCGGTCGCGCTGCGCGACGCCGGCCACGACGTGCTGGTGGCCACCGGCGGTGCGGCGATGGCCGCCGCCGACGCCGGTCTGGCCGTGCACGACGTCGCGCCGGGCTTCGACTTCGGCCGGATCGCGCGGCGGGTCCTGCTCCGCCATCCGCTGATCGCGCGCGCCGAACTGGCCGGCACCGCCGGCACCCGGGGCGCCGGCCTGCTCTTCGGCGCTCTCAACGACCAGCTCACCGACCCGGTCGTCACGCTGGCCACCCGGTGGCGGCCGGATCTGGTGGTGCACGAGCCGTTCGCGGTCGCCGGCGCGGTCGCGGCGGCGCGGCTCGACGTGCCGGCCGTACGCCAGGAGAACACCCTCTTCGACGGCCGGGACCTGGTCGCCGCGACCACCGCCCGACTCGGGGCCGCGCTGCGCCGGCACGGCCTCGCGGAGCTGCCACCGCCCGCCGCCGCCCTCGCCGTGGCCCCGCCCAGCGTGGCCACCCAGGCCGGCTGGCCGATGCGCTACACGTCCTACGTGGGCGGTGGTGAGCTGCCGGCCTGGCTGCGCGAGCCGGGCGAGCGACAGCGGATCCTGGTCACCCGCAGCACCCTGACCGGCCCCGGCGACCGGGGTCCGATGCCCGCCGTGGTGGCCGCCGCGGCCCAGGTGGACGCCGAGATCGTGCTGGTCCGGCCCGATCAGCGCTCGGCCCGTTCGCTGCCCGGCAACGTCCGGGTGGTCGACTGGATCCCACTCGCGGAGGCGTTGCCGGCGAGCGCGGCGCTGGTGCACCACGGCGGGGCGGGCAGCGCCTTCGGCGCCCTCGCCGCCGGCCTGCCGCAACTGGCCACCGTGGGCCCGGGGGACCGGCGGCACAACGCCGAGCTGGTGGCCCGCCGGGGCGCCGGCCTCGCGCTGCGTCCGGCCGACATCACCGCGCGGACACTGACCCGGCTGCTCACCGACGAGAGCCTGCGCACGGCCGCCGGGCAGGTCAGCCAGGAGATCGCCGCGATGCCACCGCCGGCGGCCCTGGTGGCCCGGCTGACGGCGTTGCTCTGACGCCCTCCCGCGTGCCACAGCCGGGTCCGCGCCCGGCTGCGGCAGGATGGCCTGATGCGACACGTCGTGCTGTTCCACTCCGTGTACGGGCTGCGGCCCGCCGTTCGTGCCGCCGCCGACCGGTTGCGCGCCGCCGGGCACCGGGTCACCGCCCCCGATCTGTACGGCGTCCCGGCCGCCGACACCGTCGAGGAGGGTTTCGCGCTGCTCGACAAGATCAGCCACGAGGTGGTGCTCGACCGGGCCCGCGCGGCGCTGCGCGACCTGCCGCCGCAGACGGTCCTGGCCGGCTTCTCGATGGGTGCCGGCGTCGCCGGGGCGCTGCTCGCCGAGCGTCCCGACGCCGCCGGCCTGCTCCTGCTGCACGGCACCGGTGGCGGGCCGGACACGGTCCGGCCCGGGTTGCCGGTGCAGCTGCACGTCGCCGACCCGGACCCGTACGACGCGCCCGACGAGGTCGACGAGTGGCAGCGGGCGATGACCGACGCCGGCGCCGACCTGAGCGTGTTCCGCTATCCCGGCGTCGGGCACCTGTTCACCGACCCGGACGTCACCGAGTACGCCCCGGACGCCGCCGCGCAGGTCTGGCCCCGGGTGCTGGCCTTCCTCACGGGGTGCGGAAATGACGACAACAGCCTTCGATGACCACGAGCGGTCGCGCTGGGCCGGGCGGGCGGCGGCGTTCGACGGCAGCTTCGCGCTGCTGTGCGCCCATTCCGCCCCGGCACTGTTGGACGCCGCCCACGTCGAGGCCGGAACCCGGATGCTCGACGTCGGCACCGGTTCCGGGACCGTCGCCGGGCTGGCGTGCGCGCGCGGCGCCAGCGTGGTGGCCGTCGACGCGGAGCCCAGCATGGTCGACCTGGCCCGCAGCCGGCTCCCGTTGGCCGACGAGGTTCTCCTCGCCGCGCTGCCCCGCCTCCCGTTCGAATCCGGGCAGTTCGACGCGGCCGTGGCGAACTTCGTGATCAACCACGTGGGTGATCCGCTCGCCGCGATCGGCGAACTCCGACGGGTCGTCCGGACGGCCGGACGAATCGCGGTGACGGTCTGGCCCGACCCGCCGCCCGAGGCGCAGAGCCTCTGGGGCGAGGTCTTCGACGCCGCCGGGGTCGACCGTCCGACGTCGGTGCCGCGGGTGGACGCGGAGAAGGACTTTCGCCGTACCGTCGAGGGGTTCGCCGGGTTGCTCGAGGCCGCGGGCCTCGCCGACGTGCGGTGCGAGACGATCACCTGGGTGCACCGCACCGACCCCGAGGCCTGGTGGAGCGGGCCGGCGAACGGCATCAGCAGACCGGGGCTGCTGATGGAGACCCAACCGGCGGACGTGATCGTGCGGATCCGTGCGGCGTACGACGAGCTGACCGCCCCCTACCGCGACCCGGACGGCAGGCTCGCGCTGCCCACCGCGGCACTGCTGGCCTCGGCGTCCGTGCCGTAGGACGACTCGGCGGCGCCCGCCCCCGCAGGCGGTGGGGCACGGCGTCGAGAATGGGTGGCATGGAATTCCTGTGTTACCACCGCGACCGGCCCGACTCGGCGGCGTTGCGCGACGAGCTGCTGGCCGAGCACTGGACCTACATGGACGGGTTTGCGGCGGAGATGATCGCCCGCGGCCCGACCCTGTCCGGCGACACGGCCACCGGCAGCGTGCACATCGTCGACCTGCCCGACGCGGGCGCCGCGCGGGCGTTCGCCTTCGACGAGCCGAACTACCAGGCCGGCGTGTACCGGGATGTGCTGGTGCGCCGGTGGCGCAACACGCTGGGCCGCACGATGTGGGACTTCGCCGGCGGCCGGACCGGCGGCAACCGGTATCTGGTGCTCGGCCTCGGCGCGGGGCCGGCCGTCGACCTGGCCGTGCCGCCGGACCCGGACGAACTGATCGCGTACGGGCCGCTGCTGTCCGACGACGGCGACACCTGGCTCGGCACCGCCGCGCTGGTGCGGGCGCCGACCCCGGACGCGGCGCGCGCCATCCTGACCGTGGACCGGTACGCCGACGTCGAGGTGCACCACTGGCAGTTCGGCGGGCGGCCGACCTGACCCTCAGGCGGCGGTGGCCAGGCCGTTCGGCCAGTGGATCAATGGCGGACGGGGTGCGGCGCGCACGACTCCGGCCGGTGGGCCGACACCGACCGGTCCGCCGCGCTCGGGTGGCCCCGGCACGGTAGGCACCGCTCGGATCGTCGCCGGGGTCCGGGCCACGTCCGCGGGCCGGGGCCCGGCCGTGCTGCTCGCCGTCGCGCACCCTCGCGTCGGTGGCCCGTCGCTGGCGGACGCGACGGCGCGCAGGCGGCGGGTACCCGCCGGGTGGTTGGTTCCGCGACCCGGCTCGGCCGGCGCGGTGGTCGTCGTCGCCGCAGGAAGACGTCGGCGCGGCGGTGCGGTTTGGCGCGTTGAGACCGTCGGGGCCACCACCGCGAGGACGGCGCCGGAGCGGCCTGCCCGGGGGTGAACGACGTCGAGACGCACCACGTCGGCGGGACGGTCCGCGACCGGGTGAGCTGCGGCGGAACGGCCTGCGGTGGGGTCGAGGGCGTCCGGGCGGACCGTGTCCAGGCGCGGCGCTTCGGCGGCACGACTGCCGAAGACGGCCCGCAACGCGCGGGGCAACCGCTCGGCGGCGACCTGGCGCAGCGCGGGCGCGGCGAACACGTACCCGTCGGTGCGGCGGGCGAGCAGCAGTCCGGCCGCGACCAGTCCGCGTAGGGCCGGTGCGGATCGGCCGGGCACCCAACCGAGGGTCCGGTCGACGGCGTCGCGGGAGACCGGCCCGCCGATGGTGGCGGCGGCCATCAGCACCGCTCGTCGTTCACCGTCGAGGTGGTCCAGTTCCGCGCCGACGGCCCGGCGGACCGCGTCGGGCAGCGGAAGCGTCAGCCGGTCGGCGCCCTCCACGATCGACCGCACGTACGCCGCCGCGTGGCCGGGTCGGCCCGCCACCAGTGGCAGCAGCCGGTCGACCAGGGCCACCGGTTGCCCGGCCCGGGTGAGCAGGTGGCGCAGCAGCCGCCCGGACTGCACCGTGGCCAGGGGACGGATCGGCACGCGGCGGGCCGGGCCGGGTCGGGTGTCGGCCCACTGCGGCTGATGCACGGTGAGCACCGCGAGCGGCAGCCCCCGCGCCGCCGCCGCGGTGAACAGCGCGTGCAGGAAGTGGCTCACGGCCGGCGCGGCGCGGTCCACGTCGTCCACGGCGACGACAAGCGGTCGGTGGGCGGCCAGGCGCAGCAGCGCGTCCCGGCAGACCGCCGCGGCGGCCAGCGTCCCGGCCGAACCGTCCGGGGTGGTCAGCAGCGATTGCAGCGCCGCCACCGCCGCCGCGACCCGGTTCGGCGGGTACAGCGGTGTCAGAGCGTCGGTCAGGCGGTCACGGACCGCCGCCGGGCCGTCGCCGTGTCGGATGCCGGCGACGCCGCGGACCAGTTCGGCGACCGGCGCGAGCACCTGGTCGGGGTACGGCGGGCAGCTCACCACGCACCAGCGCACCGGCATCCCGTCCACCGTGCGCAGCGCGCGGGTCAGCTCGTGCAGCAGTCGGCTGCGGCCGCTGCCGCTCGGGCCGACCAGGGACACCCAGCGCGGGTCGTGGTCGTGCAGCGCCCGGGTCAGCTGGTCGGTGACGCTGGCCAGTTCGCGGCGTCGCCCGATCAGCGGGCCGTCGTGCCGGTCGGCGCCCGGTCGCGCCAGGCCGGCGGCATGCCACACCGGCATCGGCGGCACCCGGCCGGCGACCGGCACCGGCGCCAGTTGACGCTGCACGATGAGACCGGCGGTGGCCCGTGCCGTGGCGGCGCAGAGCGCGACGGTGCCGGGTGCGGCGTACTCCTGCAGGCGGGCCGCGGTGGTGATCACCGCGCCGCTGGCCACGCCGTGGCCGCCGCTGACCGCGTCGCCCAGGTCGACCACCGCCTCGCCGGTGGCGACCCCGACGCGCAGCCGCAGGGTGATGTCGCCGAGGATGGGCCGGCGATCCAGCGCGGCCTGGATCTCCAGCCCGGCCCGCACCGCCCGGTACGCGTCGAAGCCGTCGGAGTGTCGCGCCCCGAACAGTGCCATCACCGCGTCGCCGACGTACTTCTCGACCACGCCGTGCCAGCGGCGCAGCACGGCGGCGACCGTGTCGAAGTACGCCCGTTGCAGCGCGCGGACGTCCTCCGGGTCGAGCCGGTCGACAAGCGCGGTGGAGCCGACGATGTCGGCGAACAGCACGGTGACCGTCCGCCTCTCCTCGGGCACCGGCCAGTGTGGGCGGTCGGTCCGCTGCGTGTCGGCGACGACAGTGATCATGGGTGCGCACCGGTCCTTCCCCCGCTGGTGGCTGACGACCCTCGGAGATTGGCATTCCTGGGCTGACGGGGGATCGGCAGAACGACGTATGTCGGCCACTCGCAACCATTAGTCGCAATGTCGACGCGAGGAGTACCACAAGCAGCAGATGGCCGTAGAACGGTACGGGGGCGTGTGATTAGGCTGCGTCCCATGGCCAGCGATGTGGACACCGCACCGCTCGTGGGCCGGGCCGAGCTGGTGCAGACGGTTCGGTCGGCGTTGCTCGGTGACGTGGCACAGGGGCAGACGGCCGCCGTCTTCCTGACCGGTGAGAGCGGTGTGGGCAAGACCCGCCTCCTCGGTGAGATCGGTGCCCGATTGTGCGACCAGGGCGCATTGGTGCTCACCGGCAGTTGCCTGGACATCGGCGACGCCTCGCCGCTGCACCCGTTGCTGCAGGCGTTGCGGCGTTTCGACGCGGACCTGTCCGCGGCGCAGGCGCGCACCTCCTCGGCGGTGCGCGGGCTGTTGCAGATGTTCGCCGACGAGACGGGCGGCCCGGACGGCGCCGGTGCCCTGCTGGAACGCGTCTCCAGGGGCCTGCACCTGATCGCCGAGGGGCGACCGCTGGTGCTGATCCTGGACGACCTCCAGTGGGTCGACCGCAGCACCCGCCAGCTGCTGCTCTATCTGCTGGCCGGTCTCGGTGACCTCCAGCTGTCGGTGCTGGCCGCGGTGCGGGCCGAGTCGTTGCAGGGCGCGCACCCGCTGCGCCGGGTGCTCACCGAGCTGCGCCGGCTGCGGACGGTCCGGGTGCTGGACCTGTCCCCGCTGGACCGCGCCGGCACCGAGCAGCTCGCCGCCGCGGTGGTCGGGCGGACGCTTGCGCCCGACGCCGCCGAGCAGGTGTGGCAGCGCAGCGGCGGCAACCCGTTCGTCATCGAGGAGTTGGCCCGCGACCTGCGCGACGGGCGGGACGGGCTGTCCGAGACCCTGCGGGAGATCTTCCTCGATCGGGTCGACGCGCTGCCGCAGCACGCGCACGCCGTGGTGCACGCCGTGGCGGCGGGCGTCGAGCCTGTGCAGCACTGGCTGCTGGCCGAGGTGCTGCGGCTGCCGGAGGACGAGCTGATCGACGCCGCGCGCGCCGCGGTCGCGCACCGGCTGCTGGTCGGCGCCGATGACGGCTACCGGCTGCGGCACCGCCTGGTCGCCGAGGTGCTGTCGCACGAACTGCTGCCGGCTGAGCGCTCCGGCCTGCACCGCCGCTACGCCGAGGCGCTGACCGCCGCGCCGGGCGAGCTGCACCAGGCCCGGTTGGCGTATCACTGGCGGCTGGCGGGTGAGCCGGCGCGGGCGTTGCCGGCGGCGGTGGCCGCCGCGCAGGAGGCCGAGCGGCTGCAGGGTTACGCCGAGGCGCACCGCCACTGGACGGCGGCGTTGCACCTGGCCGGCGACTCCGGCTCGGTGGAGGTGGACCGGATCGAGCTGCTCGGCAACGCCGCCGAGGCGGCCCACCACTGTGGGGAGCACGCCCGCGCGTTGGCCCTGCTGGAGGAGTTGGCCGCGCTGCGGGGCGGTGAGCCGAGCTGCGCGCTGCACATCCGCCGGGCCCGTTACCTGGCCGCCGCCGGTCGCTCGGCGCTGGCCGAGGAGGAGTACGAGCGGGCGCTGGAGGCGGCGGACTGCTCGCCGCGGGACCGGGCCGCCGCAGCGGCGCGGCTGGCCGAGCTGTTGCTGCACCTGGGCCGCTACGCCGACGCCGGCGCGCGGGCGCGCGAGGCGCTGGCGCTGGCCGAGAACGCGGAGGGTTCCGCCACCGAGGTCGTGCTGGCCAGCTCGGCGCTGGGCTTCAGCGACGCCTTCCTGGAAGACCCGGACGCCGGTCTGGCGGTCATGCGCGACGCCCTCGACACCGCCGAGCGCGCTGGCCAGCCCGAGGACGTGGCGTGCGCCTACCTGCACCTGGCGGAGCTGCTGACCGGGCCGCTGAACATCCTCGAAGAGGGCGTGGTGGTGGCACGGCGCGGCGCCGAACGGGTGGCCGAGCTGGGGCTGGGGCGTACCTGGGGCACCCGGCTGCTGGCCATCGCCATCAACGGGCTGTTCCGGGTGGGCCAGTGGGCCGAGGCGGAGAAGGTGGTCGCCGTGGCCCTGCGGCACCGACCGTCCGGCGCGGACGCCGTCGAGTTGCTGCTCGCCCGATGCCGGCTCTCGGTGGGCTACGGCGACATCGAGGCCGCCGGCCGGGACCTCGACGCGGTGGCGACCCTGCTCGCCGGCGGTGGGGCCCGCCACGTCATCCCGCTGCTCACCCTGCGGTCCGGGTTGGCGATGTGGGAGGGCCGGCACGACGTCGCGCGGCTGGCGGTCCAGCGCGGCCTCACCGAGAGCCGCTCCGACGACGTGATGATCCTGTCCGCACTGGTCTGGCACGGGCTGCGCGCCGAGGCGGAGGCGCACGCCAGCCGCGCCGTGGCCGTGGACCCGACGGCCGTACGCCGGCTGCGGGACGTCGCCGACCGGATGGCCCGCAAGAGCGCCGGAGCGGCCCGACCGGTGCGCTCGGTGGTGGAGGGCTTTCTGGCCCTGTGCGCCGCCGAGGTGAGTCGTCTCGACGGCAGCGACCCGGAGCTGTGGGCCACCTCGGCCGCCGAGTGGGACCGTCGTAACCACCCCTATCCGGCGGCGTACTCCCGGCTGCGGCAGGCGGAGGCTCTGCTGGCCCGGCGCAGTCGGGTGGCCACCGCGGGCAAGCTGCTGCGGGAGGCGTACCGGGTGGCGCAGGGGTTGGGCGCGGTGCCGTTGACCTCGGAGATCCGGGAGTTGGCGGGGCGGGCCCGGGTGCCGCTGGCCGAGCGCGACGCCGACGGCGCGCGGCCCGTCGCGTCGGCCGAGCCGGTCGACGACGAGTTGGCGGCCCTCACCGCGCGCGAACGGGAGGTGCTCGCGCTCGTCGCCGAGGGGTTGACCAACAAGGAGATCGGGCAGCGGCTGTTCATCAGCGAGCGGACCATCGGTGTGCACGTGTCGCACATCTTCGACAAACTCCAGGTCCGCACCCGCGTCCAGGCCAGCGCGATCATGTTGCGCAACTCCCGCGGCTGACGGCACCGGTACGTATCCCGGCGCGTGTGCGCGCCGGGATACGTCGTTCTACTGATCCGGGCGGCGGCCCTCGGCTGAGAGGCTGAGCCCCGTCGACGGCGTCACGGGGGCGTCACGACCACTATGGAGGAGAGATGACCGAACCCGTCTGGGGGCCCGTGCACCGGGACATCGTCGACCTGTTGGCCGACCACCCGGCGGACGTGCCAGCGGTGGTCGATCACCTCACCAAGCTCCAGGACATGCTGGTGCGGCTGCCACCGCTGGAGGCGAGTTGCCCGCTCGCCGACTTCAACAAGCTCTACCTGACGATCACCAGCAGCGTGCTGGACGGCCTGTACGACGACCGTTTCGTCGACCCGGTGTTCCTCTCCCGGCTGGACGTCGAGTTCGCGGCCCGCTACTTCGACGCCCTGCGGCTGTGGACCGACTCCAGCCCCGGGACGCCGAAGGCGTGGTCGTGTCTGTTCTCGCGGATGCGCGGGCCGGACGCCCGCCCGTTGCCGTCGGCGGCGGCCGGTGTGAACGCGCACATCAACTTCGACCTGCCGTTCGCGTTGGTGACGACGTTCGACCACCTGGAGTCGGAGCCGGTCGACGGCACCGACCAGCACCACGACTACCTCGAGATCAACAACATCTTCGCGGACAAGATCCCCGGCCTGCGGCGAGGCTATCTGGAGCGGTGGCAGCTGCTCATCGACATGCTCAACGGCGACATCGACGACTGGTACCAGGGGGAACTGGTCGAGTACACCCGCGATGTCGCCTGGCGCAACGCGCAGAAGATCTGGCGGTGCCGGCACGATCCGGAGGCCCGCGAGTGTGAGCGCACGCGGCTGGACGACAACGCCGCGGCGCTCGGCCGGTTGCTGCTCTCGCCCCTCGGGGCGTTCCTGCAGTAGCCGGGACGGGGGGTCCCCGCGCTCCGCCCGTGGGGGCGGCGGAGCGCGGGGGCGCGTCCGCCCCACCAGCTCCACCACCCGCGAGTCGGCCGGTGCTCACCGGCGACGGCGGGGAGTCAGCCGGTCGGCCCGGGGGGTGTCGACCGTCCGCCGCCGTCGGCCGGCCCGGGGGGTGCCGGCCGGCGGCGGGGGAGCCGGTGCGGGCCGGGCTCGCTGGGCCGGCCGGCGGCGACGGGACGGGTCGCCGGCCGGCCCAGCGGCCACGCGGGGGACGCCCGCCGGCCGGTGGCGGGGGATCAAACCGGCCGCGGGGCGTTCGGTGGTCGACAGGACACGGCCCAGGGGTGTCGGTTGGCTCGTACGGGGTACGCCCGCGCCATGACCGTCCTGGCCCGGCGCCGCCCCGCCGCCCGACCCCGACCCGCGCGGCCCGGCCCGCTACGCCCGGGCGGCCCGGTGCCGCGACCCGATGTCCGGCCCGGGGCGCGATGAGCGCCGCTGCGGCCCGGTTCCCGTTCCGCTTCGACCCGGCGTTCCGTCCACCGTTGGCGCTGCTGGGCGTCCGGCCGGCGACGGCCTGGGTCACCGTCACCGACCAGGACCTGGTGATCCGGTACGGGCCGTGGCGGCTGCGCACCGGCCGGGACAACGTGATCGGCGCCGAGCTGAGCGGTCCGTACCGCTGGTGGCGGGTGATCGGCCCCCGCCTGTCGATGGTCGACCGCGGCGTGAGCTTCGGCAGCAGCACGGCGGGCGGGGTCTGCCTGCGCTTCGGCGTACCGGTGCCGGCCCTGGCGCCCGGCGGCCGGCTCCGGCATCCGGCGGCCACCGTCACCGTCGCCGACCCACCGGCCCTGGCGCGGCTGCTCGCCGGATGAGGACCTGCCCTGAGTAGGCCATCCGCGTACCCGGTTCCGCCGGTCGGACCGCCGCGCACCACCTACCGTCGGAGCAGGACCTGCGAGGGTGGGACGGGCGATGGCTGACGAGCACCGGGCGAGACCGCGACGCTGGAGCGGACGCCGCCATACGCCTACCGGACCGGACCCGGCGCTGCGCGCCGCCCGCGACCCGGCCCGCCCGCACTCCGGCGGCCGTCAGGGTGTCGTGGTGCCCGAGCGGGTCGACAGCCCGGCCCGGTCGGCGCCGCCGGCCAGCCCGCTGCGGCGGTGGCTCTTCGAACACCAGGTGCAGCCGCCGGGCCCGGAGACGGCCGAGGGGCAGAACCGCAGGCACGCGTGGTGGCAGGTGATGTGCCTGACCGGCGTGGACTACTTCTCGACCCTGTCGTACCTGCCGGGCATCGCGGCGGTGGCGGCCGGCGCGCTGTCCCCGCTGGCGACCCTGCTGATCGTCGCGCTGACCCTGTTCGGCATGTTGCCCATGTATCGCCGGGTGGCCCAGGAGAGCCCGCACGGGCAGGGCTCGGTGGCGATGCTGGAGCGGCTGCTGCCGTTCTGGCGGGGCAAGATCTTCGTGCTCGTGCTGCTCGGGTTCGTGGCCACCTCGTGGATCATCACGATCACCCTGTCCTCGGCCGACGCCACAGTGCACCTGCTGGAGAACCCGTACCTGCCGGACGCCCTGCACGGCCCGGCGGTGCCGGTGCTGGTCACCGTGGCGCTGCTGCTCGTCCTCGGCGGCGTGTTCCTGCTCGGCTTCCGCGAGGCCGTCGTGGTGGCCATCCCGCTGGTGGCGGTCTTCCTCGTCCTCAACGCGGTGATCGTGGTGGTCGCGGTGACCCGGATCGTCGAGGACCCCGCCATCGTGTCGGACTGGACGACCGCGCTGACCGCCGGCGGCGGGCCGGGTCACGTCCTGCTCACGGCAGTGCTGGCGTTCCCGCTGCTGGTGCTGGGGCTGTCCGGCTTCGAGACCGGTGTCAGCATGATGCCGCTGGTGTCGGCCGACGGCCCGGACCGGCCGGCCCGGCTGGCCGCCCGGATCCGCAACACCCGCCGGCTGCTCACCACCGCCGCGCTGATCATGTCGGTGTACCTGATCTCGACGACCTTCGTGACCACCGCGCTCATTCCCGCTGCCGAGTTCCGCCCGGGCGGCCCCGCGAACGGTCGGGCGCTGGCCTTTCTGGCGCACACCTATCTCGGCGAGGTGTTCGGCACCGTCTACGACGTGAGCAGCGTGCTCATCCTCTGGTTCGCCGGCGCGTCGGCCATGGCCGGGCTGATCAACATCGTGCCGCGCTACCTGCCCTCGTACGGCATGGCCCCGGAGTGGGCGCGCGCGGTACGCCCGGTGGTGGTCGTCTACACCGTCGTCAGCGTCGCCATCACGATCGCGTTCCGGGCCGACGTCAACGCCCAGGCCGGGGCGTACGCCACAGGCATCCTGGCGATGATGGTCTCCGGCGCGGTGGCGGTGACCATCTCCGCGGTCCGGCACCGCCAGCGCGTCGCCGGCATCGGCTTCACGGTGCTGACCCTGGTGCTGCTGTACGCGCTGCTGGAGAACGTCGTCGAGCAGCCGGACGGGATCACCATCTCGGCGCTGTTCATCCTCGGCATCATCGTGGTGTCGCTGATCTCCCGGGTCACCCGGACGACGGAGCTGCGCGCGGAGCGGATCGAGTTCGACGAGCCGGCCCGCCGGTTCGTCGCCGAGTCGCTGGCTCATGACGGGCAGCTGCACCTCATCGCGAACAAGCGCCAGAGCGGCTCGGTGAAGGAGTACACGATCAAGGAGCGGGCGCAGCGGGGCATGAACCCGGTGCCCGGGGCCGCGGACGTGCTGTTCCTGGAGATCGACGTGGTGGATCCGTCGGGGTTCAGCCAGGTGCTGCGGGTGCACGGCGTCGAGGTGGCGGGCTTTCGGGTGCTGCGGGCCAGCAGTCCGGCCGCGCCGAACGCGATCGCCGCGATCCTGCTGGCGCTGCGCGACGCCACCGGGGTACGCCCGCACGCGCACTTCGAGTGGTCCGAGGGCAGCCCGATCGCGCACCTGCTGCGCTACCTGATCCTCGGCCGGGGGGACACCCCGCCGGTGGTACGGGAGATCATCCGCCGTACCGAGCCGGACCCGCTGCGCCGGCCGGGCATCCACGTCGGCGGGTGACCGCACGCACCGTCTGGTGTCGTTAAAGATGAATGGCAGCACTATTCACGTTCACACCTTCCTGTCCGTATTGCGGCCATATGGTGACCTTTGGTGGTCGACGGCACGTCGAGCACCCCACGCCCCGATTGGCGTGGACCGTCACGTACCCAGGAAGGCAGGCACCTGATGTCCACGTACCGAGGAGGAGACCGCCCGGCACGACCCCGACGGCGGTCCCGATGGTTCTTAGCCGGCGGGCTCCTGGCCGGGAGTCTGGTGGTGGGAGCGGCCGGCGCCGCCGCCGCGGCCGACCGCGACCTCTCCCTCCCGGGCCTGGACAGGTTGACCAGCGCGGCCAGCCGCGACGACGACCGGCGGGACGACGACCGGTCCGGGCCGGAGCGTGACGGCGACGACGCCGAGCGGGCCCGACCGCACACCCCGGGCACCGGCAAGCGGGGCGTGGTCGAGGTGCCGTGCGACGCGGCGAAGCTGGTGGCCGCGCTGGTGGCGGCCAACGCGGAGGGCGGCGGGGAACTGCGGCTCGCGCCCCGGTGCCGGTACACCCTCACCGAGGCGTTCCACGAGACCGACCAGTACGACGGCGGGATCCGTGACGCCCGGGAGCAGGCCGACGCGGCGGAAACCCCCGGCGACGCGGACGCCCCGCCGCACAACCCGGCCGACGACACGTCCGGCCTGCCGGTGATCTACCAGGCCATCACCATCGACGGCGCCGGCGCGACAATCGCCCGTGACGCCCAGGCCGCGCCGTTCCGCTTCTTCACCGTCCGTGACGGTGGCGAGCTGACCCTGCGCGACGTCGAGCTGCACAACGGCCGTTCGGCCATCGAGGGCGGCAGCGTGCACGTCGTGCACGGCGCGACGGCAGTGGTGGAGCGGGTGACTGTCACCCAGAGCACCTCGCTCTCGCCCGAGGGCGGCGGCGGCGGGATCTTCAACGACGGCAACATGGTGGTCAGCGACTCCACCTTCATCGGCAACAGCGCCTCCGGCGCCGCGGGCAAGGGCGGGGGCCTGCTCAACGGCGGCGTGCTGACGCTGAAGCGCTCGGAGTTCCGCCACAACAGCGCCAACGGCTACGGCGGCGGGCTCGGCAACTACCGGGGCGCGGCGGACGTGGACACCACCACGCTCGCCGAGAACAGCGCCGCGCAGGGCGGCGGGCTGGCCAGCTTCTCGGCCCGCACCAAGGTGTACGACACCGAGCTGCTGAACAACACCGCACAGGTCGGCGGTGGCGCCGCCAACTCCGACGCGGTGCTGGTGATGCGCAAGATGACCATCCGCGGCAACACCTCCACCGTCAACGGCGGGGCCATCTCCACGGTCAAGGGCCTGCTGCCCCTGGACGACAGCGTGGTCGCCGGCAACACCACGCACGGCATCGGGGCCGGCATCTACGCCGAGAAGTCCAACCTGCTCGTGCGCGGCAGCGACGTGACCGGCAACGAGGCGGTCGGCGCGACGTCCAAGGGCGGCGGCATCTACGCCACCGCCGGCTCGGTGGCGCTCTACACGAGCAAGGTCACCCACAACGCGGCCACGGTGAAGCCCGGCGGCATCTTCGCCGAGCACGCCCAGGTCAAGATCGACGATGAGAGCGTGGTCGTCGAGAACGAGCCGACCAACTGCGAGGGCAGCGCGGTGCCGATCGCGCACTGCTTCCGCTGAGGCGTCGACCCGCGCGCCTCGTCCCGAGCGCAGCCATCCTGAGCCCGCCCGCCCGGACAGCCGTCCGGGCGGGCGGGCGTTTCCGTGCGCCGCTGCCGGCGTGGTCGCACGCCGCGCCCCGACCGCGGTCGGTCCAGCGTCCGAGCTGGCGGGCTCAGCTCGGCGAGCGCAGCCGGCCGGAGAGGTCGGCGGCGAAGAAGTCGAGGAAGCCGTCGGGGTCGCCACCGGCGTTCTGCAGCACGATGTGGTCGAAGCCGGCGTCGACGTACGACCGGACCTTCGCCACGTGCGGCTCGGGGTCGGGGCCGACGGCGAAGAGCTCGCGGATGTGCTTCTCCTCCACGTGCGCGCTGGCCGCGTCGAAGTTGACCGGATTCGGCAGCTCGCTCATCACCTTCCAACCGGTGACCATCCACCGGCTGGTCTGCAACACCGCCTGCACCGCCTGGTGCTCGTCGGTGGCCCAGGCCAGGGGCACCTCTGCGTAGCGCGGGCCCGACCCGTCGGCACGCCGGTAGTGCTCGACGATCGAGGGGTCCGGATCGGTGGCGAACAGCCCGTCGCCGAG
This sequence comes from Micromonospora sp. NPDC049114, assembly GCF_040648635.1. Classification (NCBI taxonomy): domain Bacteria; kingdom Bacillati; phylum Actinomycetota; class Actinomycetes; order Micromonosporales; family Micromonosporaceae; genus Micromonospora; species Micromonospora sp. NPDC049114. The sequence goes on along the minus strand of NZ_JBEZEA010000002.1, from coordinate 119,042 downwards.
TTCGGCGGCGAGCCGGGCCGATGCCTCGCCGCTCGCCGCGACCGCGATCACCGGCGGGGTGTCCGGCAGGTCGAAGACCCGGGCGTCCTCCAGTTGCAGGTGTCGTCCCTCGTACGACTGGTAGCCGCCCTGCCAGAGCAACCGGATGATCTCCAGCGCCTCGCGCAGCCGTTCGTGCCGGCCCCGCACGCTGGGAAAGCCCTGGCCCACGACGTGTTCGTTGAGCCGTTCGCCGGCCCCGACACCGAGGGTGAAACGTCCGTCGGAGATCAGCGCCATGGTCGCCGCCGCCTGCGCGATGATCGCCGGGTGGTAGCGCACGGTCGGGCAGGTCACGCCGGTGGCCAGGCCCAGCGTGGTGGTGCGCGCCGCGATCGCGCCGAGCACGCTCCAGGTGAAGGACGAGTGGCCCTGCGCGTCCAGCCAGGGGTGGAAGTGGTCGCTCATCTCGACGAAGTCGAAACCTGCCTGCTCGGCCCGGACGGCCTGGCGGATGATCTCCTGCGGTCCGAAGCCCTCCGAGGCCAGCTTGTAGCCGATCTGCATGGCACGCTCCCGATTCCGTCCGCCCGCTGACGCGGGTCGGTTCCCGCCTGCGGGACCGACAAACGCCGCCCCGCGTCCAAACCAGCCTCCTAGGACGCCCTACGCGGTGTGGCAGCGCCCCCGGACTCCGGACAGCGGACGGCCCGCGCCCCTTTCGAAGGGGCGCGGGCCGGTGGGTCGCGTACGCGTCCTACTTGGACGGCTCGGGCAGCTTGCAGTCGACCTTGGGGTTGGCCCCGATGTAGTTCAGCGGTCCGGCCACGATGGTGACCAGGATCGTGCCGGCCTCGGCGCAGTTGGTGTCGTCGCCGCTGTAGTAGCCCCGCTGACCGCCGGCGATGGCGCCGATCACCAGCCAGATCACGACGATGACTCCGAGTATCGAGGTGCCGCGCATCGCTGCCTCCTGAAGGAATGTGGTGGATCTGAGGTGCAGGCGTTGTACCCAATCGGGTCGCGCGGCTAACGGTGGGCGTCCGACACCCCCGCCGGATCCTCCGTCCGGCCGATGCCGTCCGCCGTCGGTACCGCACCGGCATCGGCCGCCCGCATCGCGTACCGACCGTCGGCTATCGGATCGCCGACCGACCCGGCCCCCGGGCGGGCCACCGGACGTAGAACTGCGTCACGGCCCCGCCGAGGAGGACCCATGAACGCCCCGACCCCGTCCCTGTACATCGACCGCCCCGAGGACGTCGCGGTCGCGGCCCGCGCGCTCGCCGGCGGCGCGGTCGTCGCGGTGGCGTTCGCCAACTTCTACGCGATAGTCACCCGGCCCGACGCGGCCACCGTCGGCCGGGTCAACCTGGCCAAGGGCCGCCCGGTCCACCAGGTCGGCAGCATCACCACAGCCATCGGGCGGATCCCGGGAATGTTCGACTGGTCCCGGGTCTCGCCCCGGTTGCCGATCGCCCGGGTGCGGGCGCTGATGGACGCCCTCTACGGCGCCGGGCCGTTCGGCTTCCGGGGCCCCGCCGCCGACCGGCTGCCCGAGCACGTCACCCAGCGCGACCGCGGCCTGCGTACCACCCAGGTCATCGCTCCCGGTCTGACCTGCCCGTCCAACACGTTCTTCGAGCGGGCACTCGCCGAGACCGGCACCGATCACCTGTACATCACGTCGGCGAACCGGTCCCGGCACCACACCGGGGCCGTCGAGGAGCCGGCGCACTGGAAGGCCGGCGCGCTCGCCGCCGACTTCGCCCACCTCGACGACCTGCTGGTGCTGGCCCACCCGGACGAGGCGGCCGCCCGTGCCGCCTACCCCGGCTACCTCACCACGTCGGTGACCCTGCTCTCCTTCCACGCGCCGGAGTGCGAGCTGGAGGAGCCGCCGGTACTGACCGTGGACCGGCACGGTTCGCTGCACCTGGACGACGTGCGCCGGGCCGCCGCACCGCTGGGCCTTCAGGTGCGCCTCGGTACCGCCGCCGGACAACGGTTGCAGGTCCGGGGGTACGCGGGAGCGCTGGTGTGAGCCACCGCCGGGTCGGCCGGGTGGTGCCCGGCGCGGGGGCTCAGTGCGGCGGAGCGGGAGCCTCCGGCGGTTTGCCGCGACTGCGGCGGTAGTCGGCGTACGCGACGCCGACCAGCACCAGCAGGGCGCCGAGGGAGGCGCACAACGGCGGCAGGTACAGCACCCCCGGTGCGATCGTCAGCAACGCCAGGAGACCGCCGGCCCGCGACGGCGACACCCGGCTGAACACTTCGTACTCGAATGAGGACCGACCGACCAGGAACAGCGCCGGGCCGCCGAGGATCACCGCCGCCCAGGCCGGCGGCGTACGGCCGGGGTCGTCGTGCAGCACCAGGTCGAACCCGGAGGCCGTGACCACCACCCCGGCGATCATCAGCAGGTGGGTGTACGGCGCGGTGAGCAGGAACCGGCCCGGCGCTCCGGACATCTTGATCGCCGTCGGCAGCAGCTGGCCGGACTTGTGGACGTAGATCCGCCAGAGCACCAGGGTGGTCGCGAACGCCACGGCGAACGACGCGATGTTCTGCGCCTCGGAGTGGGACAGGTTGAACATGGTGCCGATGGTCAGGATGCAGTCGCCGAGGGCGATGATGAAGAACTGCTGGTACCGCTCGGAGAGGTGCTCGGCCGTGACGTTGCGCTGCGGCTCCGGCACCGCTCCCAACCCGGGCACCGGGTACGCGAGCCGGAAGCCGCTGTAGTCGATGGCGAGCGCGATGGCCCAGCACGCCAGCCGGGCGTCGCCGCTGACGTACGCCCCGATGATCCAGGGGATCGCCGACACCGCGAACCAGACGAAGATGCGCACCGCCCTGCGCTGGGTCTGCGGTTCCCGGCGCACGGCAGGCATCAGGAACAGCCCGCGCCCGAGGTGGATGGTCACGTACGTGGCGGCGAAGACGATTCCCCGTGCGCCGAACGCCTCCGGGATCGCGGTGGTCATCAGCAGGGCGCCGAACATGACGGCGCTGATCAGCAGCTTGATCTCGGTGCGTTCCGGGTCGTACAGGTCGGTGACGAGGGTGGTGATCGCCCACGTCCACCAGACGGCGGCCAGCAGGATCAACGACTGGCCGGCCCGATGCCAGTCGAGCTGGTTGACCATGCCCCGCGAGATGAGGGCGAGCGCGACCACGAACACCAGGTCGAAGAAGAGTTCGAGCAGCGTCACCCGGCGGGGGGCGTCCGGGTCGCGCACCGGCGGTCGGGTCTTGCGGTGCCCGGGCTCCGGCGCGGAGTACTGCACGATCGCTCCCGCGGTGCCGGTGGACTCGGCGAGCCGTCCGGCCCACCTTGACCGACGCTAGCCAGCGGCCGGCCGCGTCAGTGGCGATTCGTCCGGTCGTCCCCCGACCGGGGAGGGACCCCGTCCGCTTCGCCGAAACGACGGACCCCCGGGCCCGACCGTCGAGAAGACGGGCGGTCCCGGGGGTTCGCTGTCGGCACTCAGCCCTGGCTGCCGCCCGGCAACACCGCTGTCGCCTGGTCACCGGCGCCGGCCAGCACCCGCGCCTGCTGCGGCCAGGTGGCCAGCGCGGGTGCCGCACGCAGACCGGCGGCCCGGATCAGGTCGCGCAGCGCCGGCTCGTCCAGCTCGCCGAGCTGGCGGTAGGTGCGTACGCCGGCCGCCTGCAGGGCGGCCGCCATCTTCGGCCCGACCCCCTGGATCCGGCGGAAGTCGTCCGCCGGGCCCGTCGGCTCGGTGTCGACCTGCGTCGCCGTGGTGTCGGCCGTCCGTACCGGCGGGGCGGCCCGCACCGGCTCGGCGTCCTCGACGTCCGCCGAGGACGCGACCGCCGCGACCGCCGGCGCCGCCTCGGCCGGGGTGGCCTCGGCGTACGTGGTCTCGGTCTGCGGGGACTCCGCCGGCTCGGTCCCGGCGTCGGTGGTGTCCGCCGGGCTGGTCGCGGCCGGGCTGGTCTCGGCGTCGGTGGTCTCGGCCGGGCTGGTCTCGACGTCGCTGGTCTCGACGTCGGTGATCTCGGCCGGGCCGGTCTCCGCCCGCGGGACCTCCGCCGGGGTCACCTCGGCGTGGGACGCCTCGGACGGCAGGGTGTCGGTGCTGTCGTCCATCGGCTGGCGCGGGGCGATCACGGTCGCCGGGGCGGGCTGCTCGTCGACCGCTACCGGCTCGGGGTCCGTCGTGAACGCGGGCACCTCGTCGACCGCGCCGGTCCGCTCGGGGGCGGGCGGCGGCGCGTCGGTGAGGGCCATGTCGCTTGTGTCGACGGCGTCCGGGGCGGAGTCGTCACGCGTGGTCACCGCGGCCGGTGCGCTGACCGTGTCCACCGGGACCGGCTCCTCGCTGACCGCGGCCGGGGGAGCGTCCACGGCCGCCGCCGGGGTGGACTCGTCGGTGGCGGCCGGCGGCACCGGAGCGTCGATCACGGCCAGGCCGGCGACGGGGTCACCGTCCACGATCGACTGACCCCGCCCGCTGGCCCGCGTGTCCTGCCGGCCGCGCAGCAACCATCCGGCGGCCAGGCCCAGCAACAACGCCAGTACCACTATCAGCGAGTGTCCGATAGACCACTCCACGGCGAACCTCCCTCTCTGCTCGTCGAATAAGTCACGAGAAAAACTCGCCGCAGCTTTGCACACGCGCTTTGCCGACGACAGAGAGGACCGGCCGTCGGGACGGTCATCCCGTGGGGTGCCTGGCGGGTGACGCAGCGTCGCAGCCCCGACAGGACGTGACAGGCAGCGGCCACGCCACCGATGTGCGCGACGACGCAGGGCCGGACCCCGCACACGAAGCGACCCGGGCCGGCGCGGTCGCCGTGCCCGGGTCGGTGGTGCCGCGTTCAGTCCTGGTCGCCCTCGTAGGTGTGGAAGTCGTCGACGAAGCGGCGCCGCAGCGGGGGCACCCGGCTGGTCACTCCGAAGTAGCCGCGCGCACCGAGCAGCGCGAGTCGGCCCACCACCGGCCGGTACATCCGGTCGTCGCCGCTGGTGCCGCTGCGGTGCAGCGAGTCGGCGACCCGCGCGAAGCCGTACGGCACCATGGCGGCCTCGTAGTCCGCGACCGCCTGCACCAGCGTCTTGTCCCCGGCGGCGGCGCGGGTGAGGTGCTTGCAGAGCAGGCGTGCGTCGCGCAGCGCGGTGTTCGCGCCCACCCCACGCCCCGGCGTCATGGTGTGGATGGCGTCGCCGAGCAGGGTGACCGTGCTGCTCTTCCAGGGTGGCGTCGGCTCGGACGTGCTCACCTTGATCGGCAGGGCGCTGTCCGGATCGCTCATCCGCAACAGTTCCCGCAGGTGCGGATGCCAGTTGGGGGTGAGGTCCAGGGCGACGCGGATCAGGTCCGCACCTCGGCGTTGCAGCACGTCGGCCGGGAAGCGGCGGGCCGTGCTCCAGATGATCAGGTTGATGTAGTCGGCGCTGGTCTGCGCCGACAGGCCGGACCAGGCCCGCAGCAGGGCGGCGTCGTCGTCGCTGACGCCCGGCTTGATCGCCCGGTCGGCGTCCCACTTGAACTCCATCACGTGCAGCACACCCATGGTCCCGCCGGCGCCGAAGATCAGCGAGATGCCCTTGCGGACCCGCTCGGGTACGAGGTCGCGGGTCTGCGCCGTCAGCGGAATGCGGGTGGCGATGTTGATCGTGCCGGCGTCGCGGGTCACCGCGTGTGGCAGGTACTGGCGGCGGACCGCCGAGTGTGTGCCGTCCGCCGCCACCAGCAGGTCGCCGGTGGCGCTGGTCCCGTCGGCGAAGTGCGCGGTGACCGTGCCGTCGTCGTGCTGCTCGTACCGGACGAAGGTCTTGTCGAAGCGCACCACGTCGCCCAGGTCGGTCAGCAGCACCTGCCGCAGCACCATCCGGGCCACCGAGTGTTCGGTGTGCACCGGGTCGACGGCCGGCCGCAACTCGAACGAGGCGGTCTGGCGCAGCCGCTGGGTGACGACGTTGAAGTAGCTCGGCGGTCGGGCGCAGGTGGCCAGGAACGTGGCGAACAGCTTCGGCGGCAGGCACTCGCGCAGCGCCAGGCTGCCGGTGGGGCCGATGCCCACCCGGTAACCGAGCAGCCCTTCGGCGCTGTTGCGGTGGCGTTCGTAGACGGCGACGCTGATCCCGGCGCGGCGCAGCCCGTGCGCGAGGCACAGACCTCCGGTGCCGGCGCCGATGATCAGGACGTGCGGTCCGGCGGCGGACATGTCAGCCGGCCGGGTGGGGCGCTGCCACGTCGGCCGCGTCCCAGCGGTAGAAGCAGTCGGCGATGGCGTCGCGGGGGGAGCGCCAGGTCGACAGGTACGGCGAGGTGTGGGCCGCGAGCCGCTCGTTCACCTGCGCAAAGAGCGGGTGGTTGCGGGCTGCGGCGAGGGCGCCCGGGTCGACGTCCGAGGTTTCGATGAGGTGCACGAACACGTCGTGCAGGCAGTACAGGGACCGGTGCGTGACGCCGGTCAGACCCGGTAGTTCGGTGGCGTCGGACTCGGCGAAGATCTGGGCGACCCGCTCCTCCGCGCCCGGGATGATCCGGCTGACGATCAGTAGACGACTCATGGGAACCCTTCCGCCGGTGGCCGGTTCCGACCCGTGGGCCGGTGGTCACGTGCTCGTTGTGCCCACCGTGCCGCAGGGTGTGTCACGTCACCGTCACGTGGGCCGCCCGGCCGGTGACGGCCGGGCGGCGGTCACCGGGCCGACGGTCGCGGGGCGGGTGGCCGCCCGGATCGGGGCGAGCGTGTCGTCGAGCAGGGCGCTCATCGCCGGGCTGGGCTCCAGGCGCAGCTCCCGGCGCAACAGGTCGCGGTATACGTAGAAGGCGTGCACCGCCTCGAAGGCGTTGCCCTCGGCGAGATGGATACGCACCACCAGTCGGTGGGGCGTCTCGCGCAGCGGCTCGGCGGCCATCGCCTCCAACGCGGCCTCCAGCGCCTCGCCGTGCCGGCCCGCCGCGAGGTGCTGCGCGGCCACCTGCTCCAGCATGTGCAGGCGCAGTTGTCGCAACCGTTCCCGGTCCAGCAGGACCCAGTCGTCGTACCAGCCGGGCAGCAGGTCGTGCCGGCCGGCGGCGAGCGCGCCGGCGGTGGTCCGCGGGTCGTCGCCGTTGCGGACGCGGGCGGCCGTCTGGACGAGGTCGTCGACGTCGAGCCGTACCGCCGGGGCCAGTCGGACCGTGTCGCCGGCCACGACCATCGGGCAGCACGGGTCCTGCCGCAGCCGCCACAGCGCGGTACGCAGCGACGACAGCGCCCGCTCCTCCGACACGTCGGGCCAGAGCAGCCCGGCCAGCTGGCTGCGGGTGGCGCCGGGACGCAGCCCGATCAGCGCGATCACCCGTTGCAGGCCGCGCGGCACCACGATGTGCGCGGTGGCGTGCAGGAGCCGGAAGCCGCCGAGCAGATGCAGTGCGAGGTCGGCCTCGCCGGGACCTGCGGCGGTCGGCACGGACGGCTCAACGGCCACGGCGGCACCCCCTGCGGAACGCTCGTCCCGACTGTCTGCTGTGTCCCGGATCGGCTGCCGCCTCGCCACCGTCGACCCCGTCGATGGAATGCGACCACGGCTGTGAAGACGCGGCACCGCCCGCCGGAGCCGCCGGGCTGACCACCGTGAAGATTATCAATAATGGTCACGGTGAGTCAACGCCGATGTTGGCCTTCCCCCGACTGGGGGCAACCGTGAGATCGGTTCTGAACTGGTAAAACGTCATTCCTTTGGCTCGGGATGCACGCATGGGACGCATAGCTCATACACAGGTTGCGTCAACGCAGCGTCACCGTGCAGCGTCGACGGTCGGTTCGTCGCGGTGACGCCGCCGTGACGACGACTGCCGCATCGTGGCGGCAGTCGTCCAGCGCGACCGGAGGTTCACCGGCCGGCCCGGACGCCGTGGGGGGAGGCCCAGCCATGGAGCGATCGCTGATCGTCGCGAAGGTCGTACCGACCGCCGAGGAACAGGTCGCGGACATCTTCGCCGAGTCGGACGCGACCGAGCTGCCGCGCCTGGTCGGCGTCCGGCACCGCGCGCTGTACCGACTGCACGACCTCTACGTGCACCTGCTCGACACCGAGCATCCGGCGCAGGAGGCGGTGGAGTCCGCCCGTGGTCACCCCGAGTTCGTCCGGGTCAGCGAGCGGCTGCGGCCGTACGTCTCGCCGTACCTGCCGACCTGGCGCTCACCGCGCGACGCGATGGCGCACTGCTTCTACCGCTTCGACGCCCCGGACGCCGGAGGGCGCTCGTGACCGCCACCGCCGGGCCCGCGGAGCAACTCTGGTCCCGCTGCGCCGGCTGTGCGAGCCTGCTCTACCGTAAGCGGCTGCGCCGCAACCTGGACGTCTGCCCGGAGTGCGGTGAACACACCCGGCTCGGCGCCCCGGAACGACTGCGCCAGCTCGTGGACCCGGGCTCCCTGCGCCTCCTGCCCGACCGGCCGAGCGAGGCGGACCCGCTCGACTTCGTCGACGTGCTGCCCTACCCGCACCGGCTCAGCGCCGCGCGGGTCAGCACGGGCCTGGCCGAGGCGGTCCTGTGCGGCACCGCCACCATCGGCGGACAACCGGCCGCCCTGGCCGTGATGGACTTCCGCTTCCTCGGCGGCAGCCTCGGCTGCGCGGTGGGTGAGCTCATCACCCGAACCGCCGAGCAAGCGCTTGACGATCGCCTGCCACTGATCCTGGTCACCGCGTCCGGTGGGGCGCGGATGCAGGAGGGTGCCCTGTCGCTGATGCAGATGGCCACGGTCAGCCAGGCCATCGCCGCGCTGCGCGAGGCGGGTCTGCTCACCGTCAGCGTGCTCACCGACCCGACCTACGGCGGGGTGGCGGCGTCGTTCGCCACCAACACCGACCTGGTGCTCGCCGAGAGCGGCGCCCGGATGGGTTTCGCCGGACCACGGGTGATCCGCCAGGTCACCGGCCGGGCGTTGCCCGAGGGGTTCCAGACCGCCGACTTCCTGCTGCGCCACGGTCAGGTGGACATGGTGGTGCAGCGCCGGTCGCTGCGGGGTCGACTCGCGGCGCTGCTGGCCGCGGCCCGCGCCGGCCGTCCGGCGCGGGCACCCGTACCCCGTCAGGAGCCGGCGCGGCACCACGAACGCCTGGCCGGCGCGACCCCGACCGTCCCGCCGGCGGAGGCCGACGGCCACCGGCCGGCCGACGACGGCCCGACACCTGCGGTACGCGACGCGTGGGACACCGTGCGCACGGCCCGCCACCCGGGTCGACCCACCACCCTGGACTATCTCGACTCGGTCTTCGACGGGTTCGTCGAGCTGCACGGCGACCGGCTCGGCGGGGACTGCCCCGCCATCGTCGGCGGTGTCGCCCGGCTCGCCGGCCGGCACGTCATGGTCATCGGCCACCAGAAGGGACACACCACCGCCGACCTGGTCGCCCGCAACTTCGGGATGGCCAGCCCCGCCGGGCACCGCAAGGCGCTGCGACTCATGCGGCTCGCCGCGCGCCTCGGCCTGCCGGTGGTCACCCTCGTCGACACCCCCGGCGCGGACCCGGGGATCAGCGCCGAGGAGCAGGGCCAGGCGGCCGCCATCGCGGAGAACATCCTCACCCTCACCGTGCTGCCCACCCCCGTCCTCGCGGTGATCACCGGTGAGGGCGGCAGCGGTGGCGCGCTGGCCCTCGCCGTCGCCGACCGGGTGCTGATGCTCCAACACGCGGTGTACTCGGTGATCAGCCCGGAGGGCTGCGCCGCAATCCTCTGGCCGGACCGTTCCGCCGCGCCGCAGGCCGCCCGCGCGCTCCGGCTGACGGCGCCCGACCTGTGTCGTCTCGGCGTCGTCGACGAGATCGTCCCCGAACCGGCGACGGCCGCCCACGACGACCCTGCAGAGACCGCCCGACGGCTGCGCGCCGCGCTGCTGGCGAACCTGCTGCCGCTGCTGGACGTGCCGCCCGCCATGCTGGTCCGCCTGCGCCGGCAGCGGTTCCGCCGGTTCGGCGCCACCCGCGCCGGTGCCCGGGCGGGTGCCCGATGACCGCCACGCCCACGGCCTCCACGGTGGACAGCTCGAACGGTAGGCCGGACGCCGGGGCCCGCACCGACGAGGGCCGGGTCGACGCGGACGGCGGGCGCGTGGCGCAGACCGGCCCCGAGCCCGCCGACGCCGTCCTCCCGGCCGGACGTCAGCCGGCGGACGGGCAACCGGGGACCGACGCGGACGCCGAGGAGGTGCTGGCCGGGCTGCGTCGACAGGCACGGCACCTGCTCGCCGAACTCCCCGGCCCGGTGCGTCGGATCCGGCTGCGCAGCGGGACGACGGTGCTGGAGGTCCAGTGGCACCCGGACGAGCCGGCCGCCCGACCGGACGTACCCCCGGCACCGCCACCGGCCGGCGTCCCGCCCTCGGCGGGCGCGGGCGTGCCCGGCCCGCCGGCCGCGCTGATCCGGCCGCCGGTTCCCGGGCGTCCGGCGGTCCGGGCACCGATCGTCGGCACCTTCTACCGCGCGCCGGAGCCCGGCGCGAGACCGTTCGTCGCGGTGGGCGACCTGGTCCGCCCCGGCCAGCCGGTCGCGATCGTCGAGGCGATGAAGCTGATGAACGAGGTGACCGCCGACCGGGCCGGGCGGGTGGCCGCGATCCTCGTCGAGGACGGCCAGCCGGTGGAGTACGACCAGCCACTGGTCGAGCTGGATCCGGCCTGACGGCGGGAATGGGTGAGCGATGTTCGAGACCGTGCTGATCGCCAACCGTGGCGAGATCGCGCTGCGGGTGCTGCGGGCGTGTCGGGAGCTGGGCGTGCGCACGGCGGTGGTCTACTCCGCCGCCGACGCCGACTCGGCGGCCGTACGCCTCGCCGACCAGGCCGTGCGCATCGGACCGGCGTCGAGCCGGCGCAGCTACCTCAACGCCGCAGCGATCATGGAGGCGGCCCGGCAGGTGGGCGCGCAGGCCGTGCACCCCGGGTACGGCTTCCTGTCCGAGGACGCCGACTTCGCCGAGATCTGCGCGGACAACGGCCTGACGTTCATCGGCCCGCCGCCGGCGGTGATGGCGGCGCTGGCCGACAAGTCCTCGGCCCGGGCCCTCATGAGCCGGGCCGGGCTGCCGCTGCCGGCGGGCAGCGTCGCGCCGGTGGCGACCGCCGCCGCGGCGGCCGAGGTCGCCGAGGCCGTCGGCTACCCGGTCATCGTGAAGGCCGCCGCCGGTGGCGGGGGCCGGGGGATGACAGTGGTGCGCCACCCGGCCGAGCTCGCCCGGGCGTACGCGCGGACACGGGCCGCCGCGCAGGCCGCCTTCGGCGACGACCGGGTGTACGTCGAGCGGTACCTCACCGAGGCCCGGCACGTCGAGGTGCAGGTGCTCTGCGACTCCCACGGCAACGGCGTGCACCTGGGCACCCGCGACTGCTCGGTGCAGCGCCGGCACCAGAAACTCGTCGAGGAGGCGCCCGCTCCCGCGCTGTCCGCCGCCGTGCTCGACACCATCGCCGAGACCGCGCTGCGGGGCGCCCTGGAGGTCGGCTTCGTCGGCGCGGGCACGCTGGAGTTCCTGGTGGACGCCGAGGAACGCTTCCACTTCCTGGAGATCAACTGTCGGATCCAGGTGGAACATCCCGTCACCGAGATGGTCACCGGGATCGACCTGGTGCACGAGCAACTGCACATCGCCGCCGGCGTGCCGCTGCGGTGGCGGCAGGAGGAGATCCGGCTGCACGGCGTCGCCGTGGAGTGCCGCGTCAACACCGAGGACCCCGAGCGTGACTTCGCGCCCACGCCCGGCCGCCTGGAACGGTTCACCCCGCCCGGAGGGCCGTTCACCCGCGTGGACACCCACGCCAGCGCCGGCTACCTGGTCGGCCCCTGGTACGACTCGCTGCTGGCCAAGGTGATCGTCTGGGCGCCCGACCGGGAGCTGGCGCTCAATCGGCTGGAGCGTGCCCTGGAGGAGTTCGACATCGCCGGGCCGGGCGTGCACACCACCATCGGGTTCGTCCGGCGGGTGCTCGACGACGCCGCGTTCCGCAAGGGCCGCTACACCACCGGCCTGGTCGACCGACTGCTCACCACGCCGCCGCCGGTGCCCGCGCAGCGGTCGACGGCCACCCCCACACCCCGCGCCGCGCCCGCCGCGGAGCCCGACGTACCCAACCGGAGGACCCGATGACCGTCACCCATGGTCGCCCGATGACCGCCGAGATCACCGACATCCTGGTGGCGCACTGCGGGCTGGACGCCGACGCCGCCGCGCGGGCGCCCGCCGCGTCACTTGAGGAACTGGGCATGGACTCGCTCGCGCTGCTGGAACTTTCAGCGGTCGTCGCCGACCGGTGGCAGGTGAGCATCCCCGAGCAGGCCGGGCAGCTGAGCATCCCGGCGGTGGCCGACCTGGTCGCCCGGCGCACCGACCCGCCCGGGCACACCGAGAACTCCGTGGTCATCGACGCGCCGCTCCCGCTGGTGTGGGACGTCACCAACGACGTGGCGAACTGGACCGAGCTGTTCACCGAGTACGCAGTGGTGGAGATCCTGCACCGCGACGGGCACACCGTGCGGTTCCGGCTCACCATGTACCCCGACGAGAACGGGGTGTCGTGGAGCTGGGTCAGCGAACGCACCGCCGACCCGGTCAGCCGGCAGGTGCGGGCGCACCGGGTGGAGACCGGGCCGTTCGAGTACATGCGGATCCACTGGCGCTACACCGAGGAGGCCGACGGCACCCGGATGACCTGGACGCAGGACTTCGCCATGAAGCCCACCGCGCCTGTCGACAACGCCGGGATGACCGAGCGGATCAACACCAACAGCGTCATCCAACTCGCGGTGATCAAGGACCGGGTGGAACGGATCGCCCGCCAGCGCGAGGAGCAGAGCCGCGCGGCGACCGCGCAGGACAGCACGGTTGCCGGCGACGAGCCGACGGGGGCCCGCGATGAGTGACCTGGGCACCCGGCCGATCGCCGCGGCGGACGTACCTGCCGACCGGCGGCGCGGCGGCGAACTGCGGGTGCTGCTCGGACCCCGCACCGTCGGCAGCACCTCCGGCTTCCTCGGGGTGGCCACCCTCGCGCCGGGGGAGCGGATCGCCGAGCACTACCACCCGTACAGCGAGGAGTTCCTGTACGTGGCGCGTGGCGCGATCACTGTCGACCTGGACGACCAGCCCACCGAGGTCGCCGCGGGGGAGGCGCTGTTCGTGCCGGTCAACGTGCGACACCGGCTGCGCAACACCGGATCCGAGCCGGCCGAGGTGGTCTTCCACCTGGGCCCGCTGGCCCCGCGGCCGGAGCTGGGACACGTCGACACCGAGCTGGTCGAGCAACGGGGCGGGTCGTGAGCGCGAGGAGTGAGCCGGGTTTGCGAGCCCCGCAGTCGCGATCTGAAGGTGGCGTCGTGAGCGCGCGGAGTGGGCCGGGTTTGCGAGCCCCGCAGTCGCGATCTGGAGGTGGCGTCGTGAGCGCGAGGAGTGAGCCGGGTTTGCGAGCCCCGCAGTCGCGATCTGGAGGTGGCGTCGTGAGCGCGCGGAGTGGGCCGGGTTTGCGAGCCCCGCAGTCGCGAACAGAGGTGCCGCGATGACCGGGCGTCGCACGGTGGTGACCGGCATCGGGGTGGTCGCTCCCGGCGGCGCGAGCCGGGACCGCTTCTGGAAGACCATCACCGAGGGACGTACGGCCACCCGGCGGATCAGCTTCTTCGACCCGTCGCCGTTCCGCTCCCAGATCGCCGCCGAGTGCGACTTCAACCCGATCGCCGCGGGGCTCACCGACGCCGAACGCAGCCGCGCCGACCGGTACGTGCAGTTCGCGCTCGCCTGTTCCACCGAGGCGATCGCCGACGCCGGCCTGGTGCTCAGCGACGCCGAGCGGGACCGCGCCGGTGTGGTGCTCGGCACCGCAGTGGGCGGCACGATGGCTCTGGAACAGGAGTACGTGCGGGTCAGCGAGCACGGCCGGCGTTGGCTGGTCGACGCGGCGCTCGGCGGCCCATACCTGTACCAGGCGCTGGTGCCCAGCAGCCTGGCCGCCGACGTGGCCTGCCGGCACGGGCTGCACGGTCCGGCGCAGGTGGTCTCGACCGGCTGCACGTCGGGCATCGACGCCATCGGCTACGCCCACCAGCTGATCGTGGACGGCGAGGCGGACATCGTGCTGGCGGGCGCGGCGGACTCGCCGATCTCGCCGGTGACCGTCGCCTCGTTCGACGCGATCAAGGCGACCAGCCCCGACAACGACGACCCCGCACACGCCTCCCGTCCCTTCGACGCGGACCGGCACGGGTTCGTGCTGGCCGAGGGCGCGGCGGTGCTGGTGCTGGAGGAGGCCGGGTACGCCCGCCGGCGCGGCGCGCACGTCTACTGCGAGGTCGCCGGCTACGCGAGCCGCAGCAACGGCTACCACATGACCGGGCTGCGCCCGGACGGGCTGGAGATGGGCCTCGCCGTCACCGACGCGTTGCGGCAGGGCCGGATCATCCCGGAGCAGGTCTCCTACATCAGCGCCCACGGCTCGGGGACGCGGCAGAACGACAGGCACGAGACGGCCGCGTTCAAGCGGGCGTTGGGCCAGGCCGCGTACCGGGTGCCGATCAGCTCGATCAAGTCGATGGTGGGGCACTCGCTCGGCGCGATCGGGTCGATCGAGATGGCCGCCTGCGCCCTCGCGATCGAGTTCGGCGTCGTGCCGCCCACGGCCAACTGGAGCACCCGCGACCCGGAGTGCGACCTGGACTACGTACCCAACGAGGCGCGGGAGGTTCCCGTCAACGTGGCCCTGTCGGTAGGCAGCGGGTTCGGCGGTTTCCAGTCGGCGATGGTGTTCCGTCGGCTCCCCCCGGTGGCGGCGTGAGCACCGCCCGGGCGGTCGTCACCGGCATCGGGGTGGTCGCACCGAGCGGCGTCGGCGTGGACGCGCACTGGCGTACCGTGCTGGCCGGCACCCGGCGCACCGGGCCGATCACCCTGTTCGACCCGGCCAGCTACCCGACCCGCTTCGGCGGCGAGGTCCCCGACTTCACGGCCGGCTCCTACGCCGACAGCCGACAACTGGTGCAGACCGACAGGTGGACGCACCTCGGCTTCGCCGCCACCCGGCTGGCGCTGACCGACGCCGGCCTGCCCGAGCGGGCACCCGACCCGTACGGCTACGCGGTGTCCCTGGCCAGCTCGTCCGGGGGCAACCTGTTCGGCCAGCGGGAGCTGCAACGGCTGTGGGGCGGCACGTCGCGCACCGTCGGGGCGTACCAGTCGATTGCCTGGTTCTACGCCGCAAGCGTCGGGCAGCTCTCCATCCACCACCAGTTCAAGGGGCCGAGCGGGGTGCTGGTCGCCGAGACGGCCGGCGGGCTGGACAGCCTCGCGCACGCCGCCCGCGCGGTACGCCGGGGCACGCCCGTGGTGATCGCCGGGGCGACCGAGTGTCCACTGAGTCCGTACGCGCTGGCCTGCCAACTGCGCTCCGGGCTGCTCAGCGACGTCGCCGACCCGGAGCTGGCGTACCGGCCGTTCGACGCGGCGGCCAGCGGCTACCTGCCGGCCGAGGGCGGCGCGGTGTTCGTGGTGGAGGAGCTGGGGCACGCGCTGTCGCGGGGCGCCCGGATCTACGGCGAGGTGAGCGGCTGGGGCTCGACCCACGACGCCGCGCACACCACTGCCGACAGCGCCGGCGACCCGACCCAGTACGCCCGCGCGATGCGGCTGGCCCTGGACCGGGCGGGTGTCGCGGCGGCCGGGATCGACGTGGTGCTGCCGGACGCTCTCGGTGTGCCCCGCTACGACCGCAGCGAGGCCCAGGCGCTGCGCGTCGTGTTCGCCGACCGGCCGCCCCCGGTCACCACCCAGAAACCGTTGACCGGGCGGGCACACCAGGGCGGCTCGGCGCTGGACGTGGCGACCGCGCTGCTCGCGTTCGCGCACGACACGCTGCCCGCGTCCGCCGGCCCGGACGAGGTGGCCGACGGGTGCGAGCTGGACTTCCTGCGCGAGCACCGCCGGCCGCGCAGTCGGCTCGCGCTGGTCTGCGCGCGGGGCTTCGACGGATTCAACAGCGCGCTGGTCCTGCGGGGGGCCGCGCCGACGACGGGAGAGACGCCATGAGCGAGCAGCGGGCCCGAGTGGTCTTTCTGGTCCGGGTGCCGACGCCCCGCACCGAGGAGTTCCTCGCCGCGTACGAGCAGGTCCGGCATCTGGTCGCGGACGGCGTACCGGGGCATCTGGTCGACCAGGTCTGCCGCTCGTCGACCGACCCGGAGCAGTGGCTGATCACCAGCGAGTGGGCGAGCCTGGCCGACTTCGAGAACTGGGAGCGCACCGAAGAGCACCGGGACCTGGTACGCCCGATGCGGGAGTGCTTCACCGACGCCCGTTCACTGCGGTTCCACATCCACGCCCAGACCCCGGAGCGGGCCCGCGATGAGGTCACGGTCCGCTAGAACCGCCCGGCGGCGGTGACCGTCACCGCCGCCGGCCCAACACCTGCACCGCCTGCGACCGGTGGCCGTTCATCGTGGCGACCTCGATCCGGTCCTCCTCGGCCAGGTCGAAGTCGGCGAGCAGACCACGCAGGTGCGTTATCTCGTGATGCCGGCACACGGCACCGTCGTCCGTGGTGAAGACCCCGTACGGCGCCCCGAAACGCTGGGCGTGTGCGCGGTAGCGCTGACGGTTTCGCGCGTCGTCGTCCTGAAGGAGCCGATCGCTGACGTAGAGCAGTCCGCCGGGCACCAGGACACGGCTCAGCTCGGCGATCAGTGCCCGCTGAGCGTCATCGTCGGGGACGCAGGTGAGTACCGCGAACAGCACGACGGCATCGAAGCTCGCCGCGGGGTACGCGAGCGCCGGCGACGACTCCAGGACGGCGAACCGCAGATCGGGCCACACCTGACGGCCCCGCTCGATCAGGGCGGGGGACGGGTCCACGCCGGACACGTCGCGGAAGCCGTGTTCGGCCAACTCGCCCATGACCCGGCCGTAGCCGCAGCCAAAGTCCAAGATCCGCGCGGACGGCCGTAGCCCTGACAGCCACGTGAGATTGACCGGATGAGTGAACGTCTTGGTCGTGCCGACGCTGTCCCAGTACGCGATCTGATTTGCCGAACCGTTCATGCGCGGCGAGTGTACCCACGGCATCGGGGCACGCTCGCATATCACCCTCTGCACACCACCGGTTCGATCGGCGAACATCGCGGCGACAACCCTTGGAGAGGACACGTCCGCGCCGGTACGTCCGGGTCGCCGCAGGTGCTGGAGGTGCGTAGGGTCCTGGGGTCATGAAGGTCCTGATCTCTGTCGACATGGAAGGCATCTCGGGGATCGTGCATCCCACCGAGACGAATCCGGATCGGTACGACTACGAGCGCGGCCGTGCCCTGATGACGGCCGAGGCGAACGCGGTGATCGCCGGCGTTCTCGATGCCGCACCCGACGCCGTGGTGTGGGTCGCCGACGCGCACGGACCGTTTCGGAACCTTCTGCCGGAGGACCTCGATCGACGTGCTCATCTCGTGCGCGGCAAACCCCGCCCGCTGGGCATGCTGGCGGGGCTGGACGAGCACACGGATGCCGTCATGTTGATCGGGTATCACGCCCGGGCCGGCGCCGGGCCTGCCGTACTGGCGCACACGATGAGCGACGCGATCCTCGACGTACGCGTGGCGGGGCGGACGCTGGGCGAGATCGGTCTCAACACCGCCATGGCTGGGCACCTGGACGCTCCGGTCGTCCTGCTCAGCGGAGACGACACCGCCTGCGCGGAATTCGGTGAGCTGGTGCCCTCGGCGGTCACCGTCGCCGTCAAGCAGACCCTGGGCCAGGCCGCCGCAGTGGCCCTCCATCCGCAGGAGGCACGCGAGCGGCTGCGCCGCGCTGCCGCCGGCGCCATCTCCCGACGCGCCTCGATTCCCCCGTGGACGATGGCCGGGCCGTTGGACGTCGAGGTCGACCTGTACGGCCCGTACATGGTCGACCTCGCGGTGCTGGTGCCGGGTGTGACCCGCGTCCGCGGCGGCCGGACTGTCGCCTTCCACGCCGCTGACGTCGCCGAGGTCTACCGGCTCATTCAACTGCTCGTCCAGCTCGCCAGCATCAGACCGGACTAGTACGCCAGCCACCGTCCGGTTCCTGCTGCCCCTCAGCAGCTCAGGCCGTAGGCCGACAGGGCGGCGTCGAGCATGCGTTCCTGCTGATCCGCCGGGTACGCAGCGGGATCCGCGGCGGCGAGAGCCGCGACGCCCTCGGTCATCGCGATCAGCCCCAGGGCGACCGCGCCGACCTGGTCGACCGGCCAGTCCGGGGCGGCCGCGGCGACCAGTCGTTCGACCCGTTGCCGCCAGGCTCGGTTGTTGCGGCGGTGCATGTCGGTCAGTTCGGCGTCCGCCACCGCCGCGGCCAGGAAGCCCACCCAGACGACGCTCCAGGTGATCGTCTCCGGATCAGTCGCCATGCACTGGCGGAGCACCGCGCGCAATGCTTCCCGCGGCGAGGTGGCCGCGGCCTCGAGTGCCTCGACCCGTTGCCGGGTGGTGTCGTGCAGCAGTTGCCGGGCGTGCAGCAGCAGCGCTCGACGGTTCGGGAAGCGGTGCATGACCAGGCCCGTCGTGCAGCCGGCCGCCGCGGCGACCGCGCGCACAGTCAGCTTTTCCAGGCCCTGCTGCGCGAGCACGTCCCAGACCGCGCGCGACAGCGCCTCGCCCTGGGCCGCTCGGTCGGCGGGCGGCGGTGACACGGCTCTCACCCCTCCATCGTCGTAACGAATGTTACCGTAACGCTTGTTACCGAGTCTCGGTGAGGAGCGGCATGGCCTGGATCATCACGCAGCGGCCGTGGACCGACCCGGTGGGCGAGGCGTTGCGTGTGGCGCAGAAAGCCGAACTCGACCTCCGCTACGGTACCGACGAGCATGAGCCCGGCACGCCGCCGACGGCCGAGAACATCGACCTGTTCCTGGTCGCGGTCGACGACGCCACCGGCCAACCACTCGGCTGCGCCGCGCTGCGCCGCCTCGACCCGGTCACGGTCGAGGTGAAGCGGATGTACGTGGTACCGGAGAGCCGCGGCTCGGGGGTGGCGACCGACCTGCTCCGCAGGCTGGAGGAGGCCGCACGGGAGCGTGGTTGGACGACCGTCCGGCTGGAGACCGGGACCGCCCAACCGGACGCGATCCGTTTCTATGAGCGCGAGGGCTACCGCGAGATCCCGCTGTTCGGCGCGTACGTGGGCTCCGACGACTCGGTCTGCTACGAACGCGTCCTACCCGACGGAGCACCCCGGCCGCAGCCCACAGCGCGGCTCTGATCACGCGGTGGCCGCCCTGCGTCCACCGGCCCTGACGTGGATCCCCAACGGCGGCTGCCGTACCGGCGCGAGGCGCATGATCGACTCGGGTTCCCGGAAGCCGGGGTGTCCCGCTTGCCCGGACACCCCGCCTTCACGGAACCCGAGTCGATCATGCGCGGTAGGCCGGGATGGCGGCCCGCGTGACGGTGGGCACCGGTATGTGGCAATCGGTCCGGGCGCTCTGTTTGATCTAGCCATTTGCATCTAGCGATGCTCCGCGCGGCTGTCGTAGGGTTCCGTCAGCACCTAGAAAGTTGTTCACAAACGGTTGCTATGCCCTACTTTGTGCTGCGGGTTGAACGGCGAGGGCGATGGATCAATCGACAGGAAACCTTACGGCTGAAGACCCTGGATGGGTGGACGACATCCTGTTCTCCGGCCATCCGACCGACGTTTGTCTCCGCCTGCCGGAACCGATCGACCGGGTCACCCTGCACCGGCTGGTGACCGCCGCGCAGGACCGCCTGATCGCTGCCGGCCTGCGCCCCGGTGGCGCCGCCGCGCTACGACTGCCACCGTCACTGGCGTACGTGGTGAACCTGCTGGCCACCTGGCGCGCTGGCGCACAGGCGATCCTGCTCGACCACCGGCTGACCGACCATGAGGTGGATCGGGCGCTGACCCGACTCACCCCGCAGGTGGTGATCGCGCCGCTGCGCACGGCCGGCGGCGCGCTGAAGGTCTTCGTCGACGTCACCGAGAGCGTCACCCGCCACGCCGACCGTCCGGCGGTCAGCGGGCACGCCGTGATCCAGCTCAGCTCCGGCTCCACCGGCCCGTCCAAGGTGATCGGCCGTACCGCAGCCGACCTGGTCGCCGAGGTGGGCCGCTACACCCGCATCGACGGCGTACCGCTGCCCGGCGAACGCATCATCCTGCTGCCCTCCATGGTGCACGTGCTCGGGCTCGTCGGCGGACTGCTCTACGGCCTGCACGCCGGAGTCGAACTGGTGCCACCGCAGCGACTCAGCGGCGACGCCGTGCTGGCCGCGATCGCCGCCGACCCGACACCGGCCACCGTGCTGGGTGTGCCGTTCCACATCGGTCTGCTCGCCTCCACCCGGCCGTCCGGCCCCCTGCCACAGCTGCGGCGGATGACCACCGGTGGCGAACTGGTGCCGGCCGCTGTCGCACAGGCGTTCACCGACCGGTACGGGGTGCCGCTGGGCAACATGTACGGGATGACCGAGGTCGGGGTGATCGGCACCGACCTGCACGGAGCACACCGGCCGTCGATCGCCCCGGCGCCCGGCATCGAGGTCCGCGAGTCCGAGGGCGAGCTGTGGGTGTCCTGCCCGGCGTCGCCGTACGTCGGGCTCAGCGACCCGACCCGCTGGGCCGACGGCTGGCTGCACACCCGCGACGCCGGCACCGTCGACGCCGACTCCGGGCTGGTCACCGTGCGCGGCCGGCTCGACTCGCAGGTCTCGGTGGGCGGGATGAAGGTCGACCTCACCGAGGTGGAGGCCACCGTCGCCGAGCTGCCCGGCGTGGCCGCCGCCGTGGTGGTGTGGGACGACGGCATCACCGCGTACGTCCAGCCCGACGGCCCGCTGTCGGAGGAGATGCTCGACAAGCTCCTCGCCGAGCGGTTGGCCGGCTACAAGCGACCCCGGGTGCTGCGCCTGCTCGACGCGTTGCCCCGCACCACCACCGGCAAGCTGGTCCGCTCGACCGGCGCGCTGCGGTCGGCGGCGACACCGTGACCGGCCCCCTGCACCACCTCGACGTCGGGACCGGCCCCCTGCACCACCTCGACGTCGGGACCGGGCCACTGCGCCACGTCGGCCTCGACGTCGGGACCGGGCCCCTGCGCCACGTCGACGTCGGGACCGGGCCCCTGCGCCACGTCGACGGCGGGACCGGCCCGCTGCACCACCTCGACGGCGACCTCGACGCCCGCCTCGGCGCGTACCGCGACGGCCAGCACGAGACCGCCGCCCAGCTCCGGATGACCGACCCGCACGGGCTCGCCGCCGGGCACCTGACGCAGCGGCAGGCCGGGCGGAGGCATCTCCCGGAGCAGTCCGCCGCCGCGCAGCCCGACACCGAGCGCCTTGCCGACAGCCTCCTTGGCGGTCCACAGCCGCAGGAACTCGGCCGCCCGGCCGGCCTCGGGTCGATCGGCCAGCCAGGCCAGCTCGGCCGGCGGGAACCAGCGGCGGGCCAGCGCGAGCGCGGGCAGCGCACGGACCTGCTCCACGTCCACGCCGACCGGGCCGGCCGCACGGGCGGCGACCACCACGACCCGACCGGCGCGGCTGACGCTGACCGGCAGCTCGACGGACTCCGGCCCGGCGATACGTACGACCGGGTTGCCGGCGGGGCCGTGTGCCAGCACCACCTCCGCCTCGGCGCGGCCGAGCAACGCCGCGCCCGCCTGCCGCAGCAACCGCACGGCGGGACCCGGCCGACCGCCGGTGTCCCGACCGACCCACACGTACGCGGTGTCCCGATCGGACACCGTCAGTTGGTCCACGCAGAGAGGGTATCCATGAGAGCCGAGGTCCGCGCCTTCGTCGTCGAGCAGCTCGCCGACATGAACTACGACGTCGAGGGGCTCGACGACGACACCACGCTCGGCCCGTCCGGCGTCGACCTGGAATCGCTGGCACTGGCCGACCTGTCCGTCCGCGTCGAGGACCGCTACGGCGTGACGTTCGCCGACGACGAGTCGGAGAAGTTGGCCCTCATGACGGTAGGCGAGTTCACCACGATGGTCGCCGACCGTGTCGCCGAGGCGACGAGCGACAACGCCTGATGCCCGGTCAGCCCGACCTGGGGCGAGCTGACCTGCTGACCATGCTCGCCGAACTCACCGCGAAACCCGCCGCCGAGGTCCCCGACCGGATCGGCTCGATGGAACTCGCCTGGCTCGTGCACCTCATCGAGCAGCGCTACGAGCGTCGGCTCGACCTCACCGACGACGACCTGGCCGGCATCCGTACCGTCGACGACGCCCTGGCGGTCTTCCGGGCGTCGCTGACCGCTACCGCAGATGGCTGAGCCACCCGTCGCCCAGCTCACCGGTGTGTACGCGGTCAGCGCCCTCGGTCGCGGCGCCGACGCGCAGCTCGCCGGCGTCCTGGCCGGTGCGCCGGCGTTCGGCCCGGTACGCCGCTTCGACACCACAGGCCGCCGGGTCGCCGTGGCCGCCACCCTGCCCGACGTCGGCACCCTCGCCGACGAACTGGCCGCCGCGATCGACGCGGCCTGCGCGGCGGCCGTCCTGACCGACGTACGGCGGGCGGGGTGCGCGTTGCTGCTCGCCGTGCACGGGGGCCCGGCGCCGGGCGCGGGGCCCGCCCCGGCCGCGCTCGCCGGCCAGCTCGCGCTGCGCACCGGACTGTCCGGGCCGACCCGCGTCTACACCAGCGCCTGCGTGTCGGCGAGCACGGCGGTGGCCGACGCCGCCGCCCTGATCGCCCGGGGCGACCTGGACCGGGCGGTGGTGGCCGCCGGCTACCTCGTCGAACCGGACCAGTTCGCGCTCTTCGACGCCGGCAGGGCTCTCGCCGACGACGGTGCGGTACGCCCGTTCAGCGCCGGCCGACGGGGGTTGCTGCTCGGCGACGGGGTGGCCGCGGTGGTGCTCGAGTCCCGCGCGGCGGCCCGTCGACGGGACGGTGGACCGGTGGCCACAGTGGTCGGTTGGGGGCGGGCCGGGGACGCGTTCCACCCCTGCCAGCCGGACCCGTCCGGCACCGGGCTGGCGCACGCGGTCCGCGCCGCGCTGCGTCGGGCCGGGCTGTCACCGCAGGCCGTCGGCTACGTCAACGCCAACGCCACCGGCACCGCGCAGAGCGACGCCGCGGAGGCGGCGGCGCTGCGCCAGGCCCTCGACGGGTACGCCGCTCAGGTGCCGGTCAGCTCCACCAAGGCCCTGCACGGGCACGCGTTGGAGGCGTCCGGGCTGCTCGAACTGGTGGTCACCGCGCTGGCGCTGCGCCACGGTGAACTGCCGGTCAACGCCGGCTGGCGGGGCCCGGACGAGGCGTGCCCGCTGGATGTCATCACGGATCGTCCCCGGAGGACGACGGCGACGCACGCCCTGACCCTCAACGCCGCCTTCGGTGGCGCCAACACGGCACTTCTGGTCGGCGCCCCGTGACCACCCCGACCTCCCCGCGGTCCGGCACCTTCTGTCCCGACGAATCCGCTGACGCCCGCGAAACGACCACCGAAACCGCACGAGCGCGCCAGGCGGGGATGCGGGAGCTGGCGCGGGCCTGCTGGCCCGAGGCCGGCGACGGGGACGTGCCGGGCGTGCCGGGGTTCGTGTTCTCCGGGTTCGCACCGGTCGTGGTGGCCGTCGCCGAGCGGTGTCTGCGGCGACGGTACGGCACGGGACCGGTGCCGGCCGGGACGCGGACGGCGATCGTGCTGGTCACCGCCAGCGGCGACCGGGCCAGCGCCGAGCACGTGCGGGCCACTGTCGAGGCCGGCGGGCGGGTCGGCCCGTTGTTCTTCTACCAGTCCGTGCCCAACAGCGTCGCCGGGCACATCGCGGCTCGCTGGGGGCTGCGCGGCCCGGTGGTCTGCCTCAGCCCGACCGGTGACCCGTACGCCGACGGCACCGCCGAGGCGACCCTGCTGCGCGACGACGGCGACGCCGACGAGGTGTTGCTGGTCCTGATCGAACAGGCGCCCGACACGTCCACCGAGGCGGTCGCGGTGCTGCTGGGTGAAGGAGCACGACCATGAGGACACGGGGACTGCGCGGCGCACTGGCCGCCGACACCGAGCTGGGCGCGGGCAACATGCTGGCCCGGGTGCTGGCGCACGGCGCCGACCCGGACGGGCCCGGCCTGACCTTCGACACCGCCGTCGACGGGCACCCGGCGGACGAACCGCTCACGCTCGGCCAGCTCGACGAGCGGGTCACCGCCCGCGCCGCCTGGCTGCACGAGCGCGGGGTACGCCCCCGCGACCCGGTCGCCGTCTGGGCCACCGCTGCCGCCGACATGGTGCTGAGCTTCCTGGCGCTGGCCCGGCTCGGTGCGATTCCGGCGCTGATGAACGGCAAGCTCCGTCCCGAGATCGCCGCCGAGTACATCCGCCGCCTGCGCGGCGTCGGTGTGCTCGCCGACGACGCGCACACCGCGCTGCTGGCCGGGCACGACCTGGGCGTACCGCTGCTGGGCACGCCCGCGCGGGCCGGCACGGGCGACCCGGCTGCCGCACCGGCGCACTACCGGCACCACAGCGACGACCCGATCGTGATCACCCACACCTCCGGGACGACCGGGGTGCCCAAGGCGGTGCTGCACTCGCACGCGAGCCTCTTCGCCGCCACCCGGCACCTGCTCACCATGCCGCAGGCGCAGGGCACCCGCCGGATCCTCAACGCGCTGCCCGCACCGCACACCGCCACCGTGCTGATGGTCAACCAGGCGCTGGGCAACCGCGCGGAGATGTTCCTGCTGTCCGAGCAGGGCGGCGAGCGGGTGCTCGACGCCATCCAACGCTGGCGCCCCGACGGGGTGTTCGGTTTCTCGGTCACCTGGGCCGAGCTGGCCCGCTTCGACCTGTCCGGCTACGACCTGGACTCGGTGCGGCTGTGGTTCAACACCGGCGACTGCTCGCACGAGCCGCACATCCGCCGGCTGGTCGCGACCGGCTGGCGGGACACCGTCACCCGCGACGGCGTGGCCCGGGTGCCCGGCTCGGTCTTCATCGACGGGCTGGGCTCCAGCGAGATGGGGCACTCCATGTTCCACATCACCCACCGCGCCGACACCGACAGGTACGGCCGCTGCATCGGCCGGCCCTACGAGTTCGCCCGGGTCGCGGTGCTCGACGCCGACGGCGAGCCGGTGCCGGTCGGCGAGGTGGGTTTCCTGGGCGTGGACTCGCCGTCACTGTTCCGGGGCTACTGGAACGACTCGGTCACCACCCACCGGTTCCGCCAGCGCGGCTGGTACCTCACCGGCGACCTGGTCCGGGCCGACGCCGACGGCCGCTACTACCACCTGGACCGGGCGGTCGACTCGGTCGACGCCGGAGACGGCCGGCGGTTCTTCACCGCCCTGTCCGAGGAGAAGATCCTCGCCAGCTGCCCGGACGTCACCGACTGCACCGTGGTGATCGTCGCCGGGGCCGGGGGTGTGGTCACCGACGTGCTGCTGGAGTTGGCAGCCGGCGCCGACGAGGCGCAGGACCGCACCGAACGGGTCCGCGCGGCGCTCGGCGCGGACGTCGGCGCCACGCTGCGCCGGGTGGTGCCGGTGCGCTCGGACGACATCCCGGTCACCGTCACCGGCAAGGTCCGCAAGGTGGCCCTGCGCGAGCGCTACCTGACCGAGGCGTCGTCGTGAGCGGGCGATCCGGGGTGGCGGCGTGAGCGCGCTGATCACCGGGATGGGCCTGTTCACCCCGGTCGGGCGGGGCGTCGAGGAGACCTTCGACGCGCTGACCACCGGCCGTTCCGGGCTGACCCGGCCGCCCGCCGGTCATCCGGCGCGCGAGTCGCTGGACGTCGCCGGCCTGCTGCCGGACATCGACCCGCGCAGCGTCGTGTCCGGGCCGGAGAGCCGTGTGCTGGACCGGATCGTGGTGCTCGCTCTGCTCGCCGCCGCCGACGCGCTCGCCGACGCCGGCATCGAGGTGGGCCGCGACGTCGACGAGTCCCGGATCGGCGTGATCGTCGGCGGGGTCGGCGGGATGGCGACCCTGGAGACCCAGGTGCTCGCCCGGGCCGCGCGGGGTCGCGCGGCGGTCAGCCCGTACCTGCTCACCGGCATCCTGCCGAACATGCCGGCGGCGCGGATCGCCATCGCGCACGGCATCCGGGGCTACAGCTCGTCGGTCGGCACGGCCTGCGCGTCCGGCGCGCAGGCGGTCGCCGACGCGGTCCGGTTGATCCGGGCGGGGGAGGCCGACGTGGTGCTCTGCGGGGCCAGCGAGGCGCCGCTGTTTCCCACCTTCGCCGACACCTTCGGCAACGCGCGGGCGCTGGCCCGCGCCGGGGACGACCCGTCCCGGGCGAGCCGGCCGTTCGACACGTCCCGCTCCGGGTTCGTGCTGGCCGAGGGCGCGGCGCTGCTGGTGGTCGAACGTGCCGAGCACGCCGCCGCACGCGGTGCCACCGGGTACGCCGAGGTGGCCGGCTACGGCGCGACCACCGACGCGTACCACCCGACGGCCCCGCGCCCCGACGGCGCCGGCGCCGCCGCGTGCATCCGTGGCGCGCTGCGCAGCTCTGGCGTGCCGGCGGCCGCGGTCGGCTACGTCAACGCGCACGGCACCGGCACGAAGCTCGGGGACATCGCCGAGACCACCGCGCTCGGGGACGTCTTCGGCGACTGCGGTGTGCCGGTCAGCTCCACCAAGGCGCTCACCGGCCACCTGCTCGGCGCCTCCGGGGTGCTGGAGGCGGCGGTGACCGCGGTGGCGCTCGGTCGAGGGCTGCTGCCACCGACGTACCACCTCGACGACCCGGACCCGGCCTGCCCGGCGGACCACATCCGTGGCACGCCCCGCAAGGCCGACCCGGAGTACGCGCTGACCAACTCGTTCGGGTTCGGCGGCCAGAACGTGAGCCTGCTGCTCGCGCGGGTCGCCGAGCCGAGGAGGTGAGCGACGCGGCATCCCGGACGGGGGGCGTCCGGACGGCAACACGGGGGAAGCATGGGGAAGGGCACTGAACATGGACATCCGTGGGATCGACCACATCGAACTCTACGTAGGTGACGCCCGACAGGCGGCCTTCTACTTCAGCACCGCAGTCGGTTTCCAGATCTGCGGCCAGGGTGGCCCGGAGACCGGCCTGGCCGGGCAGCGCTCACTGCTGCTCTGCCACGGCGACATCCGCCTGCTGCTCACCTCCGGCCTGAGCGCCGAGCATCCGGCGGCCCGGTACGTGCAGCGCCACGGCGACGGCATCGCTGTCGTCGCGGTCGAGGTCGGCGACGTCGAGCAGGCGTACGCCGAGCTGGTCGGCCGGGGCGCGACAGGCGTGACGCCACCGACCACGCTGACCGGCGCGGACGCCGAGGTGGTGACCGCCGAGGTGGACGGCTTCGCCGACGTGCGGCACCGCCTGGTGCAGCGCCGGGGGAGCCGCGCCGACTTCCTGCCCGGCGTGATCACACCGACGCCGTTCACCGCGGACGAGGGCAAGCCGGTCCTGGCCGAGGTCGACCACCTGGCGGTCTGCGTGCCACCCGGCCAGCTGGACGAGACGGTCCGGCACTTCGAGGGGCTGTTCGAGTTCGCGCAGATCTTCGAGGAGCACATCGAGGTCGACGGGCAGGGGATGAACTCCAAGGTGGTGCAGAGCCCGTCCGGGCAGGTCACAGTGGTGCTGCTGGAGCCGGACCGGACCCGCCGGCCGGGGCAGATCGACGCGTTCCTCGACCAGCACGCCGGTGGGGGAGTGCAGCACCTGGGGCTGCGTACCGACGACATCGTGGCTGCCGTGGAGTCGCTGGGCCGGCGCGGGGTGCGCTTCGCCGGCACCCCCGCCAGCTACTACGAAGCCCTGGAGGCCCGGGTCGGCCGGGTGGACGCACCGCTGGAACGACTGCGCGAGCTGGGGGTGCTCGTCGACTCCGATCACGGCGGGCAGCTGTTGCAGATCTTCGCCGAGTCGATGCACGTGCGCCGCACGCTGTTCCTGGAGCTGATCGAGCGGCGCGGCGCGAGCGGCTTCGGCAGTGGCAACATCAAGGCGCTGTACGAGGCCAAGGAGCGGGAACTGGCCGCGGCCGCGGCGGTGGGCGCATGACCGCGACCGGTTACGAGTCGACGTTGACCACGGCCGAGCAGGCGCTGCTGCCGTCCGACGACGACGTGCGGCACTACGCCGAGCACGGCTGGTACCTGTCGAAGAAGCTGTTCACCGACGACGAGGTGGACGCGCTCGCCGCCGCCGCGCAGCGCTACTACGACGGTGAACGGGACCGGCGGCTGCCGGTGCGCCCACCGAAGCTCGCCTACTGGGAACCGTCGAAGGGGCCGGTGCAGCGGCACAACGACTACGTCCACCACGAGCACGACGGGCTGGGCGCGATCCTGCGCAAACCGCTGATCGGCGCGGTCGCCGCCCGGCTCGCCGAGGCCGACGAGATCCGCGTCTTCCAGTCCACGCTGATCTACAAGCCGCCGATCTCCGGCGAGCCGAGCAACATCGTGCCGTGGCACTTCGACAAGCACTACTGGGCGTCGTCCTCGTCGGAGAAGATGCTCACCGCGTTCATCCCGTTCCACGACTGCGGCCAGGAGATGGGCACCATCACCATGGTCGACGGCTCGCACCGCTGGAAGGAGATCGGCGCCGACGACACGGTCGTGCGGCACTTCGCCGACCGGGACCGCAGCCAGCTGGAGGAGATGCTGGCCGAGAATGCCGCGTACAACGGCGCGGAGATCCGCAAGATCCCGATGGTGATCCCCAAGGGACACGTGAGTTTCCACCACTGCCGCACCTACCACGGCAGCGGCCCCAACGTCAGCGGTCGCCCCCGACAGGCGATCTCGCTGCACCTGCAGGACGGCGACAACGCCTGGCGGGAGTATCCGCTCTCCGACGGCACGCTCGCCGCGTACAACCACGACGTGCTGGTCCGCCGCACCCACGACGGGCGGCCGGACTACGCGGACCCCGACTACTGCCCGGTCATCTGGCGCCACCGCGCCCAACAGGGAGGCTGACAATGTCACGGTACGACTGGGGTAGGACGCACCCGGGCATCGAGCGGCTCGAACAGGCGGTGACCGAGCGGCGCGACGCCGTGGTCAAGCACCCGCTCTACGCCAACCTCGACACCCACGAGTCGCTGGTCACCTTCATGGAGCACCACGTCTTCGCGGTGTGGGACTTCATGTCGCTGCTCAAGTCGTTGCAGCGGCAGTTGACCTGCGTGAACGTCCCGTGGATCCCGACCGGCCCGACCGGCAGCCGCCGCCTCATCAACGACATCGTCATGGTGGAGGAGAGCGACGAGCTGGGCGAGGGCTACATCAGCCACTTCGAGCTGTACGTGCGGGGCATGGCCGAGGCCGGCGCGGACACCACAGCCGTGAACAGCCTCGTCGACCTGCTGCGCGCGGGCCGGCCGGTGACCGGCGCGCTCGCCGAGGCGGGGGCGCCGGCCGCGTCCGCGCGGTTCGCCGCGACCACCTGGCACATCATCGAGTCCACCCCGGTGCACTGCCAGGCGGCGGCCTTCGCGTTCGGCCGGGAGGACCTCATCCCGGACATGTTCACCCAGGTCGTCGCGGTCAACGAGCGCAGCAACCGGCTGCACACGTTCGTCGACTATCTGGAACGGCACATCGAGGTCGACGGCGAACAGCACACCCCGATGGCCATGCAGATGCTCGCCGACCTGTGCGGCGACGACGACACCAAGTGGCAGGAGTGCGCCGACACGGTCAACACCGCACTGGCCGCCCGCGCCCGGCTCTGGGACGACATCCTCGCGGCGATCAAGGCGCCGGCGTGACCGACGCCGACCCGGTCCGGCTCTACCGCACGGTCCGGCTGATCCGCCGGTTCGAACAGCGTGCGGTGGAGCTGGTCCACGGCGGGCAGATCGTCGGCGGCATCCACCCGTACCTCGGTCAGGAGGGGATCGCCGCCGGCGTCTGCGCCGCGCTCGGGGCCGACGACGTGCTCGCCGGCACCCACCGCGGGCACGGGCACGTGCTGGCCCGCGGCGCCGACCCGGCCCGGATGCTCGCCGAGCTGTGCGGCCGGCTGACCGGCCTGAACGCCGGGCGGGGCGGCTCGATGCATGCCGCCGATGTCAGCATCGGCGTGCTCGGCGCGAACGCCATCGTCGGCGCGTCCGGGGCGATCATCACGGGCGCGGTGTGGGCCCGGCGACGGCAGGGCCGCGACACCGTCGGGGTGAGCTTCTTCGGCGACGGCGCGGTCAACGAGGGGATGCTGCTGGAGGCATTCAACCTCGCCGCGCTGTGGCGGGTGCCGGTGCTGTTCGTCTGCGAGAACAACGGCTACGCCACCACCATGCCGGTCGCCGGCGCGGTGGCCGGCAGCATCGCCGGCCGGGCCGCCGCCTTCGGCATCCGGGCCGTCGAGGTCGACGGCCAGGACCCCGAGGCGGTACGCGACGCCGCGGCCGCCGCCGTCGACCGGATGCGCGCCGGCGGCGGCCCCGAGCTGATCGAGGCCCGGACCTACCGCTTCGACGCCCACCACACCTTCGAACACGCGGTACGCCTCGACTACCGACCGCCCGACGAGGTGACCCGGGGTCGGGCCCGGGACCCGGTGCACATCCAGGGCGAACGGCTCTCCGACGCCGACCGCGCCGCGGTGGACGCCGAGGTGGAGGCGACAGTCGACGCGGCGGTGCGCTTCGCCCTGGACAGCCCGGAACCCGACCCGGCCGACGCGCTGACCTACCTGTACGCCAGCGGAATGACCGCCCGCACCGGAGGTGGCTGAATGACCCTGCGCACCGGAGGTGGCTGAGGTGCCCCGACTGTCGTACCGCCGGGCCCTGACCCGGGCCCTCGCCGACGAGCTGGCCCGCGACGAGGCGGTGTTCCTGCTCGGCGAGGACATCCAGGTCGGCGCGTCGCTGGTGACCACCGGGCTGGCCAAACGGTTCGGCGTCGACCGGGTCCGCGACACACCGCTGTCGGAGCAGGCGTTCACCAGCTTCGCCACCGGGGCGGCGCTGGCCGGGCTGCGGCCGGTGATCGAGTTCCAGATCCCGTCGCTGCTGTTCCTGGTCTTCGAGCAGATCGTCAACCACGCGCACAAGTTCCCGTTGATGACCGGCGGGCAGTGCGCGGTGCCCGTCACCTACCTGGTGCCCGGCTCCGGGTCGCGTACCGGCTGGGCGGGGCAGCACTCGGACCACCCGTACAGCCTCTTCGCCCACGTCGGCGTGGTCACCGTCGTGCCGGCCACCCCGGCCGACGCGTACGGGCTGCTGGTCAGCGCGATCCGGCACGACGACCCGGTGGTGGTGTTCGCCCCGGCGGGCGCGATGGACGTCCGCGACGACGTGTCCGATCTGGAGCCGGTGCCGCTGGGCCGGGGGCGCATCCACCGCTTCGGCGACGACGTCACGGTCGTCGCGGTCGGGCATCTCGTGCACGACGCGCTCGCGGTCGCCGCGGAGCTTGCCGACCAGGTCTCGGTGGAGGTGTTCGACCCGCGCACCCTGTACCCCTTCGACATCGACGGGTTGGCCGAGTCGGTGGCCCGCACCGGGCGTCTCGTGGTGCTCGACGACGCCAACCGCTCCTGCGGCATCGCCGCCGAGATCATCGCCTCGGTGGTGGAGCGGGTCCGACTGCTCGCCCCGCCGCGCCGGGTCACCCGCCCGGACGGGGCGGTGCTGCCGTTCGCCCCCGCCCTGGACCGCGCCGTGCAGCCCTCCCGGGCGCAGCTCGCCACCGCCATCCACCTGACCATGAAGGACTCATCATGATCGACCCGAACTACTCGTGGCC
This sequence comes from Micromonospora sp. NPDC049114, assembly GCF_040648635.1. Taxonomy (NCBI): domain Bacteria; kingdom Bacillati; phylum Actinomycetota; class Actinomycetes; order Micromonosporales; family Micromonosporaceae; genus Micromonospora; species Micromonospora sp. NPDC049114. Next base: position 87,350 of record NZ_JBEZEA010000002.1, on the reverse strand, counting down.
GCCGGCCGACCGGGCCTGGACCGACCTTCCGGAGCCGGCCCGCCAGGCCATGGTGGCCAGCGGCGCGGCCGCCTGGGAACGCGTCTTTCACGGACGGGCCACCTACAACAAGGAGTGGCGGTTGGCCCGCCCCCCGATCCTGACCGCCGACGCCTGGCGGGAGCTGAACGAGGTCTGCGACCGGCTGGCCCACCTCATCCTGGACACCTGCCGGCGCCGGGTGGACACCGCCGGCGAGTTGCGCCGGCTGCTCGGCGTCCCGGCGGGGGAGACCCGGCTGTTGGACGAGTCGGAGCCGCTGACCGAGGCGCTGCTGGCCGCCTACCGACCGGATGTGATCTTCACCGAGGGCGTGCCGAAGTTCGTCGAGTACAACATCGACAGCAGCCTCGGGGGAGGGTTCGACGCCGACACCGTCATCCAGCGGTTCGCGCAGCTCTACGCCGAGCACGGCATCCTCGACGACCTGCCGGTACGCGCCGCGCCGTCGCTGCTGGACCAGCGTTTCGTGGCGATCCGCGAGGAGCTGGGGTTGCCCGCCGGCGCCCGGTTGGCGCTGCTGATGGACTTCGACGCCGACTACCCGGGGCTGGACGACCCGGAGACGTTCATCCGCATCCTCAGCCCGCTCGCCGTGCGGGCCCGCGACTTCGGCATCGACCTGGTCATCGCGCCCCTGGCCACCGCCACCCTGGCGGACGACAAGCGGCTCGTGGTGGACGGTGCGCCGGTCGACGCGCTGTTCCGCCTCTTCGTGCCCAACCGGGTCACCCCGACCGCCGGCCTGGACGCGGTGGCCGGCGCGCTGGCCGCCGGCACGCTGCCGATGTTCGTGTCGGCGGCGGCCTGGCTGCTCGGCAACAAGACCACCTTCGCCTGGCTGTGGGAGGACGTGGACGCCCTGCCCGCCGACGACCAGACGCTGATCCGCCGGCACGTGCCGTACACGGTGCCGTTGACCGTCGCGGTGCTCGACCGGGCGATCGCCGAGCAGGCCGAGCTGGTGGCGAAGCCGGCGGACGGCTCCGCCGGGCACGGGGTGCTGATCGGCCCCGAGCTGAGCCCGGCGGAGTGGGCCGAGGGCCTGCGCGCGGCCGTCGACCGGGGCGGCAACATCCTGCAGCAGTACCTGCCGGCCGACCGGGTGCCGATGGACTTCGTGCAGATCGAGACCGGCGAGACGGTGACGGCCGACGTTCCGTACTCCCTCGCCCCGTACCTGTTCGGCCGCCAGGCCTCCGGCGGCCTGGCGAGGGTCGGCTTCCCCGGCGGCGACGGAATCCTCAACCTGGCCCACGGAGTCCTCCTGACCGGAGTCCTCCTGTCCGGCCCCCAACCCTCGGTTGATCATGAAGTTATTGCCGCGACACGCCGCGCCGAAGGGCAATAACTTCATGATCATCGGGCGCGGTGGGGCGGAGGCGTCGTCGGAGCGCGCGCAGGGTTTCGGCAGTCGCTATCGCGTCGCTGCGGGCGCTGCCGTGGCGGCCGTCGGTGCTGTAGAGGGTCGGGTCGGCCGTCAGCGGGTGGTCCGTGAGGTGCACGTGGACAGTTCCCAGGCGGTCGGCCAGCCGCGCCGTGTGCGCGGAGAGGCGGCGCATCCGTTCCCCGAGGCCGGCCCGCACGTGCTCGGGCACGGCCGGGCTGTGCGACACGTCGAACATGCCCACCGTGATCACGTCCGCGCCGACGTCCCGTAGCGCGCTGATCATCGCGGTCAGCTCGGCGTCCACCGCGTCCGCGTCGTACGCGGGATGAAAGGCGTCGTTGCCGCCGCAGACGACCAGCGCCAGGTCCGGCTCGAAGGCCAGCGCCGGGGCGAGCTGCGCGGCCCGCACCTGGTGCGCGTGCAGCCCGCGCCGACCCAGATTGCGGTACGCCAGCTCGGGGCGCACGGCCCTCAGCTCGGCGGCGACCCGGTCCACCCACTGCACGTCCGGGTATCCCGGCGTCGGCTCGCACATGCCCTCCACGACGCTGTCGCCGATCGCCACGAACCGCCGCCACGGGTGCCCGCGCAGCAGCTCGGTGGCCTCACCGGGGCGGAGACAGTACGGGTCTGTCGATTCGTCGAGCGTCGATGGCATGCCGGCACGCTAACCGACAGGCGCCTCCTCGGCCAGGCTGACCTCGGCCAGGTGGAACTGACGACGAACGACGAGGTTCGTTGCCCCTGTCGGATTGGCGTCGTCGGGGCGGTGGCGTCGGCGCGGTGGGCCGGTGTGCTGGCACGGGTCCGCCACGATGACGGTGGGCCGGCCGCCGTGGGGCTGGCGACTCGCTCGGAGGGAGGTGGCGGTGCTCAACGCCTTTCTGCAGGCGCTGGCGAGCAAGCTGGTCGAGGCGATCCTCGGCAAACTGACCGAGTGGCTCGCGCCGAAGGCGCTGCGGGCCGTGCCGCACCGTGCCTCGCCGGACTGTCCACGCTGCGGCGGGTACGGCGTCCGGCGATGGGCCCCCGGCGGCATGTGGGCGGTGTTCCTGCTGTCGCTGCTGGCCTTCGCGTGGGGCTTCGGGTTCACCCTGCTCGGCGTGCCGATGGTCGTTGTGGTCGTGGTCGGCGCGGTGCTGTCCGACGGCGTCGGCGCCCTGTGGCCCGCCCTGCTCGCGCCGCTGGGCCTGCTGGTCCCCGGTGCCCTGATGGTCGGGGGAGCGTTCGGGCTGGCCTGGTACAACAGCTACCCGCCGAAGTGGTGCGCCCGCTGCCACAGCCGGTGGCCACGGCGCGACCGCGCCGAGTACCTGCGCTCGGCCCGGGAGTTCACCTGCGGCTGCGGGCAGCGCCTGCGCGTGCCGACCGCCGTCGCCGGGTCGAAGCTGCGCTGCCCGCGCTGCCGGACCGAACACGCCACCCCGGTCCGAACCGGTCACTGACGAGACGCCCCAGCCGGGGCCGGTGCGCGGGGGATCAGCGGGACACGGCGTGCTCGGCGAGCAGTTCGCCGAGCACCCGCCGGGCCCAGGCCGCCGTGGCCGGCTCCGGGGCGTCAAGCGTGATGAGCGCCTTCCACAGCGCCCACCCGCGTCCGCGCGCCCAGGTGGCCGCGTCGACGTCGAGCGCGTCGCGGAACGCCGCCCGGGCGGCGCCGCGCAGCAGCGTCCAGGCGATCACCGTGTCGCAGGCGGGATCGCCGACACCGCAGCAGCCGAAGTCGATGACGGCGGCGAGCCGGCCGTCGCGGACCAGCAGGTTGCCGTCCGCGACGTCGCCGTGGAACCAGACCGGGGGCCCGTCCCAGGCGGCGTCGAGCGCGGCCTGCCAGATGTCGGTCACCACGTCGACGGGCAGCCGGTCGCGGTGCGTCCCGATGGCCGCGCGGGTCTCCGCGTCGTACGTGGACAGCGGGCCACCGCGCCAGGCGCTGTGCGGGCCGGCCGCCGGGCCCTCGGTGGTGTCGACGTCTCGCAGGGCCCGCAGGAAGGCGGCGAGGTCGGTCGCGAATCGGGTCAGGTCGTCGATCCGCTCGACGGCCGCGGTCCGGCCGTCGATCCAGCCGTAGACCGACCACGGGTACGGGTAGCCGGCCCCGGGCCGGCCCTGGGCCAGCGGGGTGGGGATGTCCAGCGGCAGCTGGCCGCCGAGGAGCGGCAGCCAGCGCTGTTCCTTGGCGACCTGCTGGGCGTAGCCCTCGCCGCTGGGCAGCCGGACGGTCATCTCGTCACCCAGGTGGAAGGTGCGGTTGTCCCAGCCGCCGACCTCGACCGGGCGCACCGGCAGCTCGGCCCAGCGGGGGAACTGCTCGGCGACCAGTCGACGGACCAGGCCCACGGTGATGCGCCGGGCCGTCGTCTCGTCGGTGTGCGGCGCGTCGGGTGCGGGCTGTGCGCTCATCCGCCCGAGCCTGCGGGCTCCGCCGGGCGCCCGCAACCGATTTGCGCCGACGGTGGGGCCGGTCGGGCCAGCGCCTGGGCCACGCGTGCGGGAGGTGCGCGCCTGGCCGTACCTCAACCGGCTCCTTTGCTCTGCTTCCACCCAGGCAACGGTTGGGGCCTCGTACTGTTGCCTCCGTTGAAGCAGAGCAAAGGCGGCGGGCGAGGTGGTCGCCACCCGCCCGCCGGCCAGCAGGACGTCAGGCGGCTGCAGGTGTGGGTCGCGTCGGTGTCTTCGGGTTGGATGCCCTGGCCACCAGGGGGAACGCGGTGACGAGCAGGCACGCCACGGCCATGACCAGCAGCGCCGGGGTGAGCCCGAGCGCGTCCACCGACCAGCCGCCGAGCAGCGCGCCGACCGGCAGGCCCACGAAGGCCAGCGATCCGGCGATGCCGAGCACCCGGGTCTGCAGATCCGGCGGCACCCGCTCGTAGAGCGCCACCCCGAGCAGCGGGTTGACCGCCGCGATGCCGATGCCGGACAGGAACGTCACCACGAGCACGACCGGCAACTCGTCGCTGATCGCCAATGCGATCAGTCGAGGCGTGCCGGCGACCATCGCCCCGAGCAGGAACGTCAGCCGGCCCGGCAGCCGCGGGCCGAGCGCGGTGAACAGCACGTTGCCCAGCAGCGCGCCGGCCGAGAACGCCGCAAGCACGAGGCCGAGGCCGCTCGGGCCGTGCAGCTCCCGGGCGATCCAGAACGGGATGTAGACGGCCACGCTGGCGTTGGCGACCATGTTCAGCGCCGAGACGACGACAAGCATCCCCAACAGCGGTCGGTCCCGGACGAGGTAGCCGAACCCGTCACCCAGCGCGCGCAGGTAGCCGACCGGGGCGGCGGGCTGCGCCGGAGCGGCCGAAGGGCGGACCAGGAGACCGATCAGCAGGGCGCAGATCGCGAAGCTGGCCGCGTCGATGAGGATCGCCTGGCTCACCCCGAACGCGGCGATCAACAGACCGCCCACGGCGGCGCCGAACAGCGTCACCACCCGGCTCAACCCGTCGTACGCCGAGGTCAGGCGGATCAGCGGCACCCCGGCGGCCTCGGCGACCGGCCGGAACATGACGTGCTTGACCCGGTCCCCGATGCCGCGCAGCGCGCCGGCCACCGCGACCAGCGCCACCAGGGGGGCGAAGCCCAGCCACGGAGTCAGCGCGACGACGACCATGGCCACCGCGCTGCCCGCGTCGCACAGGATGGAGGTGCGGCGCAGGCCGAACCGGTCCGCCCAGGGCGTGCCGAGGGCGCTGGACAGCAGGTACGGCAGCGTCTCGGCGAACGCGACCAGACCCATCTTGGTCGGGCTGCCGGTGGTGACCAGCACCAGCCAGGGGATGGTTACCACCGAGATGCGGGTGCCCAGGTTGGAGATCAGGTCCGCGCTGACCAGGACGACCAGCTGCCGGCGGGGGGTCATGTCCCGACCGCCGCCGTCCGGCGGGCGGCGTACCGCGCGCGCAGCGCCTGCTTGTCCACCTTCACCGACCGGTTCACCGGCAACCTGTCGACGAACTCCACCCCGGCGGGCGCCCACATCTCGTTGAGCTCGGCGGTCACCAGGTCGATCAGCTCCCGTTCGGTGACTGTCGCGTCCGGCGCCGGCACGACGTAGGCGTACGGCACCTCGCCGGCCGTGGGGTCCGGCACGCCGATCACCGCGGCGGCGCGTACCTGCGGGTGCCCGGCGAGCACGTCCTCGATCGGGCGGCTGTAGATGGGCCAGCTGCGCTGGCGGGTCAGGATCATGTCGTGGGTCCGGTCGACCAGGTAGAGGTAGCCGTCGGCGTCGAGGTGGCCGATGTCGCGGCTGCGGACCCAGCCGTCGACCAGCGTCTGCGCGGTCAGTTCCGGCTCGCCGTGGTAGCCGGCGAAGCTCAGCTTCGTGTGCACCCACACCTCGCCGTCGCGGCCCGGCGGCAGCACGGTGCCGTCGTCGTCGCGGATCTCGACGCGTACGTCGCCGTAGGGCCGCCCGCAGGAGCGCAGCCGCTCCGGGTGCTCCGGATCGTCGGTCAGACCGGGCAGAGCGGTGATGACCACGGCCTCGCTGAGGCCGTACACGATGCGCAGTACCGGGCCGAACCGCGCGATGGCCTGGCGCAGCCGGGCGGGCGCGGCGGGCCCGGCGCCCACGTTGAACATGAACATGGCCGAGAAGTCGGCGCCCACCAGCGCCGGATGGTCCAGCAGTTCGTAGAGCATCGGCGGGGTGACGAACGTGGAGTTGATCCGCTCCCGCTGCACGGTGGCCACGAACGCCGCCGGGTCCCAGTCGTCGCGCAGGAACAGCACGCCACCGGTGAACAGGTTGATCAGGGCGGTGATCTGGCCGCTGGCCAGCCACATCGGCGAGTGCGACAGGTGCCGCAGCAGGGGGAACCCGGCGGCGCGGAAGTCGGCCGCGAGGGTGAGGATCTGGGCGTAGAAGCTCTCGGTGTGGTGCACCAGCTTGGGTGTGCCGGTGGTGCCGCTGGTCTGCAGGAACGACTCCGGCGCGCGGGCGGCCGCCGGCAGCGCCATGGAACCGGCCGGATCGGTGTCGGCCGTGACGTCCGGGCCGGCGCCGCCGGGGCCCAGGCAGCACACGGGCACGCCCGGCAGCGCGGCGGCCAGCTCCGGTCCCAGGCTGGCGGGGTCGCGGGCGTCGTAGACGAGGGCGTCGGGGCAGGCCAGCCGGATGAACTCGTCGACCTCCCGGCGGGCGGTGACCGGGGCGACCCACATCGTCCGGCAGCCGATCAGGTGCAGGGCGAGCTGGAGCAGCGGCCCCTCCACGGCGTTCGCGACGGTCACCAGCACCGCCGAGCCGGGCCGTACGCCGTGCCGGGTCAGAGCCCCCGCCATCGCCCGCACCAGCGCGGCGGCCTCGGTGTACGTGATGCGGCAGTCACCGCCGACCAGCGCCTCCCGATCGCCGAAGTCGGCGAAGAGATCCAGCGCCCTGTCCACATAGGTCGCGTGCCCGGGCCCGTCAGTCATCCGGCAAACCCCCATCGTCGCAAGGAAGCGGCGGTCTCCGGGTCGGTCTTCCCGGTGACACCGCGGGCGGTGGGCGCGCGTTCGGCGACCGCACCGCCGCCGCCTGCGAGCCTAGGCCGGCGAGGGCGCTGCGGGACCGGGCCGAAGGGCGATCCGGCAGGCCCGGTGGACATTTGATCGCGTCGATCAGGTTGATTGACGCCCGTCATCGGCGGCGGCTAGGTTTCTGGACCATCGTCCAGGCGGGAGCCGTCAGCGGACGGCCCTGGGCTGCCACACGATGGAGGTTCAATGTCGACCCCGAAGAGATGGCATGTCGTCGCCGCGGCCGCGGCGCTGCTGGTCACGGCAACACCCGCCGTCGTCGCCAGCGCCGGCGGATCCCCGACCGTCGCGGCCCGGCCGGACCGGGGCGAGTGGGCGGGCAGCTGGGCCGCCGCGGTCACCCGGGGCAACTCGGTCGGGTTGACCAACACCGGCCTGAACGACCAGAGCGTCCGGATGGTCGTGCACGTCTCGGTGGGTGGCCCGGCGTTGCGCGTACGGCTGAGCAACCTCTACGGCGAGCAGGCGGTCCGGGTGGGCCGCGCCACAGTCGCCCGGCCGAACACCGCGACAGTCGACGACGTCTCCGACATCGACCCGGCCTCGCTGCGCGCGTTGACGTTCACCGGCGCCGCCTCGGCCACCATGAACCGGGGCGCCGAGCTGCTCAGCGACCCGCTGACCTTCACCGTCGCGGACGACAGCGACCTGGTGGTCACGCTGCACTTCCCGACGCCGACCGGGCCGACGACCTTCCACGGGCAGTCCCAGCAGAGCAACTTCATCGGCGCCGGCGACCTGACCGGGGCCGCCGACGGCGGCGGGTTCACCATCCGACCCACCTGCTGCTGGTTCTTCCTGTCCGGCGTCGATGTGCAGCGCAAGGGCAGTCCGGGGGCGCTGGTCGTGCTCAGCGACTCGATCGGCGACGGCAACGGCAGCACTGTCAACGCCAACCGGCGCTGGCCGGACCTGCTCTCCGACCGGCTGCTCGCGGACCGGCCGGACCGGCGCACCCCCGGCGTGCTCAACCTGAGCCTGGCCGGCAACCGCCTCAACCACGAGGGCACCGAGCCGGGCGCCGGCGACTACCCCGGCTACTTCCAGCTCGGCCCGAACGCGGCGGCCCGCCTCAACGAGGACGTCTTCCCCCAGACCGGGGTCCGTACGGTCGTCACGCACCTGGGCATCAACGACATCTGGATGTCCAACGACTCGCCGGAGGCGATCATCGCCACGCTCCGGCAGATCAACCAGCAGCTTCAGCAGCGCGGGCTGACCAGCCTGGTCGCCACGCTGACCCCGTACGAGGGGCACGGCGCCCCGGGTGTGTGGACGCCGGAGAAGGAGGCCACCCGGCAGGCAGTGAACGCGTACCTGCGGGGCAGCCGGGAGTTCGACGGGCTGCTCGACTTCGACCGGGTGGTGCGCGACCCGGCCCGGCCCAGCCAGCTGCTGCCCGCGTACGACTCGGGGGACCACATCCACCCGAACGACGCCGGCAACCAGGCGATGGCCGACGCCGTTCCGCTGCGACTGCTCAACCTGTGACACCGGTCCGGGGGCGGCGGCCGATCCCGCCGCCCCCGGGCACCGACATCCTGGGGAGGAGAACGTCGTGACGGTGCAGGACCTGCTCACCGGCCTCTACAGCGAAGAGGGCCGCCAGAATCCGTACCCGTGGTACGCCGAACTGCACCGGCTCGGGCCGGTCAGCGCGGTACCACCTCGGGCCGAGCACCGCACGGTGGCGGCGGTGGCGGTCGGGTACGACCTGATCGACGGGCTGCTGCGCGATCCGCAGTGGACCAAACAGCCGCCGCCGGGTTGGGAGGAGCACGAGATCCTGCGCACCTTCCAGACCTCGATGATGTTCCTCAACCCGCCCGATCACACCCGGATGCGGCACGTCTTCTCCCGTACCTTCACGCCACGGCGCCTCGGCGCACTGGAGCCGGTGATCCTGCGGGTCGTCGACGAGCTGCTGGACCGGATGGCCGACGCCGGTGGCGGGGTCGTCGACTTCGTGGCCGACTTCGCGTACCCGATCCCCGCCCTGGTCATGGCGGAGTTCATCGGCATCCCGGCGGGGGAGCTGCAGTGGTACCGGGACCAGGTGGAGCGCATCGACGAGTTCCTGGACGTGGCCGGGAAGACCCCGCAGCGGCTGGCCGCCGCGAACACGGCGGCGCAGCAGCTGCGGGCGTTCTACCGGGAGTTGCTGGCCCACCGCCGCCGCACTCCCGGCGAGGATCTGATCAGCGCGCTGGTCGAGGCCGTCGGCTCGGGCGAGGTGGAGCTGACCGAGGAGGAGCTGATCAGCAATCTGATCGTCCTGTTCAACGCCAGCTTCGTCACCACTGTCTACATGTTCAGCAACGGCCTGCCGCTGCTGCTGGCCCAACCGGGGGCGGTCGCCGCGCTGCCGACCGACGACGACCTCGCCCGGGGCTGCGTCGACGAGGTGCTGCGTCTGCAGAGCCCGGTGCACTTCCTCGCCCGGGCCGCGCCGCAGGACACCGTGCTGGCCGGCGTGCCGGTTTCCCGCGACGACAACGTGCTCATCATCATCGGCGCCGCCAACCGGGACCCGGCGCGGTTTCCCGACCCGGACGTCTTCGACCCCACCCGTTCCGGCCCGCCGTCGCTGGCCTTCGGCGTGGGCCTGCACTTCTGCCTCGGCGCGGCGGTGTCCCGGCTGGAGGGACGCCTCGCCCTGCCCCGCCTGTTCGCCCGGTTCCCCCGGCTCGCGGTCACCGAGACCCCGACGTACAGCGGCAGTCTCTTCCTGCGCGGCATCGACAAGCTGCTGGTCAGCACCGGCGGATAGGAGACCGGCATGGCCCTGCACCCGGAGGTGGCGGCCTACCGCGCCGCCCGCGTCGCGGCCGGCACGCCGCCGCTCTACACGCAGACCCTCGGCGAGGCGCGCGCCGCGGACCTGGCCGCGATCCGCGCCGGCGGCGGCGTGGTCGAGCAGGTCGATGAGGTACGCGACGAGCGGATCCCCGGGCCGGGCGGTGACCTGCCGATCCGGGTGTACCGGCCGGCCGGGCCGGGACCGCTGCCCACCCTGCTGTACTTCTTCGGCGGCGGGTGGACGCTCGGCAGCGTGGACACCGCCGACGGCATCTGCCGGCGACTGGCCAACGCGGCCGGATGCCAGGTGGTGACCGTCGGCTACCGACTGGCCCCCGAGCACCCCTTCCCGGCCGCGGTGCACGACTGTCACGCCGCCACCGTGTGGATCGCCGCGAACGCCGACCGGTTCGGCGTGGACCCGACCCGGCTGGCGGTGGGCGGGGACAGCGCGGGCGGGAACCTGGCCGCGGCGGTGACGCTGCTCTGCCGCGCCGACGGGCCCCCGCTCGCCGCGCAGCTGCTGGTCTATCCGAACACCGACGTCAGCGGCGAGCCGTCCGGCCCTCTCGACGACGACCCGGCGTTGTTCAACCGCCGGTCGGTGGCCTGGTATCGGACGCACTACCTCACCGACCCGGCGCACTCCCGGGATCCGCTGGCGTCGCCGCTGCTCGCCGACGACCTGTCCGGCCTGCCTCCGGCGCTCGTGGTCACCGCCGAGTTGGACCCGCTGTGCGCGGAGGGGCAGCGCTACGCGCAGCGGCTGCGCGCCTGTGGCGTGCCCGCCCGCCTCGACCACTATCCACGGATGATCCACGGGTTCTTCGCCATGCCCGGCGCCTTCACCGACGGCCAGCGGGCGCAGCAGCGGGCGGCGGCGTTCCTGCGGGAACGGTTCGGGCTGCCGCCCCGCCCGGACGAACCGGCCGCTGGTGAGGCTGACGGTGACCCGGCCGCCGCGGGCTCAGGTGTCGGCGCAGCCGCCGCCGCTGCCGACCTGGAGGTGCGCGGTGGCTGAGCCGGTGCTGGCGGACCTGCCGACGGTTCCTGCGGCGGCGGTGACGTTCGCCGACTACGGCCAGCGGGCGCGGGCGGTGCTGGCCCCGGACGTGTGGGACTACATCGCCGGCGGCAGCGCCGCCGAGGTGACCCTGGCCGCCAACCGGGCCGCGCTGGACCGGGTGGCCGTGCTGCCCCGGGTGCTGCGCGGCAACGACGCCGCGGACCTCGGCGCCCGGCTGCTCGGCCGGCCGTACGCGATGCCGGTCGGGGTCGCGCCGATGGCGTACCAGCGGCTCGTGCACCCGGACGGGGAACCGGGCCTCGCGGCGGCGGCCGGCGCCGCGGGCGTGCCGTACCTGGCGAGCACGTTGAGCAGCACGCCGATCGAGGAGATCACCGAAGCGGGCGCGGACGTGTGGTTCCAGCTCTACTGGCTGCGCGACCGGGCGCTGGTCCGCGATCTTCTGGACCGGGTCGTCGCTGCGGGCTGTCACGCGCTGGTGGTCACCGTGGACGTGCCGGTGCTCGGCCGACGCCCCCGCGACCTGCGCAACGCGTTCCGCCTCCCGGCCGACGTGGTCGCCGCGAACCTGCCGCACGGCCGGGACGCGCTGGCGCACGCCGGCGCCCCCGGTGTGTCCGCGATCGCCACCCACACCGACGCGTCGTTCGAGTCGGCCCTGCGCTGGGCGGACCTGGCCTGGCTGCGGGAGCACGTCGACCTGCCGCTGGTCGTCAAGGGGGTGCTCGATCCCCGGGACGCGGTCGAGGCGGTACGGATCGGGGCGGACGCGGTCGTGGTGTCCAACCACGGCGGGCGTCAGTTGGACGGAACGCCGGCCAGCGTCACCATGCTGCCCGAGGTCGTCGACGCCGTCGGCGACGGTGCTCAGGTGCTGCTGGACAGCGGCATCCGTGGGGGCACCGACGTGCTGCGGGCGCTGGCGTTGGGCGCGGCGGGCGTCCTGGTCGGCCGTCCGATGCTCTGGGCGCTGGCCGTCGGGGGACGGCGCGGCGCGCAGGACGCGCTGGCGCTGCTCGCCGCGGAGGTGCGGGACGCGCTGATCCTGGCCGGCTGCGCCGATCCGGCGGCGGCGGCCGAGCTGCGGACGCTCGGGGTGGGCTGAGCGGTGACATCGACCGAGGCGGTCGACCTGAGCGTCGCCGACCTGCACCCCGCGCTGGGTGACCCGGCGCTGACCTCGATGAACTTCCTCAATGAGGTGTCCGAACGCTATCCGGCGGCGGTGTCGCTCGCGGCCGGACGCCCGTACGAGGAGTTCTTCGACGTCGCGGCGGTGCACCGGCACCTGGACACGTTCCACCGGCACCTCGTCGACGACCTGGGTCACACGCCCGAGCAGGCCCGACGGCTGCTGTTGCAGTACGGCCGGACCAAGGGCGTCGTGCACCACCTCATCGCCCGCAACCTCGCGGTCGACGAGGGGATCACTGTCGACCCGGAGTCCGTCGTGGTGACCGTCGGCTGCCAGGAGGCGATGTTCCTGGTGCTGCGGGCGCTGCGGGCCGGCCCGCAGGACGTGCTGCTGGCGGTCGCCCCGACCTACGTCGGGCTGACCGGGGCGGCCCGGCTGGTGGACCTGCCGGTGTGGCCGGTCGCCGGTGGACCGTCCGGTGTGGACCTGGCCGACCTGCGCGCGCAGGTGCGTCGGGCCCGGGCGGAGGGTCTTCGGCCGCGCGCCTGCTACGTGCTGCCGGACTTCGCCAACCCGTCCGGGATCAGCATGACCGTCCCGGACCGGCAGCGGCTGCTGGCGCTGGCCGCCGAGGAGGACCTGCTGCTGCTGGAGGACAACCCGTACGGGCTGTTCCCCGTCGACGACGGGCCGCGCCCGCCCACGCTCAAGGCGCTGGACACCGACCGGCGGGTGGTCTACCTCGGCTCGTTCGCCAAGACGGTGCTGCCCGGGGCGAGGGTCGGCTACGTGGTCGCCGACCAGCGGGTGGCCGGCTCCGACGGTCGGGTCGGCCCGCTCGCCGACCAGCTCGCGATGATCAAGAGCATGGTCACGGTGAACACCTCACCTATCGCGCAGGCGGTGATCGGTGGACGGTTGCTGGAGCACGGGTGCAGCCTGGTGCCCGCGAACACCCGGGAGCGGGCCGCGTACGCCCGCAATCTGCGTCACCTGGTCGCCGGGCTGGCCCGGCGTTTCCCCGATGAGCCGGACCGGCCGGCGGCGGTGCGGTGGACGGTGCCGGCCGGCGGGTTCTTCGTGGTGGTGACGGTGCCGTTCGCTGTCGACGACGCGCTGCTGGACACCTCGGCGCGTGACTACGGGGTGCTCTGGACGCCGATGGCGCACTTCTACGACGACACGGCGCCGGTGTGCGCGCTGCGGTTGTCGGTGAGCGCGGTGACACCCGAGCAGATCGACAGGGGGTTGGACCGGCTCGCCGCCCTCATCGCTGACGAGCTCCTGCGTGGACGGTCATAATGGGCCGCATGGTTGCCTGGGAGTACGCCTTGCTCGTCCGCCGCTATCAGGGGCAGGGCCGCAATTTCACCGTCTCGTTCGTCTGGTACGGCCCGGACGGGTCGCGTAAGGACATCACCCCCTACGGCGACACGGCCATCGCGCACCTGAACCGCGCCGGCCGGGAGGGCTGGGAACTGGTCTCGGCCGCCGAGGACGTGAACAACGTCCAGGGCAGCACCGAAGTCCACCGCTACCACCTCAAGCGCCCCCTGAACTAACCCCCCGCCCCGCGCCCCGCGCCCCGCCCCCGCCCGCGTCGATCATGGGGTTGTGGTGGTGGACAAAGGTTGCCACCCGCCCTGATTCGGGCACCACGACTCCATGATCGACGCGGAACTCACGTGGGGGTCCGGGCCGGCGTCAGGTCAGGTTGATGGCCGGGTAGAGCGGGTGGGGTGCCAGCAGGTCGGTGGCCTGGCGTGCGATCTTGTCGGCCAGGTCGGCGTCGAGCGTGTACTTCGCCTTGGACGGGGTGCCGTCGGCGTTGGCACCGGCCGTGGTCTGGGTCAGCACGGTGTGGATCAGCTCGGCGGTCTGGTCCATCTCGGCGGTGCCCAACCCGCGGGTGGTCAGCGCCGGGGTGCCGATCCGGATGCCGGACGTGTACCAGGCGCCGTTCGGGTCCTGCGGGACCGAGTTGCGGTTGGTGACGATGCCGGAGTCGAGCAGGGCCTGCTCGGCCTGCCGGCCGGTGAGCCCGTACCCGGAGACGTCGATGAGCACCAGGTGGTTGTCGGTGCCGCCGGTGACCAGCTTCGCGCCCCGGCGCAGCAGCCCGTCGGCGAGGGCCTGCGCGTTGTCCACGATCCGCTGGGCGTAGTCGGCGAAGTCGGGGCGGCGGGCCTCGGCGAGAGCGACGGCCTTCGCGGCCATCACGTGCGGCAGCGGACCGCCGAGCACCATCGGGCAACCCCGGTCCACCTGGTCGGCCAGCTCCGGCTGACAGAGAACCATGCCGCCGCGGGGGCCGCGCAGCGACTTGTGGGTGGTGGTGGTGACGATGTGCGCGTGCGGCACCGGGTCGAAGTCGCCGGTGAAGACCTTGCCGGCCACCAGGCCCGCGAAGTGCGCCATGTCGACCATGAAGGTGGCGCCGACCGAGTCGGCGATCTCCCGCAGGATCCGGAAGTTCACCTTCCGGGGGTACGCCGAGTAGCCGCCGACCAGGATCAGCGGCTTGAACTCGCGGGCGGCCTCGGCGACCCGGTCGTAGTCGATGAGGCCGGTGGCCGGGTCGGTGCCGTAGCTGCGCTGGTCGAACATCTTGCCGGAGATGTTCGGCCGGAAGCCGTGGGTGAGGTGACCGCCCGCGTCCAGCGACATGCCGAGCATCCGCTGGTTGCCCAGCTCGCGGCGCAGCGCGAACCAGTCGGCCTCGGTGAGGTCGTTGACCTGGCGGACCTGGGCCTTCTTCAGGGCGGGGGACTCCACCCGGTCGGCCAGCACCGCCCAGAACGCGACCAGGTTGGCGTCGATGCCTGAGTGCGGCTGCACGTACGCGTGGGCGGCGCCGAACAGCTCCCGGGCGTGCTCGGCGGCGAGCGCCTCGACGGTGTCGACGTTCTGGCAGCCGGCGTAGAAGCGACGGCCGACGGTGCCCTCGGCGTACTTGTCGCTGAACCAGTTGCCCATGGCCAGCAGGGTGGCCGGGGAGGCGTAGTTCTCGCTGGCGATGAGCTTGAGCGACTCCCGCTGGTCGGTCAGCTCGGCGCCGATGGCGTCGGCCACCCGCGGCTCGACAGCTCGGATCACCTCGAGGGCGCTCCGGAATGCGGTGGACTCGGCGTTGTGCGACATACGACCTCCTACAGACGTGCGGAAGGCCCAGGCGCTCGGCAAAAACGTCCTCGTGACGGGACCGCTTCCCGATGGTTGTCCATCCCCACGCGCCAGTAACGGCCCGCGCCGATCCTACCGGGCCGGCCCGGGGCGACCCGGCCGACCTCCCGACGTGCGCCCGGCGAGGTGGTGGCACGGTGCTGCCGCCCGGCCGGACACGACGAGGGGCCCGGTCCGGCCGGGCCCCTCGTCGAACGGTTGGTGGCTCAGGCGGTCACCGCGTCGCGCGCCTTCTTGATCGCCTTCGGCTGGGTGGGGGTACGCGGCGCGTCCGCGCGCAGCGCGATCATCTTCTCGCCGATCTCCTGGAGCTGCTTACGGCCCAACGCCTCGCGGACCTTGGGGAACCACTCCTCCTCTTCCTCCTCGACGTGGTGCGTGACGTTCTCGATCAGCACCGTCGTCTTGGCGGTGAAGCGCTCGTCGTCGGCGTCCATCGCGGCCAGTTCGAGGCAGAGCACGTCGGCCACGTGGTGCTCCTCGTACGACTCGAGGATGTCGTCCTCCAGGTCGGGCAGGAGCCGGCGGACCTCCGGGTACATCACCTCGTTCTCCAGGTAGGTGTGCACCGTCAGGGCCTCGAGGATCTGGTTCACCAGCTTCTGCCGCTGGCTCGCCGGCCCCTCCTCGGCGTCCTGGAAGGCCTTGAACAGGCGACGCATCTCCTTGTGGTCCTCTTTGAGCAGGACGATGGCATCGGTTGACACCGGCGTGCCCCCTTTCGTAGCTCGGCTGGGTGTTGATCCGGTACCCCGACGGTCAGTGGCGAAACGGGCGAATGTGGCCGATCTCGCCTGGTCAGACGGTGGCCAGTGTGCGCGGGATCTCGTCGAGCAGTTCCCGTGCCAGGAAACCGATCCGGCCGTAGCGGGGGATCAGCCGTTGGCCGCTCACGGCGTGCGCGAACGCTCCCCAGCAGGCGGCCTGCGCCGGGTCGGCGCCCCGGGAGAGCAGCCCGGCGAGCAGGCCGGCGAGCACGTCTCCGCTGCCGGACGTGCCGAGGCCCGCGTCGCCGCTCTCCTCCCGCCACCCGCGCCCGTCCGGAGCGGCCACGTGCCCGTAGAGCGAGACGACCGCCTCGTACCGGTGCGCCAGTTCGGCGGCTTCGGCGCCCAGGTCGTCGCCGGGTTCGCGGCCGAGCAGGTGCCCGGCCTCGGTCACGTTGGGGGTGAGCACCACCGGACGGCCCGAGCCGACCAGCAGCTTCGGCTCGTGGCTGAGCGCGCCCAGGGCGTACGCGTCGAGGACCAGCGGGGTGCGCGTCCCCGCCGCCTCCAGGACGAGACCCAGCAGCTCGGTGGTCTCGTCGATGCCCTTCAGTCCGGGGCCGAGCGCCACCACGTCGGCCGCGCCGACCAGTTCGCCGAGCTGGCCGGCCCGGTCTGCGGCGACCGCGCCGTCGGGCGTCTCCGGCAGCCCGACCACCAGCGCCTCGGGCACCTGGATGCTCAGCGTGGCCGCGGTGGACTCGGCGGCGGCGAGCTGGAGCACCCCGGCGCCGGCGCGCAGCGCGGCCACCCCGGCGAGCAGGACCGCCCCGGGCGTGAAGCGGGAGCCGCCGATCACCAGGACGGTGCCCC
This sequence comes from Micromonospora sp. NPDC049114, assembly GCF_040648635.1. Lineage (NCBI taxonomy): Bacteria > Bacillati > Actinomycetota > Actinomycetes > Micromonosporales > Micromonosporaceae > Micromonospora > Micromonospora sp. NPDC049114. The sequence goes on along the minus strand of NZ_JBEZEA010000002.1, from coordinate 70,668 downwards.
GGCTCTCCTTGCCGCCGGCCGGCACCGGCAGCTCCCAGTCGCGCAGCAGCCCCGGCGTGATCACCTTGACCTCAGACCGGTTCGGCATGGATCTCGTCCTCCCTGGTCGACTCGGCGCCCTGCCGGTGCAGGTGGCCGACCTCGTTGAAACCGCCAAGCGTCAGCCTGCCCTGGTCGTCGGCGGACCAGTCGGTGATCGAGCAGTTGGCGATGACGTGTTCGCGGGTCAACGCCATCAGCTCCGGCTCGGTCAGCCCCTCCACCAGGTACCGCAGGAGGAAGACCAGCGCGTCGTGGCCGAAGAGCAGCACCCGCTGGCCCTCGTGGTCGCGGCGCAGGTCGCCGAGGAGCGTGCGCAGCCGCAGCGCCACGTCGGTCCAGGCCTCACCGCCGGGCGGCCGGTAGTAGAACTTGCCCAGCCGGGTGCGGCGCTCGGCCTCGTCGGGGAACCGGCGGCGGACCCCGTGCCCGGTCAGGCCGTCGAGGATGCCCAGCTCCCGGTCGCGCAGCCGCTCGTCCCGGCTCACCGGCACCCCGGTGCCGTGCAGCGCCAGCTCGGCCGTGGACACCGCCCGCAGGTACGGCGAGACCACCGCCACGTCGGGCCGCCGATCCTCGGGCAGCCCGGCGAGCCAGCGGCCGGTCGCCCGCGCCTGCTCCTCGCCGGTGCCCGAGAGCGGCACGTCGGCGTCGCGGTGGCTGAGCCCGATCACGTCCGCGCCGTTCTCCTCGGCCCGGGTGGCCGCCACGTTCGCGGTGCTCTCACCGTGCCTGATGATCCAGAGGGTCGACATTTCCGCCATGCCGACCCCCTACCCGGGCGCCGGGCGCGGTAACCGCGCCCGGGTGGGCACCGGACGGCTGGTTCGTCGCCTCAGCCGCGGCGCCACGCTGGTCCCCGGCCGGTGGCCCACCGGGCCCGCCGGGACGTCGTACCCTCGGGGGCGTGGCCACGGCGGCGGAGGAGATCCGGGTGGGGGAGCGGCTGGTCCGCGTCTCCAGCCCCGACAAGCCGTACTTCCCGGAACGCGGACTGACCAAGCTGGACGTGGTCCGCTACTTCCTGGCGGTCGGCGACGGCATCCTGCGGGCGCTGCGCGACCGGCCGACCATGCTGGAGCGCTGGCCGCGCGGCGTCTTCGAGGGCGCGACGATCGCCACCCGGCAGACCAACCGTGGTGACGCCTTCTATCAGAAGCGGCTGCCGGCGGGCGCTCCGGAATGGGTGCGGACCGCGCACATCACCTTCCCCAGCGGCCGGACCGCCGACGAGGTCGCGCCGAGCGAACTGGCCGTGGTGATCTGGGCGGCCAACCTGGGCACCCTGCGGTTCCACCCGTGGCCGGTCACCGCCGCCGACGTGGAACGCCCCGACCAGCTGCGCATCGACCTCGACCCGATGCCCGGCGTGGGTTTCGAGCAGGTGGTGCCGGTGGCGCACGAGGTGCGGGCGTTCCTCGCCGAGCTGGGCATGACCGGCTATCCGAAGACCACCGGCGGGCGCGGCCTGCACGTCTACCTGTCGATCGAGCCGAGGTGGAGTTTCGGCGAGTGCCGCCGGGCGGTGCTCGCGCTGGGCCTGCAGATGCAGCGCAGGCTGCCGGATCTGGTCACCACCACCTGGTGGCGGGAGCAGCGGGACCGGCCGGTCTTCGTCGACTACAACCAGATGGCCCGCGACCACACGGTGACGTCGGCGTACTCGATCCGGCCGACACCGCAGGCCCTGGTGTCGGCGCCGCTGGACTGGGCGGAGCTGGACGACGCCCGACCGGAGGACTTCGACGTGCTCAGCATGCCGGCCCGCTTCGCCGAGCGCGGCGACCCGCACGCCGGCCTCGACGGTGACCGGCACTCGCTGGAGCCCCTGCTGGAGCTGGCCGACGCCGAGGGCCTGGAGGCGCCGCCGGAGCGGTGAACGGCGCGGCCCGCCCTACTGCCACGGGCTCTGCGTGCCGTCGAACTCCTCGAAGACCAGCCACGACCGCGTCGACAGCACCCCGGCGATGCGCTGCACCCGATCGAGCACCACGTCGCGCAGGGCGGCGTTGTCCGGCGCCCGAACCAGGGCCAGCACGTCGTGTTCGCCGCTGAGGAGCGCGACGTGCTCGACGTAGCGCACCTGGGCCAGCTCGGCCGACACCTCCCGCCAGGTGTTCTGCTCGATCGTCAACGCCATGTACGCCGACGTGCCCAGCCCGGCGGCCTCGGGCGCCACCTGCGCCCGGAAGCCCGTGATCACGCCTTCGCGCAGCAGGCGCTCCACCCGGGCGTACGCGTTGGTGCGTGAGATGTGGATCCGTTCGGCCAGGGTGCGCACCGACGTGCGCCCGTCGCGGACCAGCTCGTCCAGGATCCGCCTGTCGACCTCGTCCATGGCTCGGGCCGATCGTCCCGATCCGGTTCCCCGGCTCGCTCCGTCGCCGTTCTCCTGGCTCACCGATGCGCCTCCCACATGCCAGACGTCCCGCCTTCTGCGTGGATCTTGAGTCAATCATCCGTCAGGCGGAAGCATAGGCTCACCACACGTCCCAGGAGGTCCCGCCGTGACGACCACACCCCAGGCGGTCCGCAGGGCATCCCCGCGCGCCCGTCGGACGGTCACCCCGCCCGACCCGGCACGCCCGCTGCTGCCGGCCACCGAACCGGTCCGCCTGCTCGATGAGACCGGTACGCCGCTGCCGGCCCGTACCGACTACCCGGAGCCGCCCGTCGAGGCGCTGCGCGAGCTGTACCGCCGGATGGTGCTCGGCCGCCGGTTCGACACCCAGGCGACCGCGCTGACCAAGCAGGGCCGCCTCGCCGTCTACCCGTCGTCGCGGGGCCAGGAGGCGTGCCAGGTCGCCGCCGTGCTCGCCGTCCGCGACACCGACTGGGTGTTCCCCACCTACCGTGAATCGATGGCGCTGGTTGCCCGGGGCATCGATCCGGTCGAGGTGCTCACGCTGCTGCGCGGCGACTGGCACTGCGGCTACGACCCCACCGAGGTGCACACCGCGCCGCAGTGCACCCCCCTCGCGACCCAGTGCGTGCACGCCGCCGGTCTCGCGCACGGCGAGGCGTACCAGGGGCGCGACACAGTGGCGCTGGCCTTCATCGGCGACGGCGCGACAAGCGAGGGCGACTTCCACGAGGGCATCAACTTCGCCGCCGTGTTCAAAGCCCCGGTCGTCTACTTCGTCCAGAACAACAGGTACGCGATCAGCGTCCCCCTGTCCCGGCAGACCGCCGCGCCGTCGCTGGCGTACAAGGGCGTCGGCTACGGCGTGCCCAGCGAGCAGGTCGACGGCAACGACCCGGTCGCGGTGCTCGCCGTGCTGACCCGCGCGGTCGCGCACGCCCGCGCCGGCAAGGGGCCGTTCCTGGTCGAGGCGCACACCTACCGGATGGAGCCGCACACCAACGCCGACGACGCCACCCGCTACCGCGACGGCGCCGAGGTCGACGCCTGGCGCGACCGCGACCCGCTCGCCCGCCTGGAGACCTACCTGCGCGCCCGTGGCGTGCTCGACGACGCGGCGGTCGCCGAGATCGCCGAGCAGGCCGAGGCGTACGCGGCGGACCTGCGCACCCGGATGAACACCCAGCCCACGGTCGACCCGCTGAGCCTCTTCGACCACGTCTACGCCGAGCCCACCCCCCAGCTCGTCGAGCAGCGCGAGCAGGTCCGCGCCGAGCTCGCCGCCGCGCACGACGAAGAGGGTGACGCCTGATGGCCACCACCATGGCGAAGGCGCTCAACTCCGCGCTCGCCGACGCCCTCGCGGCCGACGAGCGGGTAGTCGTCTTCGGCGAGGACGTCGGCGCGCTCGGCGGCGTCTTCCGGATCACCGACGGCCTCCAGGCCCGCTTCGGCGAGAAGCGCTGCTTCGACACCCCGCTCGCCGAGGCCGGCATCGTCGGCTTCGCCGTCGGCCTGGCCATGTCCGGGCTGCGGCCGGTGGTCGAGATGCAGTTCGACGCGTTCGCGTACCCGGCGTTCGAGCAGATCGCCTCGCACGTGGCGAAGCTGCGCAACCGCACCCGGGGCAAGCTCAGCGTGCCGATCGTCATCCGGGTGCCGTACGCCGGTGGCATCGGCGGGGTGGAGCACCACTGCGACTCGTCCGAGGCGTACTACGCGCACACCCCCGGCCTGAAGGTCGTCACCCCGGCGACCGTCGAGGACGCGTACTCGCTGCTGCGGGAGGCGATCGACGACCCCGACCCGGTGGTCTTCATGGAGCCCAAGAAGCTCTACTTCGGCAGCGCCGAAGCCGAGCTGCCGGTGCGTACCGAGCCGTTCGGCCGGGCCGTCGTGCGCCGTACCGGACGCGACGCCACCCTGGTCGCGTACGGGCCGGCGGTGCCGGTCGCGCTGGAGGCCGCCGAGGCCGCCCGCGAGGAGGGCTGGGACCTGGAGGTGGTCGACGTGCGCACCATCGTGCCGTTCGACGACGCCACCATCACCGCGTCGGTCCGGCGTACCGGCCGGTGCGTGGTGATCCAGGAGGCGCCCGGGTTCGCCGGCGTCGGCGCGGAGATCGCCGCCCGGGTGCAGGAGCGCTGCTTCCACGCGCTGCACGCGCCGGTGCTGCGGGTGGCCGGGCTGGACATCCCGTACCCGGCGCCGATGCTGGAGCACACCCACCTGCCCGGCGTGGACCGGGTGCTCGACGCGGTGGCCCGCCTCCAGTGGGACGACCAGCCGGACGCGCGTTGGGCGGCGGCATGACCACCGTCGAGCGGACGCAGGTCTTCCTCCTGCCCGACCTGGGCGAGGGGCTGAGCGAGGCCGAGATCGTCGAGTGGCGGGTCGCCGTGGGCGACATCGTCACCGTCGACCAGAGCGTGGTCGAGGTGGAGACCGCCAAGGCGGTCGTGGACGTGCCCTGCCCGTACGCCGGACGGGTCGTGACCCTGCACGGCGCGGCGGGTGAGGTCCGGCCGGTCGGCCAGCCGCTGATCACCATCGCGCCGCTGGACGGCGCCGGCGACGAACCGGCCGGGCACGCCACCTACCGCGAGGAGGAGCGGGCCGGCTCCGGCAACGTGCTGATCGGGTACGGCACCGGGCACGGCGGCGCGACCCGTCGTCGGCGACGGCCCCGGCTGGCGCTGGCGCCCGAACCGGCCGACGCCGCCCCGGCCGACGCGGTCCGGCCCGACGCGGGCCCGACGGGCGGCACCGGCCCGTCGGCCGGCGCTTTTTCGGCGGGCGGCACCGGCCCGGCGGCGGCACAGGCGGCCCCGGTCGCCGGCAGCGTCGCCGCCGAGGTGCGGTCGGCGAGCGCCCTGGTCATCTCGCCGATCGTCCGGCGGCTGGCCCGGGAGCGCGGCGTCGACCTGGGCACCGTCCGTGGCAGCGGGCCCGGCGGGGTGATCCGCCGCGCCGACGTCGAGGCGGCGCTGGCAGTCCCCGTCGCCCGGCTCGCCGCCGTACCGGACGCGCACGCCGAGCCGACCCCGCAGGGCGACGGCGACCTGATCGTCCCGCTCACCGGCGTGCGCAAGGTGATCGCCGACAAGCTCTCCCGCAGCCGGCGGGAGATCCCCGAGGTGACCATCTGGGTCGACGTCGACGCCACCGGGCTGCTGGAGACCCGCGCGGCGATCAACGCGGCGACGCCCGACGCGCCGGTGAGCATCCTGGCCCTGCTGGCCCGGATCTGCCTCAGCGGCCTGCGCCGGTTCCCGCAGCTCAACTCCCGGGTCGACACCGAGGGTCAGCGGATCGTCCAGTCCGCCGGGGTGCACCTGGGCATCGCCGCGCAGACCGACCGGGGCCTGCTGGTGCCGGTGCTGCGCGACGCCCAGCGACTCACCACCGCCGAGCTGGCCGCCGAGCTGGCGGCGACCACCGCCGCGGCGCGGGCCGGGACGCTCGCGCCGGCCCGGCTCACCGGCGGCACCTTCACGCTGAACAACTACGGGGTGTTCGGCGTGGACGGCTCCACGCCGATCATCAACCACCCCGAGGCGGCCCTGCTCGGCGTGGGCCGGATCGTGGACAAGCCGTGGGTGGTCGACGGGCAGTTGGCCGTGCGCAAGGTGACCCAGCTGAGCCTCACCTTCGACCACCGGGTCTGCGACGGTGGGGTGGCCGGTGGCTTCCTGCGGCACGTCGCCGACTGCGTGGAGCGCCCGGCGCTGCTGATCGCCGCCGTCTGAGGCGTACCGCCGGCCCCGGCACCGCCCGCGCGGCGCCAGGGCCGGCGTGCGTCCCGGGGTTTCGCGGTCCCGTCATCGGGAAGTCGGCCCCGCCGGTACGCACCGCAGGCGTCGAAGGGAGCCGATCCGTGGTCGTGGCGAACGAGCTGCTACTGAATTCGGTACGGGTGCGGCGACCCGCCGCGGCCGGCGCACCGCTGTACTGCGACGCGCTGGAGTACGGGCTGACCGGTGACGGCGCGACCAACGACCAGCCGGCGTTGGCAGCCCTCGTGGAACGTCTCGGCGCTGGATACGCCTCGGACGGGCGGGCCCGCGTCATCTACTGCCCGCCGGGCATCTACTCGATCCGGGACGCGGGCACGGTGTGGCGCAGCGGCGTGTCGCTGATCGGGGCCGGCCCGGCGGCGACCCGGTTCATGCTCAGCAACGAGGGCAACCGGGCCGATCCGACGCCGCTGGCCTTCTGGACCACCGTGCAGCACGGCGCGGACCGGGACCGGCACATCGCCGACTGCACCTTCGCCGACTTCCAGATCGACGGCTCCGGCGTGGCGATGGCCGAGTACAACTACCTGGCCAAGGGCCTCGGCCTGCAGTACGTGGTGCGGGGCGTCTTTCGCAACCTCTACATCCACCACACCGCCGCCACCGGGTTGGGCTGCGACTTCCTCCAGGATTCGCTGATCGACGGCGTGGTGACTGTCGGCTGTGGTCGCCTCGACAACGGCGAGCAGATCGGTGGCGCCGGCATCGGGGTCGGTATCGGCGGGTGGGGGCCGGTGGAGCGGTTGACCATCGCCAACTGCACCGCCCTGGCCAACGGCACCAACGGGATCTTCCTGGAGCTGCAGAAGGACTACTGGGAGCCGCCACGCGGCTACCGCATCGTCGGCTGCCACAGCCAGGGCAACCGGTTCGGCATCTCCGACTGGGGCGCCGACGGTCTGATCGTCTCGGCCTGCACGATGACCGGCAACCTGGAGACCGGCTTCGACGTGTCGTCGCAGGGCACGGCGTCGGTGGCGGGCCGGGGCGGGCTGCTCACCGACTGCGTCATCGACGGCAACCTGCGCGACGGGGTCAGCATCGGCAACACCCCCGGCCCGTACACCGTCCGGGGCAACCGGATCAGCGGCAACGGCCAGCACGGATATCACACGCGGAACCTCGGGCGCGGCTACCAGGGCGCGATCCGGGACGTGGTGATCGAGAGCAACGAGCTCTGGGGCAACGGGTTGGACGCGGTGCGCGTCGACCACCAGATGACCGACGCGGTGGTGCTCAACAACCGGATCCGCAACAACGGGCAGCAGTACGCCGAAGGCACCGGCGGGACGGGTGACGCCGTGCGCTACGGCGAGCGGTCGCTGGTGGACCGGTCGGCCGCCTGGCCGCACGACGGGCACCGGGGCAAGATGCTGCGGGTCGGACGCGCCGTCGCCATGGTCGCCTCCAACACCGGCGACGAACTCACCCTCGCCCCGGTCCGCCCGGACGCGTTCAGCGCGTGGAGCGGCGACATCCCCCCGCCGGGATGTCGATACGAACTGGGTGCCGCACCGCAGCGGCGGGCCGGTATCACCATCGACGCGCCGTTCGACTCGGCCACGATTCGCGGCAACCGGATCTGGGACAACCACGACCACCAGACCCAGACGCACGGGCTGTGGATCACCGACCGCGGCAGTTGTGTGGACTGCCGGGTCGAGGACAACGACCTCGCCGGCAACGCCGACGAGGGGATGCGGCTGGACACCCCGCCGGTGGGCGGACGCTGGCGGGACAACCACGTCGACAGCGACTGGACCTGAGCGACCCGGCGACGGCGCCCACCCTGGCGACGGCCGTCGCCAGGGTGGGCACCTGTGGTGCGACGCGCGGCGGCGGCGTACGGCCCGGTTCGTCGTCAGGTGGTCCCCGAGGTGGTCAGTACCGGAGTGCGGCGAGGTAGTCGAAGCCGACCCGGGCGGTGTCGAGGGCGTCGGCGGGGGCGCGCGGCGGGGTGCCCGCGTCGTCCCGCTCCACGATGTACTCCTCGATGCCCGCCTCCCGCTCGTGGTCGAAGATCCGGCCGAAGTCGATGACGCCGTCGCCCAGGTCCGCGAAGCCACCCTCGACGTCCAGGTCCTTGACGTGCACCTGGCGGATCCGGCCGCGGTTGGCCCGGATCACGTCGACCGGGTCGTGCGCCCCTCGCCAGGTCCAGTACAGGTCGAGCTCGAAGTGGACCAGCCGGGGATCGGTCTGCCCGGTGAGGATCTCGAAGCCGGTCGAGCCGTCGGTAAGCGGCACGAACTCCAGCTGGTGGTTGTGGTAGCCGAAATCGAGCCCGGCGCGCTGGGCCAGCCGGCCCGCCTGGTTGAGATCCCGGGCCAGGGCCCGGTAGACGGCGGGGTCCCGGTACGGACGCCCCTCGGCGTCCCGACCGAAGTACGGGTGGACGATCTTCTCGCAGCCGACCGTGTTGGCGTCCTCGAGCGCACGTTCCCAGGTGGCGGCGTCGAACGGCTGCGGGATGCCGGTGTGACCGGAGGTGGAGCGCAGCCCGGCCGCGTCGAGCGCGGCCCGGAACTCCGCCGCCGTACGCCCCACGAAGCCGGCGTGCTCCACCCGCCGGTAGCCGATGCGCCGCAGGGCCGTCAGGGTGCCGGGCAGGTCGGCGGCGAGCTGGTCGCGCACGGTGTAGAGCTGGATGCTGATGCGGTCCACCGGCACCCGACGCCGGCCGTGGGACTGACCCCGGGCGGCGGTGTCGCCGGCGGGCGCGGCGCTCGCCGGGCCGGCGAGAAGCCCGGCGGCGCCGACGGCTGCGGCGGAGACGGTCGCGGCGCGGAGCAGTCCGCGCCGACTGACCGACTCGGCGGTCGCTGTCGGCTCCGAGCGGTTGGTCTGGCGATCCATGGTGGTGGTCCCTTCCTGACGGCTGGTGTGCCGTCGACCGCTTGCCGGTGCCGGAGCGCGCTGAACCGGCCGGAGGCGTGCTCCGGCGGAACGGTGAGGACGACGCGTGGGCGCGGTCGGCGCCCCTGAAGGGGGACCGCGGCCGACCCGGGCAAGGGAGGCAGGCAGGCTGATCGACGAATGGGCAACCTTCTATCTGAAAATCGACCTTACCCTTGCCTCCGGACGAAGGCAAAGCTCCGTCTCGACGAGCAGAAGCTTCGCTCCACCTGACAAAAGTCCTCCCGGCAGGTGCGGCAGCCGCCCCGACCCCCGCGCGGCCGTCGCGCACGCCATCGCGGGCGAGCGCGACCCGAGGGGTGAAGTCGTGCAATGGCGGCGATAGGTGCGGGCGTGGCGGGGTCGGGGTGGGACGGGACGTTGCGGGTCTGGTGACGTGCGGGAGTGCGGACGTTGCCTCAAGGCGGCACTCGTGCGCTTTTCTCGTCAACGGCGCAGGGCCGGAAAATGCGCCGATAAATGCGCCGCCGATTATTTCCGAATGCCCTGGATACTCCTGTCGGGGCCGACAGAATGTGGCAGAGGGAAGTCGAAAACGGGGGGACTGAACATGACACCTAGGCGGCGATTGACGCTGTTGGCGGTAACTATCGCGGCCGCACCGCTCGTGCTGGCCGGATGCACCGCCGACCGGGACTCGGCGGCCGGGCCGGCCAAGGGGCACGTCGCGGCGCCGGAGCTCACCGTGACACCGGGGGACAAGACCCGGGACGTGCCGATCAGCGCCGAGGTCGGCGCGGTGGTCAAGGGCGGCCGCGTCACCGGCGTCCGGCTCACCGACGACAAGGGCGCGCAGGTCAAGGCGGAACCGCGTGAGGATGGCTCCGGTTGGGTGCCGAGCGCGCCGCTGCAACCTCGGCGTACGTACACCGCGGAGGTGACCGCGACAGGTGACTCGGGTGCGACCACGACACGGACCACCACGTTCACCACGATGGCCAAGTCCACGAAGCCGCAGATCACCAGCACCCTCTATTTCGTCGGCAACCGGACGTACGGCACGGCGATGCCGGTAACCGTGGCGTTCGACCCGGCAATTCCGAAAGAGGCCAGGGCGGATGTGCAGCGCCGGTTGTTCGTGAAGACGAATCCGCCGCAGCCGGGTACCTGGTCGTGGCTGGAGGACGGAAGTCAGGTCTATTACCGGGCACCCGATTTCTGGCGACCGGGGACGACGATCAGTGTCCGGGCGGGGCTGGAGGGCTTGCCGATCGGCAAGAACCTGGTCGGGGACGCCGAACGGACCGCGACCTCGAAGATCGGCAAGCAGGTCTCGCTGGAGATCGACAACGCCACGAAGCAGATGACGGTGCTGCGCGACGGAAAGTTGGTTCGCCGTATCCCGGTGAGCCTGGGCAAGCCGAGCACGCCCAGTTCCAGCGGCAAGATGGTGATCATGGAGAAGCACGAGCGGACCACCTTCGACACCCGGGGTGAGCCGAACGGCGGCTACGTGGTCGACGTCGACGACGCCCAGCGGCTCACCTGGGGTGGCGAGTTCATCCACTCGGCCCCCTGGTCGGAGGGCGAGCAGGGCTACACCAACACCTCGCACGGCTGCGCGAACGTCTCCGCCACGGCCGCGGACTGGCTGATGGGGGTGACCCAGGTCGGCGACCTGGTCACCGTCAAGGGCACCGAGGTCGACCTGCAACCCGGCAACGGCTGGACGGCGTGGAACGTGAGTTGGGACGAGTTCGTCAAGGGCAGCGCCCTGCCGGTGCCGTCCGGGCTCAAGCCCGCGCCGGTCGCCCCGGCGCACCCGGGCGCGGTGGCCGGCGGGTCACCCGCGCCGGCGCCCTCGGTCAGCGGACGCTGAGGCACCGGGCCGACCCACCATCGCGGTGGGTCGGCCCGTTCGCCGTGCACGCACCCCGGCCGCGCCGGGGTGGGGCGCGCACTACAGGGGTACGCGGGCCACGCCCGGCCCGATGAGGCTGCCCAGCCAGAGCTGGTCGCCGTGCTGTCGTACCCCGGTGATCATCCAGTAGTTCCCGGCCGGGCCGTGCAGCGTACGACAGACCGTGCCCTCGCCGTCGACGAGCGCGACCAGCCCGTAGCGGCGCGGCTGCGGCTGCATCGCGTCGGGCAGCAGCGCGGCGAGCTGACGCAGCCGCGGGTGTGGCAGCAGCCGTTCGGCGATGGGCACGCGAGGGCTGGGCAGGGCGATCCAGTACGTCCCGTCGCCAACGGCGGAGAGATTGTCCGGGTACGCGGGCAGGTCGGCGAGCACCCGCACCCCGCCGCGCAACTCCACCCGGAGCAGCCGGTGGGTGGTGGTCTCGACCAGCATCAACGCCGACTCGTCCGGGGTCAACGCGATCCCGTTGGGGAAGTACAGCCCCTCGGCCACCACCTCGGTGCGCCCGCTGCCCGGATGGTGGGCCAGCACGCGGCCGTTGGGGCGGTGCTCCAGCAGGTCCCGCTTCCAGTGCGAGACCGGAAACCGGTCCGACGAGTCGGTGAAGTAGACCGTGCCGTCGCGGGCCACCGTCGCGTTGTTGGCCAGGTGCACCGGCGGCGCCGTGCCGGTCAGCTCGCGGACCGCCCCGTCCGGCGTGACCCGCAGCAACCCCCGGTACGCGTCGCAGACGATGAGGGCCTCCCCGGACGGATCCGTCTCGATGCCGAGCGGCCGGCCGCCGGTCTCGGCCAGCAGCCGTCCTCGCGTGCCGGCCGGCGCGTCGGCCGGCCACCACCAGAGGTTGCCGTCCTCGTCGCCGCTGATGACCCGGCCGCCCGGGTCGACGAGCACGTCCTCCGGCCCGACGGCCCCCTCGGGGAGGGGCAGGAGGTCGACCTGGTCGAGCCGCCGGTCCGTGGCCGCCCACACCCCGTTGAGCGGAGGCGGGACGGTGGCCGGTTCGCGGACGGGACGGATCAGCCGTGGCGGCCGGGGCCGGGGGATCACCATCGGGTCATTGTCCACCGCCGATGCCCTGCGTACCCGGAGCGCCGTGCACGCGGCGCGGCACCGGCCGTTCGGTCGACCGCGAGGCCCCTGGCCTCCACCCCTAGGGGGATGAGGGGCACCCCGGGGGATGACCCTGGGCGTACCCGGAATCACTCCGCCGAGGGGCGAAACTGTCGGTGGTGGGGGATAGATTTCACGTCATGGAAGAGCGCAGCGACCGGATCGACGTGCAGGTCAACGTCGGTGACCGGGTGGTCCAGGTGCGGGTGGCCGGCGAGGTCGACATCGCCACCGTCGCCGCGTTCCGCTCCGCTCTGTGGTCCGTGCCGGCGCGACCGGTCGTGCAGCTGGAGATGTCCGGGCTGCGCCTGCTCTCCGCGGCCGGGGTGCGCGCGTTGCTCGCCGCGCACCTGCGCGTGCGGGCCCGGGGCGGCGAGCTGGTCCTTGTCGATCCCACCCCGGTGGTGGCCCGGGTGCTGCGCGCCACCGGCCTGCACCGGGTGATGCCGATCCTCGAGCCCGCCCGGGTGGTCGAGGCCGCCCGTCGTCCGCTGCCAGCCGACCTGGTCGAGGCCGCTCGTCGTCCGCCGGCCGCGGCCGGCGGCCTGGTGCTGGCGGCCTGAGGCTGACCGGGGCGTGAGCCGGCGGCACGCCCGACCTCGGACGTGCGCCCGCCCACCCGGCGCCTGACGCCGACGGCGGACGCGCCCGGGGGCCGCCCGGCATCGAGCCGAACGACCCCCGCCACGTTCGATCAGCGCACGCCGAGCAGGTCGACGACGAAGATCAGCGTCTCGCCCGGCTTGATGACGCCGGCGGCGCCGCGGTCGCCGTACCCCAGGTGCGGCGGGATGGTGAGACGGCGACGGCCGCCGACACGCATCCCCACCACGCCCTGGTCCCAGCCGGCGATGACCTGACCGCCGCCGAGCGGAAACTCGAAAGCCTCGCCCCGGTTCCAGGACGAGTCGAACTCGCCGCCGGTCGAGTGGGACACGCCGACGTAGTGAACGCTTACCAACTGGCCCGGCTCGGCCTGCGGGCCGTCGCCCACGGTGATGTCCTCGGTCACGAGGTCGGCCGGCGGCGCACCCTCGATCGGACCCACCTCGGGCTTGCCCGATCGGGCGCCTGCTGCCTGGTTCATGCGGGGATCTCCTGCCGTGTTGGGTGATGTGTCCGGTCACCGTCGATCCTGCCGGATAGCGCGTCACCGATGTGCGGCGGACCCGCCACCTGCCCCGACACGTCCGGACCGACCCCCGGATCACCGAACTGGGGACACGTCTCGGCGGGCGTCACCTGTGGTGACGCCCGCCGTGCGACGGTGCGGTGGTGCTCACCGCAGCCAGGGCACCCGCGTGACGATCGGCAGCTTCGCCCAGAGCTTCCCGAGGCCCCAGGTATCGCCGGCGTTGACCAGCGCCAGGACCGCGAGCACCCCGGCGTAGATCAGGTGGTCGTCCATGAAGAGGTTGTTCTCCGGAGGCAGGACGGCGGTCCACATGAGGACCAGCAGCAGCCCACCGGCCACGGCCGCGACCCGCATGCCGACGCCGAGCAGGAGGGCGATGCCGATCCCGGCGAGGCCGGCCATGAACAGCCAGTCGGCCCAGGCGGCGCCGGCGATGCCGGTGTAGACGTCCTTGAACGGGCCGGCGACCCCGAAGGTGAGGAAGCCCTTGGTGGGGCTGCCCCCGTTGATCCAGGCGTTCTTCGACTCGGTCTCGTGGCCGAGGCCGAACAGCTTGTCGAGGAACGCCCAGAGGAAGATCCAGCCGAGCGCCATCCGGACGCCGGCCAGGACGTAGCGGGTGGCCTTCTCTCGGGTGGTGCCGGTCGCCGGAGCGGTGGTCTCGGCGGTGGTCCGCTCGATCGTCGCGGTCATGGTGTCCACGTCCCTTCTCTGCCTCGCACCGCGCTTCCCGGTGACATCTCCATCAGACGCTCTCGGCGGCGCCCCCGGCAGGGCCGACCGGACCGCACCGGCCCGGGACCTTGGACCCCTGACGGCCCGGGCCGTAGACCCTGACCAAGGCCGCCGTCCGGCCGTAGCGTCCGAGGTGGAGGTACGAAAGGGAGGCCGTGATGAGGACCTGGCAGGTGGGTGACGTGATGACCCGGGAGGTCGTGACCGTGGAGGCCGGGACCCCGTACCGGGAGATCGTCGATGTGCTGCTGCGCCGCGGCATCAGTGCCGTGCCGGTGATCGACGGCTTCCGCCGGGTGCTGGGTGTGGTGTCCGAGGCCGACCTGCTGCACCGGATCGAACGAGCCGGTGAGCCGGCGCAGCGGCGGGTCTTCGAGAGCCGGCGTCGGCGCGACGCCCGGGGCAAGGGCGAGGCGTTGCTGGCCGGCGACCTGATGACCGCGCCGCCGGTGACCACCGGCCCGGATGCGGCACTGTCCGCCGCCGCGCGGCTCATGGATCGCGAGCAGGTCAAGCGGTTGCCGGTCCTGGACGACCTCGGTCGGCTGGTCGGCATCGTCAGCCGTGCCGACCTGCTGCGGGTGCACCTGCGCTCGGACGCGGAGATTCGTGCGGACATCGTCCAGGAGGTGCTGCACCGGGTGCTCGCCGTGCGGGACGGCCTGGTGACTGTCGAGGTCCGCCACGGTGACGTCACCCTGGCGGGCCGGTTGGACCGTCGCTCCGCCGTCGACCTCGCCGGCCGGCTGGCGGGCCAGGTGAGTGGCGTCGTGCGGGTGACCAACGCGATCGCCTACGACGCCGACGACACGGTCGTCGATCCGGGGCAGATCATGCCGGTCGCCTGAGCGCTCCCCGACGGAGCAGACCGCCGGGCCAGCCGTTGACCCGACGGAGCCTGACGACCGGCTCAGGGGTGCACCGGCTCGATCCGGGCCGTCACGTCGAGGTGTGCCGGTCGGCAGCCGGCCGTCGTGGCGAAGCGGCGGACGGCGTCGTGGACGTGCTCGCGGACTCCGCCGGCGCGGGCGTCGCTGGCCAGGTCCACCCGGACCCACACGTCGGGGCACGGTGGCGTGCCGGTGAGCACCACCCGGGCCCGCCGCACCCCGGGTGCGCGCAGCAGGTCCCGTTCCAGCGCGCGGACGAGCACCTCGCTGGCCAGCCGGGTGCGACCGGGCAGACGTCCGGTGCGGCTCAGCGTGCCCCGCAGTGCCCGGTCGGGTCGGCGTAGCGCCCGGTGCAGCAGGCGCTGGCCGGCGACGGCGGTCAGCAGCCCGGCGACCGCCGCGGCCAGGGTGCTCCAGGGCGTAGCGACCCGCCAGGCGTCCACCAGGCCGCTGCCGAGCAGGACCGCGTCGGGTTCGCCGAACGGCAGCGCGCCGGAACCGGCTGCCAGCGCCGTCGCCCCGCCGGCCACCAGCAGCAGCGCGACGATCGTCCACAGCAGGCGGTGCGCGGCGTCGGTCATGCCGGCCGCCGGTGGGGCAGCAGCCGGACGTCGACGCGGTCGGCGCGTGGCGAGGCGAGCTGACGCAGTTCCTGGCGCACGGCGAACTCGACCTCGGCACGGGCCGCCGGGTCGCCGGTGGCGCGCAACCGGGGCCGCCACCGGTCGCCGTGGCGCCGGACCCGCACCCGGGTCCCGCGCACGCCCGGCACGGTGTCCGCCGCGTCGGTCAGCCGGCGCTCCACGCACCGCCGGTGCAGGTGCCAGCCGTCGCGCTCGTCGACTCGCAGTCGGACCGGCGTCCACCGGCGCAGCTGGGCGACCAGGACGAGCAAACCCAGCAGTACGGCTGCGCCGGCCGCCGCCTGTACGACGGGATCGTGCCACCGGGTGGTGGTCAGCGCGTCGTACCAGCCGGGGCGGATGAGCAGCGGCGTCGGGCGCCCCAGCGTGACCAGCAGCGTCTGCCCGGCCAGCAGGACGCCGCCGGCGAGCAGGGCGAGGCCCAGCAGCGCGGACGCCACCCGGTTGACGGTCGCGGTGGTCAGCTCGGGGCGTGGGCCCGATGGGCGCGACGGGGCGTCGTCGGCCGAGCCGATGACCACCACGTCCCGCACCGTGATGGTCACCGTGGCCACCGCGCGACCGGTGCCGGCGAGCACCTGTTCGGCGACCGTTTGGCGGACCGCGTCGGCGACGGCGGGCACGCTGTGGCCGTACCCGATGACGAGGTTCAGGTCGAGGCCCACGGACCGGTCGCCCACGCGGACCGTGGCCGGGCGGACGTCGGACACGCCCGGCACCTGAGCGGCCGCGTCGGCCGCGATCCGCCTGATCTGCGCCGCCGCACCGGTTTCGCCGCCGGGGCGCGGCCCGCCGCCGGTCGGCGCGACGCTCCGGGCGGAACGGGTGGGGATGGGGCGCGGGGGAAGCCGGTGGTGTCGTCCGGTTCGGTCGGCGTTCGGTCGGCGGCGGATGGTCGGATCCCCGGAGGGGCGCGGCTGGCGAGCCTGACGCGGGCGGTCCCTCCGGGGGCGGCGAGCACCCGGCCCGCGCGCGGCGAGGGTGCCGAACTGCTGACGCGACATGCTCTGACCTCCCAGCCGGTCCGCTACGGGCGACCTCGCTGGATACACGCCGCCGGGTGCTCTGGAACGCGAACGAGATGTGATCCGGGTCACAGCAACAGGTCGAGCGCTGGCGTCGCCCGTCGACCCTTGCCACGCTTCTACAACGTTGTAAGACCTGCGTCGTCCGCCCGAGGAGGCTCCGATGCGCGTACCCCCGGCTCAGTCAGCGGCACCCGCCACCCACCCCGCGGCCGACGACGACGTCCCGGTCGAGGCGCTCGGCGACCTCTACCGCGACGGCATCACCGCCTGTCGGGGCGCCTTCGACCCGGCCTGGGTGGAGCAGGTCGGCAGGGACGTGGCCGCCGCGTTCGAGGAGGCGCGTTCGCGTCCCGACGGTGCGGTCGGACGCGGCCCGCAGCGGTGGTACGTGGAGATCCATCCGGAGCAGCTGACCGGTTTCGTGGCACTGGTCACCCATCCGTGGGTGATGTCGGTCTGCCGGGCGGTCCTCGGCGACGACTACGAGATCGTCGAGCTGGGCTTCGACATCCCCTTCCCCGGGGCGGCGATGCAGCCCTGGCACCGGGACTTCCCGATGCCGGACGAGACCCGCCGGCAGCGCAGGCTCACCTCGCTGGCGTTCAACCTGACCACCGTCGACACGGTGGAGGAGATGGGGCCGTTCGAGATCGCCCCGGGCACCCAGTGGGACGACGGGACCGACTTCGACCACGAGATGTTCCCCCCGAGGGAGCGCTATCCCCGCTACCAGCGGCGGGCCGTGCGCAAGTACCCGCGGCGCGGTGACATCTCGGCCCGGTCGGCGCTGACCATCCACCGCGGCACCCCGAACGTCTCGGACCTGGCCCGCCCGGTCCTGGTGCTCGGCGTCGACGCCCCCGGCGCGGGCAACGCCGCCCACCATGACCTGGCCGTCACCCGGGGCTACTGGGAGCGGTTGCCCGTGACGGTTCGGGAGCATCTGCCCTGCCCGGTGGTGGACCAGCTGGAGCCGATCCGGCAGAAGCACACCATCGAGGGCCTGGTCATGGGCGCTGCGGAGTAGGCGCACCGGCGACCCCTGCTCGCGCGCCGGAGGGGTGCGCCCGGCGTCGCCAGCCTTGACTTCCGGCGTCGACCGGAGCGAGGATCCAGTGACGTTTATCGATGACGGGGGTCGTTGATGAGGAACCGGGTCGTCTCTCTGGCCGTCGCCGCGCTC
Source organism: Micromonospora sp. NPDC049114 (assembly GCF_040648635.1). Lineage (NCBI taxonomy): Bacteria > Bacillati > Actinomycetota > Actinomycetes > Micromonosporales > Micromonosporaceae > Micromonospora > Micromonospora sp. NPDC049114. Next base: position 52,965 of record NZ_JBEZEA010000002.1, on the reverse strand, counting down.
GCCGCCGCCTCGGGTGTTCTCGCCGTGGTCGTCCCGGCATCCGCCGCCAGCGGGTGTGCGGCGCAGCTCCAGGTCCGCTTTCAGTACCCGTCGATGCTGCGCGGCGACCTCAGGGTGCTGAGCGTCGGCCAGCCACTCACGGACTGGACGTTGAGCTTCCCGCTGCGCTACCCGACCGAGCAGATCAAGAACGTCGACGGTGTGCGCTGGGAACAGCACGGCGGTGAGGTCACGATCCGCAACCTACCCGGTGTCACGTTGCCGGCCGACGAGCAGCAGTTCTTTCCCTTCGTCATGACGCACGGGGTCCGGACCGGCCTGCCGCAGAACTTCACGCTCAACGGCGTCACCTGCACGACCGTGCTGCCCCCACGCCCGCCTCCGTCGACCCCGCCGCCGGTCTCGCCGAGCCCGCAGCCGACCGGGTCACCCAGTCCCGTTCCCGACCCGAACCGGCCGTCCGTCGCGATCATCAGGCCGGAAGATGGTGACCACTTCTTCGCCCCGGCCACCATCAACGCGGAAGCCGTCGCCACGCCCGCGCCCGGCCGGCGGATCACCCGCGTCGAGTTCTTCGGCTGGGGCAGCGGGCTCGACACCATCTCGCTCGGCACCGACACGACCGCGCCATACACCGCCCAGTGGCGTGACCTGCCGGCTGGCTCCTACTACCTGCACGCCCAGGCGTACGACGACCAGGGCGCGACGCGGTGGACCGACCTGAACCCGTCCGTCCGCGTGTTGACGCCGGGCGAGGAGCGGCAGGCGCCGTACGTCAGCGTGGTGCGCGACCAGCTCTGGGGCATCTCCCCGGTCATCGACGCGGCCGCCCCCCGACGCCTGACACCGCTCGTGCGCACCGGCGCGGAGGCCCGCTGCGTGCAGGGGCGCGGCATCTGGGACGGCCCGGTCGACGCCACCGCCGTGGCCAGGCTCGCCGCCCGCGGCGTCCAGGCGGTGTACGTCCCGCTCAACGAGGCCTGCTGGCTCGGCCTGTCGTACGTGGACCCCCGCTACGGCGGTGAGCCGTACCGGCAGGCGATCGTCGCGTACACGCAACGCTTGACGGTCGCCGGCATCACGCCCATCCTCGCTCTCGGCTGGAGCCACGGCCGCTACACCGGGCCGGGGGCGACCTGCCGGGACGAACGTGCCGTCTGCGCCAAGCCGGCACCCGACCTCGAGTACGCCCTCGACTTCTGGCAGAGCGTCGGTCGGACCCTCTACTACGGCGAGACGGTGATGTTCGACCTGTTCTCGGCACCGTACCCGGATCGGGCGATCGCCGACCCGGCCCTCGCGTGGAAGTGCTGGCGTGACGGTGATGTGGCGTGTTCCGCGCTCGGCTATCCGGCGGTCGGCATGCAGCAAATGCTGGCCGCGCTCCGGGTGGGAGGTTCCAACGGTGTGCTGCTCGCCAGTGGCCTGAACGGCGGCAACGACCTGTCCCGGTGGGCCGAGTACGTGCCGGAGGACATGGTCCACAACGTCGCGGCGGCCTGGCGGCCGGCAGCGCCCGGGGCCTGCCACCCGCCGACCCTGCCGCAGGCCCCCGTCGTCGTCACGGCGGTCTGCCGCTAGGGCAGCGGGAGCGGCGCTGCGCAGCCGGCCGGGCCGCAGCACCGGGACGGGTGATCGACCGCCTAGACTCGGCGCGGTTCGACCGACCGGCGGATGGATCAGGCACATGACGAGCAGTGTGGATCGCGGCTGGCTGCGGGCGATGCCCGCCGATGGTGGACGCGACGCGCTGTTCGACCGCGCCGGCCACCGGGTGTACGGGACGCGCCGGCTCAGCGAGCTGGTGCAGGGGCGCCCGCCCGGCGTCACCGGCAGCCAGTGGGGGTCGGCCAGCCGGACGGCGTTCGACCTCGTGGTCGGTGACGCCGACACCGGGCGGCCGGTCGTCGCCGTGGCGATCGGCCCGGTCCCGCCCGCCGGGTCGGCCGAGCAGCGCGCCGAGCGCCTCACCGACGCCGTGAGCGCGGCCGTCGGGCTGCCCGTGCTGCGCGTCGGGTCACCGACGTTGCGGGCCGCCGAGCACGGCCGGCGCCTCGTCGAGTACGTGCTCGACGCGCGCGCCTACGCGGCCGGTGCCACCGTGGCGGGCGCCGAGGACGAGCCCGCTCCGGTGGGCTTTCGCGACATCCTCGGGCGGCTTCCGGACGGCCGGACCGGCCCGGTGAACGACCTCGGCGCGCTGACCCGGGCGGCGGCGGTCGAGGCGTACGTGGCCGGGCGCCTGGCCGACCCGATCGTGCGCGGGTTGCACGTGCACTGGACCGAGGGCCCGGCGCAGGGCTGGAGCTGGGTGCAGGTGCGCCCGGACGCGTGCCTGATCGAGCGGGTCTCGGTGACCGCGCAGCGCTTCTCCTGCGGCGTCGACGTGGCCCGGCTGGCCGAGGACCTCGCGACCGTCGCGATCGGCGAACGGCTGCGCGCCGTACGGCCGGACGGCCCGGACCTGCTGGCGCGCGCGGACCTCACCACGGAGATCGTCGCGCTGAGCCGGCGGCGGGACGAGCTGGTGGGTGGTTTCGCGTTCGACCACCTCTGCGCTGACTGACCGGCCACTTTCCCTGCTGAACCCCGCTCCGCAGCCGATTCGCTCGGCGGCGGAGCAATTTTCTGTGCGCGGGTTGAACCTTCGCCGTCGCCGTCCCGTACTCCTGCGCGAACGAAGAGGATCTCCCCGACCGCGTCGACCGGACGCGGGAGACGGTGCGGAAAGGGCATCGTCGGCCATCGACACGTTACCGGGTAGGTCGCGGTGGTCGCCGCCGTGGCGTGCCATCTCACATCCGTCGGTCCGCCGAGGGCAGGAATCCACTACCGGATCGAGAAGGAGAGCAATTCGATGCGCAGGTCCACTCGGGCGGGCCGGTCACCCGGCATCGCGCGGAGCAAGCGTCTGCTGGCCGTTGTCGGCACGCTCGTGGTGTTCGGCGGAGTAGTCGCCGTCACCCAGATCTCGTCGGCCCAGGACCGGCGGACGAACAAGCCCCGGCCCGCCGCCGGACAGTGCGTGGAGCCGAGCCCCGGCTCGACCGCGCCGAGCGGCGCCTCGACCAGCCGTACCTGGCAGAACGGTCGGTGGGTGCGTAACCACTGGGGTGACGGTCAGGAGTCGGTGGCGGAGTGCGAGGACGGTAAGGACGGCACGGTGGGCACCGGCTCGGCCGTCGCCTGCCCCGATGTGGCGGCCAAGCTGCCGCAGGTGCCGGATCGGGCGCGAGCCGAGGTCGACCGTAATCTCGCGCAGTTGCAGACCCAGATCGCCGAGGCCGATCGCCGGCTGGCCGCCGAGGGCAACAAGGGCGCCGCTTTCATCCGCAATGCGATCCTGCAGCCGCTGGCCGGTAAGCGGAAGGCGGTGCTGGACCGGATTACGACCGCTATCGACCGGGTCGGACCGCGTCCGCAGGGTTTGGCGCAGCTCGCCGAGTGCCAGGTGCAGCCCACCGGTAACAACAACGGCGGCAGCACCGGCGGTGGGAACAACAACGGTGGGAACACCGGCGGTGGCACCAACAACGGTGGGAACACCGGCGGTGGAAACAACGGTGGCGGCAACAACGGCGGAAACAATGGTGGCACCGCCCCCGGCGCGGGTCTCGGCGTTCTGGCCAACAACTGCGACGAGAGCCAGTTGCAGGCGCACGACGGTTTCCAGAACGGCAACCGGTGCGTGAGCACCGAGTTCGGTGAGGTGGGCGCCGCCGCCAACAACCCGTCGCTGCTGATCACCCAGTTCCCGCAGCAGGTCGGCCGCAACCAGCCCTTCACCCTGCGGGTCAGCACCAAGAACCTGGTCCGTGACCGCTTCCTCGCGGCCGGTCAGGGTGGCTACTACGTGGAGAGCTCGCTGCTCAACGACCAGGGCCTGGTCCGGGGTCACTTCCACACCGCCTGCCGGATGCTGGACAGCCTGACCGCGCCGCCGGAGCCGCAGGAGGTGCCGGCGTTCTTCGTCGCGACCGAGGATGGCCGCGGTGGCGCCCAGCCGGACGAGGTGACCATTCAGATTCCGGGCCTGCCGGAGTCGGGTACGGCGCAGTGCTCGGTCTGGGCCGGTGACGGCTCGCACCGTCTGCCGATGATGGAGCGGGCCAACCAGACCCCCGCGTTCGATTCGATCCGCATCAACGTCAACTGATCGTCGATCGGCGGCCGGCCACCTGGGCGGACAGCACCCGGGTGGCCGGCCGCGCACACAGCGACGGGGTTCCGCCGTATTGGCGGGACCCCGTCGTCGTGCGGTGTGTCAGCGGCTCTTGTACGCCTCGACGACCTCGACCGGGATCCGGCCCCGCTCGGAAATCTTGTAGCCGTTCTGGACGGCCCATTCCCGGATCGCCCGGTTCTGCTCGCGGTCCATTCCGGCGCCGCTGGGTCGCCCCGGCCGCCGAACTGTCCGCGTGTTCTCCGCAGGGCCCCGACCGATCCGCCGACCCGCATTGATGTACGGGTCCAGCGCCTTCCGCAGGACGCCGGCATTCTCGTCCGAGACATCGATCGTGTAGGCCACGCCGTCGAGACTGAACTCGACCGTCCGGTCGGCCTTCCCGCCGTCGAGGTCGTCGGTCAGCACCGTGATTACTTTTCTCGCCATTGCCGATTACTCCCTGTGTGTGGCGGGATGTGTCCAAAGTCTGACCTACTACCCGGGGAATCCGCAACAATATGCGTCCCATTCATTTCGGCGCGTCGCGATTGAGTGCGTACAAAACCGTGAACCGACGCGGAATCGCGGGCGTTGAACCCCGCGTCAATCGGTAAGCAGGCCGGCGTGGCCGGCGACGGCCGCCGCCTCCGCGCGGTTGGCGACCCGCAGCTTGCGCAGCAGCGCGGCGGTCATCCGTTTCACCGTCCGTTCCGAGACGTGCAGTTCCTCGGCGACGTCGACGGTGCTGCGGCCGGCGGCGATCGCTCGCAGCAGGCGGCGCTCCTCGGCGTCGAGGTCGACCGACGCGGCGCGGGAGGGCCCCAGCAGGGCGCGCAGCAGCTCGGCCGGCAGCACCGCCCAGCCGTCGAGAATGGCCAGCAACGGGGGCAGCAGCTCCTCGGGTTCGCTGGTCTTGGGCAGGAACCCCTCCGCGCCGGCCCGCAGCGCCTCCAGCGCGGGTGTCGGATCGGTGGAACCGGACATGGCGACCACCCGTACGCGGGGCGTGGTCCGCCGGATGGCGGCCACCGCCCGAACGCCGCCGGGCGGTGGCATGTGCAGGTCGACAAGCGCCAGGTCGGGGTGGCAGCGGCTGACCAGGGTGGCCGCCGCGGCGGCGTCGCCGGTCGAGCCGACCACCTCGGCGCGTCCGTCGGTGGTCGCCGGAAGCAGCAGCTCAAGGCCACGGACGAAAAGGGGGTGGTCGTCCACGACAGCGAGTCTGAGGGTGGGGGCGTCCGGCATGTCTACGCCGTTCCCCAGCGGGTACCGATCATGCGGGTACGCACCGAACGGGGGGAGTCGGATGCATGCGGGCACGCCACGGCTGGCAGGGGTTGTTGCGAGGTTTGCGTCGGACCGGGCCGGAACCGGGCGCCGAGCCGACCGCGGGTGTCGACGCCGACCTGCTGCTGCGCGTGTTGTGCCACGAGTTCCGTACCCCGGTCAGCGCCCTGACCTCGTTGACCCGGGCGTTGGCCGATGAGCGCCGGACGCTGACCGGCGCGGACCAGCGGGCCATCATCGAACTCGCTCGTGACCAGGCCGTCCACCTGCAGGGCCTGCTGCGGGACGCGACGGCCGGCGCCGGCGCGTTGGCGCCGACCGCCCCACCGGATGCCACAGTGCCACTGGCGGGGCTCCTGCGGGAGGCCGCCGCGCTGGTGCCGGCGGGCCGGCGACGGGCCCGCGTCACCCGGCGGGCGGGTTCCTGGCCGGTCCCGGCCGGCCGGACCCGGCAGGTGTTGGTGAACCTCGTGGAGAACGCGCTGCGCCACGGGCCGGCCGGGGGGCACGTCGGGATCTACGCGGCGCTGCGCGGTCCCGGCCTGAGTATCGTCGTCACCGACGAGGGGCGGGTGGACGAGGCGCTGCTGGTGGCGCTGCGCCGTCCGGCGCCGGCAGCCGGGATGTCCGGGCTGGGGCTGTGGATCGCGCGACACCTGGTGGCCGCCGACGGGGGAGTGCTGCGCGCGCACCGGCTGCGGCCCCGGGGCGTGGCGCTGGAGGTGCTGCTGCCGGTGGTCCATCCGCTGCGCTGACCCCGGCGGGACACGGGTTGGCACCCTCGGGTCAGCGGGGCGGGAATCGTCCTCGATGCCAGCATGCCGGCACCGAGGAGGTCGAATGTTCAGCCACGTCAAGGACCTGCAGTTCGAAGCCAAGCCGGACGCTCCGGACGCCGCGTTCGCCCGCCGCCTGCAGGAGGTGCTGGGCGGCAAGTGGGGCGAGATGACCGTCGCCAACCAGTACCTGTTCCAGGGGTGGAACTGCCGGCTGCCCGGCAAGTACAAGGACCTGCTGCTCGACGTCGGCACCGAGGAAATCGGCCACGTCGAGATGATCGTCACGATGATCGCCCGGCTGCTGGACAACGCCCCGCTGTCGCTCTCGGAAGCCGTCGCGGACAACCCGGGCGGTGGGGCGGTCTACGCCGGGTCGAACCCGGCGCACTTCATCCACAGCGGCGGCGGGGCGCTGCCCGCCGACAGCAACGGGGTGCCCTGGAACGGAGCGTTCATCACCGCCAGCGGCAACCTGCTGGCCGACTTCCAGCTCAACGTCACCGCCGAGGCGCAGGGCCGCCTGCAGGTCTCCCGGCTGTTCAACATGACCGACGACCCCGGCGTCAAGCAGATGCTGCGCTTCCTGCTGGCCCGCGACACCATGCACCAGAACATGTGGCTGGCCGCCATCGAGCAGCTCCGGGAGGACGGCCTGGAGGACATGCCGGTGCCCGACGCCTTTCCGGATTCCGGGGAGTTCACCGAGGAGTTCAGCTACACCTACCTGGGCTTCTCCTCCGGCACCGACGCCGCCCAGGGGCGCTGGGCGTCCGGGCCCGCCCCGGACGGCAAGGGCGAGTTCCGCTACGACGACAATCCGCGCGCGAACGCCCCCGAGCCGGTCCTGCCGCCGGGCGACCCCCGGTTGTACGGCACGAACCCGGCGGCGTCGTGAACACGGTCGGGAGCCTGTCGCGTACCCGGGTGAAGCTGGTGGTCTGCACGGTGTTGACGGCGCTCGCCGTCGGCGTCGGGCTGCCCGCCCGGGTGGTGCTGGCCCTGGTGCTGACCAGCCTGGCCATTCCCGTCGCCGTGGCGCTGGCCGGCGGCGTCCGGGCGGTCCGCGAGCTGCTGCTGCCGCTCCGCCGGCCGGCACCGGGCAGTGGTGTGGGTCACACCCCGGAACAAGGGGAACGCTTTGTTACTTGAGTGAGACACGCTCAACTCAACGCGATAGCAGGTGTTCGATGGCAACTCTTCCGGTACTTCCCCTGACCGACGCCGTGCTGCTGCCCGGCATGGTCATCCCGGTGACCCTCGACCCGACCACCCAGGCCGCCATCGACGCGGCCCGGGCGACCGGCGACCGCAAGCTGCTGGCCGTGCCGCGCATCGACGGCGAGTACGGACCGGTCGGCGTGGTCGCCACCATCGAGAAGGTCGGCCGGCTGCCCGACGGTGAGCCCGCCGCCGTGGTCCGTGGCCTGTCCCGGGCCCGGATCGGCTCCGGCGTGCCCGGCCCCGGCGCCGCCCTCTGGGTCGAGGCGACCGAACTCGACGAACCCGCTCCCGCCGGCCGCGCCCGGGAACTCGCCCGCGAGTACCGCGCCCTGGTGACCTCAGTGCTCCAACAGCGCGGCGCCTGGCAGGTCATCGACGCGGTGGAGCGGATGACCGACCTGTCCGAGCTGGCCGACTCGGCCGGCTACGCGCCCTGGTTGACCCTGGAGGAGAAGACCGAGCTGCTCGCCGCGCCGGACGTCACCGCCCGGCTGGAGCTGCTGGTCGGCTGGGTCAAGGCGTACCTGGCCGAGCAGGAGGTCACCGAGCAGATCAACAGCGACGTCCGCGAGGGCCTGGAGAAGTCGCAGCGGGAGTTCCTGCTGCGCCAGCAGCTCGCCGCGATCCGCAAGGAGCTGGGCGAGGACGAGCCGGACGGCTCGGCCGACTACCGCTCCCGCGTGGAGAGCGCCGACCTGCCGGACAAGGTCCGCGAGGCGGCGATGCGCGAGGTCGGCAAGCTGGAACGGGCCAGCGACGCCTCCCCGGAGGCGGGCTGGATCCGCACCTGGCTGGACACCGTGCTGGAAATGCCGTGGGGTACGCGTACCCAGGACAACACCGACCTGGCCGCGGCCCGGGCGGTGCTCGACGCCGACCACGCCGGCCTGGCCGACGTGAAGGACCGCATCCTGGAGTACCTCGCGGTGCGCAACCGCCGGGCCGAGCGCAACCTCGGCGTGGTCGGCGGTCGCGGCTCCGGCGCGGTGCTCGCCCTCGCCGGTCCTCCCGGGGTCGGCAAGACCAGCCTCGGCGAGTCCGTGGCCCGGGCGCTCGGGCGCAACTTCGTCCGGGTGTCGCTCGGCGGCGTCCGCGACGAGGCGGAGATCCGCGGTCACCGGCGCACCTACGTGGGTGCCCTGCCCGGCCGGATCGTGCGCGCCCTGCGCGAGGCCGGCTCGATGAACCCGGTCGTGCTCCTCGACGAGGTGGACAAGCTGGCCGCCGGCTACGCCGGTGACCCGGCCGCCGCCCTGCTGGAGGTGCTCGACCCGGCGCAGAACCACACCTTCCGGGATCACTACCTGGAGGTCGACCTGGACCTGTCCGACGTGCTGTTCCTGGCCACCGCCAACGTGGTGGAGTCCATCCCCGGCCCGCTGCTGGACCGGATGGAGCTGGTCACCCTGGACGGCTACACCGAGGACGAGAAGGTCGCCATCGCCCGCGACCACCTGCTGCCCCGGCAGCGGGAGCGGGCCGGTCTGACCGCCGACGAGGTAGGCGTCGCCGACGAGGCGTTGGCGCTGATCGCGGGCGAGTACACCCGGGAGGCGGGCGTCCGCCAGCTCGAACGGGCTCTGGCCAAGATCCTGCGCAAGGTGGCGGTGACGCTGGCGACCGACCCGTCGCCGGTACGCGTCGACACCGACAACCTCACCGGCTACCTGGGGCGGCCGAAGTTCACCCCGGAGTCGGCCGAGCGCACCGCGGTGCCCGGCGTGGCCACCGGCCTCGCCGTCACCGGCGCCGGCGGGGACGTGCTCTTCATCGAGGCGACGAGCATGGAGGGCGAGCCGGGGCTGACCCTGACCGGCCAGCTCGGCGACGTCATGAAGGAGTCGGCGCACATCGCGCTGTCGTACCTGCGCTCCAACGGGCGTCGGCTCGGCATCGACCCGAACGCCCTGGCGGGACGCCGGATCCACCTGCACGTCCCGGCGGGCGCGGTGCCCAAGGACGGCCCGAGCGCCGGCATCACCATGGTGACGGCCCTGGCGTCCCTGGTCACCGGGCGGGCGGTGCGCCCCGAGTTCGGGATGACCGGTGAGGTGACGCTCTCCGGTCGGGTGCTGCCGATCGGCGGGGTGAAGCAGAAGCTCCTCGCCGCGCACCGGGCCGGCCTCACCGAGGTGATCATCCCGGCGCGCAACGAGCCGGACCTGGACGACCTGCCGACCGAGGTGCGCGAGGCGCTGACCGTGCACACCCTGGCCGACGTGGCCGACGTGCTCGCCCTGGCGCTGCGCCCGGCCGACGTCCAGGCGCTGGACGGTCCGGCGCTCTTCGCGGCCTGACACTCCGAACCAATGGCCCCCGCCGTCTCTCCGACGGCGGGGGCCATTGATGTACGCGCACCGAGGGCTACTGTCTCGCTGGAACCCCTCAATCACCTCTCCGCCGCGAGGCGGTGCCCCCGGAGGTAACCCCCGTGAACCTGGTGCTCTGGATAATCCAGATCCTGCTCGCCGTCGTCTTCGCCGGCGCCGGCCTGGCCAAGCTGACCCAGCCCAAGGACAAGCTGCGCGACATGATGCGGTGGGTGGACCCGGTCCCGCCGTCGCAGGTCAAGGCCCTCGGCGCGGTCGAGGTGCTGGCCGCCGTCGGGCTCGTGCTGCCCGCCCTCACCGGCATCGCCACCGTGCTCACCCCGCTGGCCGCCCTCGGGCTGGTCATCGTCATGGTCGGCGGCATCCTGGTGCACCTGCGCGACCGGAACAAGCGCGACACGGCGGCCGAGCGTCGGACGGAGATCCAGGGCGCGATCACCTGCGCGGTGCTGCTCGTCCTCGCCGCCGTCGTCGCCTGGGGCCGCTTCGGGCCGTACTCCTTCTGAGGCTGACACGCCGGCGACCGTCGTACCCCGGCGGTCGCCGGCGGCGTGCTCAGCGCCCCTCGCCGCCGCGGTCGCGACGAACCGTGGCCTTGCGGCCCTTGATGGTGCTGGAGCGCAACCCCGAGATCACCTCGTCGGCGACGCCCTGCGGCACCTCCACCAGGGAGAACCGGTCGGCGATCTCGATCGAGCCGATGTCCCGGCCGCGGATTCCGGTCTCGCCGGTGATCGCGCCGACCAGATCCTGCGGGCGCACCCCCGCGCGCCGGCCCAGACCGACGAAGACCTGGACGGTGTTGCCGCCGCCCGAGCGGGGACGACCGCCGCCGCGCCGGTCGCCGCCCCGGCCACCGGCCTCCGGCCGACCCTCGCGCGGGCCGCGCACCGGCGCCTGCGGGATCTCCTCCTCGTCGTCCGAGCCCGGCGATGTCACCTCGTGCGCCAGCTTCACCGCGGCGAGCGCGACCTCCATCAGGTCGAACTCGTCGGTGAGCGTCTCCACGATGACCCGGAACGGGTCCAGGTCGTCCTCCAGCAGGCTCTCCCGCAGCGCCGCCTGGGTCAGCTCCAGCCGGCGGGTCCGCATGTCGGCCACCGTGGGGATCTTGTCGATGGTGATCCGCTGGCCGGTCACCCGCTCGATCGTCTTGAGCATCCGGTGCTCGCGCGGCTCGGCGAGGGTGATCGCCACGCCCTCCCGACCGGCCCGGCCCACCCGGCCGATCCGGTGCACGTACGACTCCGGCGCCGACGGCACGTCGTAGTTGACCACGTGGGTGAGCTGCTCGACGTCCAGCCCACGCGCGGCCACGTCGGTGGCGACCAGCAGGTCGGCGGTGCCGGCCCGCAGCCGGCCCATCACCCGGTCGCGTTGCTCTTGGCTCATCCCGCCGTGCAGCGCCTCGGAGCGGTAGCCCCGGCCGTTCATCGTCTCGGTCAGCCGGTCCACCTCCTCGCGACTGCGGCAGAACACGATCGCCGCCGTGGGCGACTCCACGTCCAGGACCCGGCCCAGCGCGGCCGGCTTGTGCGCCCGCGTCACGATGTACGCGCTCTGGCGCACCCGGGGCGCCTCGCCGGCCACCGTCGGCTCCCGGCCGATCTCGATGCGGACCGGCTCGCGCAGGTGCTGGCGGGCCATCCCGTCGATCCGGGACGGCATGGTGGCCGAGAACAGCACCGTCTGGCGCTGCGCGGGGGCGTGCTCCAGGATCGCCTCGATGTCCTCGGCGAAGCCCATGTCGAGCATCTCGTCGGCCTCGTCGAGCACCACCGTGGCCAGGCCACCGAGGCGCAGGGTGCCGCGAGCGATGTGGTCGAGGGCCCGACCCGGGGTGGCCACGACCACATCGACGCCGCTGTCCAGTGCCCGCAGCTGCCGCCCGATCGGCTGCCCGCCGTAGATCGGCAGCACCCGCGCACCCAGGTCCTTGCCGTAGCGGTGGAACGCCTCGGACACCTGCACCGCCAGCTCCCGCGTCGGCACCAGCACCAGCGCCACCGGGTCCCCGCCGTCGCGGTGCGCCTCCATCCGGTGCAGCAGCGGCAGCGCGAACGCCGCCGTCTTGCCGGTGCCGGTGGCTGCCTGACCGAGCAGGTCCCGGCCGTCGAGCAGCGGCGGGATGGCCTCGCGCTGGATGGGGGTCGGCTCCTCGTAGCCGAGGGCGGACAGCGCGCCCAGCAGTTCGGCGCGGAGCCCCAACTCCGTGAAGGCGTTCACCTCGTCGGCGCCGGCGGGGGTGGTGTCGGTCGGTGCGTCGTGCTGTGCAGGTGCGGAACTCATGGGGTCAAGCCTTTCATCACGACTCAGCGGGCGCTGAGCCGACCGGCACAAGAGCGCGTGCGCCCCTCAAGATCCGCGCAACTTCGGGGAAAGTGCTGCCTCCGCGACGCCCGAAGCAGCACTTTCACCGAACTTGTGTGGATCACGAGCGACGTGGGCGTGTCAGACATCGGTGGTGAGGATCGCGAGGATCATGATGCCGGCCAGTGCCGTGTCCAGGACCCCGCAGAACTCCGCGTAGCCGTGGGGCACCACCCGGCCGCTGCGGTGGTGCACCACGTCCCAGCCGGCGTGCGCCAGCCAACCGAACGCCACCAGCCACGCGGCCGTCCGCCCACCGGCCAGGATCGTGATCACCATCAGGGCGACCCAGACGGCCAGACCGGCCAGCTGGCTGGCGAGCACGCCCGGCCCGCGCAGCGTGCGCCGCACCACACCGATCAGCAGGTACCCGCCGGGCAGCACCAGCAACGTCCACGGGCTGAGCACCGTCGGGTCGACCCACATGTCCACGGTCACCAGCAGCGCCAGCCCGGTCGGCCAGCGGCGGGCCAGCGCCAGCGCCGCCGGGTGCCGGCGTACCGCCGCCGGTGTCTCGTGCCGGTGTCGCACCGCCACCAGCACCATGGCCGGCACCATCAGCAGGTGCCCGCCGACCATCAGCGCGTCGCCGTCCAGCAGGCCGGCCCAGAACGGCAGGAGCAGCAGCAGGAACGGGACGTACATCGCGGCGACCATCTCGCCGATCCCACGCCAGTGGTGCGCCCGGTAGCGCATCCACACCGTCATCCCGACGCTCATGTTGGTGGCCATCACCAGGGCGGCCACCTCGGGGCGGTCGAGCGTCCCGGCGACCCCCGACGCGCCCCCGGCCGCGTCCCACAGCGGGCCGAGCAACACCATCCCGGCGATCATCGCCAGTGCCATCTCGCCGAGATGCCACAGCAGCCGTCGTGTGCCGCCGACCGACGCCGCGTCCGAGGGCGTCGCGTCGGCGGGTGCCGGGCAGTCGCCCGGCAGCGATCCGGGCTGCGGTACGGAGGGAGCGTGGTCCGCGTACATCCGTGTCTTCTCCATGGCGTTGACCCTGCCGGCGGTCCGGGGCGGTGGGCAGGTTCGTCCATCACGGGAAATCCGTGCGAAGCGCGCGGTCCGACCGTGACAACTCGCACGGGTGGACCGGGCGCGGGGCGGTCCTACGATCGACGCGTGACGAGCGAGGTGTCGACGCCCCGGGCGGATCGCCGGCTGCGCCGGGCCCGGCTGGTCACGTTGCTGTCGCTGGCCGGCGGTGTGTGGGCGACCGTGCTGCTGCCCGCGGTCGGCCTGACCCGGGAGCCGCACGCCGGCCGCGTCGCACTCGGCGCGGTCGGGATCCTCGCCTTCGCGGCCACCCAGACCGCTGTGCTGTACGCGGCGGTCACCCCCTGGCTCGCCCAGCGGTGGCGACGCCGCGCCCAGCTCGCGCTGGCCGTCGTGGCGGCGCTGACCGTGCCGCTGGTGGCCCCGGTCGCGGCCGGGGTCTGGCCCACCTGGGCCTGGATCGGCGCTGCCCTGGTCGGGATGGCCCCGCTGGTGGTCCGTCTCCCCGGCGCGCTGGCGGTCACCGCCGGCACCCTCGGGGTGTCGGCGGCGGTGGCCTGGTGGACCGGCGGCCCGGTCGGGCGGTCCCTGGCCGTGACGGGCGGGATCGGCGTGGCCGTGGCCGCGGTGAACTGGTTCCAGGTCTGGTTCTGGGACCTGCTGGTGGAGGCCCGCCAGGGTCAGGCCGCCCAGGCCCGGCTGGTCGCCGCCGAGGAGCGGCTGCGCTTCGCCCGCGACGTGCACGACCTGCTGGGGCACAGCCTCACCGTGATTGCGTTGAAGGCCGAACTGGCCGCGCGGCTCGCCCCGGTCGACCCGGCGCGGGCCGGCCGGGAGGCCGCCGAGGTGCAGCGGCTCGCCGCGTCCGCGCTCACCGAGGTCCGCGAGAGCGTGCACGGCTACCGCGCGGTCGATCTCGGTGAGCAGTTGCAGGCCGTGGCGGAGGTGCTCCGGTCCTGCGGGGTGCGCTGCACGGTGCCGTCGCTCCCCGTCGACCTGCCGCAGCCGGCCGCTACCGAGCTGGCGGCGGTGTTGCGCGAGGCGGGCACCAACGTGCTGCGGCACAGCCGCGCCGACTGGTGCCGGATCCGCATCGACCGAAAGGAGAACGTGGCCAGGATGACCGTCACCAACGACGGGGCCGACGAGAGCGGCCCGGACGCGCACAGCCACGGCCTGCGGGGTCTGGCCGACCGGCTCGCCGCGGCCGGGGGAGAGCTGCGGGTACGTCGGCAGGACGCGGTGTTCACCATCGAGGCCACCGTGCCGGTGCCGTCGTGATCCGCGTCCTGCTGGCCGACGACGAGGACCTCATCCGGGTCGCGGTCGCCGCGCTGCTCGGCCTCGAACCGGACATCGAGGTGGTGGCCCAGGCCGCCGACGGGCCGACGGCGGTCACCGCGACGCTCGCGCACCGCCCGGACGTGGCGGTCGTGGACCTGGAGATGCCCGGCCTGGACGGCATCGCCGTCGCCGCGGAGCTGGCCCGGGCGCGTCCCGAGTGCGCGGTGGTCGTGTTGACCGGGCACGGCCGGCCGGGGCACCTGCGCCAGGCGCTGACCGCCGGGGCGCGGGGTTTCGTGCCCAAGGGCTCGCCCGGCGGCGCGTTGGCCGACGTGATCCGCCGGGTGCACGCCGGCGGCCGGTACGTCGACCCGTCCCTCGCCGCCGACGCGCTGACCCTGCCGGCGTGCCCGCTGACGCCACGGGAGTTGGAGACGCTGCGGCTGGCCGAGTTCGGCGCACCGGTCGCGGTGATCGCCCGTCGGGTGCACCTGTCCACCGGCACCGTGCGCAACCACCTCTCCGCGGCCGTGCAGAAGCTCGGCGCGACCGACCGGGCCGAGGCGGTGCGGGCCGCCAGGGACAACGGCTGGCTCTGACCCGCGCCCATCCCGGGGGAGGGCGTTGATCAACGGGCCCGTCCCGCAGGGCCGGCACTCGGGTCACCGCGTTCGGGCTAGCGTGTCTGCGTGCGTACGGTGGAACTGGTCTGCTCGCCCGGGTTGGACGTCGCGATCCGGACGGCCTGGGGTCGGTTGGCGGCCGCCGGGTTGCCGAGCCTGGCCGGCAACATCCATCCGACGAACCGGCCGCATCTGACCATGGCGGCCGTGGACGGGTTCCCGTCCGGTGTCGAGCACCGCCTGGCCGAGTTGTTCGACGCCGCGCTGCCGGTGCCGGTGACGCTCGACCGGGTCGTCGTCCTCGACGGCAGCGCCCCGCTGGTCTGGCTCGTGCGGCCCACGACGGCGTTGACCGCGCTGCACGCCGCCGTCTGGGACGTCCTCGACCGGGCCGACGGGCACCGCCCCTGGCACGCCCCGGGGGCGTGGGTGCCGCACCTGAGTCTGGCGCTGCGGTTCCGCGACGCGGACCTGCGGATGGCCCGCGCCGTGACCGGTGGGCAACGGCCGACGGGTGCGTTCGACGCCGCCCGCAGCTACGACGGTACGGACCGGACGGTGACATCGCTCGGATGAGCGCGGTCGGTGGCAGCTCAGAGTGCGACACGCCGAGTGTCGTCCTGCTGAACTGCCACCGATCGCCGCGTAGTGCCGACCAGGGGCGACGCGTCAGCGGTAGAAGCGCAGGTAGTCGAACTGCGCGGTGACGGCCGGCTCGGCGCCGCCGTGCGCGACCAGCCCGATCCGGGGGGTCGTGTCGGCGGGGAACGTCCACACCGCACCCCACGTCCAGGTACGCCCGTCCCGGCTGGACCCGGCCCGGAACTCGTGCTCCCCGGTGGCCCGGTCGACGTGGTGTGCGAGGCGTAGCCAGGTGGTGCTGGCCGGCGTGCCGACGATGCTGCCGCCGTACACCGGCTGGCCGGCGAAGGGCAGCTCGTAGCCGTACTCGACCTGGCGGGTGTTCCAGATCGCCACCTGGGTCAGCCGGGCGAACCGGTCGTCGTCCACGTAGGCGACCAGGCCGGCCTGCTGGTAGTTGCGGACCGTCTCCTCGCCCAGGTCCAGCGTCACAGTCGTCTCGACGACGTAGTCGCCCCTCGGGGCGTCGCGTAGCAGCACGCCTGCCGTGTTGCCGGTGCCGGTCAGGTCGGCGGCCTGCACGGGCCAGCGCAGCGCCCCGTCGGCGACGGTGGCCGCCGGGTCCGCGCGTACCCACCGCCAGTCGCCGTCGAGCCCGCCGTCGAACTCGTCGGAGTACGCCGGCAGCGGCGCACCGACCCGGGGCTCGGGCACGGCCCGCCTGGCCGGCTGGTACAGCCGCGCCACGCTGACGTTGTCGAACTGGGCGGTGCCGCCGGTGGCCGTCAGCCCGGGTCGGCCGGCGACCGGGCGGTCCAGCCGCAGGGACACCACGGCGAGCTGGTCACCGAGACGGGCGGGGCTCAACTCGGCGACGAGCTGCTGTCCGCGTACCTCGATGGCCAGGTTGTGCCGATCGCCCACGTCGAGCCCGGCGGGCAGTGGCGTGCTGGCCTGGCGGCGGCCGTCGCGGGCGACCAGGCGGCCGGCGGCGGCGTCCACCCGGACCTCGACCCGGTCGCCGAGGGTGACCCCGGCGCTGCTCGCGCCGGTGAGCCGCAGGTCGGCCTCCGCGCGCACGTCCCCGCCCACTGGGGTACGGCTGGTGAGCGCGCCGCTGCCGCTGAGCCGGCCGTCGGTGACCCGCCACTGGCCGCCGCGCTGCCAACCGGCGAGGCTCGCGGTGTCGAAGCGTTCGTCGACGCGGCCGGTGGTGACCGGCGCGGGTCGGGTGCCCTCGGACGGGCCCGCGCCGGCGTTGACCGTCGGCCAGCCGTCGATCCAGTCCAGCCGGTCGAGGAGCATGGGGCGCTCGTTGATGCCGAACGGCTCGTCGAGGTACGGGTCGGCCCGGTCGATGGCGTGGTAGACGATCCAGTCCTGACCGGACAGGTCGGTGAGGAACCCGTTGTGCCCGGTGCCGATCCAGCGGTTGCCGTTCTGGGTGAGCACCGGTGTGCCACCGGCCCGGGACGCGGTCAGCGCGACGCCGTCGCGGTCGGTGAACGGGCCGCGTGGGCTGCGGGCGCGTCCGACCTGGACGGAGTAGCCGGTGGCCGGGCCGGCGCAGCAGTTCGCGGTGGACGCGAACAGGTAGTACCAGTCGTCGTGGCGCAGCACGTAGCTGCCCTCGAACTTGTTGTCGATGGCCACCGGCGTCGGGGCGCCGACCGCGCGCAGGCCGTCCGGGCTGAGTTCGGTGACCGAGATGCCGCCGTAGTAGCTGCCGTAGTAGAGGTAACTACGACCGTCGACGTCGGTGAACTGGCTCGGGTCGATGGTCCACAGCCAGCCGCCACCGCCGCCGGGGCGCGGGGCGACGACCGGCTGGTCGGCGAACGTCCACGGCCCGGCGGGGCTGGGGGCGGTGGCCGCCCCGATCGCGTAGTCACTGCCCTCGGCGGAGACTGTGGTGTCGGTGACCGTCACGTACATCACCCACCGGTCGCCGAGCCGGCGGACGTCCGGGGCCCAGTACGCCGCGCCGGGCGCCGCGTAGGGCGGGCGCTGGTCGGGGCCGAACGCGTCACCGACGGACGTCCAGTCGACCAGGTCGGCCGAGCGGGCGGTGGGCACCCGGTGGAACGCGCCCTCGCCCTCGCGCAGCGGGTCGGTGGTGCCGTAGGCGTACCAGAAACCGTCGTCGCCGCGCACGACGACCGGGTCGGCGAAGGTGTCGCCGATGTCGGCGGAGACCGGGTTGCGATAGCCCGACGGGCGGTCGGGGGCGGTCGCCGCAGCGGAGGCGGAAGCGGTGGCGGCCAGGATCAGACCGAACGCGGCGGCGAGCGCGCCGCCCCGGCGGAGGTGTCGCATGGGGCCTGCCTCTGGTGTGGGGGAGTGTCGACAAGGGTCGCTGTGTGCCTCGTTTCTACAACGATGGATACAACGTTGTAAAGGGTCGGCCCGCTGCTGACGCGGGCGGCGACCGGCACTTCTCGACCAGGCCTGTCCGATCGATACACCTGGCGCTCGGCGATGATGGCGCCATGAGTGGTGGCGTCGACGGCGGGGGAATGGCCGAGCTGGCAGCCCTGCTGGCCGACGGCACCCGGGCCGGCATCTGCCTGGCGCTGCTCGACGGGCGGGCCTGGACCGCCGGCGAGTTGGCCCGACGTGCCGGGGTCGCCCCGTCCACGGCCAGTGAGCACCTCAATCGGCTGGTCCGGGGTGGGCTGCTGGTCGAGGAGCGGCAGGGCCGGCACCGCTACCTGCGCCTGGCCGGACCGTCGGTGGCCCAGCTGATCGAGGACCTCGCCGGGCACGCGCCAGCCCCTCCCGCGCCGACCACGTCACTGCGCGCGGCGGGTGCCAGCGCCGCCCTGGCGTACGCCCGGACCTGCTACGACCACCTCGCCGGGCGGCTGGGCGTCCTGCTGTACGACGCGCTGCTTGCCGACGGCCGGCTGGACCGATCCAGTGGGTTGGCGCTGACGCCCGACGGGTGGGCCTGGGCGGCCGGGCTGGGCGTACCCGTGGACGTGCTGCGCGCCGCCCGCCGACCGGTGGTCCGCGACTGCCTGGACTGGACCGAACGCCGGCCGCACCTCGCCGGAGCGCTCGGCGCGGCACTGCGCCGCCGCTTCGCCGAGCTGGGCTGGATCACCCAGGGCGCCGGGCGGGCGGTACGCCTCACCCCGATCGGCCGCGCCGCCCTGGCCGGGAGCCTGGGCGTGCCCGAGCACATCCTCATCCGCGACACGCCCGCGGCACCGTCCAGCGGCCGAGCCTGACCCGCCGCCCGCCGCCCGCCGCCCGCCGCCCGCCGCCCGCCGATCGAGCACGATCTTGTGGTGTGCGGCGCGGAACTGTTCGGTGAGGAGCGAACGGTTCGGGTCCTACGGTCGAGCGGTGATCGACATCTGGCCGGACATCGCGCCCGCCGCGGGAACGCCGGCGTGCGGCCCGCCCACCTTCGAGCCGGGCGGCGGGTGGTGTGTGACCCGGCACGCCGACGTCCGGGCGGCGCTGACCGACCCGGCGTTGCGGGTGCCCGCCGTCGACAGCGGTCCGCCCGGCACGCTCGCCTGGCTGCGTGCCTCGGTGAGCAGGTTCAGCCCGCCCCGGCGGCACGCCGAGCGCCGCGCGATCGGGGTGACCGCGCTGGCCGGGCTGGACCCGGACGAGTTGCAAAACGAGGCGGCCCGGCTGACCGTCGCAGTGCTCGACCGGGCCGACGGCCACCTGGACGTGATGCGTGACCTGGCCCGGCCGGTGCCACTGCGGGTCCTGGCCGGGCAACTCGGTCTCGTCGATCCGGCAGCCGCCGGGACGGCGGTCGCGGTCGTCGCCGCGGCGTACCACCCGGGGGTCGA
Organism: Micromonospora sp. NPDC049114; assembly: GCF_040648635.1. Classification (NCBI taxonomy): domain Bacteria; kingdom Bacillati; phylum Actinomycetota; class Actinomycetes; order Micromonosporales; family Micromonosporaceae; genus Micromonospora; species Micromonospora sp. NPDC049114. Next base: position 33,507 of record NZ_JBEZEA010000002.1, on the reverse strand, counting down.
CCCGGCGCTGGCCGCGCGGGCCGACCGGGCGGTGGCGGCGCTGCTGGCGCTCTGCCCGCCGGCCCCGCCGGAGGTGCGGGCCAACCTGATCGGTCTGCTGGTCCAGGCGTGCGACGCGACCGCCGGCCTGATCGGCGCCGCCGCCCACCACCTGCTGAACCCGGCCGTCGCGACCACGGCGGCGACCGCCGACCTGCTGGCCGAGGTGCTGCGCCTGGACCCGCCGGTCCGGGCCACCCGACGGGTCACCGTCCACGCGGTACGACTGGGCGGACGGGACCTGCCCGCCGGCAGCGCGGTGCTGCTGCGCTTCGACGCGGCCAACCGTGACCCGCGGGCGTTCGGCGAGCCGGCGGCGTTCCGCCCCGGCCGACCGGGCGCTGGTCTGCTCACCTTCGGCGCGGGAGAGCGCGGCTGCCCCGGTGACCGGCATGCCTTCGCGCTGGCCGGCGGGGTGCTCGACGTGCTGCGTAAACGCTGCCGGCGCACCGCGACTCCGCTGCGCCACGAGCCGCACCCGACCCTGCGCGTCCCGACCACAGTCGAGGTGAGCGTCCGATGATCGAGCGCCGTGCCGCGTTCCATGCCCTGCACCACACCGGTCGTCCCCTGTTGTTGCCCAACGCCTGGGACCACGCCTCGGCGGCGGCGCTCGCCGCGCGTGGCCATCGGGCGGTCGGCACCACGAGCCTCGGGGTCGCCGCGACCGCGGGCCTTCCCGACGGCGCGGCGGCCACCGCCTCCGAGACCCTGGCCCTGGCCCGCCGGCTGGCCCGGTTGCCGGTGCTGCTCACCGTCGACGTGGAGGCCGGGTTCAGCGACGACCCGGCCCAGGTCGCCGGGTACGTGGCGGAGTTGGCCGGCCTCGGTGTGGTCGGGATCAACCTGGAGGACGGGCGCTGTGACGGCACCCTCGCCGACCCCGAGTGCGTCGCGGAGAAGATTGCGGCGGTCAAGGCGGCGGTGCCGGACCTGTTCGTGAACGCGCGCACCGACACGTGGTGGCTGAACGTGCCCGACCCGCTGCCGCAGGCCCTGCGCCGCGCCCACGCCTACCGGGCGGCCGGCGCGGACGGCATCTTCGTGCCCGGCGCCGTCGACGTGGCGACGCTGCGCCTGCTCACCGAGCGGCTCGACGCGCCGGTGAACGCGCTGTACCAGCCGGGCGGCCCTGGGCTGACCGAGCTTGGTCGGGCCGGGGTGGCCCGGGTCAGCACCGGCTCCCTGCTGTTCCGGGCCGCGCTGGGGGCTGCGGTCGCCGCTGCCGACGCCATCCGCGCTGAAGGGGGCAGCGCGGCGGGACTGCCGTCGTACGCCGAGGTGCAGGACCTGGTTCCGGCGGACGGCGACTGAGGGTCCCCGCCCGCCTGCCGGTGGTGGTCGCGCCCGTTCGGGGGTAGATCGGAGGATTGTTCGGTAGTTGCCTGGTCCGGACGATTACGGTGTGTTTCAGGGCGATTCATCCCGCGCCGTGACCGGAGAAGGGACCCCGTCATGCGAGTGCCCAGCCGTAGTCCGGGGCAGCAGCCCGGACCGCCCGCGTCGCCCACCGCCCCCGCCCGCCGCCGGCCACCCGGCGCCGCCGCCCACCGGCTGCCCACCGCCGCGCCCGACCTCGCCGCCTACCGTGCTGCCGTGGCCGACCTGCTGGTCGAGGTGGGCGCCCTGGCCGACGCCACCAGCACCCGCGCCCGTCAGGTGCTCATCGACGAGCGACTGCGCGAGCCGGCCCTGGCGGCCGTGCTCGACGCCACCCCGCAGGGTCTGCTCGGCGCGCGCGAGACGTTGCTGCTGGAGATGGCCCGCTACCAGCCGAACGAACGCACCTCGGCGCGGGACCTCACCGCGCTGGTGCGGATCTACCTGCTCTCGCGCATCGACGTGCTGTGGTGGCAGGACGCCCCGATCTTCGTCACCGACGACCAGGTCAACGGCAGCGCCGACCTCGTCGACCTGGAATGGCTGCGCCGCCGGGACCTGCTGCGCTTCCGGTACCAGGAGCAACCCGCCACCGTCCTGGGCCGCGCCGCGCGCGGACTGCGCCGGCGACTGCGGCCCCACGCGAGCCCGCACACCGCCGGACTGCTGTTCCGGCGTGCCCGCCGGGAGGTGGTGGCCCTGCTCAACGAACTCGGCCGGGAGTTCGCCGCCGCCGCGCCACCGGCCACCCCGCCGCTGTGGGTGACCAGCCTCGTGCGCAGCACCGAGCACCAGTACCGGCTGCGCCGCCTGGGCTACGCCGCCATGCTGCCCAGCGGGCACTGCCTCGGCTACTCGGCCGACGTCGAGCTGGCCTGGTTCGAGCGGTTCGGCGCCCGCGACACCCTCGCGGAGCTGCTGTTGGCCCGCCAGGACGCCGGCGAGCTGAACGTCATCGACGAGGGGCAGGCCTGGCACCTGTGCCTCGCGCCCTCCGCCCGGCGTCGTCTGCGCCGGGCGTACGAGGCCGAGATGGGGGTCTGAGCCCATGTGCGGCATCGCGTTGAGCCTCGGCCCCGAGGCCGACCCCGCGACCTTCCGGCGGATGCTGGCCGTCCTCGCCCCACGCGGCGAGGTCACCGAGACCCGCTCGGAGCGCGGACTGCTCGCCGGCACCCGCCGGCTGCGCGTCGTCGACCGCGACCGGGCCGTACAGCCCTGGACGTCGACCGACGAACGTTGGCTGCTCTGCTTCAACGGCGAGATCTTCAACCACCGGGAGCTGCGCGCGCAGCTCACCCGGCTCGGGCAGGTGTTCCGCACCGACAGCGACACCGAGGTGCTGCTGGCCGCGTTCCAACAGTGGGGCGAGGCGGCGGTGACCCGGCTGCGCGGCGAGTACGCCTTCGCGGTCGTCGAACGCGCCAGCGGCCGGGCGTACCTGGCCCGCGACCCGCTCGGGGTGAAACCGCTGTACTGGTCCCGCCGGCCCGGCTGCCTGCACCTCGCCTCCGAGGTGAAGGCGCTCGTCGGGCACCACGCCCCGGTCGCCGAGGTGCCGCCCGGACACCACGGCTGGGCGGCGCCGGACGGGCCCGTGCGGCTGCGCCCGTACGTCGACCTGCTCACCATCGGCGAGGGTCTGCCGGTCATCGACGACCCGGACGAGGCCACCCTGCTCGTCCGGGCCGCCCTGACCGACGCCATCCGGATGCGGGTGGAGACCGACCTGACCGTCGGGGTGGTGCTCTCCGGCGGGCTGGACAGCTCGTTGACGCTGCGGCAGGTACGCGACATCCACCCGGACTGCGTGGCGGTGACTGTCGGCGTGCCGGACAGCCCCGACGTGGCGTACGCCCGGCGGCTCGCCGCCGACCTCGACGTGCCGCACGTGGTCGTCGAGCTGCGCCCGCGCGACATCCGGCTGGCCGACGTCCGCGAGGCCATCCGGATCTCCGAGCTGACCGAGTACGGCGACATCATCAACGCCGTCGTCTCGGTGCCGATCTTCCGGCGGCTGCGGGACCTCGGCGTGAAGGTGGTACTCACCGGCGACGGCTCCGACGAGCTGTTCGGCGGGTACCCCATGTACCGCCAGGTCGACCCGATCGCGTCGCGTCGGCTGTTCCTGCACCGCATCCGCAACCTGTGCCGTACCGAGCTGCAGCGGGTCGACCGGACCGCCATGGGGCACGGGGTGGAGGCGCGGGTGCCGTTCCTCGACCTCAGCGTGGTGGAGTTGGCGATGCGTCTGCCGATGGATCTGAAGGTGCGCGACGGCCAGGAGAAGTGGATCGTGCGTCGGGCGTTCGCCGACGTGCTGCCCGAGTACGTCCTGCGGCGGCCGAAGAACCCCATGTCGTACTCCTCGGGGCTGCACGAGCGGGTCCGGCTCTACAAGCCGCTGTTCGCGCGGATGCACCGGACGTTCGGCTACGACCTGCTGGAACCGGTCCGCCGTGACTTCGACACGGTGCTCAGCCGCTGTGGCAACGACCTGGACCGGGCCATCGCCGACGGGATGAACCGGCCCGACTACACAGTCCTGGAACACGCCCGCGACCTGGTCGGGGCGGCGAGGTGGAACGCCGCGCCGATGGTCCGTCGGCTGGTCGGGCCCCGCCCGCCCCGCCGCTCACCCGTCGGCTGAGCACCCACCCGACGCTTGACTCTGACACCGTGTCAGGGACGAGCGTGAGGGGACCATGTTCAGCATCGGAGACTTCGCCCGCCTCGGCCGCGTGTCGGTGCGGATGCTGCGCCACTACGACAGCATCGGCCTGCTCCGCCCGGCCAGCGTCGACGCGCACACCGGCTACCGCTCCTACCGGGCGGACCAGCTGCGCCGGCTCAACCGGGTGCTCGCCCTCAAGGACCTGGGTCTCACCCTGGAACAGGTGCGGGCGATCCTGGACGACGCCGTCGACACCGCCGAGCTGCGCGGCATGCTGCGGTTGCGCCGCAGCCAGCTGACGGCGCAACTGGCCGCCGACACCGCGCGGCTCACGGCCGTCGAGGCGAGGCTCCGCATGATCGAGTCGGAGGGTCGGATGACCGCCCAGGACGTCGTACTCACGCAGATCCCGCCGGTGCGCGTCGCGGAGCTGAGCGCTGTCGCGCCCAGCTACGAGACCCAGGACATCGGTCCGGTGATCCAACCGCTGTACCCGGAGCTGTTCCGCCGGCTGGCCGAGGCCGGGATCACGCCGACCGGCCCGGCCATCGCCTGGTACGAACCCGCCGGCGATGACGACGGCGACGCTGTCGTCGTGCACGCCGGGGTGACCGTCGGCGCCGGCGTGATGGCACGGTCCGACCTGGCGGTACGTGATCTGCCCGCGGTGGGCACGGCCGCGACGATCGTCCACCACGGCGCCATGGACGACGTCGAGCAGAGCATCCAGGTGCTCGCCCGGTGGATCGAGGAGAACGGCTACCGCACCGTCGGATTCGCCCGTGAGGTGTACCTGGAATATTGTCAGGACTCCCCGGAGCAGGGCGTCACCGAGCTTCAGCTCGCCGTCGACCGCGCCTGACTGTCGCTTTCGCCGTCGCGCCGAGCGCGTCGGCGGCTGGTCCCAGCGCCAGGTCCGATCGCCGCCAGCACCCGCACCCTGGCCGGGGCAGGCTGGACGCATGACGATCACCGCCACCTTCCGCGTCCACGCCGTGCCGGCCGCGGCGCTGGACCTCGTCCGTCGGACCGGCCGCGACGCCGCGGGCCATCGCGTCGAAGGGCGCCCGGCCGACGGCGGGGAGCCGCTGCGCTGTTGCCTGCGCGACGCCGAGGCCGGGGAGGCGCTGCTGCTCTTCGGCTACGCCCCGCCGATCGCCGCCGTCGCGTACCGGGAGATCGGGCCGGTCTTCGCGCACGCCTCCGCCTGCCCCGGCCCGGACCACCGCGGCGGCCACCCGCCGGCCTGGCGGGGACGTCCCCAGGTCCTGCGGGCGTACGACCGGCAGGGACGGATCTGCGGCGGCAGGCTGCACGACGGCACGGACCCGGAGGCGGTGATCGCGGAGCTGTTCGCCGACCCGCAGGTGCACCAGCTGCACAGCCGCAACGTGGTCTACGGCTGCTTCATGTTCGTGGTGGAGCGGGCCGCCGGGTGACGGCCCTCAGCTGACCAGCAGCAGCGCGCCGACCGCCGCGAGCGTGCCGACGACGGCGAGCAGGGTGCTGGTCAGCACGAACCGCTTCACCGGCACCGTCACACCGGCAGCCCGGCACCGTTCGAACCACAGCAGGGTGGCCAGCGACGCCCACGGCGCGGCCAGCGGGCCGACGTTCGTGCCGATCAGCAGGGCCAGCAGGCGGGTGTGGTCGGCCGTCGGCAGCACCGACTCGCCGGCCAGGTAGGCCGGTAGGTTGTTCACCGCGTTGGCCAGGAGCGCCCCGGTGCCGCCGGCACGCAGCGCGCCGGCCGCCCCGCCGTCGGCCCCGACCAGGCCGGCCACCAGGTCGTCCAGCCCGTGCCGGCCGAGGGTCTGCACCACCAGGAACAGGCCGACGACGAAGAGCAGCAGGCGTACGGGCACCAACGCGGGGCGCAGTGTCGCCGGGGAGCGGATCACGAAGCCCACCAGCACCAGCGCGAGCGCGACGCTGGAGGCGAGCCCGATCTCCACCCCGGCGAGGATGCCGGCGACGAAGAGCAGGCAACCGGCGAACGCGGTGCGGTGCAGCACCGCATCGGGCGGCACGTGCCGGGCCGGCGGTACGAAGCGACCACCGGCCGGCCGTTCACGCCGCCACCAGCCGTACCAGAGCAGCACCATCGTGACCGCCACGGCGGCGAGCTGCGGCAGCGCCATCCGCTCGGCGTACGCCAGTGGCGTGAGGCCGACCCGGTCGGCGGCCAGCAGGTTCGTCAGGTTGGACACCGGCAGCAGCAGGCTCGCGGTGTTCGCCAGCCAGACCGTGGTGACCGCGAGCGGCCCGGCCGGGACGCGCAGGCCGCGGGCCAGCGCGAGCAGCACCGGCGTGAGCAGCACGGCTGTGGTGTCGAGGTTGAGCACGAGCGTGGTCACCGTGGCGAGGCCGCCGCAGAGCAGGAACAGCGCCGCCCAGCGGCCCCGGGAGGCGATGGCCAGCCGGCTGGCCAGCACGTCGAAGACCCCCGCCACGGCGGTCAGCTCGGCCAGCACGATCACGGTGCCGAGGAAAAGCAGCAGCGGCAGGATGCGGTGCAGGGTCGCTGTCGTCTCGGCGCGGGGCAGCAGCCCGCTCAGCGCGCAGGCCGCACCGGCCACCGCGAGGACGACCGCCACCACGTCGAGCGGGTGGGGACGCCAGCGCACGGTCGGCTCGGGCGGGGCCGGCGGCGTGCCGGCGGCAGACTTCACAGCTGAGCACGTTGGCACATCACCCGCCGGAGCGGCCCGGCCACCCCCGCCCAGGTGACGGGCCCCACCGGGCTGCCCTCGACCGAGGCGCCGGCCCGCCGGACCGGGCCTGATCCACGTCGTGACATGGCCGGGCCCGGCCCCTTCGAGAAGGAGGCCGGGCCCGGGTCACGCGGTGCGTGCTACCAGCTCAGGTAACCGGGCTGGGTCTGCACGTTCAGCTCCGGGAACCGGGTCAGGTTGGCCGTCCAGGTCCGCCAGTCGTTCAGCTCCAGGACGTCCAGGCCCTTCTGGATGTCGTTGGAGTAGATGTTGCCGTTGTAGTAGTACGTCGACCAGGCGCCGCCCGTGATGGCCTGGGTGTCGGACAGCGGGCCCCGCTCCCAGTACGCGATCTCCTTGGGGTGGCGCGAGTCGGTGAAGTCCCAGACGGAGATGCCGCCCTGGTACCACGCCTGCACCATGATGTCCCGCCCGAGCACCGGGATCAGCGAGCCGTTGTGCGCCACGCAGTTCTCGGTCTCGGCGTTCGTCCGGGGGATCTTGTAGTAGCTGCGGAACTCCAGCTTCCGGGCGTCACCGCGGCCGGTGATGTCGTAGACGGCGTCCGCACCGCGGTTGGGGCCGACGGTCTCGTTGCAGGTGGCCGCCCCGCCGCCGCCCAGCTCGTCGGTGAAGACGACCTTGGTGCCGGCGTTGTTGAAGGTGGCCGAGTGCCAGAAGGCGAAGTTGACCGTGTCGCGGACCTGGGTGATCACCCGGGGCGCTTCGCGGTTCTTGATGTCGAGCAGGACGCCGTCACCCATGCAGGCGCCGGCGGCGATGTCCTTCGACGGGTACGCGGTGATGTCGTGGCAGCCGGTGGTCGCCGAGCCGGTCTCGCTGCCCGGGAAACCGCCGTCCGGGAAGAGGTTCGGCGTCGAGATGACTGCCGCCTGGGTCGGCTTCTTCACCGGCACCTTGATGATGGAGATGGAGTCGTGCGGCGGCTGGCAGTCGGGGAACTCGGCCCGCGGGCTGTACGACGAGACGTACAGGTAGACGTTCTTGCGGTCCTTGCCCGGCACCAGCGTGTGGGTGTGCGAGCCGCAGGCGGTCTCGACGGACTTGATGTAGCGCGGGTTGGCCTTGTCGCTGATGTCGAAGACCTTGATGCCCTCCCACGACTCCTTCACCGACGCCGGCTGCGCCACGCTCGCGCACGAGTCGTCGCTGCGTGACGAGTCGGTGGAGACGAAGAGTAGGTTGCCGTAGACGGAGATGTCGTTCTGCGAGCCCGGGCAGTTGACCTGCGCGGTGATCTTGGGCGCGCTGGGCCGGGAGATGTCGTAGACGACGAACCCGTTGTAGTTGCCGGCGAAGGCGTACTTGCCCTGGAACGCCATGTCGCTGTTGAGCGCGGCCGTCGTGTCGAACGGCGCCTGCTTCGGCAGGTTGGCGATCTGCCGCAGGTTGGGGCTGCTGCGGATCTCGTCGACACCCGGGATGTCGCTGGCGGCGGCGGCCGGTGGTGCCGCGGCCGGCGCTGCCTCCTGCGCGCTGCTCGGCGTCGCCACGGCGACGCTGGTCAGCAGCAGGCCTGTTGCGGCCAGGCTGACGATGCGGAGTTGTCGGAGCCGTGCGGTGGCCAACTTGATCATCGGCGGCGCCCTTCGAAAGGGGGGATGACGTTGTCGGTACCTTACCGAGCCACGGAGATCATCGATGTGAGCTGGGTCACATCTACGCCGACTCGTCAATGGATAGGATCGCTGCGACCTCGACCTGAGGGGGGTGCGACATGACTGTCCGACGTGGCCGGTTACTGGCCGTCGTCATAGCGGCGGCCATCGTTGTGGTGCTGGGGGTGCTGGCGGTCCGTGCCGGCGGCGACCCCGGCCGGCCGGCAGCCGAACGCGGTCCGGCGTCACCGTCTCCGACGGCCAGCCCGACCGGTCCGCCACCCCCGCCCGTGCTCGTGCCCGGCCGTCCGGGTGAGCCGGCGGTCGCCCGGTCCGCGCACGAGCTGCGCGACGACAGCCCACCCCGCTACAACGGCCTGGACACCATCTACGTCCAGATGATGATCCCGCACCACCAGCAGGCGCTGGAGATGAGCACGCTGGCCCAGGAGCGGGCGGCCGACCCCCGGATCCGCGCCTACGCCGACCGCATCCGCGCCGGCCAGGGCCCGGAGATCAAGGTCCTGCGCGGCTGGCTCGCCACCCGCGGGCTGCCCGAGACGGCGCCCGGCCACGACCACGCCGGCATGCGGGGAATGCAGTCACCCGAGGCGATGAACAGGCTGACCGCTGCCCGGGGCGTCGAGTTCGACCGCCTCTTCATCGCGATGATGACCGACCACCACCAGGGCGCCGTCACCATGGCCACCGACCTGCTGTCGGTAGGCGTCGATGCGACCCTCAACGAGCTGGCCACCTCCCTCGCCACCGAGCAGGCCATCGAGATCACCCGCCTGCGCGAGCTGACCCCGCGCTGACCAGCCACCGGCCGCCCGCCACCGGCCACGACACGTACGCTGGGTGACCGTGAGACGCACGCTGTTCGGCCGCCCCCTGCGCGGCGTCGCCTTCGACGTGGCCGTCTCCGCCGTGGTGGCGTTCGTCGGCCTCGCCTCGGCGGTGGCCCAGCCCGGCGGTTGGGCCGCCACCGGCGTCGGCGTGGCCATGGCGGTGGCGCTGCTGTTCCGCCGCACCCACCCGGGCGCGGTGACGGTCGTCGTGGCGGCGCTCGCCCTGGTCCAGGTGATCGCCCAGTGGGGTCCGCTCGCCTTCGACGTCGCCGTTCTCATCGCGCTCTACAGCGTCGTGAAATACGGCGAACGCCTGCGCGACGGCGTGCTGGCCGGCGCGGTCGCCGCCGTGGGCGTGCTGCTCGCCGCCGCGCAGACCCCCGGCGTCATCGACTGGTGGGTGACCGCGCTGTGGTACGCGCTGGTCACCGGCGCGGTCTGGCTCGTCGCGCTGAACGTACGGACCCGCCGCCTGTACGTGCTCAGCCTCGAGGAACGGGCCGCCACCCTGGAACGCGAGCGGGAGGCCGAGTCCCGGGTGGCGGTCGCCGAGGAGCGCACCCGCATCGCCCGCGAGTTGCACGACGTGGTGGCGCACAGCATGGCGGTGATGATCGTCCAGGCGGACGGGGCCCGGTTCATGCTCGACCGCGACCCCGAGCAGGCCCGCACGGCAGTGAAGGTGGTCGCCGACACCGGCCGTTCGGCGCTGGAGGAGATGCGCCGGCTGGTCGGGGTGCTGCGCGACGCGGGCCCGTCCGGCGTCGGCGGGTCGGTGGTGGCCGCCGACCCGGAGCACCGCCGGCTGGCCCTGGCCGAGCTGCCCGACCTGCTGGCCCGCTTCCGCGACGCCGGGCTGCGCATCCACGACACCGCCAGCGGTCAGCCGCCGGCCCTGCCTCCGGGCCTGGAACTGACCGTCTACCGCGTGGTGCAGGAGGCGCTGACCAACGCGCTCAAACACGCAGGTGTCGGGGCCGCCGTCGACGTCACCCTGGCGTACACCGCCGACGCCGTCGTGGTCCGGGTCGTCGACGACGGCCGAGGCCGCCCGGTGGTCAGCCCGGCGCCGTCGGGCGGTCACGGCCTGCTCGGCATGCGCGAGCGGGTGGCGGTGTACGACGGCAGCCTCACCGCCGGCGCCCAGCCGACCGGGGGTTGGCAGGTCCAGGTCCGGCTACCGCTACCGTCGGAACCCTCAGCGGAGGTGATCGCGGCATGACGGTCCGGGTGGTGATCGTGGACGACCAGGCGCTGGTGCGCGCCGGATTCCGGATGGTGCTCAGCTCCCAACCCGACCTGGAGGTGGTCGGGGAGGCCATCGACGGCGCGGACGCCCTGCGGGTGCTGTCCCGCACCGAGGCCGACGTGGTGGTGATGGACATCCGGATGCCCACCATGGACGGGGTGGAGGCGACCCGCCGGCTCTGCGCCGACCGGCCGTCGGGCCCTCCCCGGGTGCTCGTGCTGACCACCTTCGACACCGAGGCGGACGCGTTCGCCGCGCTCCAGGCCGGTGCCAGCGGCTTCCTGCTCAAGAACGTCCCGCCGGAGGAACTGCTGGACGCCATCCGGGTGGTGGCGCGAGGCGACTCGGTGGTCGCCCCGTCGATCACGCGGCGGCTGCTGGACCGCTTCGCCGGCCAGCTCGGCGCGGGCCCGACCGCCGACCCCCGGCTGGCCCAGCTCACCGAGCGGGAGCGGGAGGTGCTGCTGCTGGTCGCGCAGGGCCTGTCCAACGCCGAGATCGCCGCCAAGGTGCACGTGGCCGAGGCCACGGTGAAGACCCACGTCGGGCGCATCCTGGCGAAGCTGCACCTGCGCGACCGGGTCCAGGCGGTCGTGCTGGCGTACGAGAGCGGCCTGGTCACGCCCGGCCGGTGACCCGTCGTACGACCCGGGTCGTACGGCCGGCGGGCCGAGCGCTACCTCGGTCGTACGCACCTCGAGCGTCCAGGTGGAGATCGATCGGGTCGGCCCGGCCATAGCGTCGAAGGCGTCCGATCCGCGCCTGCACCGGGAGCCCGCACATGATCCGATCGACCCTGCGCTCGCTGCGCGCCGAGGCGCTGCGCATGCTGCTCTCCGCGCTGGCAGTCGTGCTCGGCGTCGCGTTCATCGCCGGCACGCTGATCTTCGTCGACGGGATGCGCGCCGGCGCGTACGAGCGGGCCGGGACCTTCGACCGGCACACCGACCTCGGCGTCTACCCGAGCGGCGACAGGGCGCTGCCGGCGAGCCTGGCCGACCGGGTCCGCGCCGTCGACGGCGTGGCCGCCGCGGCCGGGGAGCTGATCGGCACCGCGGGGCTTCTCGGCACCGACGGCCGGCCGGTGCTCGGCTACGCCGTGCTCGCCGGCATCCCCACCGAGGCTGCTCTGCGCTCGTACGACGTGGTGTCCGGCCGCCTACCCGACCGCGCGGGCGAGGTGGTGCTCGACGCGGCCACCGCGGCCGAGGAGGGCTTCACCCTCGGCGCCCCGGTCCAGGTCGGCGGCACCGGCGGCGCGGCCCGTCCGTACACCCTGGTCGGTACCGTCGACGTGGCGGGCAGCGTCCGCGACGTCGGCGGGCCGTTCATCGGCCTGGTCGGCCCGGACGCGCTCGCGGTCAGCGGCGCGCGCGGTTATGACCGGATCATGGTGGCGGCGCGACCGGGAACGTCCGAGACAGTGCTGACCGACCGGCTGCGCGCGGTCGTCGGGGGCGCCGACGCCAGCGTGAAGGGCCGGCAGCAGATCCTCGACGAGGCCGTCGACGACGCGGTCCGGGACCTGAACCAGTTCATGATGCTGCTGCTCATCTTCGTCGGGGTCGCGGTGGTGGTGGCCGGCTTCGTGATCGCCAACACCTTCGCGATCGTGCTGGCGCAACGCACCAGGCGCACCGCCCTGCTGCGCCTGGTGGGCGCGACGCGGGGGCAGGTCTTCCGGGCCGCCCTGCTGGAGTCGGCGCTGGTGGGCTTCGTGGCGTCCGTGCTCGGGGTGCTGCTCGGGATCGCTCTCGCGGCCGGTATGCGGCTGCTGATGACCCGGCTGGACGTGCCGTTCTCCGGTGGGCTGACCGTCGCCGGCTCGACAGTGCTGACCAGCCTGCTGCTTGGCACCGCGCTCACCGTGGCGTCCGCCCTGCTGCCCGCCTGGCGGGGGACCAGTGTCGCCCCGGTGGCCGCGCTCACCGACGCCGCGGTGCAGCCCGGTCGGGGCGCCGGTCGGCTGCGCCTGATCGTCGGTGCGGTGGTGCTCGGTGCCGGCGTCGCGGCCCTCGCTGGCGCCGCCAGCGCCGGTCAGGTGCTGCTCGTGGCCGTCGGCGGCGTGTTGGCGTTCTTCGGGATCGTCCTGTTCGGGCCGGTGCTCGTCCCGGCGCTGGTCCGGGCGATCGGCTGGCCGGCTCGGCGGCTGTTCGGGATGACAGTGGGTCTCGCGGTGGCCAACGCCGTGCGCAATCCGCGCCGGATCGCCGCCACGGCGACCGCCCTGGTGATCGGAATCGGACTCGTGTCGGCGTTCGTGGTCGGTGCGCGCAGCACCAAGGACGGCATCGAACGCAGCGTCGACGCCGAGATCGGGACGGACTTCGTGGTGAGCGGCATCGGCCAGAACCTGCCCGCCGCGCTCGCCGGTGAGCTGGCCGCGCGCCCCGAGTTGGGCGTGGTGCACGAGCAGCGCAGCACCGTCACCGGCGACATCGAGGTCCGCGCCGCCCACCCGGCGCTGGTCGGCCGGACGCTGACCGCCGTGCTGGCCGGCGACGTCGGGCGACTCGGGCCGGGGCAGGTCCTGGTGTACCGGGAGCTGGCGCAGGCGCGCGGCTGGCAGGTCGGTTCCCCGGTCACCATCGCGGGCCGGTCGTTCCGGGTGGCGGCGGTGGTCGCCGACGACGCGCCGGACATGGTCGCCGGCGCGGCGCCCAAGGGGCACGTCATCGACCTGGACGACGTGGACTTCGCCGTGCTCTTCCCCCGCGAGCGGGGCTTTCTGGCCGAGATCGACCCCGCCGCCGGCGTGAGCGCCGACGAGGCCCGCGACGCGATCGAGACCGTCCTGGCCCGCTATCCGACGGTGAACCTGATGGACCAGGGCGCGTACAAGAAGATGCTCACCGGCACTGTGGACATGCTGTTGGCCTTCGTCACCGCGCTGCTCGGCCTGGCCGTGGTGATCGCGCTGGTCGGCGTGGCGAACACGCTGAGCCTGTCGGTTGTCGAACGCACCCGGGAGAACGCCGTGCTGCGGGCGGTCGGGCTGACCCGGGCCCGGATGCGGGCCATGCTGGCGGCGGAGGCGGTCCTGATGGCACTTGTCGGCGCGGTGCTCGGCGTCGGTCTCGGCACCGGCGTCAGCGCCTCCGCGATGGCGCTGCTGGACCGTCTCGGTGGGGACTTCCACGTGGTGCTGCCGTTCGGCCAGCTCGGGTTGATCCTCGGCGTGGCCGTGCTGGCCGCCCTGCTCGCGTCGGTGCTCCCGGCCCGCCGGGCGTTGTCCCGGCCCGTCGTCGAGGCGCTCGCCGACACGTGATCCGGTCTGCCCCGTCTCGCGGGCGTCGAGCGGACATCCGCCGGCCGGTCCCGCCGTCTTCCCCGGCGGCGGGACCGGCCAGCGGTGCCGGGTCTAGAGGCGCTCGACCATCTCGCCGGCGCACCGGTTGCGGGTGTCGAAGACGTAGCGGGCGTGCCGGACCACCAGGTCGTAGTCGAAGCTGTCGTGGTCGGTGACCACCACCACCGCGTCCGCGGCCCGCACCTCCCGCTCGGTGAGCCCGACGATGGTGACCCCGGCGGGAATGTGGTGGGCCTGGGCGTACGGCTCGACCGCGTGGACCTCGGCGCCGAGGGCCTGCAGACGGCGGGCCACGTCGACGGCGGGGGAGTCCCGCATGTCTCCGGTGTTCTTCTTGTACGCGAGCCCCAGCAGCAGCAGCCGGGCGCCGCTCACCGCCCGACCGGAGCGGTTCAGCCCCGCCATGATCCGCTGGGCGACGTGCTCGGGCATCTCGTGGTTGACGTCGTTGGCCAGCTCGATGAACCGGAACTGCCGGCCGAGGCGCCGTTTGACCTGCCAGGACAGGTAGCACGGGTCGATCGGCAGGCAGTGCCCGCCGACGCCGGGGCCGGGCCGGAACGGCAGGAACCCGAACGGCTTGGTCTCGGCGGCGTCGATCGCCTGCCAGACGTCGATGTCCAGGTGGTGCGAGAGCATCGTCAGCTCGTTGATCAACGCGATGTTGACCTGGCGGAACGTGTTCTCGATCAGCTTGGTCAGCTCGGCGACCCTGGTGGAGTCCACCGCTACGGTGCGCTCCACCAGGCGCTGGTAGAACCCCTGCACCTGGGCCAGCGACGCCGGGTCGACACCCGAGACCACCTTCGGGGTGTTCTCCAGTCGCCAGGTCGGGTTGCCCGGGTCGATCCGCTCGGGGCTGTAGCCGAGGTGGAAGTCGCCGGGGCTGGTCAGCCCGCTGGCCGACTCCAGCAGCGGTCGAAGCAGCTCCTCCGTCGTGCCGGGATAGGTGGTCGACTCCAGGATCACCGTGCAACCCGGCCGCACGTACGGGCCGATGCCGACGCCGGCCTGCTCGACGAAGCTCAGGTCCGGGGTGCCGTCGCGCAGCGGGGTGGGCACGGTGATGACGCAGATGTCGAAACCCTCGGCGTCGGTGTACTCCGTGCTGGGGCGGTACCGACCGCTGCCCAGCGCCCGGCCCAGCCGGTCGGTGGGGATGTCCTCGACGAAGGACTCACCGGACGCGAGCCGCTTCACCCGGTCGGCGTCGACGTCGAGGCCGACGACGTCCAAGCCCGCCTCGACGGCGCGCATGGCCAGCGGCAGCCCGACGTACCCCTGACCGATCACGACCAGCTTCTCAGCGCTCACCCGGGCTCCCGCGGCAGATGGTGGAAATGACCTGCGGAGAGCCTAGAGTGGTTATCGGCGGCGTAAGTCCGTTTTGGTGATATCGGTGCTGGTGAGGCGGCTGGTCAGTTGCCCACCGGATCGTCCGGACCGGTCGACGCCTCCGAGCTGGGGGGCGGGCTGGTCGGGGGCGGGTCGGTCTTCGGCGGGTCGGTCTTCGGCGGGTCGCTGGGCGGCGGCGCGGTGGTCGCGTTCGGCGTCGCCGACGGCGGGCTGGACGACTGCGAGGGCTGCGTGCTCGGCGTGGCGGTGACCGACGCCGACGTGGTGGCGTCCGGGACGTTCGGCCGGTTCGGGCGCTCCGGGTCGTCGGTGCTCTGCTCGTTCGCCGCCGGCAGCTCCGCCTGCTGGCTGGGCGCCTGCGTCGCGGAGGTCGTCGGCAGGTTGACCGCCGGCTCCTCGTCGCCGGTGTTGCGTGCCGCACCCAGCGCCGCCCCGAGACCGATCAGGGCTACCAGCATGGCGGCTGCCGCGCCGACAAGTGGCCCGCGACGTCGCTGACGCGCGACATCCGCCGCGCTCGCCACCGCCGCGCCGACCGGCACGTCGGTGCGGGTGCCCGGTCCGGCCTCGCGCAGCGGGACCGACGCCGCCATCGCCGTCGGCGGCTCGCCGCCGGTGACCGCCGTGCGGGCGGCCTCGGCCATGGCCGAGCCGCTGGTGAAACGGTCGAGCGGATCCTTGGCGAGGGCCCGCGACACCAGGGCGCGGACCGCCTCGGGGATCTCGTGCGGCAGCTCCGGCGGCTCGTCGTCGAGATGCCGGACGGCGACCTGGAGGGGGTTGTCCCCGGTGAACGGTGGACCGCCGGTCAGGCAGCAGTAGGCGACCGCGCCGAGCGCGTAGATGTCGGTGGCGCCGCTGACCGGACGACCGGCGGCCTGCTCGGGCGCCATGTAGAGAGCCGTGCCGGGCACCGCGTTCGTGCTGGTGATGCTGGTCACGTTTGTGGAACGGGCGACGCCGAAGTCGACGAGGACGACAGTGCCGTCCTCCTGGACCAGCAGGTTGCTGGGCTTGACGTCGCGGTGCACGATGCCGCCGCGGTGTGCCGCGCTCAGCGCGTGCGCCGCCTGGGCCACGATCGACATCGTCTCGGCCACGTCGAGCCGACCCGCCGCCTCGATCCGCTTGGACAGCGGCTCGCCCTCGACGAACTCCATGACCAGGTAGTCCGCCCGACCGCCGTCGGGCAGGTCGTCCTCGCCGCAGTCGTACACCTGCACGATCCCGGGGTGCCGCAGAGCGGCCATGATCCGTGCCTCGGCCCGGAAACGGGCGATGAAGTCCGGGTCGGAGACCAGCGCCGGCAGCAGGACCTTGACCGCGACCTGCCGGCCGAGGACCAGGTCCGAGGCACGCCAGACGTCGCCCATGCCGCCGGTGGCGACACGTTCGTCCAGGCGGTACCGCCCGCTGAGCACGACCTCCGATGACAACACAGCATTACCGTACCCAGAGTGGCGGCCAACGGCGCGCTGCGGCTGATCGGCCAGGCGGTCGTACCCACCGGTCCGACCGGTCCGACCTCAGTGGACACGGCCAGATCTGTGACGCCATGATGACGGCACGTGACAAAAGGCGACACATCCCGGCGTACGATTGCCGGATCACCGCCGGGGGCCGTCTCCCGGCCCCGGGAGCGTCCGCTGGTGCCCAGCTGTTACGGCGGCACGCCGTCCGGACGGCTTGATAATTGTCACTCTTCCGTGACGCGATCCCGACTTGTCGCTCGGATGGTCCCCTCCTAGCGTTAGCCCGGCTCGGGGCCGCCCGGCCGACCGCCTCGAGAGTCGAGAGCCATCGCGCCGGGGCGGAGGCCCCCGGCCGGCCCGGACGCGGGCGCGAAGCGGATGCGGATTCGGGGGAGGGCGGTGCGGGTGCGGTCGACGGTGCGCGCGCGGACAGCGCCGCCATGGCGCGTCGGGCCGGGCCGCCGTCCCGAACGATCCGTGAGCCGCGGATGACCGGCGAGTTGTCCGAGGCGGTCACCGCGGCGCAGGCCGGCGACGAGGACGCCTTCCGCTTCCTGTACCGCAGCCTGCAGCCGGGTCTGCTGCGCTACCTGACCGCCCTCGTCGGCGCGGACGCCGAGGACGTGGCGTCGGAGACGTGGTTGCAGATCTCCCGCGACCTGCCCACCTTCACCGGCGGTGAGTTCCGCGCCTGGACGGTCACCATCGCCCGTAACCGGGCCATGGATCATCTGCGCCGGCTGCGTCGGCGACCGTCGCTGCCCGTCCCGGTGCAGGCGCTCACCGAGTTGGCCGGCGACGTCGACACCGCCGAGCGGGCCGGCGAGACGATCAGCACCGAGGCGGCCCTGGCACTGATCGCCACGCTGCCGCCGCGCGAGGCCGAGGCGGTGCTGTTGCGGGCCGTGATCGGGTTGGACGCTGAGTCGGCCGGTCGGGTGCTGGGGCGTCGGGCCGGGGCCGTCCGGACCGCCGCCCACCGTGGGCTGCGGCGGCTAGCCACCCTGCTGGATCGACAGACGGTGACCGTGGCGCCGCCCAACGGTGCGGTCCCCACCGGGACGACCGACGCGCAGGGCGGGGTGTCGACGCCTGACGCTCCGATGACGCGGTCCGCGCCTGCCGTGCCGGCTCACGGCGCCGACGGCGTCACACCGTCGGTCGGCGCCGAGGTGGTCCCGCCACCTCGCGGACGGACCGGCCGATCCCGGCGGACGTCACACGCCGAGCAGGCGGACGGCTGACGTGAGGGGATTCCGGATGAACCCGTACCGGCCGGACCGGCACGCCGGCCGTGCCGAGACCGAGCGGCTGCTCGACGCCACCCGCATCGACGCTGCCCTCGACCCCGAGGCGCCTTTCGGCCCGGACACGTCGTCGGCCTCCGCCGCGGCCCCGCACGTCGACACCGCCGTCGCTTTCGACCTCGATGCGGCCGAGCGGTCCCGTGCGTCCGCCGCCCCGCAGTCGGCGACCGACCCGCTGGCGCGGCTGCTCGCCGCCGCCGCCGGCCCGGCCCGGCCGGGGGAGCTGGCGGGCGAGGAGGCAGCGCTGGCCGCGTTCCGGGCCGCCCGGGCCGCCGCCCCGGAGCCCTCGGCGGGCCGACGACCACGCGGCCGCCGGCTCACCGCCGGCGCGTTGGCCTGGATCGGCGCGCTGGCGGCCACCGCCACCGCGGGCGCCGCGTTCGCCGCGGCCAGCCTGGACCTGGACCCGGCGCCGGAACCGGCGCCTCCGGTGCCGAGCAGCGCGCCGCGACCCTCCAATGCTCCCGAGGCCACCCCGTCCGCCGCTCCGAGCCGGTCGACGCCTGCTGGCTCGCCGTCGGTGACCGGCACCCCGTCGGCTGGCGTGACGCCGGGGGGTCAGTTGCACGGGCTGTGCCGCGCCTGGCGGGCCGGGAAGCCCGAGCAGCGGGAGAAGAAGTTGCGGACCCCGGCCTTCCAGCGGCTGGTGGCGGCCGCCGGTGGCGTCGCCGCAGTCGAGGAGTACTGCCAGCGACTGGTGCCCGAGGCGAAGCCGTCCGCTCCGGCGCGAACGTCCCCGTCAGCGGAGCCGTCCGCTCCGGAGCGGACGCCGCCCCCCGCCGAACCGTCCGCGGCGGCGACGCCGCCGGGATCGGCGAAGCACAAGCCCTCGCGCCCGGCGGGGCCGGCCGCGAACTGAGCATCCAGCCGGCGCGGTTCGTTCTGCCGTGCCCCGGGAAATTCGTCTGTTAGACAGAGGTTGGTGGCACCCTCGACGCCGCCGACAGTGTCGGTGGGTGGGTTTACGGTGGCACAGTGTTCCGGAGTTGGCGCACGACGAAGGAGGCTGCACCGATGGTGACGTCGCCCGAGCTGGACCGCAGCGCGATCCTGCGTGAGTCCGCCGCCGCCAGCCGACATCTCGCTCGCATCTGCTTCAAGACGGGCCCCCCGACATACACCGGCGTCGAACTGGAATGGACCGTGCACGACGCCGCCGACCCCGCCCGACCGGTCGACCCGGTGCGGCTGCGGGCGGCGCTGGGGCGCCACAGCCCCGTCACGCTGGACCCGGCGAGCCCCGCCGAGCCGCTGCGACACGGCGGCACGGTGACCCTCGAACCGGGCGGCCAGTTGGAGATCTCCACCCCGCCGCGCTCCTCGGCCGGCGCGCTGATCCAGGCCACCGAGGCCGATATCGCCCAGGTCACCGGCCTGCTGACCGCCGCCGGGCTGACCCTCGGCCGCAGCGGAATCGACCCGCACCGTCGGCCCCGCCCCGTGGTGGACACCCCCCGATACCGCGCGATGCGCCGCGCCTTCGACAGGCGGGGACCGGCCGGCCGGACGATGATGTACAGCACCGCCGGTCTGCAGGTCTGCCTCGACATCGGCGAGCCGGACCAGGTCGCGCCGCGCTGGGCGGCGGCCCACGCGGTCGGGCCGCCGTTGCTGGCGGCGTTCGCCTCGGCCAGCCGGCACGCCGGGCGGCGCACCGGGTGGGCGTCCGCGCGGATGGCCGCCTGGCTGGCCATCGACCCGACCCGCACCCGCCCGGTGTGGGTGCCCGGCAACGCCGACGAGGATCCGACGACCACCTGGATCCGGTACGTGCTGGCCGCGCCGCTGCTCTGCCTGCGCCGACGCGGCCCGGACTGGGCGCCGCCGCCGGGTGTCACCTTCGCCGACTGGCTCGACGGGGCGCTGCCCCGCCCACCCACCACCGACGATCTTGACTATCACGTCAGCACCCTCTTTCCGCCCGTGCGTCCGCGCGGCTACCTGGAACTGCGCTATCTGGACGCCCAGCCGGACCGGGACTGGCGTCTCCCGCTGGCGGTGTTGAGCGCGCTGTTCGCCGACGCGGACACCGTGCGCGCGGCGTACACGATCGGTGCGCCGGTGGCGCACCGCTGGTCGGCGGCCGCGCGGCACGGTCTGTCCGACCCGACGCTGGCCGCCGCCGCGGCCGCGCTGCTCGACCTGGCCCTGGCCGCACTGCCCCGGCTGGAGCTGCCGGCCGGCATCCACGACGAGGTCCACCGAGGCGTACGACGGCGGCTGGCCGCCGCACAGCGGGGAGACCGGTGAGTGCGAGGAGTGAGCCGGGGTTGCGAGCCCCGCAGTCGCGAACGGAAGGCGGACTGGGTGAGTGCGAGGAGTGAGCCGGGGTTGCGAGCCCCGCAGTCGCGAACGGAAGGCGGACTGGGTGAGTGCGAGGAGTGAGCCGGGGTTGCGAGCCCCGCAGTCGCGAACGGAAGGCGGACTGGGTGAGCGCGAGGAGTGAGCCGGGGTTGCGAGCCCCGCAGTCGCGAACGAAAGGGAGACCGGTGAACGGCGAGACGGTGGCTGTGGGCACGACTGACCATCCCGAGGGGGAGCGGTTGCGGGGGCGGATCGCGGCGGAGTTGGCGCGTGCCCGGTCCCGTACGGCGCTGCTGACCGAGGCCGTCGACGAGGCCGACCTGATGCGCCAGCACTCTCCGTTGATGTCGCCGTTGGTGTGGGATCTGGCGCACGTCGGCAACCAGGAGGAACTCTGGCTGGTCCGTGATGTGGGTGGCCGCGAGCCGGTCCGCTGCGACATCGACGAGTTGTACGACGCGTTCAAGCAGCCCCGCCGCGACCGGCCGGCGCTGCCGCTGCTGCCACCGGCGGAGGCGCGTGCCTATCTGGGCACGGTCCGCGACAAGGTGCACGACCTGCTCGACGCCGTGAGTTTCACCGACCGGCCGCTGGTCGCCGACGGGTTCGCCTTCGGCATGATCGTTCAGCACGAGCAGCAGCACGACGAGACGATGCTCGCGACCCACCAGCTGCGCGCGGGTGCGGCGGTTCTGCACGCCCCGCCACCACCCGAGCCGACCGCCCGCGTCGGCGGTGAGGTGCTGGTGCCGGCCGGGGAGTTCACGATGGGCACGGACACCGATCCCTGGGCGCTGGACAACGAACGTCCCGCGCACCGCGTCGACCTGCCCGCGTACGTCATCGACGCCGCGCCGGTCACCAACGGCGAGTACGTGGCGTTCATCGCCGACGGCGGCTACACCGACCCACGGTGGTGGAGCGCGGCGGGTTGGGAGCACCGGGTGTCCGAGCAGCTCGTCGCGCCGATGCACTGGCGTCGCGACGGTGACGGCTGGGCGTACCGCCGCTTCGGCAGGTGGGATCCGGTGCGCGCCGACGAGCCGGTGGTGCACGTGTGCTTCTACGAGGCGCAGGCGTACGCCGCGTGGGCGGGCAAGCGTCTGCCGACCGAGGCGGAGTGGGAGAAGGCCGCCCGGTGGGATCCGGCGACGGGTCGGTCGCGCCGTTACCCGTGGGGCGACGAGGACCCGACCGAGGCGCACGCGAACCTCGACCAACGTCACCTGCGGCCGGCGCCGGTGGGCGCGTACCCGGCGGGGGCGTCGCCGTTGGGTGTGCACCAGCTCATCGGGGACGTCTGGGAGTGGACGTCGACGACCTTCCGCGGCCATCCCGGCTTCACCGCGTTTCCCTACCGGGAATACTCGGAGGTGTTCTTCGGCGAGGACTACCGGGTGCTGCGTGGCGGCTCGTTCGGCACGGACCGGTCGGCCTGCCGGGGGACGTTCCGCAACTGGGACTATCCGATCCGGCGGCAGATCTTCAGCGGCTTCCGCTGCGCCCGGGACGCCGCGCCGGACGAGTCGCACCCGTGACGTCGCGCCGGGCGGCTGCGCCGGCGGCCGGCTTGCGCTGATGTGCCGTCACCTGGCCTATCTGGGGCCGCCGGTCACGCTTGCCGAGCTGCTGTTCGAGCCGGCGCACGCACTCGTACGCCAGTCCTGGGCGCCTCGTGACATGCGCGGCGGCGGCACGATCAACGCCGACGGGTTCGGCGTCGGCTGGTATCCGAGCGACGGCGAGCCGGTGCGGTACCGGCGTGCCCAGCCGATCTGGAGCGACCCGACGATCGCCGACCTGGCGGCGGTGACCCGGGCCGGCGCTGTGCTGGCCGCGGTCCGCTCGGCGACCGTCGGGATGGCGGTGCTCGACGGTGCCGCCGCGCCGTTCGCCGAGGGGCGCTGGCTGTTCAGCCACAACGGTGTGGTCCGGGGCTGGCCGGACGCGGTGGTGCCGCTCGCCGCCGGCCTGCCGGTCCGTGACCTGCTGACCCTGGACGCGGCGACCGACTCGGCGTTGCTGTGGGCGCTGGTGCGGCACCGGCTGCGCGGCGGCGACGATCCGGCGGAGGCGGTGGCCCGGACGGTGGCCGAGGTCGCCGTGGCCGCCCCGGGGTCGCGGCTGAATGTGCTGCTCACCGACGGGCGGCGCGTGGTGGCCACCACGTTCGGCCACGCGCTGTCGGTACGTGCGGCGGCGGGCTCGGTGCTGCTGGCCTCCGAGCCACACGACGACGATCCCGGGTGGCGGCCGGTGCCGGAGGGGCACCTGGTCACGGCCACCGTGGACGAGGTGCGGATGTGCCCACTGCCGATCCGGTGAGCGGCACCGGTCGGGCAACGCGAGGTGTGTGACCGAGGAGAGAGGCAGGACCGATGACCGCGGAACCGTTGGAGATCTACCTTGAGCCGCAGGACCTGGAGCGTGGCCTGCGGGAGGACGTCCGGGCCGGGTTGACCGCCGAGGCGAAGTGGCTGCCGCCGAAGTGGTTCTACGACTCGCGGGGCAGCGAGCTGTTCGAGGAGATCACCCGGCTGCCCGAGTACTACCCGACCCGGGCGGAGCGGGCGGTGCTGGCCGAGCGCGCGCCGGACGTGGCGGCGCTGACCGGCGCCAAGACCCTGATCGAGCTGGGCTCCGGCTCGTCGGAGAAGACCCGGCTGCTGCTGGACGCGCTCACCCGTCAGGGCGGGCTGGGCACGTTCGTGCCGCTGGACGTGTCGGTAAGTGCCCTGCTGGGGTCGACCGCGCAGATCGCCGCCGACTATCCGGGGCTGCGGGTCCGGGGCATCGTGGGTGACTTCACCCGTCAGCTCGACCGGCTGCCCACCGGCGGTCGGCGGCTGGTGGTGTTCCTGGGCGGCACGATCGGCAACCTGCTGCCGGCCGAGCGGGCCGACTTCCTGGCCGCGATGCGCGCCGCGCTGGAGGTCGGCGACTGGCTACTGCTCGGCACCGACCTGGTGAAGGACCCGTCGGTGATCGTGCCCGCGTACGACGACGCGGCCGGCGTCACGGCCGAGTTCAACCGCAACGTGCTGTACGTGATCAACCGGGAGTTGGGCGCCGATTTCGACCCGGAGGCGTTCGAGCACGTCGCCCACTGGGATCCGGACCACGAGTGGATCGAGATGCGGCTGCGGGCGACGCGCCCGATGCGGGTCCGGGTGCTGGATCTGACGGTCCAGTTCGCCGCGGGGGAGGAGCTGCGCACGGAGGTGTCGGCGAAGTTCCGTCCGGAGGGGGTGGCCGCGGAGCTGCGCGACGCGGGCTTCGCGGCGGCGAACTTCTGGACCGACCCGGACGGGCTCTTCGGCGTGACCCTGGCCCGGGCGCGGTGAGGCTGCACCCACGATCTCCGGCCCGGGCGCGGTGAGGCTCTTCACCCGCGGCGTCCGGGCCGTTCGGTGATCGGTTAGGCTGGTCGCGCGAAGGGGAGTAGCCCCCAATGTCGTGGTCGACATACTGGTGCGTTCCGCACCCGGCCACGCGGCCCCGGTCTCCGGGGCGGGCGAGACCTTCGACTCAGGCTGTCGCAGCCGGGTCGAGGGCGCCCCCGTACCTCCTCCCGGCGTGAACGGGAAGGATGTCATGGAGGGATTCCTCGCCGCGCTGGTCGTCAGCTTCGGTGTCATTTTCGTGGCCGAGCTGGGAGACAAGTCCCAGTTGATGGCGCTGACGTTCGCCACGCGGTTCAAGCCGATTCCGGTGTTGATCGGCATCACCGTCGCCACGGCGGTGGTGCACCTGGCGTCGGTCGCCATCGGGTCGGGTCTCGGCGCCGTGCTGCCCACCGAGTGGATCTCCCTGGTGGCCGGTGTGGCGTTCCTCGGCTTCGGCGCGTGGACCCTGCGCGGTGACAAGCTCACCGAGGAGGAGAAGCGCAAGGCCGAGAAGACCAGCAAGACCGCGATCGTGGCGGTGTCGGTCGCGTTCTTCCTGGCCGAGCTGGGTGACAAGACGATGCTCGCGACGATCACCCTGGCCACCAAGTACGGCTGGTTCGGCACCTGGCTCGGTTCCACGATCGGCATGGTGGCCGCGGACGCGCTGGCCATCCTGGTGGGCCGGATGCTCGGCCGCCGCCTGCCGGAAAAGACCATCAAGTACGGCGCCGCGGTGCTCTTCGCCATCAGTGGCCTCTGGCTGATCCTGGAGGCCGTCAACGAGCTGACCTGAGCACCGACTAGCTGCCCCGCTGGCGGGTAACGGCTCCGGGTGGAGCCGGCGGAGCTGCTGCGCCACGGCGACGAGGTGCTGGTCGCCGTGGTGGAGGTGGCCGGGGCTCTGGTGATCTTCGTGGGTGCCGTGTGGGCGGCGGTGCGGTTCGTGGTCGAAGGACTGCGGCACCGCACCGCCGCCGTCTTCACTCCGATCCGACTGTCCCTGGGCCGGTTTCTGACGCTCGGTCTGGAGTTCCAGCTGGCCGCCGACGTCCTGCGTACGGCGGTGTCACCGTCGTTCACCCAGATCGGCCAGCTGGCGGCGATCGCCACGATCCGGACGGCGCTGAACTACTTCCTGGGCCGGGAGATCCGGCAGGAGCAGCGGCAGGTCACCGACGGGCAGCCACGGCCGTGATCGGTGCGCTGGTCGAGGTGGTGACCGCGCTGGCCCTGGTCGTGGGTGTGGTCACCGCCCTGTGCACAGGTGCCGTCCGGGTCGCGGTTCGGGTCCTGCTGGATCTGCTCACGGCGGCCGGCCTGCTCCGTCTGGCCGGCGATCCGCAGTGGGGTGCCCTCGCTGCCGCGGCGGCGATCGTCGCGCTGCGCCAACTGCTCGCGGCGGCGTTGAGTCTCGCGCCGCCGTGGTCGCGCCGACAATCCCCGCCGCGCTGCGCGGACGACGATCACCACTTACCGTGGGCGGTAGCAGCGAAACAGGGAAAAGCGGGAGGATAACCACATGGCCCGGCACGACGAACCGAACGAGTACGGCTACGCCGGTGGCGCCACCGCTCCCGAGCCCCAGCCCGGCGGCAAGCCCGACGAGCAGGACCTCGCGGAGGAGGTGGCGGTGCCGGGCGACGATCTCACCGCGCCGGCGACCGACGCGTTGGCCGACGAGACCGAGGAGCGTCGCCCCAGCGAGCGTCGCCGCTGACCTCCGCACGCATCGCCGGCGGTCGCCCCACAGGGGCGACGGCGTTCACGGCCGCCGCCGACCCGGACGCGCTGACCGCGCTGCGGTCGGTGCACCTGGGGACCGGTCACCGG
>NZ_JBEZEA010000002.1:0-8003 GCF_040648635.1 Micromonospora sp. NPDC049114 | reverse complement strand
GCCCGCGCCCCCGCCCCCCCCCCCCCCCCCCCCGCCCGCCCCCCCCCCGGCCCCCCCCGCCGGCGTCGTTTCGTCCCGGGCGATCCGCGTGCGGGCAGCTCGTCCCGGGCCGGCGCCACCCCGCCGGTCGGCGCCAGGTGTGCGGTGACCACCGTCAGCACGGCCAGCGTGCGGGCGATGTCGGCGGCGATCGGGGTGGCCCAGCCGCGCAACCCCGCCCCGCCCGCTGTCCGGACCATCGCCGCGTAGATCGCGCGGGCGGCGTCACCTGGCCGGTGTCGGCCACCACCGCGAGTGCCACGCCTCGCGCTTCCGCAGGTCGGCGGCCACGACCTCGCGCCTGATCGCAGCCGCGCCACGAAGACGAAGTCGGCCAGCGGCCCAGGTCGAGGTGCCAGCGCCGCCGCCGGGCCGGGGCGTCACCACAGCCAGCCGGGTGTACGACCCCGAGCGGCGTCCCTGCCGAGATCAGCGCGAGGGCGCACCAAGGAGCGGCAGTGCGCTTCCGGCGGTCGATCGTGGGCGATCGCGGCAGCCGCGAGGGGGCGGCACGGATCGGCCGTGGACTTTTCCCGGATGTCGCCGATGCCGAATGGCCCTTTGTCGGGTTGGTCATGCGGGCGCACTTGTTCGCCTCGAAAATGCATAACTCCGGACATAAGCCCTATGAGGGGCTTTAATGGTTTCACGAGTTGGCAGACGACCTTGGGGGTTTTCGTGAAGTTCTTTGGCGTAACCGGACCCGCACGGAGGCACTCCTGATGGACCTGCTCCGCCAATTGCGCCACGTGCGTCGGCACTGGTGGGTCGTGCTGGTCACCGTCATGGTGGCCCTGGGCGTCTCGGCGTTCCTGACCGTACGGGCCCAGCCCCGGTACGTCGCTTCGGTGACCTTCTTCGTCACCACCCCCAACCAGGGCGTCACCGACGCCTACCAGGGTGGTCTGTTCCTCCAGCAGCGGGTCAAGTCGTACGCCGACCTGCTCAGCAGCGACCGCCTGGCGCAGAGCGTGGTGGCCGAGACCCCGGTCGGGCTCACTGCGGACGAGGTGCAGCGCCGGGTGACCACCTCCACGGAGACCGGCACCGTGCTGCTGCGCGCCTCCGTCACCGACACCGACCAGGCCCGGGCGCTGCGGGTGACCGAAACCCTCGCCGCGAAGTTCGTCGAGCTCGTCCAGAAGGTCGAGACGCCGCCCGAGGGCAAGGCGCCGATCAAGATCGAAGTGGTGAGCGGTCCACGGGTCAGCTCCAGCCCCGTTTCCCCGCAGCCGCTGCGCAACCTCACGCTCGGCGGTCTGCTCGGTCTGGCGCTCGGTGTCGGCCTGGCGATCCTGCGCGGCGTCGCCGACGTCCGCCTGCGCGACGCCGCCGGCCTGCAACGCGCCACCGGAAGTCCGTTGCTCGGCGAGATCCCGTTCGAGAACGCAGCCCGTACCGCTCCGCTGATCGTCGGCGAAGCCGCGACGTCGGCCCGCGCGGAGGCGGTCCGTAAGTTGCGGACCAACCTGCGCTTCGTGGACGTGCACGAGCCGGCCCGGGTCATCGCCGTGACCAGCGCCCTGCAGGGCGAGGGCAAGACGACGCTCTCCTGCAACCTGGCCATCGCGCTCGCCGAGGCGGGCTGGCGGGTGCTGCTGGTCGACGCGGACCTGCGCCGCCCGAAGGTCGACGAGTACCTGGGCCTGGACGCGGGTGTCGGTCTCACCGACGTGCTGGTCGGTGACGTCCAGGTCGGTGACGTGGTCCAGCGCTGGGGCGACAAGTCCCTGCTGGTGCTGCCCAGCGGCTCCGCGCCGCCGAACCCGAGCGAACTGCTCGGCTCCAAGGCGATGGCGGACCTGCTGCTCGCGCTGCGCGAGTCCGCCGACATCGTGATCATCGACACCGCGCCGCTGCTCGCGGTGACCGACGGTGTCGTGGTGGCCGTGCAGGCCGACGGCGCGCTGCTGGTGAGTCAGCAGGGCCGGACGTCGCGAACCCAGGTGGCCGCGGCGGCCCGCTCGCTGCACTCGGTCTCGGTGCGGTTGCTCGGTTGCGTGCTGAACATGGCCAAGGTGGCCAAGGCCGAGGCGTACCAGTACGAGGCCTACCGGGTGGTGACCTCGCCGGCAACGGCGTCGGTGCCGACCGCCCGGGCCACCGCCCCCCGGCACAGCGAGGGCGCCGGCGTCAACGGCGTCAGCGACCGCACCCAGGAACTCACCCGGTTGCGCCGATGAGCGCGGCGAGGGGTCGTAGCGAGCGTTCGATCTCCTCAGCGCAGCGACGGAAGTCGGCGGAGGTCCCGCCGATCGGGTCCCGCAGGTCGTCCGCGTCCGGGGCGGCGGGTTGCAACCGTCCCCGGGCGTGGGCGGCGGCGGCGATGGCGGCCCGCAGCGGGTCGTCGCGCGACTCGGCGGGCGGCTCGGCAGCTGCCGCGAGTCGGCCGAACTGGCGCAGGGTGAACGTCCGGTGCAGCGCGCCGGGCGCCAGCGAGGTGCAGATCGAACGCTGCCGCCGTGTCGCGGTCAGCACGAGCGTCGCGTCGGCGAGGTATTCGGGACGCAGCGTCCGGCTGGCGAAGGCCGCCGGGTCGCCGCCACCCTCGGCCGCGACCTGGGCGGCGTACGGGTGCATCGCCATCCCGTCCATCGCGTCGGTGCCGGCGCTGGACACCAGCACGGGCCGCTCGGCCAGCAACCGGCGGGCCAGGAACTCGGCCATCGGCGAGCGGCACAGGTTGGCGTGGCAGACGAACAACACGCGATCGACCATCGGGAGCCCTCTCGTGGGTGCGGAGGCGGGTCGCCACACCCCGAGGGTGGTGCGTCGACGTCGCTGGCCGCGCGGGGAGGGGTTGTCGGCATCGTACGCGGGCCGACCGCCCGCCGGACGTGCTGCCGCGCCGGTCGAGGCCGATCCGTGGTCCTCGGCGGTGCTCCGGTGAAGATCGGCATCCTGTCGTACCACTTCCCACCCGAGCCCGCCTTCATCCCCGGCAGCCTCGCGGAGGAGCTGGCCGCGCGCGGGCACGAGGTCCGTGTGCTCACCGGCTTCCCGGACTACCCCGGCGGTCACGTCTATCCCGGGTGGCGGCAGCGCTGGCACCACGAGACGCACAGTCAACGGCTGGCGGTCCGGCGGGTGCCGCGCTACTCCGGCGGGGCCACCTCCACGGGCGGGCGGATGGTCAGCTACCTGTCGTTCGCGGGCAGCGCGTCGCTGGCGGCGCGTCGGTTTCTCGGCGACGTGGACGTGCTCTACGTCTTTCAGCTGCCGGCCACCACGTTCGCCACCGCCGCCCTGTTCCGGCTGCTGCCGAAGGTGCCGGCCGTGCTGCACGTACAGGATGTGTGGGCACGCGACGGCGCGGACGCGGACGGCGACGGCCGCTGGTCGGCGCGGATGGGCGCCGCGATGACCCGCATCTACCGGACGGCCGCGCGGGTCGCGGTGGCCGCGCCGTCGATGCGGGACCTGGTGATCGCCGCCGGGGCCGACCCGGCCCGGGTCCAGCTGGTGCTGAACTGGACCGACGAGCGCATCTTCTACCCGGCGACCCCCGGCGCGGCGGCCCGGCAGATGATCCGACGGGATCGCCGGTGCGTGGTCATGCACGCCGGGACCATCGGCGCCCGCCAGGGGCTGGAGACGGCGGTCCGTGCCGCGGCCGCGCTGGATCGCACCATGGACCTGGTCCTGGTCGGGTCGGGAGCGGACGAGCGTCGGGTGCGGGGGCTCGCCGCCGAGCTGAAGGCGGAGAACGTCCGCTTCCTTGAGCGGCGGTCACCTGTCGACATGCCCGAGTTGTACGCCGCAGCCGATTACCAGCTGATCATGCTGCGCGACCTGCCGGAGCTTCGCGGCATGGTGCCCGGCAAGCTGCAGGCCGCGCTCTCCTGCGCCGCGCCGGTGGTGGCGTCGGCCGGTGGTGACACCGCCGAGCTGGTCGAACGCGCCCGAGCCGGGCTGTCGTGCCCGCCTGAGGACTGGGCCGCGCTGGCCGACCGGTTCTGGTTGGCCGCCACCATCCCGCCGCCGGCGCGCACGGAGATGGGCCGCCGGGGACGACAGACGTACCTGCGGGAGATGTCGTTGCCGGCCGGGGTGGACCGCATCGAGCGGTTGCTGCACGAGGCCGCCGGCCGGGTTCCGCAGGAGGCGGGCGAGCCGCGAGGAAACCTCGCGTAAGGGACGAGAAATGCCATAACCGTACGAGATTCCCCCGCAGCGTGCTAAGAACGTCAGGGAATCCGACGGACTGTCCGATTCCAGCAAACGGGAGTGTGGTGTGACGGAGAGCGAACGGCCGCATCGACGGCGGAGCCGATCTCGGCGTCGTCGGCGGGCGCGACTGCGCCGGGCCCTGCTCGGCGCCCTGGTCGTCGGATCGCTCCTGCTGGCCGCCGGGGGATGGATCGGTTTCCGGGGCTGGCAGGCGCGCGCCCACCTGCTCAACGCCGCCGGCCTGGCCCGGGAGTTGAGCGCGCAGGTGGTCGGCGGGGACACCGAACGTGCCCAGCGGACTCTCGCCGCCTTGCAGGAGCAGGCCGACGCCGCCCGGGCCGCCACGTCCGACCCGAGCTGGAAGGTCGGTCGGCGTACCCCGATCGCCGGCGACGACCTCGACGCGGTCCGACTGATCGCCATCGCGATCGACGACCTGGCCCGGCGGGCGTTCCCGACCCTGCTGCGGACGGACCTGACCAGCCTGGTGCCGGCCGGAGGACGGTTGGACCTGGCCCGGCTCAGCTCGGTCTCCGCGGAGCTGACCCGGGCGAACGACGCGGTGCAGGGCACCCGGCGCGACCTGAGCGCGGTGCCCGCCGACCGGCTGGTCAGCCAGGTGCGCCAAGCGCTGACCGACCTCCGTGGCGAGATCGACCGGCTGGCCAGTCTCACCGCCGCTGCCGACCAGGGCGCTCGGCTGCTGCCGCCGCTGCTCGGCGCGAGTGGGCCACGGCGCTACCTGCTCGTCTCGCAGAACCTGGCCGAACTGCGCGCCACCGGCGGCATGTTCGGCGCGTACGCGATGATCGAGGCCGAGAACGGTCGGGTCCGGATGGGCCAGCAGGGCAGCAGCGCCTCCCTCGGCCGATTCACGCCGGCGCTGAAGTTGCCCGCCGAGACCCGGGCGATCTGGACCGACCTGCCGGGCATCTATCCCGCCGACGTGAACCTCACGCCGCACTTCCCGACCGCCGCCGCCCTGTACCGGGAGATGTTCCGACGAAAGACCGGAACCACAGTCGACGGCGTGCTCGCCATCGACCCGGTGGTGCTGTCCTACCTGCTCAAGGCGACCGGCCCGGTGCTGGTGCCCGGCGGTGTGCCGCTGGCCAGCGAGAAGGTCGTGCAGACCCTGCTCAACGAGACCTACCAGCGGCTGGACAACGAACGGCAGGACGAGTACTTCGCGTCCTCAGCGGCCGCGGTGTTTGATGCCTTCTTCAAGAAGAATGTCAACCCTAGGGTGTTGTTGTCCGCATTCGACCGTGCTATCACGGAACGCCGGATATTGTTCTGGAGTGCTCGACCGGAAGAACAGCGGACATTCGGCGACAGCCGGATGGCCGGAGCGCTCCCGGAACAGGACACCGTGCCGACTGTCGGCGTGTTCCTCAACGACGGCAGCGGCGCGAAACTCGGCTACTACCTGCGGCCGACGGCGAACCTCACGGTCGGCGAATGCCGATCCGACGGCCGCCGCGAGCTCCGGTTGCGGGTGACCCTGCGCTCGACGGCGCCGAAGTCGGGGCTGAGCAAGTCGATCCTCGGCCTCGGTCTGGCTGGTGATCCGTACACCGCTCGCACGTTGGTGTCGATCTTCAGTCCGGCTGGCGGCTCCGTGCTCGACGCCCGGCTCGACGGGACCGAAACGGCACTGGGCAGCGGCACCGAACGCCGCCGCCAGGTCGCGACGGCCAGCGTCGACATCGGCCCCGGCGCCGAGAGAGCGCTGGAGGTCACCGTCCTGACGGCCAAGACCGGCGTCGGGCAGGCCGAGCTGTGGCTGACCCCCACCGCCAGCCCGTGGACCACCCAAGTTCATTCCGCACCAAGCTGTGACCAGTAGGAGGGAACCAATCATGCGGCTATCCCGCATCATCATGGCGCTCACGGTCGGCCTGGCCGTGGTGGCCGTGCCGACGGCAGCGGGGGCGGCACAGCCGCAGCCGACGCCCAGCGCGACCACCGACCCGCCCCAGCCGCCCCCGTACGCGCCGCAGCCGCCGGCCCTGACCATCAACCGGCCGACGATCTTCCTCGGCGAGACGGTCATCCTGACCGGGACGGGCTTCGGCCCCAACGAGACAGTCGACCACTCGGTGACCGTCACCCCGCTGGCGGCCCCCGCCGCCGGCAAGGCGCCGGCCCGCCGCAGCGACGGCACCACAGTGGCCATGGCGCCGGTGGCATACCAGGCGAGCGCGCCGCTGCACTTCACGGCGTTCACCAACGCCCAGGGCCGCTTCACCAAGAGCTACAAGCCGTCGGTGACCGGTCTGCTGACCTTCACCGCCACGGGCCGGGAGTCCGGCCGGACCGCCACCGCCGAGCTGCGGGTGCTGCCCCGCAAGCAGCCGCTGCCCGTCACCGGTGACAGCATCGGTACGCCCATGAAGCTCGGCGGCGGCCTCGTCGGCGCCGGTGCGATCATGCTGCTGCTGACCCTGGCCTGGCGTCGTCGCCAGCGCTTCGGCGGGGCCGCGCACTGATCGGCGCACCACCAACCGGGCAGTGCCCGGATCGCACCTCAGGCTGGCGCCCGTCGGATCTTCCGGCGGGCGCCAGCCCCATGTCATCCCTCCGGTGGCACGTCGTCATGAGTGGCCCGGCGGGGCACTCGACGTGCGTGATCGGAAGCCCGCCCCACACCCCGACACTCCGCCCAGGCCGCCGGTACGCGGCAACGCTCGGCTGACCTGATCCCGGCTAGGCGCGTTCGGGGCAGTCCGGTCGGCGTGCCGGCGTCCGGTCGGCGTGCCGGCGTCCGGTCGGCGTGCCGGCGTCCGGTCGGCGTGCCGGCGTCCGGCCGATGTGCCGGCGTCCGGCCGGCGTGCCGGCGTCCGGCCGATGTGCCGGCGTCCGGCCGATGTGCCGGCGTCCGGCCGGCGTTGCCGGCGTCCGGCCGATGTGCCGGGATGTCGGGTTGCCGTGATCGACACGGGTTCGCCGATATCGGGGTATCAACCCGCCCCGGATACCCCGACATCGGCGAACCCGAGTCGATCACTACCCAGCCACACCCCGCCAAGCCGCGTCCGCTGCGTCGAATAGGCGGGATGTCCCTTTCTGAGCGATGGTTGGGTTGTGACCGGTCGCACCCGTGGGCCGGAATCGTGGCGGCCCGGGGGTCGTTGCATACCCTGACGATCGCAGGACCACGGCCCGCCCCCGCCCGCTCGACCGGGTGGGAAATGGCCGGTCGGGCCGGGTCGTTCCAGACCCCCGAACACCCCGTGACCCCGCCCCCGGGGCCCCGGCGAGGGCCCGGGAATGACCCCAGCCCGGCGGCCGTTACACACGGCCCGGGCCCCGCGAGCCCCGCTCGCGAGCCGCCCCGGGAATGACCCCGGACAGCCGGCCGTTACACACGGCCCGGGCCCCGCGAGCCCCGCTCGCGAGCCGCCCCGGGAATGACCCCGGACAGCCGGCCGTTACACCCGGTCCGGACGCCGCGAGCCCCCCTCGCAGGCCGCCGGGAATGACCCCGGACGGCCGGTCGTTACACCCGGTCCCGGCGCCGCGAGCCCCGCTCGCAAGGTCGCCGCGCCGCGAGCCCCCGGCTCGCAGGCCCCCAAACTTTCCCCCTTGTTTTGTGCAGCGCCGGACGAGGTGCTCACACCCCACGTCACCGACCCCCCTGGTGGTGCGTGTGGTGTTCCTACCCCCGAAGGAGCTACCCCCATGAACACGATCTTCCGTAAGAGCATGCTGTCCGTGGCCGGTCTCGCGTTCGCCGGTGGAGTCTTCGCCGGCCCGATCGCCGCCCACGCCAACCCCGTCGACGCCAAGCC